>NZ_WQIE01000004.1:0-345644 GCF_013035585.1 Ruegeria sp. HKCCA5839 | reverse complement strand
TCACACCCGAGCTGCACATAGCTGTTGCAAACGGAGTCTTGCCAGTACGCGAGGCGCTGGTTTAGCGGCACGTTGTTTGTGTCGTAACGCGTCTGAATATCCATGTGGTCCCCTTGAATGGATCGACAAAGCATGTCGATCTTGCCCGAAAAAGCAAGTTTTTCCGCCCAGACGCAAAAGCACGACCGCCTGTGATCCGACAGCCTCTGTGCATCCAACGGAGGTGCACCATGTCTACTCAATTCAAAGTCGCTGCGGTTCAGGCGGCCCCCTGCTTTCTTGATCTGGACGCAGGCATCGACAAAGCCATCGGTCTGATCGAAGAGGCCGCGAAGAACGGCGCCAAGCTGATTGCATTCAGTGAAACCTGGTTGCCGGGCTATCCCAATCACATCTGGCTGGGCCCTGTTGCCTGGCAGATGCAGTTCGTGGGCCGTTACTTTGACAATTCGATTGTTGCCGGCAGCGATCAGGAAAAGCGCCTGTCCAAAGCCTGCCGCGACAACAACATCCAGCTGTCAATGGGCTGCTCTGAACGTGATGGCGGCTCGCTCTATATCGCGCAATGGCATTTCGACGAAACCGGTGAGGTGATCAACCGCCGCCGCAAGCTGAAACCTACCCATGTCGAACGCACGGTCTATGGCGAAGGCGACGGCTCGGACCTGAGCGTGGTCGACACCTCGATCGGGCGCGTCGGGCAGCTGGCCTGCTGGGAGCATCTGCAACCGCTGAGCAAATACGCCATGTATGCCCAAAACGAACAGATCCATGTGGCCGCCTGGCCGAACCTGGCGCTGTATGAGGGCACCGCCTATGCGCTGGGGCATCAGGTGAACAACGCGGCGTCCATGATCTATGCGGTCGAAGGTGGCTGTTTCGTTCTGGCCCCCTGTTCGCTGGTAACCAAAGAGATGCAGGACCTGCTGTGCGAGGGCAATCCCGAGAAAGAGGCGCTGTTCCCGCTGGGCGGTGGCTATACCGCGATCTTTGGCCCGGACGGGTCGGAGCTGGCCGAAC
The DNA here is from genome assembly GCF_013035585.1 of Ruegeria sp. HKCCA5839. Taxonomy (NCBI): domain Bacteria; kingdom Pseudomonadati; phylum Pseudomonadota; class Alphaproteobacteria; order Rhodobacterales; family Roseobacteraceae; genus Ruegeria; species Ruegeria sp. HKCCA5839. Next base: position 344,624 of record NZ_WQIE01000004.1, on the reverse strand, counting down.
GGATCCCGCATGACCAGGAGGGCATCATGTATGCCGATATCGATCTGCACATGATCGGCTATGCCAAGGCGGCGGCCGATCCTGCGGGTCACTATGCGAAACGCGACAGCACGCGGCTGCTGATCAACCGCAAGAAACAGCGCGCCGTCCTGCACTTCGACGATGCGCCCGGCTGGGAAGAGGTCGACCTGATCGACACCCAACCCGAAGCCGCGGAATAGCCGTCTCGGCGATGGCCCCCGGGGCGGGGCCATCCCAAAGCATCAAAAGGGGATCCGAAATGACAGACCCAACACCCGCAATTCCAACGCATGAAGAGTTCTACACCGACCAGCAGCGCAAGCTGCAGGACGCGCATGGCCACACCAAACTGTCTCATGCCGTCATTCAGGCCATCGTCCGCGATCAGTTGGAAGAGTATCACATCGACTATATCGAAAGTCGCGACTATTTCTTTCTGTGCACGGTCACAGCACAGGGCGAGCCGACGGTGTCCTACAAGGGCGGGCCCGTGGGCTTTGTGAAATCACTGGGCGATAACCGGCTTGTGTTTCCGAATTATGACGGCAACGGCATGTGGCTTTCGATGGGCAATATCGACGCCGCATCCAAGATCGGCATGCTGTTCATGGACTTCGAGACACCTTGGCGCATCCGCGTTCAGGGTGAGGCGAAGCTTTCGAAAGACCCCGAACTGATGGCCCATTTCCCGGGCTGCAACATGGTTGCCGTGGTCGAGGTCACACGCGTCTTCCAGAACTGTGCGCGTTACATCCACAAACACAAACGAACCGAGCCGCACTCAATCTACGTGCCCGACGCCGAAGGCAACCAACCTTTCCCGGCCTGGAAACGGATCGAACCGATCCAGGACTTTCTGCACGAAGACGACCAAGGCAAAGCCGCCGAAAACGGCGGCACAATCACCGAAGAAGAATACATGGGCAAGATCATGGACGGCACCTCTTAAGAAGGTTCGGCTAAAGACGACCCAAATACCAACAGGAGAGAAAAATGAAACGTGTAACCCCCCTGGTCACAGGAATGGCTGTGCTATGCCTGAACGCCTTTGGCACAGAAGCTCAGGCAAACGAAACCACACCGATTTGTGGAATGGGCTCGGGCGAAGCCGCAACAGGTGAACCCATCAAGGTGGGCGGCATCAACGGCAATGCCCCTCCGGGCGACTTTTCTGGCGGAACCGACGCCGCTGCGGCCTATTTCGCCTGCGTCAATGCCAATGGCGGCATCAACGGGCGCCCTATTGAATACATGGTCGAAAATGACCAATGGAACCCCGAGTTGGCGGGTCAAGTCGCCACCAAGCTGGTCAAGGACGAAGGCGTTGTAGCGCTGGTGGGCAATGGCTCGGTCGTTTCGATGGCTGTGAACACCAAGCTTTACGAAGACGAAGGCATCATGGCCATGGCATCGGGCTGCGCAATCTCGGAATGCTATGAAAGCGCCAACATTGTCTCGACCAATCAGGGTCCGGTTCCTTCGGGCATCGGCGCGCTGAAATACGCGATCGAAGAGCTGGGCACCACAAGTGCGGCCTGTATCGGGTTCAACATCCCCAACAATGGTGGCTGGGCCTGCGACTGGATGAACACCTATATGGAAAGCAAGGGTGGACGCGGGGTTTCGATCCTGATGGATCCGACGGCGGTCGATCTGAACTCGGTCTATTTGCAGGCCATTGCCGAAGGGGTTGATACGATCCTGCTGATGTTGCCAGCAGGCCCGGCCATCGGGTTGCTGAAGGTTGCCGAAGAACAGGGCGGGCGCGATCTGTTCACATGGGTGTCGCCGACACCGCTTTACGAACCGGGTGTCGAGGCCGTTCTGGGTGATTACTGGGCCGACAACCTCTATATCAACATCGAGCTGAACCAATTCGACAGCGCAGGCGACGACAATACCAACTGGGCTGCGGTGATGGACGCCTATGGCCAGGACGGAGACCGTCGCGATACGTTCAGCCAATCGGGTTATATCTCGGCCAAGTTTTTTGTCCACGCCCTGCTTGAGATGGACCCGGCAAGTATCGACCGTGCTTCGGTGACCGAAGCAATTCGCAACATCAGCGGAGCAAGGTCGGATTTGCTGTGCGGGCCATATTATGTGGGCAATGGCGACAAGCATCAGCCAAATCATGCGGGACGAATGGTTAAGTTCACCGGCGCTGGGTTCGAATTGATGCGTGATTGCTATGAGTTGGACACAGCCTATCTCGAGCCCTTCTTCGAGCAAGAGCGTGCTCTTGGGTTGCGATAACCGGTAATGAAGCGATCGGTGCGGGGGCCGCACCGATCCGTTTCCAAGGATGTTTCCCATGGTCTATGGTTTGTTTCTTGTCTCGGGACTTGCTGTCGGGTCACTCTATGCGCTCGGTGGCATCGGATTGGTGATCCTGCGCAATTCGACCGGCGTGTTGAACTTTGCCTATGGCGCAATCGCTGCCTTTGCTGCGATGTTTGCCTGGCAAGTGTCTGAATGGGGTCTGCCCGGAATTTTCGCCTGGTTGTCAGCGGTGCTGACGGGCATCGGTCTGTCCGTGGCCTATGGCACGTTTCTGGCACCATCGCTGCATTGGCGCGAACCAGCGGTCAAAGCCATCGCCACACTGGGATATATGTTGATCCTGTTTGGGGTGATGGGCGTCTTTTGGGAGGACGCGCTGCGCAAGATCTCGCTGCCCAGTGACAAGATCGCTATCACGATCCTTGGGGTGCGGGTCACTCTGACACGGATCATCGCTTTTGTGGTGTCCATTCTGGTGGTCATCGGCATGGTCACCTATCTGCGCCGCTCACGTACTGGGCTGAATATGCGCGCCTTGGCCGACAATCGCAATCACGCGGCTTTGCTGGGGATCCCGATCGTCAAGACCGAGACGCTGGCCTGGGGCATTTCCGGCGCGCTGGCCGGGTTCACCGGACTGATCTTTGGCAGTCTTGTCCGGCTGGAACCAACGGTGATCACCTTCATGGTCATCCCGGCTGTGGCTGCAGCCGTTTGCGGGCGGTTGACTTCGCTGCCGCTGACTTTGGCCGGTGGGCTATTCATCGGCGTCGTTGAATCGATGCTGACGCTGTACAAACCTGCCGCCGGGTTGCGCACCATGGCCCCTTTCCTCATCGCCGCGCTTGTCATCCTTTGGATGCAGCGCGGCCAGAAACTGACTTTTGCGAAAGAGGCCTAAGATGCTCAGACTACTTGCCGTCCCGCTGATCGTATTCCTTGTCGCTGTGCTGCTTCTGCCGCTGGTCCTGCCCGCGCTCTGGATCAAAGTTGTCACTTCTTCCCTGATCTTTGCGCTCGCGACAGCGGGGATCTCGGTACTATTTGCGCAGCTTGGTCTGATCAATCTGGGTCAGGTTGCGCTTGTGGGTGTTGGCGGATGGATCGCGCTGCGCCTGAACTACGCAACGCCCTTGCCCGTTACCGCGATAATCGCCATCGCGGGCATGATCACTGCCTTGATCGGAGCGGTGCTGGCGCTGCCTGCGCTGCGCATTCGTGGGCTCTATCTGGCCTTGGTCACCCTGATGGCAGCAGGCGCATTCCAGATCCTGTTCAACGCGTTCCAATTCCCCAATGGCGGGCCGGGATTCTGGGGGGTCGCGCAGCAATCGGGCGCAGAAATTCGACGCCCGAGTTTTGCCAAATCAGACGCGGCCTATCTGCGGTATACCATCTGTGTGCTGAGTTTCGGCTTTGGCCTTGTTGCGCTGCATCGGATCACCGCACCCGGCCGTGCCTGGGCTATGATCCGGCAGTCTGAGGCAAACGCCATGGCCGCGGGCATCAACGTGACCTCCTACAAGATCTGGGCATTTGCCCTGTCCGGCCTGTTGGCCGGCATCGCCGGAGGTCTTCTGGCCCATGCGCTGGGGCAGTTGGATGCGCGCAGCTTTCTGGCCGCCGAGGGGATCTTGCTTTTTGCCCTGACCGTGGTCGGCGGTGCGTTCTCGTGGGTCGGTGCGATCATTACCGGCATTCTCTACAAGCTTTTGCCTGCGTTGCTGAATGACTTTGGGGTCAGCGCTGACCTGGCTCTGATCATCTTCGGGGCGGCTCTGCTGCACGCCATCATGACAGCCCCACGCGGGATTGCCGGGCAATTGCTGGGCGCTTTGCAAAGGAAACCCACATGATTACCATCAACGATCTTTCCGTGAAATATGGTGGTGTGGTGGCGCTGGACAGTGTCACGCTGACCTTGAGGGACGATGTGACCGGTCTGATCGGTCCCAACGGTGCGGGCAAGACCACCATGACAAATGCGTTTTCCGGCTTTGCCCCTATCGCGGGGGGCGAAATCGTGATCGACGGGCTAAGCCTTCTGGATCTGCCCCCGCACAAGCGCGCCCGCTGGGGCCTGGCACGATCGTTCCAGAAGGTGCAGATCGTCGATGACCTTACAGTCGAGGCCCATCTGCACGCGGTTTGCGATACCAAGAAGATAGGTCGGCACGATCGTTCCGCTGCCATTGATGAGGTGTTTGAGTTTGTCCGGCTCAGCGATCAGCGCACCAAAATGGGGGCCGATCTGAATCCTTATGAAAAGCGCATGTGCGAAATTGCCAAATGCCTGATCGGTGCACCCAAGATCATCCTGCTTGATGAGCCGGGGGGCGGTTTGTCGGAAAGCGAAATGCAGGATCTTCGACGGATCATTCGCGAAACCAAAACACGATTTGGCGCCCAAATCATTATGGTCGATCACGACGTCGATCTGGTGCGAGATGTCTGCCAGTCAACAGCAGTGCTGGATTTTGGACGGCTCATTGCCTTTGGTCCGACGAATGAAGTGCTACAGGACGAGGCGGTCAAAACCGCCTATCTGGGCCGATAGGGAAAAAGTAGATGTTAAAAGTGAACAATATCTCGATCCAATCTCAGACCCGAACTGTCGTCAATGGCGTCTCCCTCGAGGTTGCCAAGGGCGAAATCGTGGCGCTCTTGGGCCCCAACGGTGCGGGTAAATCCGAACTGGTGCTAGGCATCGCAGGGGTGATGCCCCTGAACTCGGGCGTCGTCACCGTGGAAGACGCCGAGGTGTCGGGGCTGGACAGCCAGGCCGTAAGACGCGCGGGAATTTCGGCCGTTCCCGAAGGGCATCAGGTGCTGGAAAATCTCAGCGTGATAGATAACCTGCGGGCTGCCGGGTCTAACCTTTCGGCGCAGGAGTGCGCCACGGAAGTGGAGGGCGCATTGCAGGTTTTCCCCGAATTGGTGGCGTTGAAAGATCAAGCTGCGGGATCTCTTTCAGGAGGACAGCAACAGATGGTAGCCATCGCACAAGCGCTGGTGGCCCGCCCGCGCTTTTTGCTGATCGACGAGATGTCGCTTGGGCTGGCCCCGGTGATCATCGAACGCCTGATCGGTGTCGTGCGCGAGCTGCGCACCCGTGGCATCGGCATTCTTCTTATCGAGCAATTCACCCAACTGGCGCTGAATGTAGCAGACAGGTGCTATGTACTTTCACAAGGGAAAATACGCTTCGACGGAAAGCCATGCCAGCTCAAGGAAGATCCATCCATTCTGGAACGTGCCTATTTAGGCAATTGATAGGATCTGCAGACGCCTATTGTGCCAAAGATGTTTAGAGAGTCGAGATCTACTCCGAACAAGGAACTCTATGAAGCAAGCTCTTTGGCATCCAAATCCAAAGACATCACAGTTTACGGTTTGATAGCATCGCCATCATCGGATTGAATCGTTGGGATCGTTCCCAATTGGGCTCCAGATAATTCAAGTTTCGCCAAACTGCTGATGTTATCGGATCTGATATGTCCAAACCCGCTCGAGAACCCTGGTTTTCTAGAGAGCCATCTTGAGACGTGGGCGACTTTTCTGCCTGTAAAAATGGTCTCAAACCCCAAGATATTTCGTCAGGATCGCGCCATTCCCGGCGACATCGGAAGGTAAGACTGTCTCGCGGTCTTTGCCGTTTTCGATAAAGGTGATGCGGTCGGCGATGGACAGAACCGCGTCGATGCGCTGTTCGACCAGTATGATGGCATAGCCTTCCGCTTTCATCTTGACCACGACCTGCCGGATTTGCTCGATCATGGATGGCTGAAGCCCTTCGGTGGGTTCATCCAAAAGAAGCACCTTGGGGCGCAGGCACAGCGCGCGCGCTGTGGCCAGCATTTGTTGTTCACCGCCAGACAGCGTTCCCGCCACCTGATCCAGGCGCTCTGAAAGGCGCGGAAAGAGATCAAGCACCCAATCGCGGGTCTGAGCGCCTTCCCCTCGCGTCATGAGCCCCATCTCGATGTTCTCGGATACAGTCAGTTCCTTGAACAGTCGCCGCCCCTGCGGGACATATCCGATCCCGCGCTTGGGCACGAGATGCGCTGGAAGCCCGTCAAGATGCTCCCCGTCCAATTGGATCTCACCTTGTTTGAGCGGCAACTGCCCCATGACTGCCTTAAGCAAGGTCGATTTGCCGGCTCCGTTTCGCCCCATCAAACAATGGATCTCGGCGGCATTCACCGTCAGGGAAACCCCAAACAGAACCTGTACCTGGCCATAGCCGGTGTGGATATTCTTGACCTCAAACATCCGCAGTGGTCCCCAGATAGGCCGCCTGAACTGCGGGGTCGGCGTGGATTTCCTCGAAACTGCCCGAGGCCAACAGGCGGCCCTGATCCAACACAGTGACATGGTCGGCCGTGTCAGTAACGACGCGCATATTATGTTCTATCAGCAAGATCGTCGTTTCCTCGGCCATTGATCGCATGAGTGTCACGAACGCGTCCACCTCACCTTCGGCAAGGCCCTGGGTCGGTTCATCCAGAATGAACAGTTTGGGATCTTGCGCCAGGCCCATCGCGATCTCCAGCACGCGCTGGTGGCCATAGCTTAGATCTGCTGCGGTCTGATCGGCGCGCTCGGCAAGACCGATTTTCTCCAGCACGGCAGCGGTTTTGGCTGCATGGGCGGCTTTGTCATGGGCCAGTTTGCGGCCAGCAGCAAGAGCCACATTATCCTCGACCGTCAGGCCGGGGAAGATCGAGGTGATCTGGAATGTATAGGCCATTCCCAACTGCATGCGCTTATGTGCAGGCAAGGTACTGATGTCTTGACCTTCGAAGAACACCTTGCCTCGGGTCGGCGTTGTACGCCCGCTGACCATGCCGACAAAGGTTGATTTGCCAGCGCCGTTTGGCCCGATCAGCGCGGTGATTGCGTTGCGCTGCAAGGTGAAATCAATGTCTGTGTTGGCCTGCAACCCGCCGTAGATCTTGGTCAGGCCCTTGGTTTCAAGAATGTTCATGGCAGCCATGGCAAAGCCCTCTTGCGCAGAGTGCCCGCCAGCCCTTGTGGTGCGAACAGGGTCAGAAGCACAAGGGCCAATCCGGCTACAAGCATATAGGCGTTTGTGACCCCGCTGGAAATGTCGATCAGGTAGAACATGAAGATGACGCCAATCAAAGGGCCGACAGTGGTGCCAGCGCCGCCCAGCAGGACCCAAAGCAACGGAAAGATCGAATACTGAACCGAGGCAAAACTGGCGCCGACATAGCCGAACAACAAGGCATAAGCAGCCCCGGCCACGCCCGAGAACAGGCCCGAGACAACCAGCGCTGCCAGTTTCAACCGCGCAACGTCATAGCCCAACATGCGGGCGCGTTCCTCGTTCTCGCGGATCGCGATCAGGCGTTTGCCAAAGGGTCTTTGCACCAGTCGCGCCATCGCAAGAAAGCAGAAAGCAAACAGAATGAAGGCAGTGAAATAGCGCGCTGTTTCCGTGGTCAGGTCAATCCCGGCGATTTGCCTTTGGGCCTGCTGGATGATGAAGCCCTCATCGCCTCTGGTGTATTCGCCATAATAAAGGATCACCAAATAGAAGGTCTGGGCGAACATCAGTGTGACGATCATGAAGGCCACGCCGATTGTGCGCAGAGCCAGATAACCCGCCCCCAGCGCCAGAAGCCCCGCCGCTCCGACGCCGATGAAGAAGGCGGGCAAGACGGACAAGCCGCCCATGTTCATGCTCAGGCCGAAGCCGTACATACCAGCGGCAAAAAACATCGCGTGGCCCAGGCTGAGAAGGCCGGTATAGCCAAAGAGCAGATTGAAGCCGATGGCATAGATCGCGAGCACCATGATCCGCGAGAACGCTCCGACATGATAGGCGGGCAGAATGAAAAAGAGCGCAAACAGCACCACCAGAGTGCCGATATGAAGCGCATTTGATTTCGTCCAATCCATCAGGCGGCCACCCGTCCCATCAGGCCCTGAGGCCGGAAGACCAGCACCATGGCCACGAGAAAGGTCGCGATGATTTTGGCTAATGTCGGCGAGAAAAACACCGAGATGATACCGTCGCTCATTCCGATAAGAAGGGCCGCGATGACGGTTCCGGGCAGGCTGCCAAGCCCGCCGATGATCACGACGATAAAGGCCAGCAACAGCGGATCACCTCCCATCAGGTAATGAGCTTGCTGAATGGGTACAACCAGCACCGCCCCCAGCGCGGCAAGCCCCGCGCCCAGGCCAAAAACCAGCGAATAGACCTGCCCGACAGGGACCCCGAAGGCTTGCGCCATATCCCGGTCTTGCTGGGTTGCGCGCATCACCAGGCCAATCTTGGTGCGAGTCAAAACCAGCCACAGCGCGCCGAGTACCACAATGGCCGCGCCGATCACAAACAGCTTGTAGGTTGTGACGCTCAGCCCCCAGGGCCAGATCATCTGGAACCCGTTTTCGCCAAATTCAAACCAGGGCAGGGCGAGTCGCAGGTTAAAGGGCGGCTCTACGGGTCGTGCTTCGGGCCCGTAGAGCATCAATGTGGATTGCTGCACGATATAGAGCACGCCGATTGTGGCGACGATTGTGCGATCTACGTCATAGTCGATCCGTTTGAGGATCAGTTGGTCCACACCCGCCGCGATAGCTCCGACCAAAACCGGCACGATAATCAGCGCGGCCACAAAGCCCAAGGCGGCATGCCCGCTGATCATTGTCGTCACAGCCCAGGCAAACACGGCACCTAGCATGAAGAACTCGCCATGCGCGACATTCACCACGCGCATGACGCCGAACACGATGCTGAGGCCCATAGCCGTAAGCACAAGAATAGCCGAGATGACTGCCCCCTCGAGGGAGGCAAGCATCAGGTGAGGCCCGAAGTCCATCGCTGGTCTCGCTTAGTTGAGAGTGGGTCGTTTCAGAAGGATTGTGTCGTATAATCCACTTCGTCCGCATAAAGCCCATCTTCGATCGAGGCTGTGTGCACGACCTCAAGATTTCCGTCGCTGACCTTCGAGATGAACTGTTTGCCAAACGCCTGATGCGTCTTGCCGTTGAACAGCTTATCCCCTTGAGGATGGTCAAGTGACTCGGGCATGTCGGTCATGGCTTCGACCGCCTCGATCAGTTTGGTGCGATCTGCAGGGCCCTGATAGTCGGCAGCTTCCATACCGGCCTTGATCACGTTCAGAGTCTCCCAGCAGCCAAACATATGCGCGTAGGTTGCGACATTTGCCGGGTCGTCAATCGCGGCACCGCGGTCATTCACCCCAACCGCTGCACGATAGGCCGAGGCCGCCTCTGATTCATTTGCTTGTTTGTGGCGGGGCATGCCCTCCCAGAAATAGGTGCCTTCCAGGAACTCAAGACCGGGGCTTTGTATATCGACGGCTTCGAGGCTGTCGATAAAGCCAAAGATTTCGGGTCGGCTGGGTCCAAAGAACTCGCCCATTTCCTTGACGAATGTCAAAACTGCGGGGCCGACCATCACGTGATAGATGACTTCGGTTTCGCGCGGGATGTTGGGGAAATAGCGGGTAAAGGTTGTCTCGGTTGGAGGGATGGCGATCTTGGCCACAACTTCACCGCCTTGCGCTTCGATCGCTTGCGAGAAGAAATCGCGGTGATCGTGGCCGAAGGCAAAATCAGGATAGATCATAGTGACCTTTTTGCCGAGGTTGTCGGCCACGAAAGGCGCCATCGAGATCACCTGGCTTTTCACATCGGTGATACCCGGCTGCAGCGTATAGCGATTGAGCATTCCGCTGGCCACATGATGGCCTTCAGAGACCACAAAATAAGGCAGTTTCAATTCGCCTGCGCGAGGAGCAGAACCGATCACCACATGGCTGAACAGGGTTCCGAAGGCCACATCGACCTCATGCTGGTTGGCGAATTTTTCCAACACTTCAGCACCGCGCCCCGGATCGGTTGCGTCATCCTCGGTGATGATCTCGACGGGGCGACCGTTGATACCACCCATCTCGTTGATGCGCGCGACAGCCGCGGTTGTTGTTGTATCGTACCAACGGCCATAAGCGGCCCCGATACCGGTGGCATGTTTCTGAAAACCGATTTTGATCGGAGCCGAGCTTTGCGCCTGCGCAAACCCAAGCGAGCCGGGCAGGACGCCGGTTGTCGCCAAGGCTCCGGCGCCAGCACCGAGACCCAAAAGTGTCTTTCTGCGACTGATCTTTGGGGGGTTCTTCATGGCGTTTTCTCCTCTGTTGTTTGCTGGGCGATGTCTCGCCTCTTTTGAAGTAGTTTGTATGCACACTAACGAGTTGTCTACATTTTTATGCGCCTCTTGGGCTTGCGAGCAGCCAGAGTCCGAAGATTGTGTAGAAAACCATTAGAATTGAGATACCCGATTGCAGGGCCAGGATGTCTCGACGTGAACTGCAAAAAGTCTCGGCGGTTCGGTGACTTAGGATCACAGCCAGCACATGTGACAAGACAACCGCGCCTGCCTGGCAAAGCCATATTGCTTTTACCGTGCCGGGGACCGTCAGAAACCCGACCATCACGCGACGATGTCCCAGACCGAACAGGTTCCAGCCAAGAGCGAACGGATCTGCCAGTGTGGCTAGCACAACTTGGATCTGAACCAGGAAGGTCACAAAGTAATGTGCGAAATGATAGCCAATCGCAATCGGTAACAGGGTGACCGAAAAGCGTACGAAGGCTGTTTTGAATCCGACGCTGCCTTTGACCAAGGCTGTTCCTAAGAAAATGGCGAGTGCGAAAATCGCAGTCAGAAATAGAATGCTGCCGTAAAGGCCAAGCGTTGTAGGCCAGACCAGCGCAGTTCGGCCCGGATATTCAAGTGGATTGACCCCAATCCGCGCAAGCCACCAAAAGGTTTCGTAGAGGCCGTCGAAACTGCCCGACGCCAGGACAATCAGGATAAACCCCGCGTGGCTGAGATCTAGCCGATGTTTGCTAAAGACTTGCCACCCCGGAAAACCAATTGAGCTTCCCTTCACGGGACGAAGAAGGCCGATCAGAGTGAACAGTACCGTAAAGCACTCGACCTGCCGCAGCCAGGTCTCGCGCCCGAAAACTGTCATGCCCGCCAATGTAAACACCCAGTAGCCGATTACGAAAAGCGCCAAACGCTCAGGATCATTTGGTGCGGCGTCGGCGAGTACAAAGCCCTGAAATGCTGCCATAACCACAACTGCAGGCCAGATCGATAGACCGGCCGGCAAGGTGATCAGCGCTTTGGATTCAGGCACTAAAAACCGGTGCAAGGCAGGCCACGGGTTGATCCACGACCAGATGTCGAAAACCAGGGCCTGCACAACAAACAGCAGCATCCACCAGACTGTCCATAAGACCAAGGGCATCAGGTTTGCCTGCGGATCGGTGGGGCCGCGCAAGCCGATCAGTATCAGAAGCGCCAAACAAGCAGCGGCAAAAAGCTGCCCCCACTGGTTCCAGTCCCTTGCGCCCGGCGGCGGACCAAATTTCACTGGGCGCATCAAGTGGTCAAGCTGTCCGGGTCGCAGCAGGATAAGCAACAGGATTGTGGCCGCGACGGTCAGGGTGCCCCCGACAATATATGCGGTGGTCGGCAGAAGAAGTACAAAGCCCTGATCAGCGGCGTGGGCCAATGCGGGCCCCGACGCCAAAATGACGGCCAAAGGCGCAGCAAGGCAGGACTTCACAAGCAGCGTCATTTTATTAGTATACACATAAATTTCTGCGAGGGGGCAAGTCTGATGAAGAAACGCTGGTTCGTCATTGCGAGTGTCTCGGCTCTGCTTGGTCTCACCTACGTTTATACGAGTAAGCCGCAAAGTGAAGTTAAGGTTTCTGACGGGCGCGCCGTGCCTATGGGAGCCTCGGGCGAGCTGTTCATGGTCACTTTGAACCTGCAAAATGACGGTGCTGCGGTGGCCTTACAGGGCGTTACTTCTCCGTCCGGCGCAGACGTATCCTTCATGAACCCCGGCTATGATGGTCGTCTTGTGGTGCCCGGGGGCGATACGGCGCAGCTGGCGATGGATGGCGCTCATGTCGTACTGCGCGTGCCGCCGGGATCGTTTCCGGCGGGCGGGTTTCATTCCGTGGCCCTGGAATTCGACGACGGAAGCGAAGTCTCGGCTCGTATCCTGCATCCCGAAGTCACCGCAGCAACGGCAATGGATCACAGTGCAACCAGTGGAGTCGCCCTGTCGCCGGGGCCAACCATCGCGTTGGTGCAAGATCCTGAGGTCAGACCTGAAGGGTTTGATGTTGAGATCCGCGTTGAGAATTTCGAATTCACCCGTGTTGATGATAGCGCACCCCATATCGATGGTCAGGGCCATGCGCATATCTATCTGAACGGGCTCAAACTAGGGCGCCTTTATGAGGAACGTTTCGCCATTGGAACGCTGGCACCGGGCGATTATGTGCTGAGCGTTGTTCTCAATACGAACGACCATCGCCCTTACGTCTCGAACGGCGAGCCTGTCGTGTTGTCCTATGCGTTTAAGCTGTAAACTGTGCCGGTCGGATATTCGGGGATCTGTTCGTACACAAAATCTTTTGCCAACGGCGGTGCTTGAGCAGGCGTTCCACGTCAATCCACGAAAGCGCGTTCGACCACAAAAGTATCGGGCTTGTTGTTCGACCCCTCGACCAGCCCGAAACCTTCAAGGGCCGTCTTGGTGTCTTTGAGCATGGACATGGAACCGCAGATCATACCCCGATCAGCTTGGGGTGAGATCTGTGGCACGCCCAGATCGTCAAAGACTTTGCCCGAGGCCAACAGGTCAGTGATCCGGCCCATAAAGGGATAATGCTCGCGCGTTGTTGTCGCATAAAGGCGCAAGCCGCTGGCAAACTCACCACATAACGGGTCGTCCTTGACCGAGGCGACCAGGGTCTGGCTATAGGTCAGCTCGGCCACCTCGCGACAGGTATGTGTGACGATGACCTCTTCGAATTTCTCATAGGTTTCGGGATCGCGGATCAGACTGGCAAAGGGGGCAAAACCCGTGCCGGTCGCGAACATCCAAAGCCGTTTGCCCGGCAGCAGAGCGTCATTGACCAATGTGCCTGTCGGCTTTTTCCGCATCAGGACAGTGTCGCCTTCCTTGATCTTCTGCAAGTGCTCGGTCAACGGGCCGTCCGGAACCTTGATCGAATAGAACTCAAGCTCTTCGTCCCAGCTGGGTGACGCGATGGAATAGGCCCGGAATACCGGCTTTTCCGCGTTGGGCAGGCCAATCATCACGAACTCACCGGATCGGAACCGAAACGACGCGGGCCGCGTCATGCGGAAGCGGAACAAACGGTCAGTATAGTGTTGTACCTCGGTGACCGTTTCGGCGAATACGCCTGTGGGGATCGGGAATGCGGTCTCGATTTTGCCATCCATAACACTTACTCTAATCGTTAGTATACTAATGAATAGGCGATTGCCCGCGCGTGTGTCAATTCTTGTTTTCAAGGCTTTGAGCCGAACAAACAGGCTTGACGCTTTGCCCTAAGATATATTCGTATACTAACGAACGGATGGAGGTGCTCGTGGAAAAGCTGGTCATAAAAAACATCGGCATGATTTTGTCTGGCAAAATGGAAGAGCCGATCTTTGACGGAGACTGCCTGATCGCGATTGATGGCAAGATCCTGGAATGGGGGAACGAGAAAGATCTGGATACCGAGGATGCCACCTGTATCGTCGACGCACATGGGGTGACGCTGGCGCCGGGTCTGATCGACAGCCACGTGCACCCGGTTGTGGGTGACTACACCCCCCGTCAGCAGCAACTGCACTGGATCGATTCCACCCTGAATGGTGGCGTGACCACGATGATTTCAGCGGGTGAAGTGCATATGCCCGGGCGTCCCAAGGACATTGTCGGCCTCAAGGCGATGTCGATTGCGGCGCAGCGCTGGTACGAGAATTTTCGCCCCTCCGGGGTCAAGGTTCATGCGGGTGCGCCGGTGATCGAACATGGGATGGTCGAAGAGGATTTTGCCGAGCTTGCCAAAGCCGGGGTCAAATATCTGGGTGAGGTCGGGCTTGGTTCGGTCAAGGATGGCAAGACGGCCAACCAGATGGTGGACTGGGCCCGCAAATACGGCATTCAATCGACGATCCATACCGGAGGGCCATCAATCCCCGGTTCAGGATTGATCGATGCAGACATGGTGATCGAGACAGGCACTGACGTGATCGGCCATATCAACGGCGGTCACTCGGCCTTGCCCGATGATCAGATCATCTGCCTGTGTGAAACCTGCACCAAACAAGCCTTCGAGATTGTCCACAACGGCAATGAGCGGGCCGCCGTGCTGACAGTGAACACCGCGCGCGAGCTGGGCAAGCTGGATCAGGTCATTCTGGGCACCGACGGGCCTGCGGGTTCGGGGGTGCAGCCATTGGGCATTCTGCGCATGATCGCGATGCTTTCGGCCTTTGGTAATGTGCCCGCCGAGATCGCATTTTGCTTTGGCAATGGCAACACGTCCCGTCAACGTGATTTGGATGTCGGATTGATCGAAAAGGGCTATGCGGCTGATTTTGTCCTGTTGGATCAGGCTCAACACGCTCCGGGTAAGACCATGCTGGAAAGCGTGGCGCAGGGAAACCTGCCCGGTGTGGGTATGACAATCATCGACGGGGTAATCCGCTCGGAACGGTCACGTAACACACCACCGGCCCAAAGGCTGCCTGAACGCATCTTGTAAAGGGCGTCTTAGCTGATCTTTTTGAGCAGTTGCAGCAGGGTTTCTCGTTCAGCTGTATCAAGCGGAGCAAGCGTTTCGTCCGATATCGACAGCCCGTCGGCGTATAGCTGATCCATCAAGGCCGCGCCGTTCGACGTCAGCGAGATGATCGACCTGCGCTTGTCATGAGGATCTGACGCTGATTGCAACAAACCTTTTGACTTGAGCCGATCCACCACCCCCTTGATTGTGGCGATATCCATTGCGGCCAAACGTCCAAGCTGGTTTTGACTGACCTCGCCGGTTTCGGCGACGCGGATCAGGGTGGCAAATTGCGTAGGCGTCAGCCCTTCCGAGACCCGACTTTGAAAGATTACAGCGTGGCGCTGGCTGGCCAGCCTCAGAAGGTATCCGACCTGTTCACTCAGCCGATATTTTGTTTCGCTTTCGGACAAGACGGACTCCCATTTACCGAAGCCCGTCTTTGCCCTCTGCATCCGCATGGGTCAAGCCCCCGACACGTGGCAGGGGTCGGCCGCTATCAGTGACGGCGACGGCCACCATAATCTCATTGGCGCGCGGCGCATCGTTCAGGCGCACTTCGATCCCGTCAAAATGGCTGCGCACATAGGCGGCGTCCTTATGACCGAGAGGGACGTCCAGCACCTGACCGGGTGATCCCATCTTCTTTGATGAGGGCACCAGAGCGGCACCTTTCTCGACCTCTTTGCGCAGCGGAGCGCCAAGCTTTGGGTGCAGGATGGCTGCGGCGTGTTCCAATTCACCATTTTCGCCAACCATTGCGGATTTGCCAAAGCTTTCGGCCTGATCGGGAGTGATGCCCAAAGCCTGTACACATTTGCGACCCAAAAGCGCGCCCAGCTCTGCGCCAATATCCATCAGCGGTGTCAGATCTTCCTGATAGGCGCCCGCAAACGGGTTTTCGATCACCGCAACGGCCACCGCCTTGCGCGTGGCGGGTTCTATTTTGCGCCCGATTTCGGCGTGGATTTCTTCGATGGTAACGGCAATTTTGCGTATCTTGGCGGTCATCTCAGCCCATCCTCTCCCTTGATGTCTGCGGCGGCAAGGCCGCCTGCGCGGTTATGTATCCGCGCGCCGGTACTCATGACCAGAACCAGAGCCATCTCATGCGCTTTGGGCGCATCATTCAAGCCTACTTCCATACTGTCGAAATGGCTGCGCACATAAGAGGCGTTGATATGGGTTATCGGAACGTCCAGACGCCCACCAACACCGGCAACTTTCTTCGATGACGGCACGATTGCGTTGGAATCGTTCAACAGCTCGCGCATCGCATAGCCGCCCGGCGCGTGCCAAAGCGCGCCATGTTCCAACTCGCCTGCTTCGCCGATCATCGCGCCTTTGCCGTAGCCTTCGATCTGATCGGCATCGCCCAAAAGGTTCACCAGCCGCCCGGCCATCTGCAGGCCCAGCGGTTTGAGATCTTCCGTGAACCACTGGATATCCGGCTCATAGCGGCCAGCAAAGGGGTTGGTTATCACCGCAATTGCGGCAGCTCGGCGAAGGGGGGTCTTGGGCGCGGGGCCGCCTTCATGAAAGATTTCTTCGACCGTATAGGCGGTCTTGCGCAGGTCAAGCTTGGACATGTTCAGGCTCTTGTTGGAAGGTTAATATCTGAGCGCCGAGGGTGGCGCAGCGGCCTTGCAGGAACGCTGCAGCCGCAGCGATGCACCCCTGGGCTTGAAAGGTTCTGGCTGTTTCGATCCCGTTGGCCAGCGCGCGGTCGCACTCGTCGTCAGAGAGCGTGTCACAACTGACAGTGACAGGCAGATCGCCCAAATCGCTGGCCTCGTCAACCTCGTGGGCCGGGCGTCGGGTGACCGCAGGATGATCCGGCAAATCGACCGCATTTGCCACAAGCGTCGCCGCGACATCAGCCTTTGCGGCGGACCGGGCCAGAACGGTGACGCTGTCGGCGATCCCCAGCGACAGGCTGCGCCCGTGACGACCCGAAGTAGCGATGCCGCCAATACCATCTTCGGCCGAAATGTAGATGTGCCCCAATTCCTTACCATCATAGGCGCTGATCGCTGTCCTGAACGATGTGCCCGACGCCAGATATAAAGCGATATCACCACCATTGTTGACGTAGGCGCGGGTAAGGGTCGCGCCAGAGGTCATGGCGCCCAGCACCTCATCAGCTATCGCACCAGCAACGGCGGCCATGCGTGTCAGTTGCGTCTGACCCACATAGGGCAGGCAGACATCATGCATCCTCTTCGCAACCGCGCCTTGGGGCCGAGCGCTGCGGGTACTAAGGCGGGTGCGCAGGTCGGGGAGTTCGTCCACAAGCTCGGCGATGATGGTGCCAAAGCGCTTGGTGGCAGCGTGATAGGCCTGATCTCGGGCCCCTTCAGCCCATACGACCAGATCGCTTGGCCCGTGTTGCAGATGAAGCCGTTCGCCATCAGGCAGGATGCGGGCTGTTGCGCTCATTCGAGTTGGGCTTTCCACCGGTAATTGCCCAGATCCATCGGATCGCCCGCTTTGGGGTTTTGGGGCACGCGGCGTGTTTCGGTCGCGTTGATATCGCTGACGCGCCGCATGCTGTTCACGTGGCCACCCAAGGCGGCATAGTCGCTGACGCGCAGAGTGAACTCGATCGGTGCCACCAGTGCGGGTGTCGGCACATAGCCGAATGAGTTGGTGGGCATGTCCAAAACATCTACCATTACCGTGATGCCGCCACCGGGCCAGACATAGGCATTTGCGCCACCGCAAGAGACATGTGTCAGCGCGTCCTTGACCGATTTGGTCAATCGCACAGGGTTCTCGGTCACACCTGCGCGCAAGCTGCCACCGGCGCCCCCCATGAACAGGACCGAGCATACCGAAGGTTCGCAGTTCTCGGCGATCAGATGGGCCGACAGCGCCAGTGGCTTGGGCACATCGCGGGGCTCTGGCACAAGGTCCGCGTTCAACTCGTAATAAGCGAATTGTTCGCCGGTTGTGGACACCATGAACAGCCGCAGCCCTTCCCAGGCCACTTTGGGATTAAAAGGTCCAAGGATCGCCAGCGGATCTTCGATATCAGTGCCGCCCCAACCGGTGCCCGGTTCGGCCACCTGGAAATAGCGCCCGGGCGTCGAGCGACGCCCCTTGATCTTGATGCCTGTCGGCGGCACGTCCAACTGCTTGCCGGTTTCATGTTCGCTGAGCACACCGGTGATGTGGTCATCCACAACCACCACATCGTCCACATGGCCGATCCACTGTTTGGGGAACATGCCGATGGTGGCTGATCCACAGCCCACACGCATCAGGTTTTCGGTCACCCCGTTGATGATCGGGGGCTTGCCCGCCTCGACAACCACTTCGGTGGCGTGATCTGCCTCGCCAATGGTCATTGTTACGGCTTCGCGGTTGCACAGACGCAACAGCGCGTCGCAGGTCACCCGGCCTTCTTTTTTCGAGCCACCGGTCAGATGCTCGACCCCACCAAGTGAAAGCATCTTCGAGCCATATTCCGAGGTCATCACATGGCCGATGGGCTCTCCATCCACGCGCACGACATCACGCTCATGGCCGATATGGCGGTCGGTGTCGATCTTTACCTTGACGCCGCAATAGCTGAAGATCCCTTCAGTTACGACGGTGACCATATCAACTCCGTCGACCTCCTGACTGGCGATGAAAGGGGCAGGTTTGTAATCGGGATAGGTGGTCCCGGCGCCCACGGCTGTTACGAATTGCCGCCCACCCTTGATGATGTCGCCATCCCAGTCTGCTTGCGCGCCTTCACCCATGAACGGCACCAGATCCTGACCGCTTTGGATTATGGTAAGGGGATCCAGCCGGACCAACGTGCCCTTATGGTTGGCATAACGATCACAGGCACCGGAGTTGCCATCGGCGATATAGCACATCACCGGGCAGGCATCGCAGCGGATCTTTTCGGCTTTGCCCGCATCTTTCATGATGAGCCCCTTTGGTTGATAGCCGCATGGACGGTGCTTGGCGTGGCTGGTCCCTTGTACAGCCGCACACCCGTTGCATGTTTGATCGCGTTCAAAAGCGCGGGTGCAGTGGGGATCAGTACATGTTCACCCAGGCCCTTGGCCCCATAAGGTCCGTGTGCGTCCTGTTCTTCGATGATGATCGTCTCAATCGGGGGAATATCCCCGATGGTCGGTATCAGATAGTCATGCAAATTCTCGGTCCGGCCCGGGATATACTCTTCCATCAAAGCCATACCCAGACCTTGTGCAATGCCCCCATGCACCTGACCTTCCACCAGCATGGGGTTGATGGCCTGACCCACATCATGCGCCGCGACAAATCTGATAGGTTTCACAGTGCCCAGGGTCAGATCGACCTCGACTACCGCAAGATGCGCCGCATAGCCGAATTGAGCATAGGGATGGCCCTGACCGTTTTCATCCAGAGGTTTGGTCGGCGGATCATAGCTTTCGGAGGCGCACAGCACATAGCCCTCATCGTCAGCGGCCAAGGATCCAAGGTCCAGAACATGAGTACCGGCGGCATCGATGGCGTGAACCGCGCCTGCGCGGAACTCGAGCGTGGCATCTTCGGCCACGTTCAGCCGCTCAAGAATGGCCGCTCTCAGCGCTTCACCAGACAGCCGCGCGGCGTTGCCTGACACAAAGGTCTGGCGCGAGGCCGAGGTTTTGCCTGCATCGGGCGTCATATCCGTATCCGCTCCGACGCGTTCGATCTGGGCTGCATAAATGCCAAGTGCGGTGGCAAAGACCTGCGTGATCACCGTATTCGCGCCCTGACCGATATCCATCGCGCCCTGATGCAGCACGACTGTGCCGTCGGCGCGGATGCCGCTCTTGATGGTCGAGGGGTTCGGGAGCGAGGTGTTTCCACAGCCGTACCAGCCGCCCGCAACGCCAACGCCGCGTTTCACCTGTTGGTACTCGGCGTTGAATTGCGCCGCCGCCGCGCGTTCGCTGGCCCAGGCGGGACGCAGGGCCTCAAAACAGGCTTTGATGCCGACCCCCTGGTCAAATACCTGGCCACAAACGGTTGGGACTCCGTTGTCCAGTGCGTTCAGGACACGAAAGTCCAGCGCATCCATACCCAGCGTGTCGGCCAGTTCATCAAACAGGCTTTCTTGCGCAATCGCCGATTGCGGCACACCAAAGCCCCGGAATGCTCCGGCAGGGGGGTTGTTAGTATGTACGCCTTTGGCGTGAGCGCTGTAATCGGCCACGTGATAGGGCCCCGAAGCGTGAACCGGCACTCGGTTTGCAACCGTCGGTCCCCAACTGGCATAAGCGCCGGTATCGAATGTCCCGCGAAAGTCGAAGCCGCAAAGCTTTCCATCCCGGTTGGCTCCAATCGTCACCGTAATGTCCGAGGGGTGCCGTTTGGTCGAGCTTTGCATCGATTCCGTTCGGGTATAGCAAAGCCGCACCGGTTTGCCCGTTTTCAGTGCGGCGAGCGCAAGATAGGGTTGGACGCTCAGATCGAGCTTCGACCCAAACCCGCCCCCAACAGCTGTTGGGACGACGCGGATTTTGGACCGGCCGATACCCAGAATATGTTCCAGCCCTTCAAGGTCCATCACCGGGGCCTGCGTGCAGGCGTGAACCTCAAGGCGACCATCGACCAGTTGGGCAAACCCAGCCTCAGGCTCGATATAACCATGTTCAACAAAACCGCTTTGGAACCGGCCCTCGACCGTGACATCGGCGCGCGCTAAAGCGGATTTGGCATCACCGCGGCTGACAAAGCCGCCGCACATCACGTTGCGTTCGCGTCCCTTGTGCAATTGCGCCGCATCCGCACTTTGGGCTGCGTCAACATCGGTAGCAGCGGGTTCTTCTTTCCAAGTGATAGGCAAGCTCGTGGGATCAATTGCGCGCAACCTGTCGCGGGGGCCGACCAGTGCCGCGACAGCTTCACCCCGAAACCGCGTTTCAGTTTCCGCAAAGACGGGCTGATCCTCGAACCCAGGGATCACGCCGTATGTATTCTGACCCGAGACATCAGCCGCCGTCAAAACCGCATCAAGCCCTGCCTCTTGGGCAAATCCCTGCAGGTCGCCGATTTCAAACTTGGCCCGCGCAAAGGGGGACCGGATGACCAGGATCTCAAGGCAACCCATTGGTGCCACATCGTCGCCATAGGCGACTTGTGCGTTGACCTTGTCTCGCCCATCCAGATGCCGGATCGCATCGCCAACGGCGCCGTCAGTTCTTACCGCGACAGCCCGTACGCCCATCACCGCATCAATGATCCTGCGGTAGCCGGTGCAGCGGCACAAAACACCACCAAGCGCGTCTTGCACCTGTTCCTCACTGGGTTCGGGCACGTCGCGCAACAAAGCAATCGCCGATACCATCATGCCCGGTGTGCAGATACCGCATTGTGCGGCACCATGGTCTAGAAAGCTCTCGCTGAGACGGGTGGCCAGAGGATCATTGGCCTGAAGGCCCTGTACAGTTTCAACTTCACGACCGGCAACCTGATGTGCCGGTGTCAGACAGGCACAGACAGGTGCGCCATCGATCAGAACCGTGCACGCGCCGCAATCGCCCGCGTCGCAGCCGATCTTGACATCGCGCTGTCCGAGCCCTTCGCGCAGCAACTCGGACAAGCGCTGCCCGGACGCAAGAATTGGGGCCTGATCCTGCCCGTTCAGGCGGAACTGCGTCGGTTTGTCTGTCACTGGTTTATTCATGTTTCAATCGCCCTCAGGAAAGAACGTTGAATCTGTTCGGCAGCTGCCGCCAGGCGATAGTCACCGCTTCCGCGCACGTCATCAATGGGCGCCAGCGGGGCCAAGTGCGCCTGCGTGATCCAAAGTGCCCTCGGATCCTGGCCAATAAGATCGGCCTCAAGATCAGCAAGCCTCTGCGCCACGGCTGAACAGGCCCCCACAGCGATACGTGCTTCGGTGACCTTACCCTGTTTGTCCAGTACCACATTGGCCGCCGTCATGACGATCGAGATCACCAGATATCGGCGGCTTCCCAGCTTCTCAAATCCGGACCTCATGCCGGGTGGGCATTGGGGCACCAAGATAGCGGTCACCAACTCGTCTTTTGCCAAAGTGGTCTGCCGCACTCCTGTGATGAATGCGCTCAGCGGTATTACCCGAACACCGCGCTCCGCACTACAGAGCTCGACCTTTGCATCCAACGCCAACAATGGCGGCACACCATCCGCGGCTGGAGAGGCATTGCAGATGTTTCCCGCAACTGTGCCCGCGTTCTGAATTTGAAGGCTACCCACTTCGCGCGCCGCTTGTTTGAGCGCATCAAAGCCTGGTGGCAAATCCGCCTTAATCACATCGGACCAGGTGACAGCCGCGCCAAATCGGACGCCCTCGTGGTCCTGCGTGATGTCCGAGAGGCCATCTATCCGCGTGATATCAAGCAGTGATGTCGGCTGTTGCCCGGGCTGCATGGCGGGATAGAAATCGGTACCACCGGCCACAACACGTGTTTCGGCCTCCTGAAGAACAGAAAGAGCATCAGATAACAAGCTGGGTTGCGAGTAGGCCATGCGCTCCTGCTATCGTCGTTAGTATGCAAACGATAAGGGCTCGCATCTGACCGAGTCAACAACAATATCTGATTGGCGTAACGGATCTGGGCCGATTGATGAGGGATGGAATTTTCCGATTACCAACCATTGCAAGGGCAAGCGTCGCAGGCGGGTCGCGCGGAACCTAAAGGCGGTCTGGCCAGGCGACGCGGAATCCGTGATGTGGTGTTGCGCTGTCCGGCGATGTGCCCGATCGCGCAGCGATCCGGTACCGATAGCAATAAGAGCGGTGGCACAGGAATGATCCGCCTTTGGACAACTTATAACCTGGCATACTCGCTAGCCGGTCCCGGACTTGCTTTTTCAACGACTTGATCCTGAACGCATCGGCTGTCCATTCCCAGACATTGCCAACCAGATTGTACAGCCCATAGCCGTTTGGATCGAACGAGCGCGCAGGGGCCGTAGTGATAAAACCGTCTTGGCCGGTGTTAAACTCCGGGAAACGGCCTTGCCAGATATTACAGGGCAAGACATCGGTATCGTTGGGCTCCTGGTCTCCCCAGGGGAAGCGCACGTCGCCCAACCCCCCTCGGGCGGCATGTTCCCATTCGGCCTCGGTGGGAAGATAGCCTCCGACCCAAGTGCAATAGGCGCGCGCGTCGTTCCAAGAGACCTGAACCACCGGATGGTCTGCGTGCCATGTGTCTGCTTGTGTGCCAGGCCCGTTTATGTCGCGCCAGTTTGCGCCGTCGACCCGCCGCCACCATTCGGCCCCGGAAACAGCCTGTGTCGGCCCCACCTCTTTCGGGACCTCAGACCAGAATACAAACGACCATCCGATCCGTTCGGCTTCGGTGACATAACCTGTGGCCTCGGTGAAAGCTTGAAACTCTGCGTTTGTGACCGTCGTAGCACCTAAGCGAAACGGTTTTATCCTTGTGCGACGCAACGGTGCTTCGCCATCGTTTGGAATGAATTCGGTGCGGGTGCCTAGCAGACTGTTGCCACCGGGAATCTGGCAAGCGGTTGCCCAGAGCTTTTGATTTGTCAGAGGATCTTTCAAAATCTCAACAGGGGCCAGTCGAGAGCCGTTTCGTGCTGGCCCGCAACAGTTTGGATTTTTGTCAGAATGCGTCACAGGTTGGACACCTGCCTTTATATCGGTCAAAGAAAGTGGCGATGCGGTTGGATGCGACAATATCAAAACCAGAGACCACGTCGATATGCATATCATACGATTTGAGACCAGGTCATTTTGTTGGCCCGTGGAATGGGCGCTGCGCGGCGTTCCTTCCAGCCCTGAGCCTATTGCGTGAGATGATTGCCGACCTTAGAGCTTACCAAGACGCTGCGCGACCTGTCGTCACCACGTCAATTTGACACGTTCTTCTTCCTCGAAAAGGAAACCCGATGCCTGAATTTGCAAACTATCCCAGCCTGAAAAACAAAACGGTCATCGTCTCTGGTGGTGCCCAAGGGATCGGGTCCGAGATCGTCAAGGCGTTTGCTGCACAAGGTGCCAAGGTCGGGTTTCTTGATGTCGATGAGGCTGGAAGCATCGCTCTGACAAAAAGCACGGAAGGTGTGACCTACGAAATCTGCGATCTTCGTGATATCGCCGCGATGCAAGCGGCGCTAGGGCGCCTGACAGACCGTTTGGGTTCTGCGCATGTGCTTGTGAACAACGCTGCGCGAGACGACCGTCATGATTGGAAGGACGTGACACCTGAATACTGGGACGAACGCCAAGCAACCAACATTCGTCACATGTTTTTTGCCATCCAAACCATCGCACCGGGGATGATCGCAAATGGTGGAGGGTCCATCGTCAACATGGGTTCGAATTCCTGGTGGGAAGCCGGTGGTGGCTTTCCGGCCTATACAACCGCCAAAGCAGCAGTCCATGGTCTGACAAGAACGATGGCGCGTGATCTGGGGAACCACCGCATACGGGTCAACACCGTGGTTCCGGGTTGGATAATGACTGAACGTCAGAAAGAATTGTGGGCAACGCCAGAAGGTCTTGAAGCACACCGCAATCGCCAATGCCTGCCGGACCTGATCGATCCTGTCTATGTTGCTCGCATGGTATTGTTCCTGGCTTCCGATGACGCCGCGATGTGCTCGGCCAACAATTACATGGTCGAAGCTGGCTCGATCTGAATTGATGCGCGTGCTGACGTTTGGCGGGTGAACGCTTCCTGCGTGTCGCTTTCGATGTATTTCGCAAAACCCTTATTGTCGCTGCGCAGCCGCGTCGAGCCCCTTGTGCGGCGACCGTCGCGCGTAACCGCTGTGGCCTCGGCATAGACCAGTGCCGCGCCGCCCATGGCAAAGCGACCCAGATGCGCCAGATGCCAGTCATTGGCCAGGCCGTCCCTGGCGCGATATTGGCTCATCGGTGAGACTGCAATACGGTTTTTGAACACTACTTTACGAAGCGCGAAACTGCTGAAAAGCGCGGCCATCTGGTTCCCTCTTGCCCGTTAGTGGCACCTTAGCGGCAGACGACGCCCAAGCCAAAATGGAAAGGGTGCGTTTGACAGATCCGGTCTAAAAAAGTTGTGAAGGGTCAGGCGTCTCGAACCTGGGCCGTTGACCCAAGAGGCTGTGTTCTGTTCAATCATTGCATGGAAAGACCGATGAAAACCTGCTGTGCGATGATGGCTTGCCTTCTGCCCTATGTTTCGGCGGCAAACGCACAGGGTTGCACGCGCGATGCGATGTTGGTGTTTGATGGCTCGGCGTCGATGGCAGAGCTTGGTCTGCAATTGGATCAACCGCGCCGCATCGACGATGCCCGGACGGCTTTGCAGGATGCCATGCCGCAGATCGCTCCGATCCGGCGCATTGGGCTGATCACCTATGGGCCGGGACCCGAGAATTCCTGCGAGGGGATCAACCTGAAATTCGAACCGGTTGAGAACGCCGCGCAACCGGTGATGGACGCCATTGCTTTGCTGGATCCCAACGGATTGACGCCTCTGACCGAAGCGGTCCGGGTGGCCGCCGAAGTTTTGAATTACCGCACTGATCCCGGAATTGTGGTGCTGGTCACGGATGGAAACGAGACCTGCGGAGGCGCGCCTTGCGCTTTGGGGGCCGAACTTTCGGCAACGGCTGCCGATCTGACGGTGCATGTGATCGGCTTTCGCGTCGCCACGGATCGGTTTGCCTGGGACAGCCCGAATGTCGATTTGTTCCCCGACGGTATCTCGGTCGCAAAATGTCTGTCGGACAGCACGGGTGGGATGTATGTCTCGACCGAGACGATCGAAGAGCTTAGCGAAGCCTTGCGCAACACCCTGGGGTGCAGCTTTATTGGCTAGCCGTGGTTTGACGTTCCCTTTGGGTGTTGTTTGCGCGTTCGATGGAGGGCACAGCTGCCAATAGATCGCGGGTATAGCGTTGTTTTGGAGCGGAAAAGACGCAACGTTGGATCGTCCCATTTGTTTTGGACGATCGTTATGATTGAGAAACGGAGGACCGAATAGCCCACCAGAAGGAGTGCAATCAAATTTCGTCAAAGGCTATGAGCGTCTGATGGTGCAAGTCTCGCCGGCAACATAGGGTTGGGACCTTCAGGTCTATTGTGACGTTTCGAGGTGATTTGCTTCTCGGTCATTGACTCTTGGACTCTGGACACGCCGCCCTGACAGGTTTCGCAATCTGAGTTCTGAATTCGCGATCCCCTGCCCCGATCGCCTCTTGGCCATGATGACAATTTACCGACGAAGCAGACGCACAACGTCGCAGAGACTTACGGCAAAGCGATGGCCAGCCCAAATCGCACAAGAAATGACGAAACGAGGAAAGCGGTAGTCATTTTTAGTACGGTTGGGAAATCTGGCTGATTACAGTCAGAGGCTTGTCGTCAGTGCGTGCGTCGCCAACGACTTGAAAACCAACAAAAAAACAGCCTGGCGAATTGGTAAACCCCTTCTTTGGTAGCCGAACAATTCAATCGCTTGAGCCAAACTTGGTTTGGATAATGAATTGCGTCACCGGATCAATATCTTCGCTTTCAAGCAAATCTGCGAGTTGGCTATCCAAACGTGTTTCATTCCAATCGCGCATCGCAATCGCAATCTCCAATGCCGAAGAGTGATCTTGTTCCAACTCGCGGGAAAAGATCACTATGATCTGATCCCTAAGAGCCGGTGACACGGTGCCTGAATCAGCCAAAGCCCGCATGAGCGAGCGCTTATGCTCCAGCGAAAGATTTGCCGCTTCCAAAGCGGCGTCAATGGTGCTTACGGCTGACGGCCCATCCATCGCGACGCCGGCCAGCGCCCAATCATAGGCATATGCCGAGTTTTGAAGAACGGATCTGGGATATCGGGACCGGACAACGCGTTTGGCTTTGTCGTCATCAAGCTGAAGACCCAGCAACCGGATCGCGACCGGAACGAAGCTGATCCGGTTGATGTTGTTGAACTCGTGCAGCAGATCGTCCGTCGAAACTGAATTTCGCAACATCTGGATACTGTCGTATGGCGCACGGTCCATCTCGACCAACGCGGTGTCACGTAGAACCGGATCCTCATGCGAAAGATACTTTGCGAAAAATGCAATGCGCGCATCGGGTTCTGTTGCACTTGTCCGCCAAAGCTCTCGTTCCCTCCAGAGCGCATCCAGAAAGTGTTCGCGCGCAGTGTTCAGCTTGAATATCCTTGTCCACTTGCGTGACAAACCACGTCCGGCAGCGTCTTTAGTCACGGTTCCGTAGGTCAGCAGAACTGTCATCTCGGGGTTCGCACGGAAGGCCGCGCGGGTCGTGCTATCAATCAAAAAGGGGATTTCAGGAATTCTCGCAAGCTCGTCTGGTGAACCTTTGATTTGTTGCTTTGGAACGAATTTGAACGGGTTTTCCGGTACGGGTGCTGCAAGAACAATGACATCGGCAGCAATCAAATGATCTGCGAGTGTGGTCTCTGGCAATGTTGTGCAGACTGGGCATGCCAAAGCAAATCGCGGACCGAATACGCAGAAGAACAAAACTGTAGCGGTAAGAAAAAGCCTTGAAAACGGCCCCAGCAACCGCCCGCAAAACTGAGAGACGCAAGTCCCAATGCCTCGCTGCACCCGGTTCGATGTCAGATCGATAGATAGCGTTACAGGAAAACCAGCGCGCATTATTCACTCCTCAACCACTTATCGTGAACTACCCAAAACGGATAAGACGGTGTCGCCATACTCAGCCTGCAGACGGGCTTTGGTCAACATTTGTCTAAAATAGGTAAAATATCCGCCACGGCGCTGCCGTCTGAACGGCTCAGCTGCATATGGATCTGTTGCAAAGCTACTTACTGACCGAAGAGTTGGCACCGGCCCCGCAGATCATCTGCGCGACGCCTATCCCATTCAGTGTAGCCGCCGTTCGAACGAAGGCCTTGAACCCTAACGTCGGCTGAGCTCGTCTTTTGACGAAGCGCTGGTCCTGTTCCACGTTGCTTTGCGGGTATTTCCGCCTGACCATCGCGATGGAGATCGGACAGCCAAAGCTTTCCAGCATCTTGTTTATGGCGTTTATGCCAGCCGTATTTGCATCGCTTTTGTCGCTATCAATCTCTCTCTGTGGGCCGTTGACCTCCAGCATCCGCGCAAAGAATTCGGCGTTGGCGGGTTTGTTTCGACGACGCACAGCATCTGCAATCCCACAAGGGTAACGTATCACCCAGTGTTTCAGTGTGGTGTGACGGGCCAACATACCGCATCTCTTCGAGATCGCGTCCGACACAGCGAAAAGAGCAACGTCATTTGGACAATGCGCAGCTTTGAAGGAAACCATGAGCAGACTTTCAGTCGAATACTAACACTCCCCAAACCGGCGCAAACTCTACGATGGTCAATGATCATACGCTCGCAACAGATCTTAGTGTTCTCGGCGCGCCACCAGCATCTTAATTCGCATATGTGCAAAATATATTCTTTTTGCACATAACGTCTGATCTTCGCTTGTATTGTAAAATTCTGCGAAAGAGAGCCTTCGCACTAACATAGTAGCTTCTGAGCGAAAACGAGCACCATATGATGCTGGAAAGCTACCTTCCCCTTTAAATACAGCAAAAGCTCGTCGTGTTAAACCAGCGAGATAGAACACCTTCACTTAGCGCTTGGGCAAACGGAAACGTACCTCCCGTCCTTTTCTCCGAAGCCTACTCACCCATCCCTAAACATCGCGCACATGGCCAAGTCGGGTTCTTTCATAGTTTAAGCCATCATTTCAGCTTAGATCTTCGCGCAGAACCACAACCCAGATTGCACTGACAGCCACGACAATACAAAGCTTGAATCGGCACGAGAACGCTTGTCGCATCAACGTTTCTCATCACGATAAACTGGGTTTAGGCGAACCCGTCAGTAGTCATTCTGTTTTCAGTTACTCATCAAAAATGAAGGCGGTAACCCGTGGGTTACCGCCTGGCACATGTGAAATCCGATGGGACGTAACCCGTGGGTTACTCCTCCCTTAAGATTGCCTCAAAAGCCTCCACAGCTTTCTGCAGCTTGGAGCGATCAATTGAACTAAAATCCAGACGAGACAGGATTCTGCACTCACCTTTTCGAGCAGTAATCTTCGAAGACCCTACGTGAAACTCGTACTTCACACTCTCGCTTTTTTCTTTCGCCCTGCCCTCTGCGGGATTCTCAGCGGGTTCTGCCGCAAATGTTGCAAGAATTTCGTTTTGTTCCTCTGCCGTGTTCACACGCGCCAAACGCTCTTTCAAAGCCTCAGAAGTGCCTGCCGCGCGAAGCTTGCGCGCAACCTCCACGCCCAGGTTTCTCGAAATGGCCTTGGGGTAAGGCAGAGCTTCCTCGAGCGCGCCAAGAAGAAAAACAAAGCTGCGAATATATGAGCGCTTCATCTTATGCAAAGAAGCATAGAGCCTCCCAACCAATGCGTCAGCGTCCCCTGCCCCCAGCTCAGAATCGCGAGCTGCAAGAATAGCGACCTGCGCCATCTCTGCGAATGTCAGGTCTTCACGAACGACATTCTCCTCGACCATATCAACATACAGATCGATACGATCGACCCGAGAGTTGTCTACACGCGCCGTAACGCTGGCAAAACGCTCATCACCGGTTTCTTCGAAAAGCTGGCTGAGAGCCGTAAGACGCCTCCAACCTTTCTTAAGCTGGAAACGACCTTCGGAGTCTTTGTACACCTCAATCGGTTCTTTCTGACCTCTTTCCTGTATCGACGCTTTGAGCTCATCCATTTCATCCGAACTCGCCACCGCCGAGAGATCCAACCGATCACGTGGAAGATCCGAGGTGTGAATTGCATCCAAACCGATCACAGCTAAGACACGGCCTTCGTCCTGCGCTTTGCGATACTCCTTCGCGTCTGAAGCGTTCTTGCGCCGTTGCTCTACACGATCTTCCGTGCTTTCGCTCAAACTGTTTGCTGTTTCGCGCACAGCCGCACCCATGGGACCTACGTCGCGACGGCGGGTTTTCTTGAGATCGTTCTCATTAATCGGAGAGAAACCAAACTTGTTCCGGCTCATTCGATGCGCTCCTCAACCTTAGTCCGCGCGTTCCACGCCTTAAGTACAACGCCCTTAAATTCTCCATAGGCATTGTCGAATGACTGACGCGCGCGCTTCCATGTGTCTCGGGTCATTTGCCTATAGTCTTGCTCGTAAACCGACATCTGGAACCTACCAGACTGTTCAACCGCGCGCGTCATCTCGATAGGGTTTTGACAGACATCCGCACCAAATACGTTTTTGAAAGCGTCCATCATCGCGACATGCAGCGAATTGCTTGCTTCGAAACGCGTCATGAGTACACGAATGTCGTCAAACGTCTTGGGAAGAGTAATACCTGCATCCTGCGCGATACGTTCGAACCCGTTCGTAATATCTTCCAACGCATCGCCCAGTTGTCCCAGGTAGCTGGTTGTACTGTCATACTCCCAATAACCGGGGCCCGAGGGTATGTAGAGAATGTCTGCGGCAAACGCTGCATTCAAAGATTGATACCCAATCGCGGGCGGGCAATCGAAAATGATCAGGTCATATTGGTCATCAGGAAGCTCGTCCAGATACCGGGCGATGCAACCAAAGAAACTCCAGGCCTTGTGAATGGATCTGTATTGCGCGGAAGCAAACTCGACAAACGCGGCATTCGCACAGCTTGGGATAATATCGATTGTCGACCAGGACGTCTTTTGAATGAAATCCTGTACGCGTTGCGACCCAATTGATTGCACATCTTCAGGCAGTTCGTCGGCGGTAGGGTAGGGGCAGTCCGCTGGATCGTCATATTCTTCTGCGATCCTGTTTGCCTCACGACAAAGGTCGCGACACATAATGCCCCAAACCGTATTCCACTCTCTGACTTCTGCCAGACCCATTGAATGGGTCAGAGTCGCCTGAGGATCGAAATCCACAACAAGAACGCGGTAGCCATCCAGCGCAGAAGCGTTCGCCAGATGCTGTGCAACGACAGTTTTGCCGACGCCGCCTTTGAAATTGGAAACTGCCACCCTCATTGCGCGTCCCGCTGGTCTTTGCGGAAGGAGGCTCTTGCCTCTGAACCTCAATCGACGCCTGAGCTCGTTTATTTCTGCGAGGGAAAACCACCTTTGGCGCCCGTCATCTTCAGTAGCACCCTGTGGAAGAGACGGATCGTCCGCCAGTTTCTTCCTCAAAGTGTCTGCTGGGACATCGAACATGAACTGGCTAATTTCCCAGATTGAAAATGGTCGAAGCACTTTCTCATCGGAAGGTGAAAAGGTAGCGCGGCGAACGGCCGCCTGTTGGGCCAGGCTTCGTTCGTTCATCGCTTGAAGGTCGGTGTGGTCACGCATAGTGCTGCTCTTGTTATATCACGAATACTTTCTAATAACGCGATTTAGAGAATCTGCAAAACGCAAAGATTCAAAATTCCGCTTTTTGCTTGGGATTCTTTGAAATACGGGAGTAATTCTGCGTGAGAAGCTAAGTTTTGGTGACAGAAAATCAGCGCTGACCACATATAGGGTGACAAACTGGGGCCAATAGGGTGACATGCATCTGTCACCTATAACCGATATACCGAAAATTCTTTTGATTTTGGAAAATTGGATTTTGCTCCCGTTTTTCGAAGTGAGTTGACAAACTACGGGATTTCACCACACTGATTACAACAAATGGAATCGGACGTCGAAACCGATCCGCATCAGGCACAGCGGCAGTATCAAAATGGAAATAAAACGATTTACAGGACCTCAAGCCGGATCCCAGAAATATGACCTTCTGACTGCTATGTCCGTCGCCGGGCTCAATGGAACGAAGGGATTTCAATGTTCGATGATGCGGCTCATTGCATTGGTCACTGCTCGATACAATTGGCGAGTCGATGAACTGACGGTGGGGCAAAAGGAAATGGCACGCCTTTGGTCAGTTGATCAGCGCACCGTCAAGCGGGAGGTCAAGCGGTTGACGGAATGTGAAATCCTTCTTCAACTTCGACCTGGGGTTCGAGGTCGGGTAGCCGCA
Organism: Ruegeria sp. HKCCA5839; assembly: GCF_013035585.1. Lineage (NCBI taxonomy): Bacteria > Pseudomonadati > Pseudomonadota > Alphaproteobacteria > Rhodobacterales > Roseobacteraceae > Ruegeria > Ruegeria sp. HKCCA5839. The sequence goes on along the minus strand of NZ_WQIE01000004.1, from coordinate 312,690 downwards.
TATCGCCTGAACTACAGCGAGATTTTCCGGCTCAGTGAACCGACTTGGAAAAATGTTGGATCTGACTTTGTCTCGCGTATGGAGGCCCAGACTCCAAAACCCGAGAACAAAGTTGTTCGTGTTCAGTTTGGACAGGACGTACCAGTGACCTCGAACCCAACAGAGCAGGACTTGAAAAACCCTTGGGGCAGGGCGCTTCGTCGTCTTTCGCAGTCCGAAACGCTATTGTTCAAAAGCTGGTATCGCGATCTCGAACATGTGGAAACACAAGATCAAGTCGTCATACTGCGAGCACCCAGCAAGTTCATAGCGCAATACATCCAGTCACATCATTTGAAACCGCTGTTAGGGGCGATCCAGCTTGAATTCGGGCAGTCTTTCAAGGTTGGCCTGATCGAGTAACACCTGCTGCTGATATCTCTCGGGGTATGCGGAAAATAGCGCCAAGTACGTTCGCAAAACGAACGATACGCGCGCGGGTCCAAGGTCAGGCAAAAAGAGGGCAGGGGAGGGGTATTCCCGGATCCACAACTCAGAATAGTTAGAGCAAAAATGCCCGCTTCTTGGGCTTCAGATTTTGACCGATTTGGCTTGAAATAGCTGCAAATGATCATCTCTCCCGACGTGCCGTGATGGGTTCAAAAACCGACGCGATTCTAAGCAGAAATTTCTTAAGCGGTTGATCAATATGGAAAATCTTTTGTTGCCGAAACCGGTTTCGAGTGTAAGATTGCTCGCATGGGGGAGAATACCGCAGATCAAAACAGCTTGTCCAAGCGACCTACGAAGGTGACAATCCAAGATGTCGCCCGTTCTCTCAATATGACTAAGGGTACCGTCAGCCGCGCGCTGAACAATTATGGGGACATCGCCGCTGAGACACGCGCACGTGTGAGAGCAGAAGCGGACCGGATGGGATATGTCCCAATGGCTCTGGCTCAGGCCATTCGTACGGGCAGGGCAAAATCCATCGGTCTTGTGATTCAAGAAGATGAACTTGGGGGGTTTGCTCCGTTCTTGGCCGATTTTCTGGCAGGTGTATCTACCGCGGCCAGTAAAAGCGGTTGGACTTTAACCGTAGCAACAGCCAACACCATGGACGGTGTTCTGGAGGTGCAATCCAGGCTCATAAGTGAACGTAAGGCTGATGGTTTTATTCTTCCGCGCTCGCGGGTTTCGGATCCTCGGGTCGACAAATTGGTTCAGGCCAATGTCCCCTTCGTTGTTTTTGGCCGGGAACCAGAAGGCATTCAATGCGACTGGTTCGATGTTGCGGGCGAAGATGCCATGCATGATGCCGTTTCGCGGCTAGTGAAATTTGGGCATTCGCGAATAGGGTTTTTGAAGGCCGGCGAGGACTATGTCTATTCCGGCCTCCGCGAGCGAGGCTATGTACAGGGCTTGGCTTCCGCAGGATTGCCATTCGCACCAGAACTCGTCGCAAAAGACGTGATGACACTAGAACAGGGCTCCATTGCCGCTCGTAAATTGCTCAGCTTGGAGGTCCCGCCAACGGCTATCGTTTGTTCGGTCGACCGAGCGGCACTTGGTGTTTACAGGACAGCATCAGAAGCAGGCATAGAAATCGGAAAAGATCTTTCGGTCATTTCCTATGACGGGATTCCTGAAGGCGAATTCGCAGTGCCCGCGCTGACAACCTACTCAGTCAATCGCCGTCATGCGGGAACACGGCTGACGCAGATATTGATCGATCGCATACGCAATTCCGATGCAGAAGCATTTTTGGAACTTGTGCCGGCTCAACTGATCGAACGCGCCTCTGATGGGCCACCGCGATGCAGTTCGGCTGACTTGGCTAAACTCTGGCACACATCATTCAACTAGCTGTTCTTACAGGGAGGTAGAACATGAAAATCTTGAAAAATTCCACGTTATTGGTCGGCGCGAGCCTAATGGCCACGATTGCTGCGGCAGACATGCTTGCGGCTCAGGAATTGCGTGTCTGGACCACAGAAACTCAGCCTGCGCGCTTGGAACGTCAGCAAAAAATGGCCGCAGATTACGAGGCTGCGACCGGTGTGAAGGTGGAAATGATCCCTGTGGATGAACAGGAATACGGTACGCGCGCAACCGCGGCCTTTGCGGCCGGTGACTTGCCAGATGTGATTTATTATCCGCTCCAATATGCTCTTCCCTGGACCGAAGCGGGAATTCTGGATGCCGAGGCCGCTCAAGAGGTGCTTGAGGAACTGGGAACCGAAACTTTTGCACCGGGACCGATCAATATGGCCCAGACTGAAGATGGGGTCGCAGGTGTTCCCGTCGATGGCTGGACTCAGATGATCGTCTACCGGAAGGATCTGTTTGAAGAGAATGACCTAGAGCCCCCCACCTCTTACGCGAATGTTCTGGCTGCTGTAGAGGCATTGCATAATCCACCAGAGATGTTTGGATTTGTTGCTGCAACCAAGGTCGACGAAGGCTTTATGAGTCAGGTCTTGGAGCATGTGCTTCTCGCCAATGGCGCAACCCCCGTTGATGAGAACGGGTTCAAAGGTTTTGATGAAGCCAACACCATTGAAGCCTTGGAGTTCTACAAAGCCATCGCTGAAGCGTCGCCTCCTGGTGAACTGTTCTGGAAGCAATCTCGAGAGCTTTATTTCGCGGGCCAAGCCGCAATGATCATCTGGTCGCCATTTATCATGGATGAATTGGCCGGGTTGCGGGACGCAGCTCCTGTTACCATCAACGATGACCCAACGTCTCGTGAATTAGCCAACGCAACGGGCTTTGTCACAAACTTTTCTGGGCCTTCAAATCCAGATGGCGCGGCATGGGCCGATTCACGCTATTTCGGTATTACGGCGGATGCCGACACTGAAACAGCGCAGGACTTTGTTCGGTTCGCTGTAAGCGACGGTTATATGGATACGCTTGCTATTGCACCTGAAGGCAAGTTTCCAAGCCGAAATGGCACGGCAGACAACCCAACCACCTATATTGATGGCTGGTCCAAGCTGGATGTGGGCGTTGATCGCCGCGCACCGCTTTCCGAGCTTTACGACGCGGCTGTTATCGACAACATCGTTGCTGGCCTAGATGTCGGCCAGCGTTGGGGTGTTGCTGAAGGTCAGTTGGGCCTGGCGTCCAAGATCATCAACAGCCAAGCCATCAACCGTGTTGTGCGTGAGTACATTGACGGTGACATTGACGCAGCTGCAGCAGTTGCGAAAATGAACGAAGAACTCGCTTCGATCGAATAGGCATCAGATCTTTCTCGAAAATCTGATCGGCGGTTGTGTACCGCCGGTCGGTGCCTGCGAATTCCCAGACAGGAGAGGTCGATGTCGACTGCAGTACCACCAAAGGGTACGGGGCCACTTGCCAGACGCGAAGCGCGATTGGCTTGGGGGCTTCTGTTTCCAACCATCTTCTCTGTCTCACTTGTGGTGATCTTGCCGTTGCTGGCAATCTTCTGGGTCAGTTTTAAGCCGATAGGGCTCGAAGACCTTCGACCACCAGAAACCGTTGTTCGTGAACAGTTGCGCGGAAGACCAGCCGAGGCAGGTGACGATGCGACGCTCAGGTATCGGATACGGAATTCCAGCCAAAACAAACCGCTTTCCGACGTCTCGATAACCGATACTTTGCCGGATGGCTTGACTGTCGTTCAGGTGGATGAACGTTGTTCGATCGATGGCGTGCTGCTGACTTGCGAGTTGGGAGATTTTGAAGGCGGCCAACGCGAAAACATTGAGATCGATGTGACGGTGAGCCAGGCATTCCTGGACGCTGATCCCGATCTTGAGGATACTCCAACAATCACCACGGGCACGGGTGAGAACATTCTGACGAACTCAGAGTTCACGCTCGAGAATTTTGCGCGCATCTTTGATGGCCGTGAATTCTGGGCTGTTCTCTATGCAACTATGTTCTACACAATAGTCGGAACAATCGGAGCCCTTGTGGTTGGTCTCTTCGCGGCATTGCTTTTGAACAAGGAGTTTCGCGGAAAAGGCATCATGCGTGGCCTTTACTTGTTTCCCTACGTTGCTCCGGTCATAGCCGTGGCGTTCTCATGGGTGACACTTTTCGACCCGTTCTCCGGCTCTGTGAACGCTTTGCTGGTTCAAATGAACGCCATCGACAGCCCAATCAACTTTTTCGGACAGCGGCCTCAAGCACTTATCATGGTGACCGTTTTCGAGATATGGCGATATTTCCCGCTTTCGTTCCTGTTTATTCTTGCCCGGATGCAGTCCATCGACACCGATATGTACGAGGCAGCGGATATGGATGGTGCAAGTCCTTTCCAAAAATTTTGGTATCTGTCATTGCCAATGCTGCTTGGCATTCTCAGCGTATTGTTTTTGCTCAGGTTCATTTGGACCTTTAACAAATTCGACGACATCTTCCTTTTGACAGGCGGTTCGGCTGGTACGCGTACCTTGACGGTTAATGTCTACGAGCAGGCTTTTGCTGTCTCCAACATTGGTGCAGGTGCGGCCGTAGCAGTTGTCATTTTCGGCTTTCTGCTGGCGTTCTCGATCTTTTTCTTCAAGTTCATGAGCCGGGAGGAAGGGCTGTGATGCGGGTGATCCAAAACGGCTATATCACAGCGGCAGTTATCGGTTGGTTCTGGGCCTACACCATAGCTATCGTTGTCGCGGTTCTAATGTCTTTCTCAACGGGCGACCCGTTCAAGCCTTCGTTCATGTTTTCGCTGCTGCTAGGAGCGGGAACCGGGCTTGGTACACTTTTCTACCGCCATAAATTGACCATGGCGGCGGGGCTGATGCTTTTGTCGATCTTGCTTGGCATGATTGGTTTCGGTCCAATCATTGTTGGTGAAGAGGCTGGCACATTCGGGATAGTTGTCTCGGCAGCTTTGTTCGGGCTTTTTACTGCATGGCCGTTGCTTACAATGCTTGAAAGCTTGGTTCCGGGTCAGCTGGATAAACATGAATTCGAAGAGGCGGTTATCCATTTCCTGACCGGATTTGGGTATATTTTCTTCACCACAGCGGTGTTGGTTCCATTCTATGTGATGGTGATGACCAGCTTGAAGAACCAACAAGAGCTTTTGCAAAACCCGTTGGACTTTACGATCGACTTTTCCAAAGGCACGGATCTTTTTCGCAGCTATGTCGAGCTTTTTGCTGACTTCAATTTCGGGTCGTATCTTTGGACGAGTTTCTACGTCTCTGTCCTGACCGTTTTCATAACCTTGGCGTTTTCGATCCCCGGGGCCTATGCAGTCGCGCGATTGAGGTTCAAAGGTCGCGCTGCGTTTGGCCGTTCGATCTTGCTTATCTACATGGTTCCGATGATCGTTCTTGCGTTGCCGATCTACATTGTTTTTTCGGTGACCGGGCTCAGGAATACCATTGTTGGCATCGTCATGATCTATCCTGTGACAACGATCCCTGTCGCTTTGTATATGCTGCAGGGCTATTTCCGAGGCTTACCTTCCGAGGTTGAGGAAGCAGGTCTAATGGATGGCCTTTCACGCATTGCGGTCATTTGGAAAATCACCTTACCTTTGGCTCTGCCGGCACTTGCCTCGGTCAGTCTCTATGTCTTCATGATCGCCTGGAACGAGTTTCTACTGGCTTTCATGCTGTTGGATGATCCAGCGAAATTCACGCTTACGCGGGGTGTCGCTTCGTTGAATTCATCTGAGGTACCGCGCCAGCACCTGATGGCCGGGGCGGTCATCGCGACCTTGCCGATCATGGCGATTTTTCTCGGGCTAGAACGCTTCATGACCAAAGGCCTCACCGCCGGTTCGGTAAAGGGCTAGACCGATGGACCAGATCGTTCATGACCGCAGACAAACGGTGGTTTGGCTTTCAAAAGTTAATGAGAGCCCGGCCAAGCCTTTGGGTCCGGGCCGTCTTGATGCGCGTCCCACTCGCGGCTTCGAAAATGTGAAACAAGCCGCCGCCCAGAAATTCAATGCGTACAGTCTGGTTGATGAACCGCGCACCGCTGGAGGTTCACAATTGAATACGAAAGCTCTGCTTTGTGGGGGCGAAATTCTGGGCACAGCCGGGGTCTGCGTGACTTCTGCTTCGCCATTCAAAGGAGGACACTGATGGGTTCGATAAAGCTGGATGCCGTAGAAAAATGGTACGGTGATCTTCAAGTGATCAAAGGTGTTGATCTAGAGATTCAAGACGGTGAATTCATCATTTTCGTTGGTCCGTCAGGGTGCGGAAAATCGACTCTTCTGCGTATGATCGGTGGTTTGGAGGAAACTTCGCGCGGCGCGATTGTCCTTGATGGTACGGACGTGACCGATCAGCCCCCGTCCAAACGCGGGTTGTCGATGGTGTTCCAGTCTTATGCGCTTTATCCCCACATGACAGTCCGCGACAATATGGGGTTTAGCCTAAAAACCGCAGGGGCACCCAAAGAAGAGATCAGACAAAAAGTTGACGAAGCAGCTCGGATCTTGAAACTTGAACCCCTGCTTGAACGTCGACCGAAGGATATGTCGGGCGGTCAACGCCAACGTGTAGCCATTGGCCGGTCTATTGTTCGGGCTCCAACAGCTTTTCTTTTCGACGAGCCGTTGTCGAACCTTGATGCGGCGTTGCGCGTTGAAATGCGCTTGGAAATTGCCAAGCTGCATCAGTCGCTTGAAACCACGATGATCTACGTCACCCACGATCAGGTCGAAGCCATGACATTGGCCGACCGTATCGTGGTCCTGGATGCTGGCCAGATCGCGCAAGTCGGAACGCCACGAGAGCTTTATAACAACCCTCAAAGTTTGTTTGTGGCTCAATTCATCGGCAGTCCCAAGATGAACATCTTACCTTGCAGCGCATCAGCGGGTGAGTTCCACTTGGAAGACGGGCGGGGTGGTGCCTATGGCGGCAGCGGTGCCCCATTGAAACTGGGTATCCGGCCAGAACACATTACTGTGGGCCAGCCTGGCAGCGGAAACTGTGATGGTGTTATTGAAGTGGCCGAATATCTCGGTGCCGACATATTCCTTTTTGTCGATTGCGGCGCATTGGGTGTTGTCAACGTCCGTGTCGAAGGTGGTGCCAATTTCAAAGTGGGGGACAAGGTCGGACTTGCGTTTGCACCCGATCGCTTGCACTTCTTCGATGAAAACGGCCTGGCCACCTGACAACGAAGCCGAGGTAGACATCGGCAACGATCGCATTGATCAAGTCGGTCGCCTATCGAGGCGCGCCTGCCGCGTCTCGTGAGATCGCGTGGTTCCACCCAGACAGGACCAATTGTTCGTTCGGGTGCTTGTTTCCATCCTCGATTTGATCTTTTCCGTCATAGATCTGGCACAAGACTGTTTTGCGTATCTTGTTCGAACGGTTGGGCATCGAACCGTGCAATGTGAAATAGTGGAAAAATACGACGTCGCCCGCCTTTGCTTCTACGACTGTGGCGTTTTCTATCGGATGGGCATCCAAAACATTGTTCGCTTGTCGGCCGTTCGCCCCTTCGATCCGCCCAAGTTTGTGAGAACCGGGATAGACCCGGAGACACCCCATATCATCTGTTGCGTCTGAAACATGAATTATTCCAGCTATCATGCTGTCGTTCTTGGTCGGGAAATACGGCCAATCCTGATGCATCGGAAAGGGTGAGCCATTCTCGGATGGTTTCTGAAAAAGCTTGGAATGGTGAAGGATGAGATCATCGCCGACGATTTGACGAACGACATCTAGAAAGCCGGTGTTCAAAAAGGCATCTAACCAAAGTCGCGAATACCTCTGCACGTTATGGGTATGTAAAATAACATCATCTTCGCTTGCCAGTTTGCGAGTTTCTGTTCCATCCCAAGTTGCATCAATTTGGTCGCCGCTTTGGTTTATTTGATCAACGATAGCGTCAAATTCCTCTTCCAGAGACGCAATCATATCAGCGTCAAAAACACCTTTTGCATGGTAGTAACCATTCTCGGAAAAGAACTCAGCGACGTTCGACATACTTCCATCCTCTTGCACACGATAGAAGAAATATAGTGTGCTGAACCAACCAGCTGAATTGCAAAACATCGGCAAAACATTGCATAATCCGTGATAATGACCGCTATCGACATTATCCCGGCACTTACACCAAACGAAGGATTTCGTGTCTGGCGTCGCAGCACGAGACGGAAATACGATTCAGCACCTCGGCGTTTGCCTGAGTGGAATGTTCTAATTTGCGTTAAGGGCAGGGCGCGCTATTTCGTTAATGGTACAATCGTGCAGTTTCGGCCGCGCGCTGTTCTTGTCCTGCCACCGGGTGACAGCCATTTCCTCATAAGTGAGACCAGTGAGGCGGATTTTGTCGTGGCACTTTTCGTCCCACAAATATTGAAGCAGACCCCGGTTCATCCTGATGTCAGCAGCATGCCAATCGGAGGGCACCGTCAGCTAAAGCTGTTGGAGGAGAGTGCGTATCGCGAAGTGGTCGAAATGGCCCAGACTTTGATAAACGAGGAACATCCTTCTGCTCTTCGGGTCGGCATCGACTGGTGGTTGCACCGCGTTTGGCGCCACTATCTCACTGCTGGACAGACAATTCGTCAAGACGGATTGCATCCAAGCGTCGCGCAGGCTTTGACTCTGTTGAAAGATGATCCAACGCGTAGCGTCGCAAGCATAGCAAACAGTGTGCCGCTGAGTGGTGATCATTTAAGTGTTCTGTTTCGACGCCAAATTGGAACAACCCTAAGCGGCTACCGTACAGCACTTCGGATTGAGATGGTTGAGGACATGGTACTTGGCGAGCCTAGTATTCGCCTCGAAGAAGCTGCCGCCAAGGTTGGTTTTGCGGATTATTCGTCATTCTATCGCGCGTATCGGAAGCTTAGGGGACAGGCGCCGCGAAACCTGCGCTCGCAATCAGACGGATGAACAGCAAGCTGACGAGGATATCTTTGAAACTGGATGATCTGTTCGGCCAAAAGGTTGATATGCGCGGGATTGATACGCCGGGACGCGCAGATCAGGTGAGTGTCCGAAAAGCGCACTTGTCGTGGTGCGAAATCGTGCCGGTTTCATTATTGTGCAAGGCTTCTGAATTGTGTTGGGCTCAGACCTGTGTGTTTTCGAAAGCACCGGTTGAAGTTTGAAAGCGACCCAAAGCCACTTTCCGTAGCAATTTTTAAGATATTGTCGGTGCCACGCATCAGCATGGCCTGCGAATAATTAAGCCGCAACAACTGGATGTATTCGTTCATCGTAACTCCTGTTGACCGCTTGAAAACGCTCATGGCGTACTTTGGGTGCAGCCGCGCGACTTCGGCGACGGCACTGGCGTTCAAGTCTTCGCGGAAGTTCTCGACGAGAAAATCTAGAATTCGCTTTACCTTTTCGTTTGTCGACGGGTCCGGAGCAACTGCAGAAGCATCGTTCGGGCTTGCCAAAACGAAGTCTTCAAAAGCAATCCGTTCAATTCGAAGGATCAGTTCCTCACCAGCGTGTTGCATCAGTTTAGCGTCACCTGAGCGCAAATATTCGCAAATACGGCGAAACGCGTGCCTGTCCTCGCGCGAACGGGACTTCGACAGGAGCGCACTTCCCTGCATCAGGGCTTCGCGGATCGTTTCGGGCAAGCGCAACCGGAAGTACATCGATAGGGGCAAATGGATTGCTTCGACCAAAGTCGTATCTTCGCATTCGCTCAAACGGTGCGGCAGTCCACCCCAGAACAAAGCGATTTCGCCAGCTTCTACCGTAAACTCGCGACCACACATTTCATAGGTAAGGGCGCCCTCGAATACATAATTGAGTTCAATCTGCATATGCCAATGGGCGAGCTTCATTATTGCAGCTTGACCGCGACCAATCACGATATCATTCGGCGCAAGTTCAACAGTCGATTCGGCGGGGTTCCAGATCTTTGGTCCTCGAATCTTACTATCTGCGCAATATTCCTGACTGTCAGGCAAGACGTGGCTCCTTCCTTGACGAATGATACTCACAGAGCGGCTTGGGGCAAGCTGCGACATCAGTGGAGGAGAGACCATGAAAAAAGTGATGTTGCCGACGGCAATCTGTCTGGCTGTTTCTGCGGGTTCCGTTCAAGCCGAAAATGACATCACCGTATGGGCTTGGGGGAGTGCTGCACCAGCGCTGCAAGCAACGGTCGACGGATTCAACGCACAGCACTCCGATATCAAGGTCACGATTGAACAGAATGGGTATTCGGATGTCAAAAGCAGGGTCTTGGCAGCTTGTGCTGCCGGTGGGGCAGGGCTGCCTGATGTATTCCAGTTCCAAAATGTCGAGATGGAGTTGATTACTGCACAATTCCCGGACTGTGCCGCTGACCTTGTTCCGTTGGGCTTTGACCAAAGCGCACAATCTGCTTTTCCCGACTTCAAGCTTTTTGCGCTGAAACAGGGTGATCGTGTGCTTGGGATGCCCTGGGACAGTGGGCCTGTGATGATGTTCTATCGCCGTGACTTCTATGAAAACGCAGGGGTTTCGCTTGAAGATATCGAAACGTGGGACGATTTCATTGAAGCGGGGAAAAAGGTGCAAGCTGCCAATGATGGCGTCACCATGATCAATGACAATCTTAACGGTGGAGCAGAGTTCTTTCGAATGATCGCCGAGGAACAAGGTTGCGGCTATTTCTCGGCTGATGGCAATCAGATCACGATGGCGCAGCCAGGATGCGTAGCTGCGCTTGAAGTGATTGGCAAATTGAACGACGCGGGTTTGGTCACTGCGGCCAACTTTAACGAAAAACTCCAAAACAACGCAGCAGGTGTGGTTGCAACGCAGATGAGTGGCGCCTGGATGGAAGGCCCAATCCGCAACAACGCGCCAGAAGACCAAGCAGGTAAATGGGGTATTTACGAGATGCCCAGTGTCGTCGACGGCGGGGCACGCGCGGCGAATTTCGGTGGCTCGCTTCTGGCCGTCGCTGGAAACAGCGATCAAATGGAAGCCGCATACGCGTTCCTGTCTTATGCGCTTGGGTCGGTCGAGGGCCAGGTCACGATGCTGAAAGACCAAGGTCTGGTGCCATCGCTGACGTCTGCTCTGAACGATCCTTTTGTAAGTGAGCCGAGTGCTTTCTGGGGCGATCAGGCAATTTGGACAACGGTGCTTGGCCGCTTGGAACGGATTCAACCGATCAACGGTACCGAGTTCTTTAGTGACGCAGACCAGGTCATGATCGCAACGCAGACCGCGTTCCTGAACGGCGAATTCGAGAGTGCTCAGGCCGCTCTTGATGATGCTGCAAAGCAAGTCAGCTTTGCAACAGGGCTCGCGGTGGCAGAATAATTCCACGAATATCGGGCGCGCGCCAACGTATCGTTCGCGCGCCCAACGGAGGACAGCCAATTGCGTTTGCGCACAAAAACCGCCTACGGCTTTATCGGCCCTTACTTGTTAATTTTCATAACGTTTTGGGCTTGGCCGATCTTGTATTCCTTTTACCTGTCCTTTCTTTCAACGCGTCGTGCACCTTGGTCCTTTGATCCGACCATGACTTGGGGTCGGCTGTCGCAGGACCCCGCGTTTTACAATGCTTTGAAGAATACGCTGACAATACTAGCCATACAGGTTCCGATCATGATCTCGTTGGCCTGCGTTCTGGCCGTGATGCTTAGCTCTTCGCTATTGCGAGCTAAAGGTATAGTACGTTTCGCGTTCTTCGCGCCGGTCGTGATCGGGGAAGCAGCTTATGCAGCGGTTTTTCGACTGATGTTCAACGCTGAATTCGGGATTGTGAACAAGGCGCTGGTCGGTATCGGGCTCCCTAAGATCGACTGGTTTGCAAACCCGACGGCGGCGATGGCATTGATCATCCTTGCTGTTACCTGGCGATGGGTCGGCTACAATGCGATCATTTTGCTCGCGGGGCTCCAGTCTATTCCGAAAGATGTCTACGAAGCCGCTACTTTGGATGCGGTATCACCGCGACAGCAGTTTCTGTATATCACTTTACCGCTGATTAAGCCTGTCATCGTTTTTTGTCTGGTCCTGTCGACTATTGGTTCGATGCAGCTTTTTGCCGAGCCGTTTTTGATCACGAATGTCGGCGGGCCTGGTGGCGCGACCGAAACGCTTGGGTTGTTCCTATATAAGCAAGCTTTCCTGAACCTGAACTTCGGATATGCCTCTGCGATCGCCTACACCATCGCCGCGCTCGCTCTTGTGATCTCTGCTGTGAACCTTTGGGTCTCGCGTGAGGATGACGCATGAGCGCGCAAAACAGTACAACGCGTTGGCGAGCGTTCGGTCTACATGCCTTTATTCTGCCATTGGCGCTCGTCTGGCTCATGCCGATCTGGTTGATGTTCGTGTTCGCGACGCTTGGGGACAAAGCCATCTTTTCCCCAGAAATCCAGCTATGGCCCGGTTCAGAGTTTTTCACCAATTTCGAACGTCTTCAGGAAGACCTCGAATTCGTTCGGACTGTCTTTGTCAGCTTTGTTGTCGCTCTTGTTTATACAGCTGCTTCGGTGGTGCTAACGTCAATGGCTGGCTGGGCAATCGCGATCTACAGTTTTCGCGGAAAATGGGTCGTTCTGGGCCTAATCTTGGGCACACTGACTTTGCCGTACTTTGTAGTGGTAATTCCGCAATTCATCATGGTTGCCCGAGACTTTGGTCTTTCAAACACCTGGTTTGCGCTTGTTGTGCCCCCGCTTTTCAATTCGCTTGGCGTGCTATTTATGCGGCAAGCATTTGCATCAATGCCAAAAGAGCTTTTTGACGCAGCGCGCGTCGAAGGGGTCAAAGAATGGCAGATATTTGTCTTTGTAGCGATGCCTCTGGCAAAGCCAATGCTGGCGGCGCTCTCGATCATTTTGTTCCTGCACTCCTGGAACAACTATCTGTGGCCTCTGCTGATATCAAACGACAAAACGATGATGACCGCACCAGTCGCGCTCGGCTCACTATTTGGGTTGGTCGACGTGTCCTGGGGTGGGGTCATGGTTGGGGCGACCTTGATGACCGCCCCAATGCTTGTGGTCTTTGTTTTCCTGCAGCGTTTCTTCCTAGCGGGGATTACCGCAGGTGCAATCAAATGACCAGTTCACATGCTTTCCAATAAATCACCAATAGGTCCAATTCATGCCTCGTAAGCCGCTTTCATATCAGACGCTTGGCGTTTGCTATTATCCTGAACACTGGCCGCAGGATCGCTGGCCACAAGATGCGCGCATGATGGTCGAGGCAGGGATAGAATTTGTCCGGATCGGTGAGTTCGCATGGTCGCGCCTGGAACCGGAACCAGGTCGCTTTGAGTGGGCTTGGCTTGACCACGCTTTTGAGATCTTGGCCGAAGCGGGTTTGAAGGTCGTTTTGGGCACCCCAACGGCAACACCACCCAAGTGGCTTGTCGATGCGATGCCAGACATGCTGCCAGTTGGGGCCGATGGTCGGGTGAGGGGCTTTGGATCCCGGCGACACTATTGTTTTAGTCATAAGGGATACAGGGCCGAATGCGCTCGGATCACAACTGCTTTGGCAAAACGCTATGGTGAACACCCAGCCCTCGCGGCCTGGCAGACCGACAACGAATATGGATGTCACCGGACAACACTTTCCTATTCGCGGGCTGCACTATTGGGTTTCCGAGATTGGCTTGCCCAACAATATCAAAGTATCGGAGCGCTAAATCGAAGTTGGGGCAATGTATTCTGGTCGATGGAATACAGATCATTTGATGAGATCGAGCTGCCAGTGGGGGCTGTGACGCAGGTTAACCCGTCCCATTTGATTGATTTCCGCCGATTTGCTTCTGATGAAGTGGTGGCCTTCAATCGGTTGCAAGCAGAAATCATCCGTCTCCACTCACCCGGTAGGGCAATCAGCCACAACTTTATGGGCAAGTTTTTCGAATTTGACCACTACGCCGTAAGCGCCGATCTCGATATCGCAACTTGGGATGCGTATCCTTTGGGTTTCCTCGATCGCGAGATAGGGGATCCGGTTTTTATGGAGCGGTACATGGGTGTTGGTCACCCAGATTTTGACGCGTTTCATCATGATCTGTACCGAACTTGTGGCCAGATGCGGCAGGGCACGGAAAACGGGCGCTGGTGGGTAATGGAACAACAGCCACCGGGGCCGCTCAATTGGGGCGCATTCAATCCGGAACCCAAACCCGGCGCGGGGCGACTCTGGGTGTGGGAGGCCTTTGCGGCTGGAGCAGAGGTCGTAAGCTTCTTTCGGTGGCGCCAACCACATTTCGCACAGGAACAGATGCACGAAGGCCTACTGTTACCTGACGGAACGCCAAATCATGGGTATGAGCTTTGCAAAGAGATAACAGCGGATCTGGCCACTCACACCCCTGTGCCGGTGAACAAGAGATCTGATGTCGCTCTTGTCTTTGACTACGACAGCCAATGGATGACCGAAATCATGCCCGTCGCTGCAGACGCATCACATTTCGATAGCGTCTTCCGTAGCTATTGCGCCCTGCGACGAGCTGGGATCAGCGTTGACATCATACCGCCTTCGACAGACGCCATTTCCAGCCGCAAGCTGATAGTGATGCCCATGCTCGTGCACTGTACTGATGCTTTCGCAGAAGCGCTCGACCGCAGTGAGGCCGTCATTCTTGCAGGTCCATGGACGGGGGCGAAGACACGTAACCTTGCTATCCCTGAAAACCTACCACCGGGTCCGCTTCAATCACTCATCGACATCGCATTGCGGCGCGTCGAAACTCGAAGGCCCTTTGCACCATTCAAGATCGCCAACAGTGAGGCCTTTGCCGGTTGGCGCGAGGACATTGTACCAGGAGAAAGTGTTGACGTGATCGAACGGCTGGAAACAGGTGGGCCGGCTGTTTTGCAGAAAGGCAAAGTGATTTATCTTGCCGGGCGTGGGGACGAAAAAATGCAAGACAAACAAGTGCGTCGAGCGCTTGATCTGGCAAAGATCAAATGGATCGATCTGCCCGAGGACCTGCGAATCCGCGATAACGGGCAACTGAGTTATGTGTTTAACTATGGAAGCAAAACGCGAGATATTACTTCGATTGCCAAGGGCCGGAAACTTGAAATGGGGTCTTTGCAATTAGAGCCGTGCGGCGTGACCTGTCTTGGACCGCGCGTATAAAAACTGAGCATCCGTAAACCGGTATAGAACCAGCGGCAGGCCGAGTGCCAAGCGCCGGATCTTCATTTGGGGGCAGAGAACAAAGCTCGGCTGGTGGTCTTAGCTGTGGGTCCTGATCGGACCAGAACAAGAATTGCTCTGGCCCGGATCAAAAGTCTCAAGGCTTGAAAGGGTCAGAAAGACCAGCGTAGCCCGGCAAGAAAGTTCGGTCCTTGTGCATCAGATCCAAACTCTTGTTCGGCATTGGCCTCGAACCGCATATTGTCGAAGAACTGGTGCTCATAGCCGATTTCGATGCTGCCACCGCTAAAGTCATTTGCGGCAAAAGACAGGGTCTGGGTCGTCGAGAAGAGTGTCACCGCTGCGCTGGTGTCATCAAGGTTTTCGCGCACCACTCCGCTCAGCTGGCCATAGATTGTGCCACCGCTGTTGAGAACCTTGTCGATCTCGATACCCAACCGTGCTTCGACAACCTCGGTCGTGCTGTCGCCAACCGTGACGTTGGCCAGTGAACCGGTTTCGGTATAGCTGTCATCGTCCTGGTTGCTATAGCGCACCTCTCCAAAGCCTAGCAGACCAATTTTGTCACTGACGTCAAAGGCACGCTGAGCGCCCAGATGGACGGTCCACAAGGTGCTGTCGAAATCGGCCTGGGCATCGCTACTGCCGCTGATCTGGCGCGTGCGGTCGGTGGACAGCCACGCGTATCCAAGGCCCGCCTCGACCTGATAGGCGCCGAACTGACGCCCGACAGCGGCGTTGACGTAAAAGCCGTCCGTGTCGAAATCGATATTGCTGGTATCCCCGTCAGAGCGGAAAACGCCGATCCCGGCCGAAAGGGCCAAACCGTTTTCCAGATGGCCGGAATACCCGGCGCTGCCGTTGAAGACGGTGACATCAGTGTCGCTGCCGGGGATGTTTTCAAACTCGCGCGATTCCCCTTCGATCAGGGCAAAGGGACGGAACCCACCGATCGAGAAACGTGAGATACCGCCCGCAGCGTTGCGCGTCACTTGTGCCTCGGGCTCAAAGCTGAGCGTATCTGCCGACCGGCCGATCAACTCACCATAATAGGCTGTCAGGTTGGCCTGGGCCAGCAGGTCGACCGCATCGACGCTGGCATAGATCGGATCAGTGCCATCTTCATCTTCGATGAACCAGGCGAACCGGTCGTCCGAGACAGTGGTGACAAAGGCGCCGCTGCCCGGGGCTGCGTCCTCAAAACGGAACACCGCGCCACCGCTGACTGCATCCAGATTGACGTTGTGATCCTGCACTCGGATCAGCCCATTGACCTGATCGGTGGTGACAATGTTCAGCGTGCCGGTACCTGTGCCCAAGAAGATGGCATAGGCATCTCCGGTGTCCGAACTGGCCGAGATCTGGCCCACCCGGGTGATCACCCCGTCGAAGTTTTCGAAATACAAACCAAAGGCTTGCGAGGTTTCGGCACGCGAAGCGCTGGCCGAGATAACACCGGTATTGGCAAAACTGCCCTGCATATCCTCGACCCAGATGCCCGCGGCGCTGACCTGATCTGACGGCCCATTTCCGGCGGATACGGCCGAGGCCGTGATCGAGCCCGAGTTTCTCAGTGCACCTCCATAGGTGCTTTCAAGCTGGATGCCCTGCGCCGAGCCATTCGTACTGGCATTGGCCCGCGCAACAATCGAGCCGCTGTTGCGGATCGCCGCGCTTGTGTCTTCATCAAGGTAGATGCCCTGTACCACGGCCCTATTGCCGGCTGAGGTACCGATCGCCGTGATCGAGCCAGTATTCGACAGGGATCCTCCCAAGATGTTCGTAATCGCAATGCCCTGCGCTTCGACGCTTGCAGAAGAGGGGCTGCGCGCCGTGACACTGATCGTGCCAGAGTTGGTCACGTTGCCTGCGGTCGTGCCGCCACCGCTGCTGTAGATGCCAAAGGCTTCGGCTGAACTGCTCAGATCAACAGATTCAACCGAGATAGTGCCGGAGTTTGTGATGTTTCCACCAACACCGCCGATCAGGTAAAGCCCGCCGGCTGTCGCTTCGGTTTCGCCAATTGCGGTTGCTGCGATGCTCCCTGCATTGGTGACACTACCGGTTGTGCCGCCGGTCACGGAAAGACCAAAAGCCTCGGATTCTTCTTCCAGCGTATCCGCGAGGACAGAGATTGTCCCAGAGTTGTCGAAGTTTCCGGTCAGCCCTCCGGATACGTCGATGCCGTAAGCGGTTGCAGATGTATCACCCTTGGCGCGTACGGAAATCGAGCCGCTGTTGGAGATATTCCCGGCCAAACCACCGCTGATATCGGCCCCATAGGCCTCGGCCTCGGAGGTCCGGTCAGTCGCGATTACCGTGATCGTACCAGAGTTGTTGAAGTTTCCGGTCACGCCGCCGCTTACGTCAAACCCATAGGCGGTTCCTGAACTTTCGCCGTCGGCGCGGGCAAATATTGTGCCGCTATTGGTAATGTTGCCTGTCACACCACCCGAGATGTCGATAGCTTCGGCGACCGCCTCGTCCGTTTGGTCTGTCGCGCGCACGCTGATGGTGCCGGAATTGTTGAAGTTCCCGTTCAATCCACCGGTTATGTCAAAGCCGATCGCTGTGGCCGATGAGAATCCTTCGGCAAGAACATCAATCACGCCAGTATTCGTGATGTTTCCGGTCACACTGTTGCGAATGTAGACCCCGGTCGCCTCGACCTCTTCGCTTACATTGTCCGTCGCGCGAACGGTAATTGTTCCTGAATTCAAGAACTGCCCGTTCAAGCCGTCACGAATTTCAATGCCAACAGCGGTTGCCGAGGACGCGCCATCGGCCTGAGCGATGATCAAGCCGCTGTTTGTAACGTTCCCGGTCACCGTGCCAGATACATAAAGGCCGTTTGCTTCGCCTTCTCCGTCTGTCGCATTTGCTGTGGCACTGATGCTACCCGAATTATTGAAGCTACCATTCAGGTCACCCGACAGGTAGAGGCCTGCCGCCGTTGCGGATGTGCTACCTTGGGCGTTGCCGATCACGGTGCCGGTGTTGGTGATGTTGCCGGTCGTGTCGCCCTGAATGTAGACGCCTGCACCGTCGGCTGAGGCGCCGGTGGAGTTGGCGATGCCCTGGAGTGTTCCGCTATTTGTCAGGCTGCCATTCAGATCACCGATGATGTGATAACCCCAGCCGGTTGCGCTGCTGAAACCGTTGCCGGTTGCGCTGATGGTGCCGCTGTTGGTCAGGTTGCCGTTAATATCATTGTTGACGCGTACACCTATGGCTTGGGCGCTGGTGCCTTGGTTGGCGGTTGCCGTGATGGATCCGCTATTGCTGAGGTTGCCATTCACATCCGTGGCAAAAAACAGGCCCATGGCCGTGACCGAGCTGGCATCGCGTGCAAGCGTGGTGATGGTGCCGGTGTTGACAACGGATGTATCGACGTCATCAAAGAACGAAAACCCGAACGCACCTGCAAAGCTGGAGCCGTCGCTGTCGGCCTGGGCGGTGATGATGCCGTCATTTCGGATCGTGGCGGTGGATTCGGCGCCGTCATCAAAGAAAAGGCCTGCGGCGTTTGCGCCACCACCGGCGCTGTCGGCAATAGCCGTGATCGTGCCGGTATTGGTTACCGCGCCTTCGACACCGTCGTCGAACACCAAACCGCCCGCAGAAACGCCGGAGCCCATTGCGTTGATGTCAATGGTGCCATTGTTGATGATCTGGCCGCTGGTCAGGATTTGCCCGTCAAAGAACGCACCCACCCCAACATTACCCCCGGCCGATGGGCCGGAAATCGTGCCATTATTTGTGAGGGTGCTGCCAAAATCGGGAACAACAAAAAGCGACGGACCGCTTGTTGTGGTCAGATTGATTGCTCCGGTCGGCGTGATCGTGATGTCGTTGTCGACAACAACCACTTCTTGTGTGGTCTGCGGTGCCGAGATTACCTGGGCCGCTGCGATACCAGCCGACAATGCCGCAACCGATACGCTTGCCAGGAACACTGAAGGGGCGACGCTTGCGATCTGCCCCTTCCACTTCACCACTCGCCCACCACGCGATACACGCGACGGCGTGTTTGTCGCTGCACAACCCTTCATATCAAGATTAACCCCGAAATTCACTTATACGTTTACTGATCCGTTAGCGTAGTGCTCAAGGTGGGCGCAAATATGGCCTTTGCGTAAAACTTTCGAAGATTTTGTAGTATGGCATAAAGAACACACATATGCTGGGGTTAGATCGCACCTATCGGAGTGGCAGAGGATGGACGCGCTTTGGTGTTTGGGCTACCAGAGCGGGGCTGGCCTAGATCCTTGAATAACGTCGGCGATCCAGAGGCAGGGCG
Source organism: Ruegeria sp. HKCCA5839 (assembly GCF_013035585.1). Classification (NCBI taxonomy): domain Bacteria; kingdom Pseudomonadati; phylum Pseudomonadota; class Alphaproteobacteria; order Rhodobacterales; family Roseobacteraceae; genus Ruegeria; species Ruegeria sp. HKCCA5839. Next base: position 293,346 of record NZ_WQIE01000004.1, on the reverse strand, counting down.
ATGACGCAACAAAAACAGCTTTCGATTCAACAGGCGTTTGAGCTTGGGGTCTCGCACTATCAGGCTGGCCGGTTGCAGCAGGCGGCGGCGTTGTTTTCCCAGATTGTCAAACTTGCGCCGAAACATGCGCAGGCGCACCATCTTTTGGGGCTCGTGGCGTTTCAAGCCGGGCAGGTTGATCCAGCTGTTTCGCTATTGGAAAAAGCTGTGAAAATACAGCCAGATAATGCGCATTTTCTGGCCAATTTTACTGAAGTGCTGCGCCAGGCCGGTCGGTTGGACCAGGCTCGGGCGGTTGGTGAGCGCGCGGTACATCTGGAGCCGGGGAACGCGGCGGCGCAGTCCAATTTGGGGCTCGTCTACTACGATCTGGAGCTTCTTGATCAGGCCAAAACCGCGCAAGCGCGTGCGATTGCCTTGTCGCCCGATTTCGACCGGGCGCTAAACAATCTGGGCAGTATTGCGCGGGATCAAGGGGATCGCGACACGGCAATCACGCAGTATCGCACGGCGCTGCGGGTCAATCCGGGCTCGGCCGAGACCTCCAACAACCTGATTTCGGTTCTGATCGAGGCCGAGCGGATTGCCGAGGCACGAAGCTTTGCAAAAGGGCAGGGTGCGCGCTTTGCCAAGGATGCCGAATTTCAGCGCAATCTGGGCCGGATTTGCGTCATGGAGAATGATCTGGATCGTGCCGAACAGGCGTTTCGGCGCGCGCTTGTTTTGGATGATCGTAAGCCGGAAAGCTATGTAGGCCTGTCTCAGGTCCTTTTTGAGAAGAACCACCCCAAGCTTGCGCTGATCGAAGCAGAGCAAGCCCTGCGGCTTGAGCCCGACAACGCTGCGGCCTGTCATCAGGCGGGGCTGGTTAAAGCGCATCTGGGCGATGTCGAGGCCGCCACGGCGCTTTACAACAAGGCGATTGCGCAAAAGCCCAAGCTGATGGCAAGCCGTCTGGCGCTGGGTCATCTGGCCGTCGAGCAGGGAGATTTCGACACAGCGCGCGACTATTTCGAAACGGCGGCTCAATCCCCTGACGATGCGCTGAGCGCGCATATTGCCTTGGTTCGGTTGGGCAAAATCACCGAAGATAGCCCGTCTTTTCAGGCGCTTCAGGCGGCACTGCCCGAGGTGGACAGCATGGTTCTCCCGAAGGCGGCGGCGTTCTATTATGCGTTGGGCGAATGCTATGACAAGCTGGGGCACTATGACGACGCCTTTGCGCAGTTCCAGCAGGGCGCCCGGATCAAGCGGGGCCTGGTGTCTTATGATGCGGATGCGACGGATCGGATGGTTGACGATCTGATCTTAACCTTCGATGCCAACCGAATTGCGCAGTTGCGGCAGAACGCCATTTCCAGCGCCAAGCCGATCTTTGTGGTGGGAATGCCACGGTCGGGCACCACTCTGACCGAGTCTATTCTGGATTCGCATCCCGACGTGTTTGGCGCGGGTGAGTTGAACGATCTACAGGCGCTGTTTGGCTCGGTTGGCGCGGGTCAGGCAAATGTGGCCGCTGCAATCCGCACCATGTCTGCGGATCAATTGACGCGCCGGGCCGAGGATTTTGTGGATGTTTTGACCGCTGTGGGTGGTGACGCGCCCCGTGTTGTCGACAAGATGCCCGCCAATTTCCAGATGATCGGGCTGATCCATGCGCTGATGCCACATGCCAGGATCATTCATATCAGCCGCGATCCGCTGGATATCTGCTTGTCCTGTTACACCCGTCTGTTCGAGCGCAGCCAGCAACACAGTTATGACCTGGTCGAGCTGGGGCGGTACTACAACAACTACGTGCGGATCATGTCCCATTGGCGGGATGTTCTGCCAAGCGACGCGTTCCATTCTATCCGCTACGAAGAGCTGGTGGATGACATTGAAACCGTCACGCGCGGGATGTTGGCCTATTGCGGGCTGGATTGGGCCGACGATTGTCTGAGCTTTCATTCCGGCAAACGTCGTGTGCGCACAGCCAGCGTGCAACAGGTGCGCCAGCCTTTGTATCGCAGCTCAAAAGAGAAGTGGCGGCGCTATGAGACGCATCTGCAACCGCTGATCGACACGATCGGTGACAACCGAATCTAGGGCCTGACCTGATCCTGTAGCTTGTCGGCCAGTTTTTGCAGCAGGGTCAACAGCTTGTCGTGATCTTTGTCACCCAAGAGCGTGCGATAGTGCTCTGCGATCTCAATCGCTTCGCTGAGATGCGTGTCGATGATTGCCTGACCCTGCGAGGTGATCGCGATATGGTGGCGTCGCCGGTCATCGGCGTCGGTTTCGCGCTGGACGTAGCCACTGCTTTGCATGGATTGAACGATCCGCGTCAGGCTGGGCGACATCAGACCTGCGCGTTTGGCAAGATTGCCCGCATCCATCGGCCCGCTTTCGCTGAGCACCCGCAGAACCCGCCATTGCTGCTCGGTGATGCCAGCCTTGAGCAGCATTTTACGGATAGGAGCCATGACCGCCTCGCGCGCCAGTATCAGCGACACGGGCAAAGACTTGCGGGTCGGGGGCAGGGAAGTGCGTTGATGAGAGGGGGCGGGTTTGGTCATGAGGCACCGTGATTACATCACATGTTAAATAAATCGATTGACTCGACTCTGCAAGCTTGGGTAAGACTGTCATTAGTTAACATGTAAAATAAAAGCTGAACGCCATGCCGCATATTCAGATCGAGTATTCAGGGAACCTTGAAAGGATCGTTGACATGTCGGCCCTGTGCGAGGCGATCCGGCAGCGGGCTGTGCAGATCGAGGCGTTGCCGATGCCTGGTCTTCGGGTACGGGCGGTGCGGGTGGATCACTATGCCATTGCGGATGGGGATCCAAAGCATGGGTTTGTCGATATCAGTCTGCGTATCCGCGAAGGGCGCCCGAATGCGGTCAAGCAGGACGTGGTGACCCAGATCTTTGAGGCGGCACAGGATTTTCTGGGCCCGGTGATGGCCAAACGCCCGGTGGCCTTGTCTGCCGAACTGCGCGACATTGATGCCCGGTATTCGCCGAAATGCGGCACGATCCGGGATCATCTGGAGTAAGCACATGACCACACGCGACGAGAATATCAAAAAGCTTGAAGTGTTGCTGGCGCGGTTTCGTGAGGGCGGGATTCAGAACCGCATTGCGGGCGAAGATCGGCCCGGATCGGGCGGTGTGTTCGACACGATTTCGCCGGTGGACAAAAGCCTGATCTGTAAGGTAGCGCGAGGAGGGCCTGAGGATATTGACGCCGCGGCGCTGGCAGCAGCGGACGCGTTTGCAGGGTGGCGCGACATGCCCGCCAAAGAACGCCGCGCCATCCTGATCCGCGTGGCCGAGGCGATTGAGGCCCGCGCGGAAGAGATTGCCTTGTGCGAATGCTGGGACACCGGGCAGGCGTTCAAGTTCATGTCCAAGGCGGCGCTGCGCGGTGCCGAGAATTTCCGGTATTTCGCCGATCAAGTTGTGCAGGCCCGCGATGGGCAGCATCTGAAATCACCCACCTTGATGAACATCACCACCCGCGTCCCCATCGGACCGGTTGGGGTGATCACGCCTTGGAACACGCCCTTTATGCTGTCCACCTGGAAAATTGCACCTGCCTTGGCGGCGGGTTGCACTGTGGTTCACAAACCGGCCGAGGCCAGCCCATTGACCGCGCGCCTTCTGGTCGAAATCGCCGAAGAGGCCGGGTTGCCCGAGGGCGTGCTGAACACGGTGAACGGGTTCGGTGAAGGGGCAGGCAAAGCGCTGTGCGAACATCCCAAAATCCGCGCCATCGCCTTTGTAGGCGAAAGTCGCACAGGCAGCCTGATCACCAAACAGGGGGCGGATACGCTCAAGCGCAACCATCTGGAGCTGGGCGGCAAGAACCCGGTCATTGTGTTTGACGATGCTGATCTGGACCGGGCGCTGGATGCGGTGATCTTCATGATCTATTCGATCAATGGCGAGCGCTGCACGTCTTCATCCCGGCTGCTCGTACAAGACTCGATCCGGGCCGAGTTTGAGGCCAGGTTAATCGAGAGGGTCAACGCCATCCGCGTCGGCCATCCGCTGGACCCGAAGACGGAAATTGGGCCTTTGATCTCTGAAGAGCATTTCAACAAGGTCACCGCCTATTTCGACATTGCCAAACAGGATGGCGCAACCATTGCCGCCGGGGGCGAGACCGTTGGCGATGAAGGGTTTTTCGTGCGGCCCACCTTGTTCACCAACGCGACCAATGACATGCGCATTGCCCGGGAAGAGATCTTTGGCCCGGTGCTGACCGCGATCCCGTTTTCGACCGAGGACGAAGCGTTGCAACTGGCCAATGACACGCCTTACGGCCTGACCGGCTATGTCTGGACCAATGACCTGACCCGCGCGCTGCGCTTTACCGACCGGCTCGAGGCCGGGATGATCTGGGTGAACTCGGAGAATGTGCGCCATTTGCCAACCCCGTTTGGCGGCGTCAAATCCAGCGGCATCGGGCGCGATGGTGGGGATTGGTCGTTCGAGTTTTACATGGAACAGAAACATATCGGCTTTGCCACCGGTCAACATAAGATCACCCGGCTGGGGGTTTAGACCTCATGCCGATCGTCAGCTCAGGAGTTTGACATGCCCGTACCCGCTCCGAATCTATACCCGGATTTCAACACCATCCGTCTGAGCCATGTGTGCCTGAATGTCAGCGATCTGGCCGCATCGCGCGCTTTTTACGTCGATCTGTTTGGCTTGCAGGTGTCTGAAGAAAGCGACAGCCATATCTATCTGCGCGCGTTGGAAGAGCGTGGGCATCATAGCGTGATCCTGCAGAAATCCGATCAGCCCGGCACGGTCGAGGTGATGGGGTTCAAGGTCTTTGATGAACAGGATCTGGACAGAGCTGAGGCGTGGTTTCAGGCAAAAGGACGTCCAACAGAGTGGATCGAGCGCCCGCATCAGGGGCGGACGCTGCTGACCTCGGACCTGTTTGGCATTCCGCTGGAGTTTTACCACAAGATGGACCGCCTCACGCCGATCCATCAGGATTATGCCCGCTATCACGGGGTGCGCCCATTGCGGATCGATCATTTCAACTGTTTCAGCCCCAATGTCGATGACAGCGTGGCCTTTTACAGCGAAATGGGATTCCGGGTGACGGAGTATACCGAAGACGAGGAGAGTAAGCGGCTTTGGGCCGCGTGGCTGCATCGCAAAGGTGGGGTGCATGATATGGCCTTCACCAACGGGACGGGCCCTCGGATGCACCATGTGGCCTTTTGGGTGGCCAACCCGTTGCACATCATCGACTTGCTCGATGTGATGTCGACCACCGGCTATGTCAGCAATATCGAACGCGGTCCGGGGCGGCATGGCATTTCGAACGCGTTTTTCCTCTATATCCTTGACCCGGACGGGCATCGGATTGAAATCTACAGCTCGGATTACCATACGGTCGATCCCGATCATGAACCGTTGAAATGGGATCTGAAGGACCCGCAGCGTCAGACCTTGTGGGGCGCGCCTGCGCCGCGCAGTTGGTTCGAACATGGCACAAGATTTGTGGGCACGGATGTGCGAGAGCCTGATCTCTACGCTACACCGATCATCGCACCATAAGGGGGGTCTATGGACTGGGAGGATTTCAGCGACTGGGGCAAGAAGATCGCGGATTGGGCGGAGGAGTATCACAAATCTCTGCCCGACCGTCCCGTGCGGGCGCAGACCGCGCCGGGTGAGATTGCAGCGCAATTGCCGGGCCACCCGCCCGAGGTCGCCGAAGAAATGGAGCAGATCATGGGTGATTTCGAGCGGATCGTCATGCCCGGTATAACCCATTGGCAGCACCCCAGGTTCTTTGCCTATTTCCCGGCCAATGCAGCCCCACCATCAATGCTGGCCGAGATGCTGGTGACCACGATCGCAGCGCAATGCATGTTGTGGCAGACCTCTCCGGCGGCGACCGAGATGGAGCAGGTGATGATCGACTGGTTGCGGCAAGCGCTGGACCTGCCCGAGGGGTATACCGGTGTGATCCAGGACAGCGCGTCCTCGGCCACTTTGTCTGCGGTTCTGACCATGCGCGAGCGGGCAACCGGCTTTACCGGCAATCGCGACGGGCTGAACGGCAAGGGCGCGTTGCGCATCTATTGCTCGGATCAGGTGCATTCCTCGATTGATCGAGCCTGTTGGGTGGCCGGGATCGGACAGGAAAACCTGATCAAGATCCCAACACTCGGGCCGCGTCACGGGATGGATGTTGGTGCGTTGCAGGAGGCGATCAGTAAGGATCGCGACGCAGGTCATTTCCCTGCCGGGATCATCGCGGCCACCGGCGGCACCGGGGTTGGGGCCAGTGACCGTTTGGGTGACGTGCTGGCTGTTGCGCAGCGCGAAAACCTTTATACCCATCTGGATGCTGCCTGGGCGGGATCCGCGATGATCTGCCCCGAGTTTCGCCAGGATTTCTGGGATGGGGTCGAAGGCTATGACAGTATTGTCTTTAACCCGCATAAATGGCTGGGCGCGCAGTTTGATTGCTCGGTCCAGTTTCTGCGCGATCCGCAGCCGCAGCTGAACACGCTCAAGATCGAGCCGGAATATCTGAAGACAAGCGGGTCCGAGGTGACCAATTATTCGGAATGGACCATTCCGCTGGGTCGCCGGTTTCGGGCGCTGAAGATCTGGTTTCTGATCCGCGCCTATGGGCTGGAAGGCTTGCGCGCCCGTATTCGCAACCATGTTACCTGGGCCGGCGAGGCCTGTGAGGCGATCCGGGCCCTGGACGATTTCGAAATTGTCACCGAACCGATCCTGAGCCTGTTTTCCTTCCGCTGCCCCGGAGACGATGCGATGCAACAAGAACTGGTGGATGCGCTGAATGACGACGGGCGGATCTATCTGACCCAAGGCATGTTCGAGGGGCGCAAGGTGATCCGGTTCTCGGTCGGGCAGTTCGACACGACGCGCGAACAGGTGATGATGGCGCCCAAGGTGATCGCAGACGTCTGGAGGTCGTTGACATGAAATTCGCCACCTATTCCGTGGGCGATCAGACCCATTATGGGGCCGTCAACGATCAGGGGATGATCGCGCTGGATCCGGTGTTTCCGCATTGGCCGACGCTGCTGGATGCGGTCAGGGCAGGGGGGTTGCCTGCACTTACCAAGGCGGCTGAGGAGCGGCTGTTCTCGCATACTGACTTCACCTATGAGATGGTCCTGCCCAATGCCACGCGCATTCTATGTGTCGGGGTCAATTTCCCGGACCGGAATGCCGAATACAAGGACGGCACCGCGCAGCCGGGCAACATGTCCTTGTTCCCGCGTTTTGCCAGCGGGTTTACCGGCCATGACAGGCCGCTGATCCGTCCGCCGGAAAGCCATAAGCTGGATTATGAGGGCGAAGTGGCCATCGTGATCGGCGAGGGGGGGCGCAGGATTCCTCAGGCGCAGGCCTATGACCATATCGCGGCACTGACCTTGTGCAACGAAGGCACGATCCGCGACTGGGTGCGTCATGCCAAGTTCAACGTCACCCAGGGCAAGAACTGGGATCGTTCTGGCGCGATGGGGCCCTGGCTGGTGCCGTTCACCGATGCGGCGCAGTTGGATGAAGCGCGGATCCAGACCCGCGTGAATGGTGAACTGCGGCAGGACGACAGCCTGAACCGAATGATCTTTCCGATCCGGCGGCAAATCGAATATATCTCGACCTTCATGGCCTTGCAGCCCGGCGATATCATCGTCACCGGCACGCCCACCGGCGCGGGCGCGCGGTTTGATCCGCCCCGGTTTCTGACCCCCGGCGATCTGGTCGAGGTGTCGGTCGAGGGGATCGGCACGTTGCGCAATACGGTCGAGGATGAGGCACCATGACGCCCGAAGACCACGCCCGCGCGGCTGAAGATCTGTTGCAGGCCGAACGCAGCGGGCAGCAGATCGGATTGCTGAGCCTGCGCTATCCCGAGATGGGCATGGATGATGCCTATGCGATTCAGAACGCGCTTTATCGTGCCAAGCTGGCGCAGGGGCGCCGCGTGATCGGGTGGAAGATCGGGTTGACCTCGAAAGCGATGCAATATGCGTTGAATATCGACATTCCCGACAGCGGGATCGTGTTTGACGATATGCTATTTGACACCGGGGCGCAGGTGCCCAAAGGTCGGTTCATTCAGCCAAGGATCGAGGCCGAGATCGCCTTTGTCATGAAAGCCCCGCTGAGCGGTGTGGATGTGACCCGCGATCAGGTGCTGGCCGCAACCGATTATGTCGCGCCAGCACTAGAGATCCTCGACACACGTATCCTGCGCCGTGACCCGGAAAGCGGGCAGACGCGCTCGGCCTTTGACACGATCAGCGACAATGCGGCCAATGCCGGGATCGTGCTGGGCCCACAGCGCCACGCGGTGGATGCTCATGATCTGCGCTGGGTTGGGGCGATGACCTTCCGGGACGGTCAGATCGAAGAGACCGGCCTGGGGGCTGGGGTTTTGAACGATCCGGTTGAAAGTGTCGTTTGGCTGGCGCAACGTATGGCTCAATACGGGCAGAGCATCGCACCGGGGCAGGTTATCCTGTCGGGCAGCTTTATCCGCCCTGTCGAATGCCCGCCGGGCACAGAGATCCACGCCGATTTCGGCCCGTTTGGCCAAGTCGGTATCACGTTTGAATGAGGTACAAATGCCCACCCCACATAATCCGTTCAAAGCCGCGCTGAAGCGGGGCGAGTTGCAGGTCGGCTGCTGGTTGGGCCTGGCCGATCCCTATATCGCGGAAATCAGCGCCACGGCGGGGTTTGACTGGGTTGTGGTCGATAACGAACATTCGCCCAATGACCTGCGGTCAACCGTGGCGCAGTTGCAGGTACTGGCGGCCCATGCCTGTCATCCGGTTGTGCGTCCGCCGATCGGAGAGGCCTGGATCATCAAGCAGATGCTGGATATCGGGGTGCAGACCCTGCTGATCCCGATGGTCGAAAGCGCCGAGCAGGCGCGCGAGTTGGTGCGGGCGGTGACCTATCCGCCCGAAGGCATTCGCGGGGTCGGGGCCTCGCTTGGACGTGCCTCGCAATTTGGCGGCATACCCGATTATCTTTCGACCGCGCGGGACGAGATTTGCCTGCTGGTGCAGGTCGAAAACCGCAAGGGGCTGGAGGCTCTGGACGAGATTTTGCAGGTGGACGGCGTGGATGGCGTTTTTGTGGGCCCGGCGGATCTGGCTGCGGATATGGGCTTTCCGGGTCGACCGGACGCACCTGAGGTCAATGCCGCCATTCTGGAGGTGATGCGCAAAGCCGTGGCCGCCGGTAAGGCTGCGGGCATTTTGACGCTGGACCCTGGGATGCAGGCGTCTTGCATTGCCGCAGGCGCCACGGTCATGGCCACCAATATCGATGTCACTGTTTTTGCCGGATCGATGCGCGCGGCGGGCAAGGCGGCGCAAGGGCTGAAAGGCGGCAGCTGAGGCGCAAGAGCTTGGGGGCGATATGGCAGATCTGTTAAAAAAACCGTTTGGAAAACGCGGCAAGGTTCATGATATCACGTCCGGCTCGGCCGGGTGGCGTTATGTCGGGTTCGGATTGTACCACCTGAGGGCCCGGGATGTTGCCGCCGAAGTGACGGGCGAATCCGAAGTGATCCTGGTCATGGTTGAAGGCAAGGCGCGGCTGACCGGGGCCGGGCAGGACTGGGGTGTGCTGGGCGATCGTATGGATGTGTTCGAAAAGACCGCGCCCCATTGTCTCTATCTGCCCAACGATTGTGATTGGCGCGCCGAGGCGGTGACCGATTGCGTTATCGCCGTCTGTACCGCTCCGGGCAAGGGCGGGCATGGGCCGCGCCGGATCGGCCCCGAGGCCATCACCCTGACCGAACGCGGTAAGGGCAACAACACGCGCTATATCAACAATATCGCGATGGAGGATGCCGACTTTTGTGACAGCCTGCTGGTGACCGAGGTGTTCACTCCTGCGGGCCATTGGTCGTCCTATCCCAGCCATCGCCATGATGAGGATGATTTCCCCCGGATCACCTATCTTGAGGAAACCTATTACCATCGTTTGAACCCGGCAGATGGGTTTGGCATTCAGCGCGTCTATACCGATGATCGGCAGCTGGATGAGACCATGGCGGTTTCGGACGGAGATGTTGTGCTGGTTCCGCGCGGGCATCACCCCTGCGGCGCGCCTTACGGGTTTGAGATGTATTACCTGAATGTCATGGCCGGGCCCCTGCGCAAATGGCGCTTTGTTCCGGCCCCCGAGGTCGAGTGGATCATGGAGCGCGACGCCTGACAGCGCACGGTTTGGGTGGTGACCTTCATAGGTCATGCGCATGTTTGCTAGGTATTGAATTCGGGTAAGGGGCGGGCGCTATAAATTCTCAGTTGCGTACATCAACCATTTTTTCGAGTGAAGGGATGCTTTTGGGTAACCAGACCGACTTGCTGACTGACCCGAACACACGTGTCGTGGTTCCCTTGCTTTCACCCAAAGTTGCACCCCAACTGGCCATTCGATTGAAACCGGATTTTCTGGTCGACAGGCAAGAGATGGGGGTGGTGACACGGTTCCTTGCGGCTGTTCCGACAGCTATTTTGAAAGAGAAGATTGGTAATTTGCGGGTCAGTCCGACCAGATTACAGTCGCCTTCGACATACAGATGAAGGGTTTCTGAGCATTTACCATAATCATCATTACGCGCGACTTCATTCGTACCCGCAAAACAAACATGTCGCGGCCGCTTTCTCGCGCACATGTGCTTGTCAGTTGACCGTCCCTGTCGCAAATGCGGGGCGCATGACACGCCCCGCTGCTGTTTTTAACGCCCCCTTGCCTTGCCAGGGATATCCATTCGTTTGGCCGCGCGCGGTTGGGGCTTTATTCGCAGGTCGCGCGGTGGTTTAGTTTTGGCTTTGAATCTTTTGGCGGATTTTGGGGGCTCCTCCCCAGCAGGAAGGGTCCGCCCGAAGGTGGTTTTTGGTGGTTTGAAGGGCATGTTGCACCTCATGACAAAAAGAAGCTGAAATCGTGCAGATTCACGACCGAAAACACCCACGAGGGGTTAGCGTCGTATGTCCATTGTCAGAGTCCTCCGCAGGAGCGTTACATTGCGCATTCTGACATTCCGGGTCAGTGCGCGGCTGTATCAGAGAGTTTGCTGGTCCATTGTTAGAATCTCCTCTGCGAATGGCAGAAATGTTTCAAAACACGCAGCATATGTCAAACCTGCTAAATCAGCGGGTTCTACGGTTGTCGTGAGATCGGGCACCAATCCAATCTAACGTCTTGAAATGAAGCGCCTTTTCTGGGTCCGTGATGGGTTTTTCAAAAGGTATGAGGATGAGCTCGGACCTGTGATTGATATCCAGACAAGAATATATCGGCCCATACAGTACAAACCCATCAAGCGTCGGAAGCTTTGGAACATGGTCGTCGCATTGCCACATCTAACGGCTGAGATCTGGGCGCTGATTTGTTTTGCGGCCCCGCATCGCCCCTCTCGAATGATTAGCGTCGAATAAATCGTCAAGCTCGAAGAAGTCCACCGCAGAACCTTGAGGTTGCAGCGATCGCGGATCATGATTTGAAGACGTTCGGTTGCGACATTAACGAGACACGCGGGAAATTCGTCTTCTGGCAAACACTTTCAGAGGTCTTGCACAAGTTGCCGGCAAAGCCGAAGGTGCGACCATGGCAGCCGAACTTGAGTTTTCCATCGCAGCGCTGAGCGGTCCAGCGAGACGGCATATCCGGGTGTTTCAAGTTCACCAATTTCTCGATCGTTTCGCGATGGGCTTGACGGTAGCGGTTGTTGCACTGGCCTTGACCGATCGCGGCATGGATATCTTCCAGATTTCGCTGCTTTTTGGGGTCTATTCACTCACGACCATGGCGATGGAACTGCCATTTGGCGGATTGGCGGACAATATCGGACGCAAGCCGGTTTTTCTGGCAGCGGTCGTCGCAAGCGTGATCTCGCTCGCACTCTTTCTTTCGACAAGCGATTTCTATGTTCTCGCGTTGTCATTTGCCTTCATCGGGTTTGGGCGGGCACTAAGGTCGGGTACGCTCGACGCGTGGTTTGTTGAAACCTTCAAAGCCGCTGCGCCAAATGTTGATGTTCAGCCCGCCCTCGCAAAAGCACATTGGGCCAATGCGATGGGTCTGGCGATTGGCGCAGTGTTAGGGGGCGTGTTGCCCGATCTTTTGGGTCCAGTGGCGGTTGGGCTGGGCGTCAGTATCTACGATGCGTCTTACGCAGCAAGTTTGGCGGTGATGCTTGGGGTGTTCGTCTATACTCTGTATTTCATCGAGGAAAAACCGCGCCCGTTGAATCCCAAAGCCCTGAAACAAGGGTTCACCACTGTTCCATTGGTGATCAAAGACGCAGGTCTTCTTGCCCTGAAGCATCCGGCATTGTCGCTACTTCTGGCTGCACTGGCGTTCTTCCTGATGGCGACCAACCCCGTCGAGGTGATCTGGCCGACCCATGCAAAGCCCATGCTGCAGGAAGGCTATGCCAACACAATCATCGGTGTCCTGACTGCAACCTACTTCTTTTCAATCGCCTTTGGCGCGTGGTTGTCGCCGCACATCAGTCGGATTTTCAAACGACAACACGCAATGACACTTGCTGCAGCTTTTGCTTGCATGGCGGTTTTTCAGATCGCATTGGCTCTGCAGGCAAATATCGTCGGGTTTGCTTTGGTCTCGATTGTATATTCTGTTGCTCTTGGTGTTTCTGAAACGCCTGCCAGTAGTGTTTTGCATAAATGTGTGGAAGATCACCAAAGATCCACGATGTTGTCCTTACGGTCGCTGATACAACAGCTTGGTGCAGCTTTGGGCCTGATTTTGGCGGGAGCGATTGCCGAGCTCTACTCTACTCCTACGGCTTGGATCGTCGGTGCGGTGTTTCTTGTTCTTTCCGTGGTCCTGATTGCAATCCTGGCCAAACGGCTTGGCGCAGGGATCGATTAACGGCCATTCAGGAATCTTGCAGTTTTCGTCCTTGAGGTTTTTCCCAACGTTTGCGGTGTTTTGCGCCAAAGGTTTGTTTGGCCAATCTAGAAAAAGGCCCACGGCTTTTCTAGAAGTGAAGCGGAAGCGAATAAGAGCCACTCGTTAGCTTTCAGACCCCGCAACCAAGGCGTTCGTTTTCATGGTCCCCTAAAACGGCCAAGGCAAAAGATATGCAATGTCGCCACAAATAAATATTGCAACCGGTTGCAAAATAGACAACACTGATGCTCGGCGAAGGATGGCCCAGATTCTAAGAATGATCTTGGATCGGGCAGTGCCGGGTGTTCGATACTGGTAGAGTCGAATGTCCGGTGTGGTCTTGGCCAGACGTGACAAAGACGTGCGCTTGCACGAAAACCGGGAGAGAACCATGAAAAAGATCTTTTTGGCCGCTGGCCTGTCCGCGCTTATGATGGGCGGCTCTGCGATGGCGCAGAATATCGGCGCATCCATCGCGCGTTTTGACGACAACGGCCTGACCATCATGCGCAACGGCATGACCGCGCATATCGAAACACTGGATGGTGTGAACCTTCAGATGGAAGATGCGCAGGACGACGTTGCCCGCCAGTTGGACCAGATCAACAACTTCATCGCATCCGGCGTTGACGCAATCATCGTGAATGCTGTGGATACCAATGCAACCGAAGCGATGTCGAATGCGGCCGCTGCTGCGGGTGTCCCTCTGGTTTATGTCAACCGCCAGCCGGTCAACATGGACACGTTGCCTGATGGCCAGGCCTTTGTGGCCTCGAACGAGATCGAATCCGGTACACTGGAAGCGTTCCAGATCTGCCGCAACTTGCGCGCTGAAGGCAAATCGGGCGGTGCGCGCGGTTATCTGATGAACGGTCAGCTTTCGAACCAGGCTGCGGTGCAGCGCTCGAAAGACGTGCATGACGTGATTGGCATGGATATGTGCAACTTTATGGAGCTGATCGACGAGCAGACCGCAAACTGGTCGCGTGATGAAGCACAAGACCTCATGACCAACTGGATGTCTTCGGGCGAGCCGTTTGACTTTGTCATCGCCAACAATGACGAGATGGCGATTGGCGCGATTCAGGCGATGAAGGCCGGTGGCATCGACATGGCAGACGTGCAGGTTGGCGGTGTCGACGCGACTCCGGATGCTCTGGTGGCGATGGCAGCTGGTGACCTTGACGTCACTGTGTTCCAGGATCTGGCCGGTCAGGGCGCGGGTTCGATCGATACGGCGCTGAAACTGGCAGCTGGGGAAGATGTCGACAAGACCGTGTTCATCCCCTTCATTCTGGTGACACCCGAAAACGCCGCTGAATTCCAGTAAAGACAGTACGCAAGAACTGAGGGCAGCGCTGCGGTGCTGCCCCCTCTCCCGATCCGGGCGAGACACGAGTAGTATAGAGGGAGGGACTGACCGATGGCCGATACGTCGCACGGAATTGGCGGGTTAACCTACGACAAAAAGAAACGATCACTGCCGGGAGAGCTAAACATCTTCCTCGCGATGATCATAATTGTGGTTATCTTCGAGATTCTGGGTCAGGTCCTGCCCTATATGAACGGACAAAGCTTCCTGTTTGACACGCAGGATCGCTTTGACACCATTTTCAATGAGGCGCGGTTGCGCATCATCATCCTACAGGTTTCGATCATCGGGATCATCGCGCTTGGGGTGACGCAGGTGATCATCTCGGGCGGGATCGATCTGTCCTCGGGGCCCTTGGTGGGCGCGACAGCAATGATCGTGATGTCCTTTGCCCAGACCGAGCTGGTCAACGGCAATCCCAACCCCAAAGCGGTTTTTGGACCATGGGCCTTTGACTTGCCGGTGATCATACCGGTGCTGGTCGGGCTGACTTTCGGGGCCATAATAGGTTCGATCAACGGGGCGCTGATTGCCTATACCCGCATTCCACCTTTCATCGCCACTCTGGGCATGTTCTTGATCTGCCGTGGCATCGCCCAGGCCTGGACACGCGGTCAGCCGGTTTCGTTCCCGACCGAAAGCTTTGCTGCCTTGGGCAAGGGTATGATGCCGGTCTTCTGGTTCGTTGGGCTTGCCATCCTGATGCATATCGTCATGCGATATACTCTGCACGGCAAACATACTTATGCGATTGGGTCGAACGAGGATGCTGCGCGGATGTCAGGGATCAATGTCAAACGGCACAAGGTGCGCGTTTACATGATCGCCTCGATGCTGGCGGCTTTTGCGGCCATCGTGCTGAGCTCGAAGAACCTGACGGCACAATCGGGCATGGGTATTTTCTATGAACTCTACGCCATTGCCATGGCCGTTATCGGCGGCGTCAGTCTGACCGGCGGGAGAGGATCGATCCCAGGAACAGTGTTGGGTGCGATGGTCTTTGGCGTGATCCAGTCCGGGTTTACCTATGTGAAACTTGATGCCTTCTATCAGCTCATGGCCATGGGTGGGATCATTATCGCCGCTGTGGTGCTGGATAAGATGCGACAAGAACGTGCGGCAGCGCGCAGTTAAGGAGGCTGACATGAGTGAAATCATTCTTGAAACCAAGGGCCTCACAAAACACTACGGTGGTGTGCATGCCTTGAACGATGCCAATTTTGTCCTGCACAAGGGCGAACACGTGGCAATTATGGGTGATAACGGGGCCGGAAAATCGACCTTCGTGCGTCAGATCACCGGCGTGGAACAACGCACCAGCGGCACGGTGATCTTTGATGGTCAAGAGGTTCATTTCTCGGGCCCTCTTGATGCCCGCGAAGCCGGGATCGAAACCGTGTTCCAGACCCTGGCCCTCGCCGATGCGCTGGACGTGCCTGACAACCTGTTTCTGGGGCGCGAAAAGACCAAATTCGATTGGTTGGGTCCGTTCCGGTTCCTGGATTACAAGGCTATGCGGAACGATACGCTGGCCGCTTTGGAAAAGACCGGCGTTAAGATCCCCAATATTCGCAACACGATCCAGAACATGTCAGGGGGTCAGCGCCAATGTGTTGCCATCGCGCGCACGGCCTCGTTCCATTCGAAGCTGACGATCATGGATGAGCCTACTGCGGCCCTGGGCGTGCAGGAAACAGCTCAGGTCGAAAACATCATCCGCACGCTGAAGGAACAGGGCGAGCCTTTGATCCTGATCAGCCACAACATGCGTCAGGTGATGGATTTGGTCGACCGGATCATCGTTTTCCGACGCGGGCGCATCGTTGCAAACCTCAAAAAAGAAGAGACCGACGGTCAGGACATCGTGGCCTATATTACAGGTGCCAAAACAGGAGCCGAGTACGAAGGTGCCGCCTAAGAAGCAAGCAAGGTTACTCGATTTCGACATACCTTTCTTTCTGCCCGTATGGCGGCGCGTTCTGGTCGTGGTTGTGCCTGTTCTTTGGGCGATATTCGAGTTTTCAACCGGCGCGCTTGCTTGGGGCTTGATCTTCCTGGGGCTCGGTGGCATCGCCGGTTGGAAGCTGCATATCGCGGATTGGGATGCGGTCCGGGCGGCAGCTGAAGCCGAAGATAAGGAATAGGCAAAGGAGCGTTCTTGGTGCCGGTGACATTGAAAGAGGTTGCAGAACGTGCGGGCGTGTCCCGATCTGCTGTCTCGCGCACCTATACCGAAGGCGCCTCTGTCAGCCCAAAGACCCGCGCAAAGGTGGAAAAGGCCGCTGCTGCTTTGGGTTACAGCCCCAACGCTTTGGCCTCATCTCTGACAACCGGGCGCACAAAGCTGATCGGGTTGGTGTCAAACAACTTTCACAACCCCATTTTCCTGCGGGTGTTCGACCAATTCACCAAAGGTCTGCAGCAGCGCGGATTGCGCCCCTTGCTGGTAAACCTGACGGATGAGACCGAGCCCACAGCGTCCTTGCGCATGCTGCAGGCCTATTCCGTGGATGGGGTCATCGTGGCCTCATCGACCTTGCCTGCAACCTTTGCCGAGGCGTTCAAGGATGTTGGCATCCCGGTGGTGCATTCCTTTGGTCGCCACTCGCCCAGCCCCAAGGTCAACATATTGGGGATCGACAATATCGAGGCCGGTCGCCTGGCTGCGGGAACCTTGATTGCCCGGGGATATACCCGCGTGGCGTTTCTGGGTGGCCCCGAAAGCGCGACCTCGACGCAAGACCGTCTGAAGGGATTTGCCGAGGTTCTGGACGCGCATCCATCGATGCAGTGGTCGGTCAGCTTTGCCAGCAATTACTCGTTCGATGCAGGCCGCGCTGAAATGCTGAACCTGCTGAAGGGTAAACCTGCCGAAGCCTATTTCTGCGGCGATGATGTTCTGTCCATCGGGGCTCTGTCCGCCATTCAAACCGCTGGTCTGAGCGTGCCCGACGACATCGGTATTATCGGTCTGAACGACATGGAAATGGCCGGGTGGCAGAATATCAACCTCACCACCATCGGCAACCCGATCGGGCAGATCATCAACTCGTCCATCGAGCTGATCGAGGCCTGTTTGAAAGACGAAAACCGCCTGCCTGAGGCGCGGCTTTTTGCATGTACGATTGTGGAAAGGGGCACATTGCGCCCCCTGCCCTAACGTTGTTCAGCGAAACATTGGCGGACGCGCATCCAGCCACGCGCCGTCAGCCTTGGCCGAAGCGACGGCCTGATGCACTGCCGCAATCGAGCGCAGCCCATCCGTGGCAGACGGGAACGCGCCATGGGCTTCGCCCCGGATCGCTGCGGCCAGATCCACATAGATATTGGCCACGGCCATCGGAAACCCTTCGGGGTGGGCGATGGCAACACGGCTGAGGCGTGCGGCCTCGTCGGACAGACCGCCCTCACCTTTCTCGATGATCTGGGTGCGACCGCCCAAGGGCGTATAGAGGATCTGGTTGGGCTGTTCGGCAAACCACTTCATGCCACCGGTTTCGCCAAAGACCTGAATCTCGAACCCATGCTGACGGCCAACCGCCACCGATGAGGTCCAGAGCCGCCCGACCGTGCCATTTTCCATGCGGAAATTGACCATCGCGTCGTCTTCCAGCTCTCGGCTGCCAATGGTCGAGGCAAAATCCGCGGACAAAGAGCGCACCTCGTCACCTGCGATAAAGCTGGCCATATGCATTGCGTGGATGCCGCAATCGGCAAACTGGCCCGAGACCCCGGCCATCGCCGGATCATAGCGCCAGCGCACGCGCGGATTATCGGCATCCGCTGCGTCGCCGTGGTGTCCGTGGCTGAAATTGGCCACGATCAGGCGCACTTTGCCGATCTCGCCCTCAGCCACCATGTTGCGCATCTCGCGCACCATCGGATAGGCCGAATAGCAATAGTTGACCGCGCAGATCTGCCCAGTCTTTTCGGCGATCTTCACGACCTCTTCCGCCTCTTCCACGGTCATGGTCATCGGCTTTTCGCAAAGCACGTTAAACCCCGCCTCAAGGAAGGCTTTTGTGATCTCGAAATGGGTCGAGTTTGGCGTGGCCACGGTGACCAGATCGACCCGATCTTCGCGGGATTTCTCGCCTTCCAGCATCTCTTGCCAGTTGCCATAGGCGCGATCTGCCGCGACGCCCAGCCGCTGGGCATAGTCCTTGCCGCGTTCCGCGTCATGATCTAGCGCGCCAGCCGCCAGAACAAAGTTGCCATCCGCCTGCGCACCCATCCGGTGCGCCGGTCCGATCTGGCTGCCTTCACCGCCGCCGATCATGCCCCATTGCAGTCTTTTCATAAGGAGGTCTTTCCCTTTTCTGGCCTTAGAAGCCAATGGATTCCAGATATTTGCGGTTGCTTTCCGCGTCTTCCAGCGGGGTGCCGGGCAGCGACGGATCACAGTCTTGTTCAACGGTGCACCAGCCCTCGAACCCGGCATCCAGCAGAACCTGGCGGACGGCGGGGAAGTCCACATCGCCCTGTCCCAGATTGCAGAAAATACCCTGCCCACAGGCCTTGTAGAAATCGGTGCGGTTGGCAACGACATCGGTTTTCACCGCAGGATCGATATCCTTGAAATGCATATAGCTGATGCGGTCGACATTCCGCTTCATGAACGCGACCGGGTCGAATCCCGCATAAGAATGATGGCCGGTGTCAAAGCAGATTTTGAGGATGCTTTCGTCTACTTCGGATAGCAGTCGCTCCAACTCGGGCTCGAAATCCATGAACCCACCGGCATGGGCGTGAATACCAACGGTCAGGCCGTATTCTTCGCTCCCCATTTTTGCGATGGTTTCGATCTTGTCCCGGAACGCAGTCCATTCGGCCTTGTCCATTTGTTCGGCCTCATCCGCCCGTCCGGCTGTGGGCGCGCGGCGGGGTGAGATGCTGTCGATCAACACCAGGTGCTGGGCACCATGGGCCACAAGCGCCTTGCAGGTCCGCACCGAGGCATCCATGACCTCATCCCATTTGTCAGGATCATGGAAGGGGCGAAAGACAACGCCGCCGATGATGGACAGGTCATTCTTGTCCAACTCATCCCGCAGGACGGCCGGATCTTCGGGCATATACCCGATGGGGCCAAGTTCGATCCCCTTATAGCCCGCTTGCGCGCATTGGCTGAGCACCGATTGCCAGGTTGGATAGGCCGGGTCGGATGCAAATTCGATACCCCAGGAACAGGGTGCGTTGCCGATCTTGATCATGTCTTTGTACTTTCTAATAGTCGGCCACGTTGACCCAAGCGTTCGTCTCGCTTGAATCAAGCGCTGCCTTGACGACGCGATTGACTTCCAGGCCTTCCGCAAAGGTCGGCCAGATGTTTTTTCCTGTTGCGATGGCGGTCAGGAAATCCTTGGCTTCGATAATGATCTGGTCCTGATAGCCGGTCCCATGCCCGGGGCCCTGACAGAAGGGTTCGTAGTCGGGATGGGCAGGCCCTGCCAGGATCTTGCGAAAACCGCGCTCGGCCTCGGGGCCTTCCATCGTATAGAGATGCAGGGCGTTCTGATCTTCTTGATCGAACCGGATCTGCCCTTTTGTGCCTTGGATTTCATAGGCATAGCCCATCTTGCGCCCTGTCGCGACGCGGCTGAAGAACAGATGACCCAGCGCGCCGTTTTCGAACCGGCACATGAACTGCGCCTGATCATCATTGGTCACCGCAACACCACCGCGTGTGGCATGGACCGTCTCGACCTGCGCGCAAAGAGATGTGATCGGGCCGATCAGCGCCCGGGCACCATTGATCATGTGGGGTGAAAGATCCCCCATACATCCGTTGGCCATGCCTTCGGTCCGCCAATTGCCGGGCAGGTCCGCATCGGCCAGAAAATCTTCGGTATGTTCGCCGCGGAAATAGGTGACTTCCCCGATCCGGCCTTCGGCAACCAGCTGCCGTGCATATTGCGACGCGGGCGTGCGGATATAGTTGAACCCGACCATATTGATCTGACCACTGGCCACGGCCGCATCATTCATTGCGATCGAATCGGCCAGATTCTCGCCCAGAGGTTTCTCGCAGAACACCGGCTTGCCCTTGGCAAAGGCGGCCAATGCGATCTCACGATGTGTGCTTTGCGGTGAGGCTATGACGACAGCCTCGACCTTGGGGTCATCAACCAGATCACGCCAGTTGTCGGTGCCCCGTGCAAAGCCATAGGCGTGCCGATAGCGTTCCGCCGAGGCTTTGGAGGTCGCGCACACAACTTCGAGCCGTGGTCGAAGTTCGGTGTCAAACAATGTGGCGACCGCGCTATAGGCGGCAGCATGCGCCTTGCCCATATAGCCGCCACCGATGATGCCGATCCCGATTTCTGACATCCCAGCGCCCTCCCTAAAATTTTCTTGCAACCGGTTGCAAAACGGATATCCTTACTCTACCACCAAGGTCAACATACAATCGTGACCAGCGCAGAATTTGCACTATCAAAAGGGAGGAAATCCATGGGGCACGCGGCGCAGACCGTGACGCTGACCACAGCGCAGGCCATTGTTCGGTATTTGGCCAACCAATGGATCGAAATCGATGGCGTCGAGACACGAATCTGCGGTGGTGGGTTCGGTATTTTCGGGCATGGCAACGTGACCTGTCTGGGTGAGGCGCTGTATGGGCATCAAGACGAACTTCCTTTGTACCGGGGTCAGAATGAACAAGGTATGGGATTTGCCGCAGCGGCCTATGCCAAGGCTTGGCTGCGCCGTCGGTTCATGTTCTGCACCGCATCGGCAGGGCCCGGTACAGCAAACTTGCTGACCTCGGCGGCGCTGGCCCATGCCAACCGGCTGCCGATGCTGATGCTGTGTGGTGATGCCTTCCTGACACGTTTGCCCGACCCGGTCTTGCAACAGCTGGAGCATTTCGGAAACCCCACCTTTGGAACCAATGATGCGTTCAAGGCGGTGAGCCGGTATTGGGACCGCATCACCCATCCCGCACAGGTGATCCAGTCCCTGCCCGCAGCGTTGGCGACAATGCTCGATCCCGCAGATTGTGGCCCGGCCTTTATCGGCTTGCCTCAGGATGTGCAGGGCTGGACCTATGACTATCCCGTCAGTTTCTTTGATAAACGCGTGCACCGGATCCGCCGGCAGGCCCCGGATACGCTTGAAGTGGCCGACGCGGCTGCGCTGTTGAAATCGGCCAAACGCCCGATGATCATCGCGGGCGGCGGTGTGCAATATTCCGGCGCGGTGGCTGAATTGACCGCCTTTGCCGACAGCACAGGTATCCCGGTTGTCGAAACCATCGCGGGACTTGCCAACCTTGTGCATGATCACGGGCTGAACATTGGCCCGATTGGGGTGACCGGCTCGGATTCGGCCAACAATATCGCAGAAGAGGCCGATGTGATTCTGGCCGTCGGAACGCGTTTGCAGGACTTTACCACCGGGTCCTGGACCGCCTTTGCCCATGACGCAAAGATCATTGGCCTGAATGTCGGGCGCCATGATGCGGCCAAGCATATGTCGACCACGGTTGTGGGTGACGCTAAACTGGCCCTGCCCACCTTGGCGGATGCAATCGCAGGCTATGCAGCGCCCGCAGATTGGACCGCCAAAGCCAAGGCCGAGCGGGCCAAGTGGGACGAATATGTCGCCGAAAACACTCGCGTCGGAAATGGACCGGCCTCTTACGCGCAAGCCATTGGTGAGGTGAACCGCCTGTGCGATGCGCGCGACCGTGTGGTTGCGGCAGCAGGTGGTCTGCCTGCCGAAGTCACCGCAAACTGGAAAACGCTGGATATCGGAACGGTGGATGTTGAGTTTGGCTTTTCCTGCATGGGTTATGAGATCGCAGGCGGCTGGGGCGCGCGGATCGCGCAATCGCAGATGGAGCCCGACCAGGATACGATCGTGTTCACCGGCGATGGCTCATACCTGCTAATGAATTCGGATATCTATTCGTCGGTTCTGACCGACAAAAAGCTGATCATTCTTGTGCTGGACAATGGCGGCTTTGCGGTCATCAACAAATTGCAGAACAACACAGGCAATGAAAGCTTCAACAACCTGATCGCCGATACGCCAACGGCCACCAATCAGGTTGGAGTGGACTTCGAAGCGCATGCCCGCGCCATGGGGGCCGAGGCTGAAACCGTCAGCTCTCCGTCCGAGTTGGAAGAGGCGTTCACGCGCGCCAAGGCCGCCGTCCGGACCTATGTGATCAGCATGAAGGTTGATGCGTACGAAGGTTGGACCACCGAAGGCCATGCCTGGTGGGAGGTGGGCACCCCCCATGTCACCGCATCAGACAAAGTGCGCGCAGCGCATGTGGATTGGGAATCCACGCGTCCCAAGCAAAGAAAGGGCGTTTGATGTCAGCTTTGTTGGACGGCATCAAAAAGAACAACTTTGTTGTGGTTGGCCGCGCGGGGATCGATTTTTTCACCGATCCCGGTGTTGCGGCTGAGGATGCCAAGACGGTCACCGTAGGGCTAGGCGGGTCTTCGGCCAATATCGCGGCAGGTATCTGCAAACTGGGCGGTCAGGCATCGCTGGTCACGCGCGTATCGGATGACAGTGTTGGCAGCTACTGCATTGGGCAGCTGAAACGTTATGGTGTAGGCACAGAGTATGTCACACCGGTGGGCGGCGAATACCGCAACTCGCTGGCGTTTTACGAAAGCCGCGTCGAAGGCCACCGGAATGTGATCTATCGCAACGGGGCTGCGGATTTCCAAATGAATTCCGATGACGTGGCCGCTGTGGATTATGCCAAGTTCGGGGCTTTGATCACCGCCGGTACGGTTTTTGCCGCCGAACCCTCGCGCAGCGCAACGTTTGAGGCATTTGATCGCGCGAAAGCCGCAGGGCTGCCGATTATCTTCGACGTGGATTACCGCCCTTATTCGTGGCCCTCACCACAAGTGGCCGAAGAGGTGCTGAGCCGCGCGGCGGCAGCGTCGGACATGATCGTCGGCAATGATGAAGAGTTTGGCTTTATGGCAGGTGGGATCGACAAGGGTTTGGACAAGGCGCGGGCGCTGGCCGAAAGCACCGCGACCATCGTGATCTATAAGATGGGCGAAAAAGGTGCCGTTACCTTTGCCGACGGTACCGAAATCCATACCGGGATCTGGCCGGTTGAGGCGCTGAAGCCCACCGGCGCTGGCGACAGCTTTATGGCAGGCCTGGTGACCGGTCTGGCTGAAGGCCAGGACTTGCGTGCCGCGATCCTGCGCGGGTCGGCCTGCGCCTCGGTCACCGTTTCGCGCCCCGGCTGCGCGCCCGCGATGGCCGACACTCCGACACTTACGAAATTCATGGCCGAACACCCCGGCCCGACTGACGCCTGAGAGGACCCCAGATGCATATTCCACCGTTTGACAACCAGAACAAACCCATCGTCGATGTGGATGATCCCTGTGTTCCGCTGAACTATTTCAACATCGTCAAGTTGAAAAAGGGCGAGGCGTTTGAATACGCGGTGCCGGGGTACGAGACTTGCATTGTCCCGGCCACGGGCACCATCGATGTGGATATCGAAGGGTTCAAATCGCAAGGCTTGGGCGAGCGTGTCGAAGACGTTTGGGATGGCGAGCCGGAAGGCGTTTACGTGCCCACCGCCGCCAAGGCCGAGATGGTCTGTATGTCGGATGAGGCCGAGATCTTTGTCTGTGGCGCGCGCTATGACAAAGTTCTTGACGCGTTTGACGTGCGCAAGGATGAGCTGGATTTGGTGCAATACGGCTCGGACGAGACCAAAACGCACCGGAAGATCAAGCATATCCTGGGCACCAAATACCACGACAAGGTCGGGCGCTTGTTGGTGTCCGAGCTGTTTACAGTGGGTGAAGGCGGCTGGTCGGGCTTTCCCTCGCACAAGCATGATACGGATCGTCTGCCCGACGAAACTCGCCATGACGAGACCTATAATTTCCGCTTCAAGCCGAACCATGGTTCTGGTGTGCAGATGTTGCAGCGCGAGGATGGTAAACCTGGCGATGCCTATCACATCGTCGACGGATCGACGATCTGTCTGGACAGCGGCTATCATCCTTGCGCGGTGTTGCCGGGATATCAGATGTATTACTTCACCATTCTTGGCGGCCTGTCGCAGCGCAGCCTGGCTCAGTTCTTCCAGCCGTCCCATGCCTATCAGATCGAGACGATTCCAGGCATCAAGGACATGATCGCGAAGTTCAAATGACCCTTGTCACACTGAAAGACGTCCTACAGCCCGCGTTGCAGCAAGGCTATGCGGTTGGCGGGCTGGTTTGTCTGGGCTGGGAGGATATGCGCGCCTATGTGGCCGCTGCCGAGGCTGAAAATTGCCCCGTGATCCTGCAAGCCGGGCCAAGTTGCCGGGAACATACGCCCTTGCCGATACTTGGAAAGATGTTCCGGCATCTGGCAGATAAGGCCAGCGTGCCCGTGGTGGCCCATCTGGATCACGGATACACCTATGATGAGTGTTCCGAGGCGCTGGATTCGGGTTTTACGTCGCTGATGTTTGACGGCTCGCGCAAGCCGCTGGCCGAGAACATAGCCGAGACTCGCAAGATCGCCGACCTGGCGCATCAGGCGGGGATTTCCTGCGAGGGCGAAATCGGGTTTGTCGGCTATTCCGGCGGCGAGGCCTCGGCCGGGACCGACCCCAGCGAGGCGGCAACGTTTGCAAGCGAGACCGGTATCGACGCAATGGCCATTTCGGTCGGCAATGTGCATCTGCAACAGGATAAAGAAGGCGGCTTGGACGAACCCCGGATCGCCGCAATTCAAGCGCTGACACCGGTGCCTTTGGTCATTCACGGTGGTTCGGGCGTGCCTGTGGCGCAGCGTAAAGCGCTGGCAAAGAACACAAATATCTGCAAGTTCAACATCGGAACCGAGCTGCGGATGGCCTTTGGTCAAGCGCTGCGAACAGCTGTGAACGCAGATCCCGACCGCTTTGATCGCGTGACGATCTTAAAAGAAACACATGATCCGGTTGTCGCGGCTGCGCGGACCGTTCTGCAAACGCTCAAAGGGTGAGAGATGGTAAAGATCGGGATTCTGGGCTGCGGTCGCATCGGTCAGGTGCATGTACGCAGCATCAAAGCGCTGAACAATGCACAGGTCGTGGCCGTGGCGGATGCCGTCCCAAAGGCGGCAGACGCATTGGCAGCGACCGCAAGTGCACGGGTCTCTACTGCAGATGAGATCATCGCAGCGGCGGATGTAGATGCAGTGGTCATCGGCACTCCCACCGACACGCATTTCGACCTGATCCACAAGACCGCAGCCGCAGGCAAGGCGATTTTCTGCGAAAAGCCGATCGATATGTCGGTGGACAATATCCGCACCTGCATGAAAGCGGTCGAAGAGGCAGGCGTGACCTTTATGACCGGGTTCAACCGGCGGTTTGATCCGAATTTCGGCCATCTGCGCGCCCGCATCGCCGCAGGGGATATCGGCGCGGTTGAACTGGTGAGCATCACCTCTCGCGACCCTGCGCCACCGCCTGTTTCTTATATCGAACGGTCAGGCGGATTGTTCCGGGACATGATGATCCACGATTTCGACATGGCGCGTTTCCTGATGGGGGAAGAATTTGTGCGCCTTCACGCGGCCGGGTCAAATTTAGTGGACCCGGCCATTGGTCAGGCCGGAGATGTGGACACAGCCGCCGTGATCCTGACCACGGCCAGCGGCAAGATATGCCAGCTATCAAACTCGCGCCGTGCGGCTTATGGCTATGACCAGCGGATCGAGGTGCATGGTCAGAACGGCATGTTGCGGGCCGAAAACCAGTTGGAGACGACGGTGGAATACGCAACCTCGGACGGGTTCCGCCGTGCACCCGCGCAGCATTTCTTCCTTGAACGCTACGGTCAGGCCTTTGAAGCCGAGATGGCGTCCTTCGTCTCTGCGGTGACCGAAGGAACATCGGTCACTCCCGGTATTCAGGACGGGTTGCAGGCGCAGATACTGGCCGACGCGGCCAGTGCGGCACTTGAAAGCGGTCAGCCGGTCGAGCTTGGTTAATCGACTGAGAACACGTCATACGCCTTGAGCGCCTTGGCGCTATAGGCGTAGGATGGTCCGCCACCCATATAGGTGGCCATGGCCAGTGCCTCGCACAGTTCCTCGCGGGTCGCGCCCAAGCGGATCAGTGATTTGACGTGAAAGCCAATGCAGCTGTCACAGCGCGTGGCGATGGCGATGCCCAGGGCCATGAACTCTTTGGTCTTTTCGCTCAGCGCGCCATTAGTCTTGGCGGCTTTGCCCATGATGCCGAACCCGCGAGCGGTATCCGGCACCTCTTTGGTTAAGCTGCCCAGGTTGGCCTCGGTCTCGGCCATAAACTCTTTCCAGTCCATCAGGTCCCCCCTTATCCACGCTCATCCGCGCCCATGCGGCGTTCCAACCAACGTACTCCGGCGCTGATGATCAGCACTAGGATCAGATATTCGAAAATCAGCAGTGTATAGATCTCGAGCGGGCGGTATTCCGTCACCACCAGCTCATTCGCGCGGCGTGTCAATTCCTGCATACCGATGACACTGGCAAAAGCGCTCATCTTGACGATGTAGATGAACTGATTGGCCAGAGGCGGCAGGATGCGCCGGATCGCCTGCGGCAGGATCACATAGCGCATGGTCTGCACATAATTCAGCCCAACGGTCTGCGCCGCCTCGCGTTGACCGCGCGCGATGGACTGTATGCCAGCGCGATAGATCTCGGCGGTGAAGGCGCTGTCGGAAATGGCCAGCGTGATGATCGCCCCCCAGAACGGATCGATGGGGATGTTCAACGCCATGGACTTGAAAACAATCGGCAGCCCGTAAAACACCCAGAACAGCATAGGCAGCAAGGGGATGGCGCGGATAAATTCGACATAGACCCGATTGACCAGGCGCCAGCCGCGTTTTTCGGAAAGGCCGGGCAGTGCCACCAGCAAGCCAATCACAATCGACAGAGCCGCTGCGATCAGAGAAATCAGAATGGTTGCGCCCATTCCCGAGATCAGAAACTTGACGTTGGTCCAGCCCGCATCCGTTGTCGGGTTGATCACATACCAGCCCCAGGTTTGGGAGGACGAACACCCTGCCAGAAGAGCGAAAACTGCGAACAGAAGAAAGTTTCTCATCATCGCCCCTTAGTGCTGCAAGATCTGGCTGAGGAATTTGCGACACCGCTCGGACTTGGGATTGGTGAAAAAATGTTCGGGCTTTCCTTCTTCGACAATCTCTCCGGCGTCCATAAAGATCATCTTGTCAGCCACCTTGCGCGCAAATCCCATCTCATGGGTGACGACCACCATGGTCATGCCGTCATTTGCAAGCTCGACCATCACATCCAGAACTTCCGAGATCATCTCGGGATCCAGCGCCGAGGTCGGCTCGTCAAACAGCAGCACGCGCGGCTCCATACATAGCGACCGGGCAATCGCCACGCGCTGTTGTTGCCCACCAGACAGCTGAAGCGGGCGTTTATGGGCCTGATCGGGGATATGCACACGATCCAAATAGTGACGCGCCCTCTCTTCCGCGTCATGCCGTGAAAGGCCACGGGCCTTGATCGGGCCAAGCGTCAGGTTTTCCAGAACGGTCAGGTGCGGAAACAGATTGAACTGTTGAAACACCATGCCAACCTCAGAGCTGATCGCAGCGATGG
The DNA here is from genome assembly GCF_013035585.1 of Ruegeria sp. HKCCA5839. NCBI lineage: Bacteria > Pseudomonadati > Pseudomonadota > Alphaproteobacteria > Rhodobacterales > Roseobacteraceae > Ruegeria > Ruegeria sp. HKCCA5839. Next base: position 265,410 of record NZ_WQIE01000004.1, on the reverse strand, counting down.
ATTTGGCATCATCGGTCAGCTCCACCCCATCCACACGGATGGTGCCTTTCTGGTGCTTTTCCAGCTGGTTTATGCAGCGCACAACAGTGGACTTGCCCGACCCGGATGGGCCACAGATCACCACCTTTTCGCCGCTCTTGACCGTCAGGTTGATGTCTTTGAGCACATGGAACGTGTCAAACCACTTGTTTACGCCCACAAGCTCGATCGCGGCGTCTGGCATATGAGGATCTGCCCCTGCTTTTGCTATTGATAATATTATCTTGAGGTTATCTTTCTCTTTAGGCTTAAATCAATGAACATTAGGGCAGCAAGGCGATCCGCCCCAACGGGAGAAACAGATGAACACTTTTTTGAAAGCTGCCGCAGCAGCGGCACTTGGATTGGTATTGTCAGGCGCTGCGCATGCTCAATCCGCGCTAAACGAGATACTGGATAGCGGCGTCTTGAAAGTAGGGACAACGGGCGACTGGAACCCAATGACCCTGCGCGATCCGGCGACCAACAGCTATAAGGGCTATGATATCGACATCATGAACGAACTCGCCTCCGATTTGGGGGTTGAGGTCGAATTTGTACCCACCGATTGGAAAACTCTGGTGAACGGCGTGGTGGCCGGGAAATACCACCTGACCGGCTCGGCCTCGATTTCACCGCCACGGATGAAGGTTGCGGGCTTTTCCGACAGCTACATTTCGGTCGAGCTGTTTCCCTATACCACCGAAGACAAAGCGGATAAGTTTGATGGCTATGACTCGATCAACAAGCCCGGTGTGACGGTGGCCACAACCTTGGGCACCACGTTCGAAAAACGTGTGCGTGAGTGGTTCCCCGAGGCTGAGATCAAGGTTGTCGAGGCCCCGGCGCGTGGATTTCAGGAAGTGATTGCCGGTCGGGCGGATGTGTTTATCACTTCGAATATCGAAGGTTCGACCCTTGAAGAAAAGTTCCCGGTTGTTCGGGTCAAGAATGCCGGGCCGCGCGCGCCGTCACCCATCGCGATGATCCTGCCACAAAGTGATCAGGTCTGGATCAATTATGTGAACAACTGGATCGAGGTCAAAGAAGCGCAAGGGTTCTTTGAACAGAACAAGGAAAAGTGGGGTCTGTAAGTTCATTCCCAACGCTTCCGAACGCCCGGTCTTTGGATCGGGCGTATTCTTTTTCAAAGTACATCGGTCGCGAAGCGACCGCTCTGCCAACCGTTGCGGCGCTTTGAAAAAGTAATGATGAACAGCCTTATTCACCTGCGACGGACGCGCCGGTGTTTGGGGTCTCAGAAACTTGGTTGGGTTTCGGGCGTTCTTTGAAAGGAGCACTTGGCGTAAAGCGCCAAGCCTCCAATCAGTGTCGCTAGGAAGCCAGAAGCCATGTAGAGGCTGAACGCTATCAGTATGCCATGCCCCATGATCAATGCTGTGATAAAGGTCGTAAGGCCCGTGACTACCCCCAATCCCAACACTACAATCAGCATGTATTCCATCTCCATCCCAAGCTGTGCCAGTGAGTTTTTCAGCGAAACCAGTCGCTGAGTGCACAACCTTTGCGATTATGATTTACAGAGTTTCTGGCTAAAGTGTGGCAGCCAAGTGTTAACAGCTGACTAATTTATTGAGGGAAAGTGGTGAGATTTGGCCTTGGCAAGTGGTCTGCCGAGGTTCGTGACCTACCACTTCTCACTAATCTAAGGCTATCACAAACAGGTAATAGACCAGCAATTACAGAAGTTTAAACTATGAATTCCAGCGCCAGAATGCATCTGAACCCCGGGTATATTTGTGCCCAGAGCTCATTCCGTATCCAAAAAAGAGTAAGCAGCAAAGCTTTGCCGATCAGGACTTTCCGTCGAATTCACGAGCGATTCGAGTGCTGATCATTCGTTTGGTCTGACGCAAATTGCTCATCAGACGATTCTTCGGGCGCGCTTGCTCGGCCAACGCCTGCTCGCGATCCGCCAGGTACTCATCACTTAGTTCTGGCGCGGCGGCCAGTGGCTGCGACAAATCGGGGTCATACCCAAAACGATCGAAATCAATGTGATAAAGCTCGGTAATCAAACGTATCTCGGCCTGTGACGGTTTTACCTTTTCTGTTGAAACCGACCGATAGTCACCGCGCTTGTTCACGTGCGGAAGAACGCGAGGTCCTGACTTTTCTCCGGTTATTCGGTCAAACCATGGGATCAGTGCGTCGAGCCCATGTTCGAGGTGAAAGATTTCAGCCTCAGGAGGTACGATCTCATCCATTGAAAGAAGGTGGTTATCAAATGCATAGCGTGGGTTGTCGGGCAGTGTTTCCAACCAATCGCCAAATGAAATGTCATTGATCTTACCTTCGACTTCTTTCTGGAAGTGAAACGCGCTGACGACACGTGCAACTGGATGGCGTACAATTGCGAATGAACGGTCAAAGAAGTTTTCTGGAAAAAGCCGGTCCAGCGCCGACAGGTTAATATGTTGGGGCGATGTCTTGGACCAACGTTCTTTTTCGTCAATCATGTAATATCGATTGTCTGAGAAGGCGAGCCCACCAAAACGTTTGTTTATATAGTCCGCGACTGTGGAACCGCCGCATTTTGGTACATGCGCATAGTATACGAGCTGAGTCCCGGTTCGGAAAAACGGCATGGGAAACCTTTGACAAGAACACCTTCAAGCAACGAAACAAAACGTTCCGTATTGAAGATGTGTTAGTAAATCCGGGTAGCTCAGTCTACGGCTTACAGAAATTTTTGAACAGGTGCGCGGAAATCAGCTTCAAATCAGTTATTTAGTCACTATTGTTGCCGACTTGGAAATCAAATCTCGTGCTTCCTTCTGCCCGAAGCGTGTCCACTATCGCTTCGACCATGAGTTCCGAAAAAGCATCACGTTCAGAAGCTGGGACGTGAGAAAAGTCAGGTATGTCGATTGTTTCAACGCCTGGAACGTCCTCGAAATGAATACCCTTCGCAGGAATGGCCTCTATCATTTTGTCCCAATATTGAGCTCTTGGAAAAAACTGGCTTTCGGTTTCGTACACGATATCGGCCGATGGCATCCGAACGAGAATGACGCTGCCGCCGCGTGCTTGTATTTTACCTATTTTTTCAGACAGATCTGCATAGGCTGCGTCCCAATCGAAATCTTGTGGGACCGAATTTCCCTCGGCGACGACTTTCGCTGCCCAGTCCGTGGCCCGCTGTTGCGCCCGATCTACGTCGATTACAGTAAGGTATTGCTGCCTATCATCACCGGTAATTATTATGTTTGTTCTGTTGTCCGTCCGAATGGGTCGCCCGGTCTGAGCGATATTCCTAACCATCGTCGAGAACGAATGGTTGTTGTTCCGCAGCACCATATGGCTTGCGACGGCATTGCCCATTTTGGTCTCAGCGGCACGGGCGAGATTCCAGTGGCTATGATAATATTGAACCATTTCCACCTGATCGTGACGCCCCTGATCAGGCAATAGCCACGTGGAAAGAAATGAAACAATGACGAGACCGCTGAAGTCGGTATTATCTGCAATATCTGCAAGAGCTTCGTATGGCGCCTTTCCAACATAGGCGAGGTTGTAAATGTTTGCGCCAGGCATGGCTTTGCGCAAAACGTCATGTGACAGGCCGCTTTGCGCGCGTGACGCGCCCAACAGTACCACGGCTTGAGACGAGGTATCTTTTTCAACCTGAGATCGAACAAGCGCCCACCGTGCGATCGTATTCTCGACGCTGGGCACTGCACCAAGTGATCGGATCCAATACTCGATAGAAAGAATGAGACCAAAACCAAGGGCAGCAGATAAGATGAGGGTGCCGAGAGGAGTCCAGCGCTTAGAACTGAAAATAGATGAAAGTGTCATACGCTTCCCCTCCCATCAGACCAATCATTGCCACCATGAACGCGCCGACGCATACGCGACACCAGTTCGGTATCGCCCTCACTATATCCTCGAATCGTCGACCACGCATTGTCCAGTGAATGCTGGCCAGGGAAATTGAGCAAATCAGTACGAGGAGCTTTTCAGTTGTCGGTAGATAAAACGCCGTTTCGGGATGCGAGGTGAAAAAGCTCGCATACATGTCCATGACCTGCTGGAAGCTGCGTGACCGAAAAATGATGACCAGCAACATCATGGTCATCAGAGTCATGCCCGAGAACAAGATCGTCGCGAAACGTGTTTTCCAGATTTTCCAGGACCCTATCGATCTTTGCAGCAATATCTCGATCACAATGACAAGGCCATTCAGGAAACCCCAAAGAACAAAGGTAACTCCTGCTCCGTGCCACAGGCCGATCACTGTCATCGTCATGAGTTGGGCGAAAAGCTTGTAACCAAAAGATGAGTTTTTGCCGCGAAGCGGTGCGTAAAGGTAATCTCTGAACCAACTGGACATGGAGATATGCCAGCGTTGCCAGAAATCCTGCATGCCAATTGCTGAAAATGGAGCGCGAAAGTTTTCAGGCAGACTAAAGCCCATCATCATCGCCACACCGATGGCAATAAGCGAATACCCGGCAAAATCACAGAATATCTGAACCCCAAACGCCATAGCTGACAAAAGCACCGTTTCGCTGGGCAGCGTCCCAGACTGTGCAAAGACGCTGTCAACGACAGGAGCCATCAGCCCGTCTGCGATGGCAATCTTCTCGAAGAAGCCGATGAGCACAAGTGTTCCCCCCCAGCCGAAACGCTCGCGCGTGACGACAGGAGGCCTCAGGAGTTGCGGCAGAAAGAAACGTGCACGAACAATCGGACCGGCAACCAACTGGGGAAAGAAGGTCACAAACAGCGCAAAATCCAAGAACGATCGAGTCGGCTTGGTTCGGCCGCGATAGATGTCAATCGTATAGCTAAGAGTTTGAAACGTATAGAACGAGATCCCTACGGGTAGCAGGATATTCCATGGTGCCGGCTCATAGGTGATACCAAAGGCAGCGACAAACTGCACGAACCCTTCCAACAAGAAGCTGCCGTATTTGAAATAGCTGAGTACGCCAAGATTTCCGACAAGGCTGATAATCAGCCAGAACCGCTTTTGTCTTTGGGTAAGTGCTTTTGAAATTCTGTAGCCGCTGACAAAGTCGAGGACGGTCGATAACAAGATCAACAACAGATATGGGGCGTTCCAAGAAGCATAGAACAAATAGCTCATCAGTAGCAGGATCAGCTTCTTGATCCGCCAACCAAGATTCAAAAAATAGATCGAGAACAGTACGACTGCAAAGCAGATGAAAAGGTAACTATTAAAGACCATGGCTGTCAGTGGCCTCAGTCACAACGGGTCCTCTACATTTTTGGTCTTCGCAACGTTTCATAGCTCTCTGTAATGTTTGTTCAAAAACGCAAACTTGCCTAAGCTATGTTGTTTCTAAGCCGTCATAACAAAGAATCAAAATATGAAATCGTGGCTTCCAGCCCGCTTTTCAGGTCGACCTTCGGCTGCCAGCCCAAAACATCGTTCGCGCGCTCAATAACTGGGCGCCGCTGGGTTGGGTCATCAGGGGGCAACGAGAGGTAGGTCAGCTTTGATTTGGAGCCGGTCAGCGACAGGATGGTTTCGGCCAGTTCGGTCATCGAAATCTCGACCGGGTTGCCCAAGTTGATGGGGCCGGTCACATCGTCTCCGGTGGCCATCAGGCGGCTGAGCCCGTCAATCAGGTCGGTTACAAAGCAGAAGCACCTGGTCTGGTTGCCATCGCCATAGATCGTAATCTCTTCGCCTTTGAGGGCTTGCACGATGAAATTCGATACCACGCGCCCGTCATCGGGATGCATATGGGGCCCGTAAGTATTAAATATACGGGCGATTTTTATGCGGACCTGGTGTTGTCGGTGATAATCGAAAAACAAGGTTTCGGCACAGCGTTTGCCTTCGTCATAACAACCACGCAAGCCGATCGGATTGACATTGCCGCGATAGTCTTCGGGCTGCGGATGAACCAGTGGGTCACCATAGATTTCTGATGTCGACGCCTGCAAAACCTTGGCGTTTGTGCGCTTGGCCAAACCCAGGATATTCATGGCTCCGTTCACGGTCGTTTTGATCGTTTGAACCGGGTCGTTCTGATAGTGGATCGGGCTGGCAGGACACGCCATGTTATAGATCTCATCCACTTCAAGATAGAGCGGAAAAGACACGTCATGGCGCACGAGTTCAAACGCGGGGTTGTCCATCAGCGGGACAATATGTCGCCTGCGCCCGGTCGAGAAGTTGTCGACGCAAATGACCTCGTCGCCACCGTCCAAGATCTTTCGACACAGATGAGACCCCAAAAAGCCCGCGCCGCCGGTCACCAAAACACGTTTTGGAGTGAGTTTTTCCTGAATAATCTGAGTCACGACCTTAAAACTTTGTTCTACCCATTAAACAACTGACAGTCGCAAAAAATCATCTTTGCCCGAGTAAGGCGAGCGATTTTTGCGGTATACTCGATAATACGTCTCATACCTGAGACAAAATCGGTATAGTTTTCAAGATTGTTTCCTGGCTGGTGATCTTTCGGGCGAAAATGGTAAAAAGGGGTGATATTGCCGCAAAAATGAGTGATTTTAGCTGACAAGTGTCGCCACGCCTTGCTGAGTTCGGGCAACGTTCCATGTAAGGGCATGTTTTTTAGTGATCAGGGTTTGAACAAAATATGACGGATTCAAATACAAGAAAGGCCATCATTATTGGCGGTGGCCCCGCCGGGTTGACCAACGCGTATGAGCTTTTGCGCCTTGAGCCCACCTGCAAACCTGTTGTCTTGGAAGGCGACAAGCTGGTTGGTGGAATCGCCCGTACCGAAAGCTACAAAGGTTTTCGCTTTGACATCGGTGGTCACAGATTTTTCACCAAGATCAAAGAGATCGACGACATCTGGCATGAGATCTGCGGCAAGGAATTCATCACCGTCCCGCGGCAGAGCCGGATCTTTTATCAGGGTAAGTTCTACGACTACCCCCTGAAACTGACCAATGCGCTGTATAATCTGGGTATTTTCGAATCCCTGAGTGTCATGGCCAGCTTTGCAAAATGGCGTGTTTTCCCGAGCAAACAGGAAGATACTTTTGACCAATGGGTGACAAACCGGTTCGGCAAGCGCTTGTTCGACCACTTCTTCCGGTCCTACACGGAAAAGGTTTGGGGCGTGCCCTGTTCCGAGATCCGCGCCGACTGGGCCGCTCAGCGCATTAAGGACCTGTCTCTGACCAAGGTCGTGTGGAACGCGATCTCGGGCGCCAATGATTCTTCCAGCCTGATTGAAGAATTCCAGTATCCGCGCCTTGGCCCCGGCCAGATGTGGGAACTGATGGCCGAGCATGTGGAAAACAAGGGCGGCGAAGTGCGGATGCAATCCTATGTCAAACGGGTAATCCGGGACGGGATGCGAATCACAGGTGTCGAAGTGGTGGCACAAGACCCCGAGACCGGAGAAACGCGCACTTATGTCGAAGAGGGTGATACCTTCTTCAATTCGATGGGGTTGCGCGATTTGATTCATTCTATGGATCCTCCACCCCCGGCCGAAGTGGTCGCAGCAGCAGATCGGCTTAAATACCGCGATTTCATGATCGTGACGCTGGTGCTCGATCATGCCGACCCCTTCCCGGACAACTGGATCTATGTCCACGAACCCGAAGTACGTGTGGGACGGATTCAGAATTTCCGCGCATGGTCTCAGGACATGATGGCCGACAAGACCAAAGCGTCGATCGGGATGGAGTATTTCCTCAACGACGATGAAGAGATGTGGCACACCGATGACAAAGAGCTGGTGGCGATGGCTGCACGCGAGTTGGAGCGTGTGGGTCTTGCACCTGCAAAATCGGTGATCGACGGGGCGATTATTCGCCAGCCAAAAGCTTATCCTGTCTATGATGCCGAGTATATGGAGGCGCTTGAGGTGATCCAGACCTGGCTACAACAGCTGGAAAACTTTGAAACCGCCGGACGCAATGGTTTGCATCGTTACAATAACCAAGACCATTCCATGCTGTCGTCGATTTATGCGGCGCGTAACATGCTGGGTGCCGACTACGACGTGTGGAACGTGAATGTCGAACGTTCCTATCATGAGGAGTTTCAGACAAAACCTTATGAACGGGGTGAGTCGGCCAGCGCGGCCTGACATGGACCTAGTTGGTTGCCCAGTGTTTGGACACCGGGAAAAATGGTATGAGTGACAAGGTATCAGGACCATTCCGATATGGTGGGCTTTGGCTTTTGGCCGCATTGGTCATGAGCCTGTCGGTCTATGTGTTGAACGGCGGTCTGCTGTATTATTTCGATACGGCCGGATACATGATTCAGGGGCTGAATACTCTTGAGATTCTGAACCTGTTGCCTGCGCAAGCTGCGGCGGGTGAAGGCGGTGGCGGCGGTGGAGCTCAGGTCGATACGGGTAACACGGTCAACGGATCGCGGTCACTGTTTTATGGTTTGATCGTGGCCGGTCTTACCAGCTTTGCCCGACTAGAACTGATCATGGTTTTGGGCTTTGCGACGATCTTTGCGTCGGTTTGGTTGTTGCTGCGCGTGGTTCAGCGCGCCGATCAGGTTGCTCTGTCTCCGATCGCGGTTGCCGGGGCGTCGGTCTTCGTGGCCTGTTTTGGTGCCCTGCCCTTTTATCTGGCCTATGTGATGCCCGACATTCTGGCACCGGTGCTTATTCTGGTTATCGCGCTTTTGGCTGGGTACGCAAATCGCATGAATGTCTGGGAGCTGGCTCTGGCGCTAGTGCTGGGCTTTGCTGCCGTTCTATCGCACCCCTCTCATCTTGCGATTGCGGGCCTTAGTATTCCGGTGGTCGCCGTAATTGCAGCCTTTGTTCAGCGTCGCAGCTTCTGGATTGCTCCGGCTCTGATCGGAGTGTTGGTGCTGGGTGCGGTTGCCGAACGACAGGTTTTCAAATCGCAAGTGACCGAACGCACCGGTTCGGCTGTGGTTTATAACCCCTATATCACCGCGCGGTTGATCCAGGACGGACCTGCCTATGCATATTTGGCCGATCATTGCCCGGATGCCGCCATCGCCACCTGCGCATTGTATGAGGCGTTGCAGAACTCGGACGATCCGATGCGCCTGACGGCGAGCCATATTATTTTTGAGAAAACTGAGCAGCTGGGGTCGCTGCGTCATCTGGATGACCAGGCCCAGAAAGCCATCGGGGATGAGCAATACCGGTTCTTCTTTTCGGTCTTGATGAACCGACCTGTGCATACGATTGGCGCGCTACTGGGTAATACGCTGGAACAAGCCAGCCATTTTGGAGTCTATCAGACGATCCCCAATGACAATGCGCGGCGTAATGTTTTGGAAAGCGCCAAGATCCCGGACGACACCTTTATCGATGGGCGATTAAGGCGTGACCAGGGCTGGAACAATCCGGTCTATGTGTTTCAGACCGCGCTTTATGCGGTGTCGCTGGTGGTTATTCTTGCGCTGTTGATAAAACCTTCGCCCGTATCCGGGCGGCTGAAGGCTGTGGCGGTCATGCTTGTGCTGGGCATTTTGATCAACGCCTTTGTGTGCGGAGGACTTTCGCAACCAGCGGCGCGCTATGGCGCGCGGGTGATCTGGTTGCTGCCGCTTATGGCCGTGATTTTGCTTGGCGTCTCGCGGGCGCAGGTTTTGAGATCTGGAACAATGGGGCAACCTCAATGAGTGACGTAAAGATCAGCGTGATCATGCCTGCCTTCAAAGCCGCGCATCTGTTGCCGCGCGTGTTGCCACCACTGTTGTCGATGCGCGACCGGGGCGAGGTAGCCGAGGTGATCGTGATCGACGATGTCTCGCCCGACAACACCGCTGATCTTGCGCGCAAGATGGGTGCGGATGTCTATGTCATGGACAAGAACGGAGGCCCGGGCGCGGCCCGCAATTTCGCTGCGACCAAGGCCACCGGGGATGTATTGTGGTTTGTCGACTCGGACGTAATTGCCAAGGACAACGGGGCCCGGCGCTTGCAGGAGATTTTTGGCAAGGGTGATGTGGCGGCGGCATTTGGGTCTTATGATGAAAGTCCCGAAGGCCCCTGGTTTTCACGCTACAAGAACCTGATGCACCGGTTCTATCATCAGACAGCGCGCCGTCAGGCCCGCACATGGTGGGCGGGGTGCGGTGCGATCTCGGCGGATATGTTCAAGCGTGTCGGTGGGTTTGATGTCGAAACCTATCGCATTCCTTCCATCGAGGATATCGAGCTGGGTTATCGCATACATGCAGCTGGTGGTGACATCGTGGTGGATCCCGAGCTTCAGGGCAAACATCTCAAGATTTGGTCGGTGCGCAATTCGGTCCATACCGATATCTTCTGTCGTGCGCTGCCTTGGTCGCGGCTGATTATCAATCGCGAAGGTCTGACAGATGATCTCAATACCGGGATCATGGAGCGTGTGCGGGCCGGTCTGGCGGGTCTTCTGTTTTTGTCGTTTTTGGCCACGATCGCGCAGCCCTCGCTGTGGCCGGTTCTGATCCTGCTTTTGGTGGCCGTTTTCGCCGTCAACAGCCAGCTTTTCCGCTTTATGTGGCAGGCAGGTGGCCCAACATTTGCCATCAAGGCGCTGCTTTATCATCAGTTTTACTACGTATATTCCGCAAGTGCCTTTGTTTGGTGTCTGTTTGAGTATCATGTTCTTGGCCGAAGGAATCGTTTGCATGTGCCCTGATTTCCGCAGCTTGTTTTGGTGTGAAAGGAATCCGCGATGGCTCGATTCCTGATCACCGGCGGTGCCGGATTTGTCGGCATGCATCTGTCCCACGCCCTGACCGGCGCCGGGCATGAGGTTGATATTCTTGATAATCTCTCGACCGGTCGCCGCGCCAACCTGGCGCCGGGGGTTCGGTTCCATGAAAGCGACATCAACAATACCCAGCTGCTGCGAGATGTGCTGCAAGAGATCGACGGAGTGTATCATCTGGCTGCAGTGTCCTCGGTGCAGACCTATCTGAGCGATTGGACTGGCTCGGCACGGGTCAATCTGGGGGGCACGCTTTCGGTTTTCTCGGCTGCGGCGGACGCGAATGTACCGGTTGTCTATGCCAGTTCGGCGGCCATTTACGGTGCTGCAACCGATCTACCGATCCGCGAAGACAGCCAACCCAACCCGATCTCGGGCTACGGGGCGGATAAGCTGTCGGGCGAATACCACGCTCGCGCCATGGCCGAGGTGGCGGGCCTGAATTCGGTGGGGCTGCGGTTCTTCAACATCTATGGCCCCGGCCAATCGCGCCAATCGGCTTATACCGGGGTGATCACCATCTTTCTGGACCGCTGGCTGAGCGGGGATTCGGTGGTGATCTATGGTGATGGCACCCAGACCCGTGACTTCATCTATGTGGGCGATGTCGTGCAGGCGCTCATGCGGGCCATGACCCATGCTCAGGCCGGACATAGCGATGTGTTCAACATCTGCGCGGGCACTTCGGTTTCCGTGCGTGATTTGGCCGATGGCATCGGCCGCATCACAGGCCGCGCGCTGAGCTATGACTTTGCCCCTGCCCGCCCCGGAGAGATCCACGCCTCATGCGGGTGGCCCGACAAGGCGCGCGAGATATTGGGGTTTGAGGCCCAGACAGAATTTGAAACAGGCTTGGCCCAGCTGATCGACTGGTTCAAGGCACAAGATAATGCAGTTGCCGAATAGCACGCGATGGCAGGAGCAGTTCCGAACATGACCACACAGACCACCCTGACCGAGGCAGAAGGACAGGACGCCGCGCCGCAAACGCTCAGCGTTGTGATCCCCGCCTATAACGAGGAAAATGCCGTCCGCGCGACGGTGGAAGATGTGCGCGAACATCTGGCCCCCTTGGGGATCGACTATGAGATCATCGTTGTGGATGATGGGTCCGAAGACAATACCCGCGCCGAAGCCGAGGCCAGCGGTGCGATTGTGGAATGCAATCAGGTCAATTCTGGTTACGGGGCCTCGCTGAAGCGCGGTGTGCGCCGGTCGAAATACGAATATGTCGCCATTCTGGATGCCGATGGCACCTATCCCGCGCGGTATCTGCCCGAGATGCTGGAGATGTGCCGCCATCAGGATATGGTGGTCGGAGATCGCGGTGCGGCGATGAAAAACGTCCCGCTGTTGCGGCGCCCGGCCAAGAAATTCCTCTTTGCCTTCGCCTCGTTCCTGGCCGAGCGCAAAATCAATGATCTGAACTCGGGCCTGCGGGTGTTTCGGCGGTCTGAGCTGATCCCGTTCTTGCCACTGCTGCCACAGAACTTTTCGTTTACCACAACGATCACCCTTTGCATGACGTCAAACGGCAAGCGCATGGTCTATACGCCCATCGAATATGGCAAGAGGGTTGGCAAATCGAAGATCAAACCGATTGATTTCATCAATTTCATCATTCTGATCCTGCGCATCTCGACCCTGTTCAATCCGTTGCGTGTGTTCATCCCGCTGGGGCTGGTGTTCATGGGACTGGGTCTGATCAAGCTGGTCTATGACATCTTTGTCGGCAACCTGTCGGAGAGTGCGATCTTTGCCTTCCTGGCCGCGATCATGATCTGGTCGCTTGGGTTGATCGCCGACATGATCTCGCGCCTGCATCTGAGGCCGTGACGTGACGCAAGCCCCGCATAGCCCTCGTGTCAGCCGCAAATGGTTGATCCGCGCCGCAGGTTCCGGCCTGTTGCTGGCGGTGCTGTTTTGGCTGTTGCCCTGGGATGCGATCAAGGCCGGGTTTCAGGCCACACCTTTGGGGGTCTTTGCGGCGGTTCTGGCGATCTTCGTCCTGGCCCATTTGGGGGCGGCTTTGAAATGGCGGATGCTTCTTGGCCCGGATATGCCCATCGGTACCACGTTTCGCGCGCATTTTGCCGGGCTGGCCGCAAATCTGTGCTTGCCGGGCGCCGTTGGTGGCGACGCCGTGCGTGCGGCGATGGCACAGGCGCAGCTGCGCGATGGGCCTCGGGTTGTAGCTGTGGCGATGATCGACCGGGTGATCGACATGGTCGCCTTGCTGATGCTGTCGGCACTTGGACTGTTGCTGGCGCGCGGGCATGAGACCGGCTTGGCCATCATCTTGCAAACACTGGTTGTGCTTGCTCTGGTGATCGCCGGGTTTCTGGCCCTGCCCCGGCTCTTGCCGATGATCTGGAGGGTGATCCCCGCTTTGCCCGGGCGCGGCTTTGGCGAACGGCTGGCCGACAGTTTCCGCCTGTTGGCGGCACGTCCAGCCCTGCTGGTCAGCGTGTTTCTCGCCTCAAGCGTCGTGCAGATCGTTTTGGTCTCGATCGCCTGGTGGCTGGCTGTTGCCGCTGGCGCTGGTGTGGCCTTCTGGCCCTGGCTGTTTGCGTGGCCTTTGGCGAAACTGGTGGCCGTTCTGCCGGTGTCGTTGAACGGTCTGGGCCTGCGTGAGGCCACGTTGGCCGGATTTCTTTTGCCCTTCGGGGCCCATGCACCTGCGGTGGTGGCCGCGGGCCTGATGTGGCAAGCGGTGTTGTTTGCCGCCGGCGCCTTGGGCGCAATGATATTGGTTTCGACCGGCCAGGGCCTGAGCTTTGGTCGCAAAGAGGATATTGTCAGCAGTGAATAAACCGGTGGAACAAAAACCCAAATACACCATTCTGGGCGGCGGCCCCGCAGGGCTTGCGACGGCACATCTGCTGGCGCGCGACACCGAGGCCGAGATCGCCTTGATCGACCGCGCGCCGAAGCTGGGCGGCAATGCCGGATCTTTTAAGATCGAAGGCATTATCACCGACTATGGCTCGCACCGGTTTCACCCGGCGGCGGACCCCCATGTAATGAATGAGGTCAAATCGCTCTTGGGCGATGACCTCTTGCTGCGCCCGCGCCATGGCCGGATCCGGCTGGGGGGACGTTGGATCCACTTTCCGCTCAAACTGGGGAATGCGTTGAAATCGCTCCCCCTGCCTTTCGCCACATCCTTGGTCCGCGATATGGTCACCGGCCCGCTGCGCCGTGCACCCGAGGGTCCGGCGACCTTTTCCAGCGTATTGCTGAAAGGTCTGGGGCCTACGATCTCGGAAAACTTCTACTTCCCTTATGTGCGCAAGCTGTGGGGGCTCGATCCCAGGGCGCTGGCGGTCAAATTGGCTGAACGGCGCGTGTCGGGTTCATCCGTGTCAAAGATCGTAATGAAGATGGTGCGTATGCTGCCCGGATTGCGCGGCGAGACGACGGGGCGATTCTTCTACCCCCGCAAAGGTTTTGGCCAAATCTGCGAGTCGATGGCAGAAAGCGCGCGCAAGAACGGCGCTGAAATCCGTCTGGAGGAAGGCATCGAACGGGTCGAGCGTGACGGCAACACCGTCACCGCTGTGATCACCAAAGACAAGGCCGGGGTTGAGACGCGGCACGAAAGCAGCCAGGTACTGTCAACCATTCCACTGACCGCGCTTCTGAAAGCCATGCATCCGGCGCCACCGCCCGAGATCGTTGCGGCCGCCGAGGCGATCCGGTTCCGCAGCATGATCCTGATCTACATGGTGCTCGAAACCGGCCAGTTCACGGAATATGACGCACATTATTTCCCCGAGATCTCGATCCCGATCAGTCGGATGTCGGAGACCAAGAACTACAACAACGTGACCGCCCCCGAAGGCCTGACAGTTTTGTGCGCCGAGCTGCCCTGCGACCCAACCGATCCCTGGTGGGAGATGTCTGATGATGAGCTGGGCGCGCATTTCCAGCAATGGCTAGGCAGCGTGGATCTTCCGGTGAATGTGCCAGTGCGCAAAGTGATTACGCGGCGTCTGTCGCATGCCTATCCGGTCTATGATGTGGACTATGCCGATCACTTCGCCGTGGTCGATGACTGGCTGGAATCGCTGGATGGGCTGGTCAACTTTGGCCGTCAGGGCCTTTTTGCCCATGACAATACGCACCACGCCTTAGCCATGTCGTTTGGCATCGCCGATTGTCTGGGGGCCGATGGGTCTTTCGATCAGGCGAAGTGGACGCAATACCGCGAAAAATTCTCGCATCACGTGGTGGAGGATTAGACGCTTGGCAAACCCGGTGATCGATATTCTGATGTATCATTCGATTTCCGACGCGGGCGGGCCGACGTCGATTGCGCCGGATATCTTTGCGGCGCAGATGCAGGTTGTGGCCGATTCCGGCGTTGCGCTGATCACGCTGGATGATCTGGCGGATCATGCAAAGCTGCCTGCGCGGTCTTGCATTGTGACTTTCGATGACGGGTTCGAAGATTTCGCCAAAACCGCTTGGCCAACCATGGCCAAGCTGGGCGTTCCTGCCATTGTTTATCTGCCGACCGGATGTATGGGCGGTGCCGAGAACTGGCGCGGCTCCAATACGCCACCCCGCCCATTGATGAACTGGGACACGGTGCGTGATCTGGCCAGTGACGGCGTGCAGTTTGGCAGCCATACGGTGGCGCATCCCGATCTGGATGGGTTGGATGAGGCACAGCTGGAACAGGAGCTGGTTCAATCCAAAGCGACGCTTGAAGACAAGCTTGGCCGCCAAATCCGCCATTTCGCCCCTCCTTACGGGCGGGCACAGGCGCGCGTGCGAGCCCGGATCGCGCAGCATTATGATACCTCGGTCGGCACGCGACTGGGTTGTGCGGCAGCATCCGGCGACCTGCATGATCTGCCCCGACTCGAGATGTTCTATTACCGCGACCCCAAACGCCTGCGCGCGCATCTGCTTGGACGCGGGCGTAGTTATCTGGGGTTGCGGCGTGGGTTGCGCGCAGTGCGAGACCTGAGTTCCAAACCCTGGGAGCGGACAACATGAGCGCGTTGCAATCCATTGCCCGCAAGGTGCTGCCGGAAAGCACGCGCCGCTGGATCACCGTTCAGCGTCAGAAACACCGCCTGCAATGGCCGCGCGCGGGATCCATCGATTTTGGTGACTTTGATCGGCTGGCCCCGGTGTCCAACATCTTTGGCTTTGATCGTGGTCAGGCCATTGACCGCTATTACATCGAGGCGTTTCTGCGCGAGAACCGCGCTGACATCACGGGCCGCTGCCTGGAGCTGGGTGACCCGGCCTATATCGAGAAATATGGCCAGAATGTCTCGCAAGCGGATGTGTTGCATTATGTCGAAGGCAACCCACAGGCCACCATTGTGGGCGATCTGACCAACGCGCCGCATATTCCCGACAACAGTTTTGACTGCATCATCTTTACGCAAACCATTCAGATGATCTATGAGCCGCGCGCCGCATTTCAGACTCTGCACCGGATTCTGAAACCGGGTGGCGTGGCTTTGATAACCTCAGCCGGAATCGCCAAGATCGGACGCCGCCTTGGGCGCGACGATTGGGGCGAATACTGGCACTTCACCGCTCAATCCCTAAACGCAATGGCCTTAGAATTCTGGGCCGAAGACGGGATCACCATTCACAGTTATGGAAATGTAATGACCGCATGTGCATTCCTTCAGGGCTTGGCCGCTGAGGAGCTTTTGCCCGCTCAACTGGATCACCGAGATGAGGATTTCGAAGTCATCGTAACCGCACGATTGCAGAAGGAGGGCGCATGACAGAGATCATCCTGACGCCCGAGCAGATGCGCGGTGCACATGACTATCTTGGCGGTGACACAACCGTTCTGGGCCAGCTGTTTGAACAGGTCGCGCCCGGTCAGAACGTCAAGCTGCCTGTCACGCCTGAGACGGTGTTCTACATCGAAGGCATCTGGCGGCTGTTGGTAGACAAAGGTTTGAAGCCGTCCTTGATGCCTTCGGAAGGGTTGAACGCGCGGGAAGAGGAATTTGTCCACGACTTCAAACATTTCTTCCTGAAATCAGCCCCTCCGGGTGAGGCGAACCCATCTTCGATGCTGTCGGACGCAATGGCTTTGTTGTGCCATGGCACAATGGCGTTTTTGACGCTGGGCCCCGGCCCGGTGCCCGAGCGGCAGACCATGCCATCGGTGGTTCTGATCGGAGCCTATGGGGGCGAACATGTCGGAGATGCGGCCATTCTGGGCGGCGTTTTGCTGGGCCTGCATCATGACTACGGCACTGTCCACGCCACGATCATGAGCAAACGCCCCGAACACACGCGGCGCTTGGCATCAGCGCTGGATACTCCGGTTGAGGTGACCGTGGTACCCTATGGGCATCGTGAAATTGGCAAGGAAATCGCGGTCAGCGACGGGCTTGTCTTTGCCGGTGGCCCGCTGATGGATCTGCCGCGCATGTTGGTGATGCATCTGAAAGCTGCTCGCCTTGCAGCAATCCATCAGGTTCCATTTGTGGTGCGCAATGTGGGCGTTGGACCGTTCAAACGCAAACTCTCTCGCTGGATTGCGCGGCAGATTGCCATGCATGCCGCTGTGTTCACAGTACGCACCAGCAAGGCCGCAAAAGCGCCCGAGCTTAAGGGGATCGACGTCAAGATCGGCCATGATCCGGCCTTTGATTACCTCAACAGCCGACCTGCTGATCTGGGCAAGCTGACGGCGCCCGAACAGCAATCGGTGGATCAGCTGCTGGACGGCACCAAAGGGCGGACGCTGATCGGCGTCAATATACGGCCCATTCGGCATGATTGGTCTGACCGTGGTGAGGCATTTTCACGCGAGGCCGAAAAGCGGTGCTATGAGGAATGCAGCAAGGCGATGATCCAACTGGCGCAAACCAGCACCCAGCCGGTGACGTTTGTGTTTTTCCCGATGAACCCAATCCAGCTAGGCGCATCGGATCTGGAATCGGCCTTTATCCTGCATCAGATCGTAGAAGATCAGATTGATTTCCGGGTGCTTGAAGCTGACCCGGATGTGGATGGCGTGCTGTATCTGCTCCGCCGACTGGACGCGGCCATCGCAATGCGCTTCCATGGCTGTATCTTCTGCCTGTCGCAACAGATCCCCACTTTCGGGATCGATTACTACCCAGGTCAAGGCGGTAAGGTCGAACAACTGTTCACGGATAATGATCTGAGCGCGCGGGTTCGGATCATGGATCAAGTGCAGGCAGATTGGCTGCAAGACGGCCTGGATGCGGTGGTTCAGCAACTGAACGCATCACCGGAGCACAAGGATATGAAGCAAAGCGCCGAGGGTATTGTTTAGAGGAGACATGTTATGAGCGTTGGACAGAATATTACTGCGGGCAATGCAGATTGGACATTTGGCAACGACGTGCCCGACACGTTTGTGGACCACATCAAGGTTTCGGTCCCGCTTTATGAAAGCGGCCATGATCTGGTCTGTCAGCTATCTGATTATTTCGTGAAAAAGCAGGGTGTCGCCTATGAGATCGGCACCTCGACCGGAGAATTGCTGCGCAAACTGGCCGAACATAACAGCCATAAGCCTGATCTGCGCTGGATCGGTCTGGACGTCGAAGAGGCGATGATTGCAGCCGCGCGCAAACACTGCGCCGATATCCCCCAGATCGAGATCCTGAACGAAGACATCCGTTTGATGGAGCTGGAAAAGGCGGATCTGATTGTCAGCTATTATACGATGCAGTTCATCTCACCGCGCGACCGGCAAGCGGTCTTTGACAAGATCTATGAAACGCTCAATTGGGGCGGCGCCTTTATCATGTTCGAAAAAGTGCGCGGACCGGATGCGCGGTTTCAGGACATCGTCACGCAGCTTTACAACGACTTCAAGCTCAAGAACGGGTTCTCACCGGAAGAGATCATTGAAAAATCGCGCTCTCTGAAAGGTGTGATGGAGCCGTTTTCCACCCAAGGCAATCTGGACCTGTTGGGCCGCGCCGGGTTCAAGGACATCATGAGCATTCAGAAATATATCTGTTTCGAAGGCTTCCTGGCGATCAAGTAAAGGTGTTCGGTCAAAAGACCGGGCGCCCAAGGGTCCATTTTAGCTTGGTACCATCAGGCAGTTGCACCATGACCGGATTGTCGCCGTCGTCTGCGATCATCTGGAACCGGGTCTGCTGCCAGTCGGGAACGGATTCAAGCTGCTTTGTCTCTGCAGCTTGACCGTTCAGCAGAATTTGTACCTCAGCCCCTTCATAATCGGCCAATCGCAACCGCAGATCCAGCGGTTCACCCGCGCGCAGTTTGCCTTTGGCGAACAGTCGGGCCGATCCATCCAGTTGCAGGGGCGCATCATAGGCGGGGACGCGCGCCCAGCGATCTGGTTTGAAGGCAAACCCATAGATACCGGCTCCCAGTCCCAGAACGATGCCCAAGGGCAACAACCATTTCAGGCGGAACATGCCTCGCCACACAAGCGTCGGTGCATTGGGGGTGGGACCATCCAGCGCGGTTGAGATCCGCCGCGCATAGACAAGCATTCCGAAGATGGCCAGCCCGGTCAGCATCACACCAAAAGCAAACCACAAGATGCGCGTTGCCATGCCGCCCCATATGCCGAAATGCAGGCTATCTGCTGCTTCTCGCAGGCGGGTCATGAGGCTCAGCTCTTGCGCAGTGAACGCACCGAGCACTGCCATATTCGATGGATCCAATGTCACCTTGTTGGCCCGCCCGCGCACCAACCACGCGTCAGCCTGACCTTGCACAACGATGCTTTGCCCTGGGAATGACGGTAAGATCACCAGCTCAGGTTCCAAGGTTGGGATCTCTTCCTGCGCTACGCTGACGGCTCGTAGCACATCAGCCCCATCAAAGCTTGAAGGCAGTGGTTGCTGGCGCTTTTCGATCGTTTCAGCTGCAGGATAGTGATATGGTGTCAAGCTGAGCACCGCAGCAAAATAATACAAACTGGTCAGCGCCACGACGACAAGAAAAGGAAGTGACCACAGCGCTGTTAGTCGATGCATACCTCCCCAATAGGATCGCGCATTCATCTCCCGTTTCGGCCAGCGGAAAAAGCCGCGCCAAAACCTGCGGTAGCTTATTAGACCGGTGATTATCAGAATGATCATTATCGGTGCGGCCAATGTAACAACAAGAGTTCCGACCACGTGTCGAGTCAATAGGCTGTCGTGGAACGATCGGAGGATTTCTTTGAAGTCAAGCTTACCCGTAATGCCTTGAATTTCACCGGTTTGCGGGTTGGTCCACACCAGCGCCTGTTCTCCCCAAGGGGTCAGAATTGTGGTGTTATCCGCTACGAAGCCAGAAGCCTCACGCTCAATTCTCTCGATTCTGGCTTGCGGCCACTCGGCGCGGATATTGTCATAAATCTCAGCTACGGGCAGTGGTGCGCGCGGCGCATCCGCGCGGCGTGTACTATCAACCAACGCTTCGATTTCAGGTGCCAGAACCAGAACGGTGCCCGAGAGGAAAATGAGTGTCAGATACAGAACGATATTCAGACCAAACCATGTATGCAGCCAAAACAAAAAAGAACGAAAAGACTTGCGGTTGCTCATAATAGGTCCTGATAAACGCAGCTCGGCGCGCGGGTTAGTATATGCCCAATCCGCGTTGAGTCTATGCCGCGACCCTGCGGCATATGTGCTTTGAACTTAGTCTGAGGCGCGCTCGGGTGGCTTGGCATAAGCAACGCGCACGAGGTCGGAAAACAGGGATTTTCTACGTACCAATCCGCACAGAACAAATACCACCAAACCGGCAAATCCGGCCTGAACCCCCGTACCAAGCGCGAACCACACAGTCAGCGCCGCCAGCGCCGCAAGGCCCGGTATTACGCTCGGACGGATCAGGGACATCGCTCCGATCTGACGGTTCACAGCAAACTGCGTAACGCAAGCGCTGGCAAAAACTGCGGCGAAAAAGCTTAGGGCGGCACCGACTGCGCCCAGATGAGGAATGCATATTAGGGCTACGGTGATCAGGGCCAGCGCGCCTACGATCTCGGCGCGCAGCAGAAGCCTTTGTTTGCTCTTGGCAATCAGGGACCACCGCGCATGGCCGCTAAGCAACCGCAAGGGAAACACCCAGGACAGGCAGATCAAGACGGGGGCGGCCGTGGCGAAGGCCTCGCCAAACACAAGAGTCATGATCGGCGTGGCAAACAGCGTCAGGCTGAGTGCTACAAAAATACCTCCCCAGGCAATCACATGGATTGAGGACTGCATCATCCGTTCCCATCCGGCAAGGTCATTGTACAGGCTGCGGGTGATCGCCGGGTATAGGTTGAAGTGATAGATAAAGCTGAGCACCAGCAGCGAGATCACCAACCGCTGAGCCGCACCCAGCCAGGCGGATTGTTCGGGCTCGGCCAGAACCGACAACAGCATCATCGGCGCATAAAGCATGAAGGCCCAAAGCATGTTCGACAGACCAACCGCAGCTCCGGTTTTAAGGAAAGTCAGCGACTCGCGGATCGGCCAGCCGGTTCGAAATGGCAGGCCCAGATAGTATTGGCCCGCGATGTAATAGACCGAAACCAGCAGCAACGTGACGCATTCGATCCAGCCCACTGTTGCAATCGAGGTGCCCGGATGCACCAACAGAAACACGCCTGCGGCAAAGCCAAGCGAACGGATCGGGCGCGCCAGAGCTGCCAGATTCATATGTTCCAACCCCTGAAACAGCCATTCCTGCTTCAATGGCGCAAAGATCAGGCTGGTGATATAGATCCACAAAAGCGTCTGGCCCGTTGGTGTCAGATTGGCCAGCAGTGACAGCAAAAAGGCCGCGGGAATGACGAACAGGGCCATGATAAACCGCGCAACCGGGATCTGGCTGGCCAGAACGCCGGCGTCTGCGGGCTTTACAGCCAGCGCCTTGACCCCGATGGGCCCGACACCGCATTCGATGACGATGGCCGCAAAGGCAGCAATCGATATAGCCAGCTCGATTGTTCCATAATCTTCGGGGCTCAACTGCCGCGCCAGATAGGCGAAGGTGATGAACCCGACGACCATGCTCAGCGCCTGCCCTCCGGCCAGCGACAGCAGATCGCGCAGAAATTTGGGCCCGGATCGAGAGAAGAACTTGCCCAGCCAGCTGGTCGGTTGATCACTTGGGGGCATTTGATTTCAACACGACGATGCCGCCGCTCGCCAAGGTGCCGTGGAAATAGTCGGCTTCGGAGAAACTCTCCTCAATGGTGCTCAGGATATCTGCGTGCCTCCGTCGGGTTACAGATGGAAAGGTATAAACGATCCAGGTTTCCTGTTCGGGATCGTAAAGCGACTGAAACTCGGCCAGACTGTCCGCCCCGGCCCAATGCGGCGCAAAATAGTCCCGGTATGGGGGCACGGTCAGGCCCAAGGCAATGACCTGAGCATCTGCGGCGCGGTGGGTTTCGACATAATCACGCGCGCCGGTGAAATCCTGTTTGGGATAGAGGTAGTTCTTGGGCAAAAGAACCAGCGTCGACACGATCCCCAACAGGGCCAGCCACCGTCCCGGATGGGCGATCGAAAGCCTCAGCTTGGTGGCCAACCAATCCCCCAGCCCGGTGGCGCCATGGATAAGGAATAGGCAGATCAGACCCAGATCACCCAGAAAATACCTCGGCCAGACCCGGAACGACAAAGCGACCAGCAAAGCAATGGTCAACGCAATGTGCAGCACAAGCACCAGCGGCAAGACGGGCGCGGTTCGGTACAGCCGGACCATGGCGATGCTCATGACCGCAAGAGCCACCGGTAAAGCGGGCCCAAGGATCGGGCCAAGCCCGCGCACGATCTCGGCCAGAGTCCAAAGCGGGTTCTTCCATTGGGCAATCGACTCAGCCCGCACAGCATCTTCAGGCCCGGATTGTACGGCGGTGAATGTGGTGATCATCGAGTCGATCATGGGCAGGTAGATTGCGGCTGTCAGGGCAAGACCAAAAAGCGCACCGACCAAAGGCATCAGGATCGACCCACGCGGGATCTCTTGCCCGCGCAGCCGCGTAAGCGCCAAGGCCAAAATCCAGGTCAGCCCCAGCGCAGCAAAGTAGAACGCTGCCGACAGGTGGGTATACATGGCGCAGGCGAAAACAACGCCAAAGCCCAGCCAGATGCGCCGGCTGGGCCTCCGCATCCCCTCCAGCACCAGCACCAATGCAATGAGTCCTAGAAACAAAAGCCCGGTATAGCCGCGTGCGTTTTGTGAGAACCAGACATGGTGGTAAGACACGGCCATCAATGCTGTGGCCATCAACGCCTCGGGCACGGGTACAACGCGGCGGGCCAGCAGCCAAAGCGCCCAAAGGCTGGCCACGCCCCACAATACTGCGGGCAACCTGAGGGCCCAGGCGCTTTCCCCGAACAGTCCGATTGAAGCTTTGCCTTGTAGTGTGAAGAAGACGTGGTTGTTCAGGCTGTCATACTGCGTGAACAATTGCGCCAGCGGTAGGCGGACGTAATCGACCAGCGTGTTAACCTCATCATACCAAAGTGCTGCATCCAAACGCGCCAGACGCAAGGCCAGCCCGACCAACAGGATCCCCCCAAGGATCACATATTCATTGCGCGAAACCGCAGGGGCCAGAGGCTGATCTGAGGAACGAAACCGGTTCATGGTACCAAAATAACAAACACTATCCTGCATTGGACTAACGGAAATCTTGGTCCAAAGCCAGCATCGTCATTGGACGTGCCCAGCTTGCGGCCAGTATGTCACGCAAGCGTCAATTGTTTCCGACTATTCGAACACGCGGGTGCGGTCTAAGGTGGGTGAGTATTTGGTGACTCAGTGATGTGAGGGCATTCATGTTCGGTTTTTTCAAACGCGTTTGTTTATTTGTTTTCTGTGTTGCGGCTACGGGACAAGCGGCCCAGGCGCAGGACGCCACGATCCAGCTTTACCCCGATCAGAAATTCCAGACGATCAACGGCTGGGAGGTTCTGGCCCGTGGATGGGAATACGACAAGGCCGCGGATCGGTTCGATGGCAGCTGGTACCAGGACAAGGCGCTGCATGATCGCATCATAGACGCGCTGGTGGAACAAGCTGGGATCAACCGCGTTCGGATCGCGATCCGATCCGGCATGGAGAACCCAATTGACTATTGGGCGCTGTATGAACGTGGTGAGATTGGCTATGAAAAGGTGAAAAGCCATTTTTATCATAAGGTTAACGACAATGATGATCCCTTTAAGGCGCGAGCAGAGGGGTTCCAGTTCTCATATCTCGACTTTCAGATCGAAAACATCGTCAAACCGATGCAAGAACGGCTGCAAGCGCGGGGGGAAACGCTTTATATCAACCTCAATGTCGTGGACTTCAAATGGGGTGGCGAAGAGCAGAGCAATTTCAAACTGGCCAGTAACCCGCAGGAATATGCAGAGCTTGTGACACAGGCGATGCTGCATCTGAAGAATACTCATGGGATTGTGCCTGACGCGCTTGAGGTCATTCTGGAGCCAGAGAACACCAACGGCTGGCGCGGTTTTCATATCGGACGGGCCGGAGCAGCGGCGTCTGATCGTCTAAACCAGCATCAAATGGCGCCCGAACTGTTGTTGCCCTCGGTCCTTAATGCGCGCAATGCGGTACGCTATTTCGAGGCCGCGATAAGCGTTCCCGGCGTGGCCCCACGCACGGGCGCGATCACCTATCACCGCTATGCTGGGCGTCGGGCTTCGGTTATGGGCGATATCCGCAATGCGGCGGCGCGGCGGGGGATCCGCGTCGAGATGCTGGAATACACCAATGGCACGGTAGAGGATCTGATCCAGGACATGACAGTTGCGCAAGCCAGCGCCTGGCAGCTTTTTTCGATCATCGCGCGACATCCGCCCGCATCATCCGAGGTGGCGCGCAGCGTGCTGTTTTATGGCACGCCAGAGGACGGCAAGATCGGACTCTCGCACCAAGGGCGCAGTTTGGCGCAGTATTTCCGCTATGTCCGCCGGGGGGCCGAACGGATTGGTGCTGTCACAGATAACGGGGATTTCCTGGGCCTGGCCTTTGTAAACCCCGATTATGCGCTTTACCCCGGAGCGGTTGTGGTCATTCGCAGCCAGCGTGCGGGTGAGGTAGCTGTAAACGGCCTGCCCTACGGGCGTTATGGTGTCAGCTATTCTGGCGCGGGCGTGGTGACAGGCGAACTCCCACCGCTGACTGTTGAGGGGGCGCAAGCTACGTTATCGGTGCCGGCCAATTCTGTAGTGACGATTTATCCCGCGCCCTGACGCTCAAGACCCGTCCAA
Organism: Ruegeria sp. HKCCA5839; assembly: GCF_013035585.1. NCBI lineage: Bacteria > Pseudomonadati > Pseudomonadota > Alphaproteobacteria > Rhodobacterales > Roseobacteraceae > Ruegeria > Ruegeria sp. HKCCA5839. The sequence continues at coordinate 240,484 of NZ_WQIE01000004.1, read as the reverse complement.
AGCGACCGCTTTGAACTGGTCGTTTTCGTATAGGACCGTCCCGTCCCATGGCGTATCTGCGTAAAGAAGAGCGAAACTTGCACCCAACTTAGTGGCAGCCGGTATCCAATCGGTGTTTTCCCGATGGGCCCTACGCATTTCCCGCAAGGCACCAAAGCCGCGTTTGGTAAAGGGTCCGTAGAGCGCCTCTAGCCGGTTGCGCCAGTTCATCAGCCCCGCGTCGTCAAAAGGGATTGCGGTAAAGCTGACCAGAACGCCGCGATTGGCCAACAGCCTGAACCGTTCCTGATCAGGTGGCACAACCCAGATCGCGCCCTCGGGGCTGATTGTGCGGGCCTGACGGGCAATATCCGCTTCGGCATCGCGGTGATCGGACCAGCTAAAGGCCGTTTTTGCCAACGGCCCGCTTGTTGATGATTTGGCCACCATGGCGAGGGCAAGAGGCAGGCCAATGCTGAGGATCACGGCCAGCATCACACTACCCCTAAAAGGTCGCAATAGAACCAGCGCCAAAAGGGCAAACGCCGCAACACCACGCAATGTTTGCATTGGCACGCCATAACGCCAGGCCAATGCCGCTGCGATCAGAACGCTGAAGCCCAACCCTAGCCAAATTACGATCTCAGCGTTGGTTTTCAAAAGCTTGCGCACTATCCAGACCGCAAGACAAACCAACAAAACCAGCGTCACCGCATAGGGCTGCGCGTCCGCGCTGGCCAGCAGCAGGATCAGCGCGCAGATCAGCGCCGTTGCTTGTTCTCGGGTATAAAGATCTCCGATCAGGCGGCCCAGCAACAGAAACCCGGCCCATTTCACCACCATGAGCATTCGAAACACTTGCGCAGTGGCCCATAGGCGGCTGTGATGAACATCTGTAAACCACAGGCTTGCCGCACATCCGACCAGCACCATCAGACAGACGAGCGCCAACATCAGGCTTTGCTTGCCCGGCAGGGCTCGGCGCGCGGCAAACCAGAGGAAAATGCAAGCTGTCAGGGTGACGAACAATCCGGCCTCGATCCACGAGCGGCGAAAGAATTCAGTGCCCAGATAGTGATGGGGTGCGCGGAAGCTGATCAGGATGTCAAAGAATTCTGCATCCGTCAGCTTTGCGCTGTCATGCCCACCTCCGGGCAGTGCCCAGAACACCACCATCAGCACAACAAACAAAACCCCGGCACCAACAATGGGTGCGACGGTGCGCAGACGGGGCTGGGTTTCAGGCGTCAACAGACCCACGATACCGGCGGCCAAAAAAGCCATCATGGCAATCTCGGTCCCGATCAAAGGATGCATCAGAGCGGCCGGTACAAAGGCGACAACTGAAAGCCAAACCCGCCCTGTGAACAGCAAAACCATCCCACCCAACGCCAGCGCGATGGCGACATTCGCGGGCTGAAAACTGTCAAAGCGCAAAAAGCCGGCCAGCCCCAGTGAGAAGCTGCCATTCGTGATCGCCAAAGCCGCGGACAATAGTGCTCCGGTGCTGCTGGCTCCCACCAGATTGCGCGCTCCTAGATAAGTGACCGCTCCTAGCACAAAGGCGAACAGACACATCAGGCTGTGTACGACGATGGGCAAAGGCATCAGGCTGACCAATGCGGCCATCGCTTTTGCATAATAGATCCGCGGGCCAAATGCGGTGGCATGATCGGTATAGAAATCCCCGGCCATGGCCGAGGGATCAAGCAGTCGGGCGATGATCGGCAGTTGCTCGACCTGATTTCCGTGACCAAACAACGCGCCCACCAGAGGCAACAGTGATAGCATCGCCAAAAGCGATAGAATCTGGAATGGGCCGGGCTGTGGGGATTTGGGCTGCGCTGACATCTTACCTATAAGAACTTGTTCAAATCGCCGAACATGTTGGCACCCAATTCATACCTCAGCTTGCACGCCCAACCCAGAGCTTCGCGCGCATTGCGTTGATTTTCTGATCAATCCGCGAATGCGTGCCCTATTTGTTTCACCGCCGCGACGAATACCCTCCAAGCTTGGCGCACCTTGCGAAACCTGTTTATGCTGCACGCAGTTTCTGGGCCTGATTTGACGAGTAAGTTCATTGACATGAAGACGATTTCGATAGTCTCACCCGCCTATAACGAAGAAGAGAATGTAGAACGCTGCTACAGCGTAGTGCGTGATCTGTTCGAGGCCGAATTGCCCGGTTATAAGCGCGAGCATATCTTTGTCGACAACGCGTCCGAGGATGAAACGGTTGAAATCCTGCGGGGGCTTGCAGCCAAGGACCCGGCCGTCAAAGTGGTGGTCAATGCGCGAAACTTTGGTGTGTTCCGGTCGGTTTTCAACGGTTTAAAATACGCCAAAGGCGATGCGGTTCTGGTCATGCTGCCGGTTGATCTGCAAGATCCGCCCGAGTTATTGCCCGAATTCGTCAAGCTTTGGGAAAACGGATATGAGGTTGTAGCAGGCGCGCGCACGGTGCGCGAAGAAAGCTTTGCCATGCGCTCGGTTCGCAAGGCGTTTTACTGGATCGTCAATCGTTTGTCGGATTTTGAGATCACGCAGAATGTGGGCGAGTTCCAGTTGCTGGATCGCAAGGTGATGGATGCGCTGATGGCGCATGAGGATCAATATCCCTACATTCGTGGCATGATCGCTTCGCTTGGGTTCAAGCGCATCATTGTCCCTTACGTCTGGAAAGAGCGTAAACGCGGCCTGTCCAAACACAATCTGCCGATGCTTGTAGATCAGGCGCTGAACGGCATTTTTTCGTTCACCCGCGCGCCCATGCGGTTTTGCACCATCGTGGGCCTGTTCATCTCGATCTTCTGTATCGCCTTCGCGCTTCTGAACGTGATCTTGTTCCTTCTGAACCCCGAACTTGCCCCCCGCGGGGTAACCACGATCATCACGGCGCTGTTTTTCCTGTCGGGCATACAGATGTTCTTTATCGGGATGCTTGGCGAATATGTGACCTCGATCCACAACCAGGTCCGTCGCGGGCCCATCGTGGTGGAACGCGAGCGGATCAATTTGGATGACGACGTCAGCTAGGCTTTGGTGAACGGGAACCGCCCGGTCAGAACTTTGCCAATCAGCAAAAAGGACAGCACTGCCGCTGCGGGCGCCATAATCGCTTGTGCCAGATAGGGCGACAGGCCGGTGCCCAGTGCAAGCTGCAAGCCAAACGCGTTAAACAGGTAGATCACGCCGTAACAGAGCGCATAGGCGGGGAACTTTTTGAACCCTTGTGCGCTTTCTGAAAAAACCAATTTGGCATGGGTGAAGAAGTTCCACAGTACGCCCAAGAAAAACGCCAGCGCCAGCGCCGGTTGCGGTGGCAGACCCAGAAACACCAAAGCGGCATAGATCAGGTAACCGACCAAAGTGTTAAGCAGTCCGACCAATACGAAATGCAAAAACCTGCGCGAGTCACTGCGCATCTTTGACATCCTTCGGCAGCAGGTTTTGACGTTGCAGACAGTCCTTCAGACCGTCGGGCAGAGAATACCGCGGGCTCCACCCGATGCTGTTAAGCTTTTTCGTATCTGCGCAAATCACCTCCGGGTCCAAGACGGGCCGAGACCGTGCGCCGAGCCGGATCAGATCGGGACGGCCAAGCAGCGTAGCGGTTCCCATGATCAGGTCTTTCACTGGCTTAGCAGTGCCCGAGCCGATATTGACCGCACCGCCAAGCTGACTGTCCAGCACTGAGGCCAGAGCTTCGCCAAGATCACTTGCATAGAGAAAATCACGTCGCTGTAGGCCATCGGTACAGTCAACGGGTTCTGCGTTTACAATACCTTGGGTGATATCGCTCAGCAAGCGGCCAGGGGCCTCATTCGGGCCGTAACAAAAGAAGATCCGTGCCCAGCTGAGGGTGAGGCCAAGGTCTTTTTGCGCCGCAGTCAGCAGTTCTCCGGTATGGGCTTTGGCTTTGCCGTAAAGGCTGGCCGGAGCCAATGCGCTGTCCTCGCGCAAAACACCCGTGTCGCCCAATGCCTCTGGCGACCAGTCATATTCGGCACAGCTGCCCGCACACAGCACGCGTTGGCCCCCCGATGCTGCGAACTGGCGCACCAGATCAATCGTGGCTGCCGCCCAATCCAGGTTTTCAGGCGCGTGCCAGCGGTCTTTGGGGTCGTCGTGCCAGGCCAGATGCATCAGATACGAGGCCTCTGCCGCGCGGATCGCATCCCGGCGCTGCGCCTCATCCAACAGATCAGCCTGAATATCGTTTCCCGCACCGCGTCCCAAGGTGACAGTCTGAAAGCCGCGCTGCTCCAGAGCCCGATGCGCATGGGGGCCGATCAACCCCCCTGCCCCCGTCATCAGGACGCGGGGTTTCATCGCGAGAAGATTTCCAGTGATGGGATCGGCACCACAAACTGCGTGCCCTGTTCGGCCAGATCACTCAGTTGCTCAGCAATTTCATCGCGCAGGTTCCAGGGCAGGATCAGCACGAAATCGGGCCGCTCTTCGCGCAGGCGCTCAACCGGGCTGACCGGGATATGAGAGCCCGGCAGCAGTTTGTTCTGCTTGGCTGGGTTGCGATCGACACAATAGAGGATGTCGTCTGAGGTGATGCCGCAATAGTTCAGCAAGGTGTTGCCCTTGGCGGCTGCGCCATAGGCGGCAATGCTGCGCTTGCCCTGTTTGGCCGCACGCATGAAGGTCAACAGGTTCTGCCGGATCTCGCGGACCTTGTCATCGAACCCGTCATAGCCTTTGGGATTGTCCAGATTGGCCTGACGCTCTTTTTTGCGCATCCCTTCAACGATGGGCCGTTCGGTGCGGTCGGCCTCTTGCTGGCAGATATACAAACGCAGTGATCCGCCATGGGTGGGCAAAGTCTCAAGGTCGAAGACCCGCAGCCCGGCGGCAGCAAAGATAGTCTCAAGCGTAAGCAGGGACAGATATGTGTAGTGCTCGTGATAGATGGTATCGAACTGGACCTTTTCGATCAGGTTCAACAGATGCGGAAATTCAACCGTCCAAACGGCGTTGTCGTCCAGCAAAGTGGCGATACCACCAACAAAATCGTTGATGTCAGGCACATGCGCCAGCACGTTTGCCGAGGCCACCAATGACGGGCGCAACCCTTCGGCCACCAGTTGCTTGGCCAAGGCGCTGTCGAAATATTCGATCCGCGTTGGCACGCCCTTTTCGATGGCGGCGTTAGCGACCCCAGCTGCGGGTTCGATCCCCAGCACGGGAATGCCACGTTCCACAAAATATTGCAGCAAATAGCCATCATTCGACGCGATTTCGATGACCAGATCATTGGTGTCCAGCTTCAGCTGATTGGTGATAGTATCCACGTAATTGCGGCAATGGGCCAGCCAGCTTTCCGAGAAGCTGGAGAAATAGGCATAATCTTCGGAAAAGATATCCCCCGCCGGAACCGCATCTTCGACCTGAACCAGAAAGCACTTATCACAAACGCGGACATGCAATTCGTATTCAGGGCATTTGACCCCTGCATTTTCGGGTTTGACATACGAGTTTGCCAGCGGAGACATCCCCAGATCGACCAGAGTACGGGTCAACGGCGCGTGGCAATGGCGGCAAGTCGGGGACGTTTGCATTATACTTTCGAACCTCTGTTCTGGTAATCGTTAATCTGCGACAGGCAGAGCGCAGTGACGTCATCGCCCCGCGACCAGCCCGCGTACCAATCCGCAACCATGCGTATCGTTTCTTCAAAATTCAATTTGGGCGCCCAGCCGATCTGACGGGCGCGGCTGCTATCCAGCCGGAGCGTGGTGGATTCGTAAGGCGCATCCTTGGGCATATCGATCTCGATCCGCCCCTGCCCCAAGGCACTTGTCAAAGCCTGCGCCACATCGATGACTGGTCGCTCATCCGATTGATCCGGGCCGAAATTCCACCCGCTGTCATGCCCGTCATGCTGGGCATAAAGCCCTTCGGCCAGCATCAGATAACCGCGCAGAGGCTCCAACACGTGCTGCCATGGGCGCACGGCGTTGGGCGAGCGGATCTCGACACGGCCTTCATCGCCCAGACATCCCCGAATGATATCGGGGACCAAGCGATCTTCCGACCAATCCCCCCCGCCAATCACGTTACCCGCACGGGCCGAGGCGATCCGACAGGGATGGCCACCTTGCGCGTAGGGAGCAAAGAAACTGTGGCGCATCGCTTGCGTGGCCAATTCGGTACAACCTTTTGACCCTGAATAGGGGTCGAGGCCCCCCATCGGGTCGGTTTCGACAAAACTGCGACCGTCCTCGCGGTTCTCATAACATTTGTCCGAACTTACGATGACGCAGGCCTGCACAGTCTTTGCCGCTGCGATGGCCTCAAGCAAATGCACAGTGCCCATGACATTGGTGGCAAAGGTTCCGGCTGGGTCCTGATAAGACCGACGCACAAGGGACTGAGCGGCCAGATGCAAGACGATATCCGGCTTGGTGCCCTGCACCACATTGATCAAAGCGGATCTGTCGCGGATATCGATCTGGTGGTGTTCAACATCGCTCTGACCGCTCGAATCCCACAGGTTGGGTGTGCTGTCAGGCAGAAGGCTTACGCCGGTGACCTCAGCCCCCATTTGATTTAACCAAAGTGTCAGCCATGCGCCTTTGAAACCGGTATGTCCGGTCACCAGCACGCGTTTGCCTGTCCAGAAATTCGGGTTCACGTCGCGGGGTTGCATCGTCAGTCCCAGATCTTCCAGGGTGCCTTGCCGGAATCCCACAGTTCTTCAAGTTCTTCGCGTTCTCGGATCGTATCCATCGGTTGCCAGAACCCGGGATGGGCATAAGCGCGCAAATGGTCATCTTCGGCCAGTTTTTGCAACGGCCCCTGCTCCCAGATCGTGCGATCCCCTTCGAGATATTCACCCACCTCGGGCGACAGCACGAAGAACCCACCATTGATCAATCCGCCATCGCCAAGCGGTTTTTCCGAGAAATCCATGACTTTGTCACCTTGGGTGATCAATTGTCCAAAGCGGCGCGGTGGCGGAACGGCCGTCACGGTCGCGCGTTTGCCATGGGCTTTGTGAAACGCAATTAGGTTTGAGATGTCTACGTCACCAACACCGTCCCCATAGGTCAGGCAGAAGGCTTCCTCGTCCTTGAGCAAGGGCAGAACACGGCGCAGACGGCCCCCGGTCATGCTATTGGCGCCGGTGTCTATCATTGTGACCCGCCAAGGTTCGGATGCGCTGTGGCTAAGCTCTATCTCACCCGTCGACAGATCGACGGAGACGTCGGACATGTGCAGGACGTAATTGGCGAAATACTCTTTGATCACATAGCCTTTGTAACCAAGGCAAACGATGAAATCAGTGATGCCATGCGCGGCATAGATCTTCATGATGTGCCACAGGATGGGGCGGCCACCGATTTCGACCATGGGTTTGGGAATGCGCACGGTTTCCTCGGCAAGGCGAGTGCCCAGGCCACCGGCTAGAATGACGCATTTCATAAAAACCCTCTCTTACTTTTTAACACTTTAACCGGACCAAACCGTCACGTAATGGCCGCACCTTACCCCAACGTCGGATATGAGGAAATGACGAGCTGACCTGTCGGTGAAATTGGATCAAAATTTTTGACAATAGCTATGCGGATCGGAGTTTGTTGTGCGAAACGCAGGTAGAAAAGGCAAGGAAATCAGCACTTCAGAGCAATACCGAAACGTAGACCGAAGGCTTTGGCAAGCCTTCAGCTCCACTGCCTGCTGATTCTTTACTGGCCGCTGACGCCAAGCCGGATCGCGTCAGTGAACCCTGTCTGAAACCCCGCTGCTCGCGGCTTCGGGCGTGATCACCATCCGACGGAAATCCCGCGCGAACATGGTCCGCGTGAACCGCCCCAGACCTGTCGGGTGCTCACCAAAAGTTTCAAGGCGTGACAGAAGCACCGATTTGATGCGCGGGTCGACCTGGGTGTCAAAGCCCATTTCCTGATCGAACCGGAACGCATCCAGCGGCGTATCGAAATCACTGTTCTGCCAGGCCTCAATATCGTACCAGGTGGACCAGATCGGTGTATCCTCAAGGGTTTCTGCAAAAGGCACACTCAGCATGGTCGAGCGGTAATAGCTGATAATGCTGTAGAGCTGCGTCAGCGCATCACTATCGTCAGTCGGAAGCAGTTCGGCAATCGCACGATGCAGGAAGTCGAGGGCCTCTTCCACGATGATGAAACGGCCGATCATGGCGTATTTCGACAGAAGGTTACCACCCAGATCGCCCGAGATCAGAGCATCATAGTTCTCTTTGGCCCACTCCACACATTCGTCGCGGGTTTCGAACAGCTCTGACTGATTTTCGGTAAGGTAATCGTCGATCGTTTTCTGGAACCCTTCAGGCGCCTGATCCAAAAGCTCCTGCATTTTGCGGACCACCAGATAGGGGCGAATGCCCTGCGCGCGGCAGAACCGGAACGCCTCTTCGAAATTTCCTTCGTAATAGAAAATCGTCAGAAGCAGGTGGAACACGCGGGTGTCTAGATAATCCTGGAACGAGAAGCTTTCGCTTTCGACAACCATCTCTTCGGTTTCGACCACTGTATTGCCGGTATAACGGCCCAAGCAGCGGGCCACCACGCGGTGTCGGGTCTTGAAGCCGAACTTTTCGCGCGAATCCGGATTGGACAGAGGCGCGCCATGCAACAGCATCAACTGATGCGCCGCAACGCGGCTGACACCGGTTTCTATCAACTGGTCCACCGCATCCATGAAGCTGGCCTTGGTTTCGCCGGGCATACACAGGATCAGTTCTCCATAGGATTGCATCCCTTTTGCATGCAGGTCCTGTTGAATTTCGGCATAAGTTTCCAGCTTGATATTGTCGCGTTTGATGTTCTTCAGCACGGTCGGGTTCAGAGATTGAACCGATGACGTCATCGGCAAGCGCCCACGGGCCTTGTTCATCACCTTGAGGATACGGTCACCGCGGTTTTTCCCTGTCGTGGTGCGGATGTATTTGGGCCAGTCATATTCATCCATCAGACTGCCCAGATAATCGGCAACCTCTTCATCCTGCACATACATCCCGAAATTGTCATCAGCGAAACACAGTGGGCTGGATCGGTCTATCCGGCTGACCAGATAGTCCAGATCCGCCTTGGTGCGTTCAAACGAATGACGGAACACTTTCGAGTTGGATTTGACGGCCGAATTGCAGAAAGTACAGGTGAACGGGCAGCCACGCGCAAGCTGCATCAGGGCAAAAAGCCCGGTGTCAAAAAACTTGTCCATATAGCCCGCCAAATAGGGCGAGGGGATCTCATCCAGATCACGAATGCGGGGCACTTCGGCACCGCGCACCACTTCTCCGCTTGTACGATCATACCATAGCGCGCCGTCAATGGGTTCTGACTGCGCCTTCTTAAGGTCTTGATCGCAATCGATATAGCGCTGAACGGTATTGAGAAAGGCGCGCTCGCCTTCATATGTGGGGCCACGCACATGGATGTCGATCTGCGGCATGGTGCGGATCCAGTCATCCTGTTCATCATGGGTCAGCGGAAAGTTTGGTCCGCCCATCAGCGTAAGTGTCTCTGGCGCGCGGGCTTTGACGTAATGCGCAAATTCCTCGGCCAGACGGTGGTTCCAGGAATAGCTGGAAAAGCCCACGATATCCGGTATTCCACGATCAAGAGCATCCTTGAACTCCGACGGGTTGCGGAAGATCTCGACCGTTACCGGTGTTCGGCTTTTTGCGTAAGCCGTTACATATGTCGCCAGGTTACCAACCCCCAATGGGTAAGTATCCGAAGTTTCGGTGACCAGGTTATGTCCTAGGTCGGCCAAAAAAATTTTCATCTGCAATCCTCTCAATGAGTGGAAGCAGCAGGCAGCGTCTCGTGCCGTCTTTTTTGTTTTTTTATGCTAAATTATGAGGTGGCTGCCGCCTCCGTAAACTGTTCGATCTCACTATCCTCGTTTGTCTTGATTTCAGATTTTGGGTCAATGATGATGGTGTCGCCGTCGATATGGCAGGCGACGCGTTTCAGCTTTGGCAAAGTTTCGCAGGCGGATTTACCTGTCTTTGCCTTGAAGGGCAGGTTGTGCCAGGGGCACACCACACTGTCGCCATCGACCCAGCCGTTGGCTAGATCACCACCCGCATGGGGGCAGCGCCGTGTCAGCGCAACAACGTTGCCTTCGGACAGATGAGCCACGCAAAGCGCAGCAGATGCGCCACGTACCGTTCCCGGTGGCACCTCGGACAGGGGAACCTCAATACCGCGGTCGGTCTTTGTTCCGATGGCTTCGGCTGGATTTGGCTCGGGGTTTTCGGGCGCCATTGAGGGGATCAACTTGTTGCGCGCCCGCAGCGCAAGGCTGGTGACATAGCTGGATTGCAGCTTTGCCGGCCACTCTGCCAACGGGTTCAGCGCGCCAGAGCCGCTCCAGCCGGAATAGACGTAATTGTGGTGGTGCAGCTGCGGAAAGACCGGACGGTCGACAGACAGGCGGCAGGAAATGGCAAAGCGCGTTTCATTCGTGCGGTTCAGCTCGGATCCATGCACGTGATCGGTGTGGAAAATGACCACATCGCCGGGATGCAGGTCAAAGGTCCAGGTTTTGTGCAGCTTCTCACCATCAGAGATATTGCCGGAGGTTTCGAACTTGTATTCGCCAACATAGTCGTCGGGATAGATCGTCAACCCGTTGCCGGGTCGGATGCGGCCCATTGCAAACCAAAGGTTCATCCCGTTCGATGGACAATCCAGCCAGCTGTCGCGGTGCGGACCATGTGCCGCGATTTTGCCCTGACCATAGGTTTTGGCGAATTTGTTGAACTCGTCCTTGTGGCTGCGGGCAATGTCATAAGGAATATGGAACCGCACATTGGGTGCGCGTTCGTAGAAGAAGGTTTCCACATCCGGGAAAGTGCCCTTCATGAAACGATCAAGAAAATCATGGGTCAGCGGCTCGATCTCGGCATAGACCGCGTCGGTCACCTTGGGGATATCAATCGGCGAGACCCATTCATGAATGCGGTGAAACCCGTCGCGTTCAGCGCGGTCTGCGGCTTCTTTGCCGACAGAAGCAGTGATCCCGCGGATCGTCGCTTCGTGCCACATGTCATAGAGACCAAATGCCTGCAGGGCCTGACGGAAAACGTATACTTCGCCATCCAGGACCTTTTGCTGCATTCCCGACCGGTTCAGGCCTTCGCCCTGATCAAAACGCAGATCGTGGTACCCCATAACACTTTCACCTTTCAATGCACTCGAAATCGAATCAACCAAACGCCGCACCATCTAAATGAACAGCGATGGCATCCTTGTTATCTTAACATGTTTTTGCACGAAAAAACCCATTTCATGCAATTCCCTTCCCCGACTCCGGGTATCTTTTCGGCATTCTTGAGCCTCAAATCCGGCTCAGATACATAATTGTTGCACAACAAGAGACAATTTCGCGGCAGGTTGCTGCGGCATTGGCAAAGCTCTTCGGAAGTTTCTAAGCTTTGTGCATAACCGGATTGCGATTGCAGTTAAGATTTTTGGATTGAGTACGCGGGACAAGACATGACCCAGATTGGCCAAACCGGTCCGGAGACGGCTGCACGAAAACCGGCTTACGAACAGCTTTGCCGAGACAATCTTGTTTCGCTGATCTTGGTGGGTGAAGGCGACACTGCCGTCGACGAACATGGGTTGCGATCGATATCGCGCTTTGCCAATGCGCGCTTCGACTATCATGAGCTGATCATTATCGCCTCGGACCGTGCGCCGGATTGGGACAATCGGTTGCGGCAGATCGGTCAGGAAATCGAACATCTGCGTGTGCTGAGCGTTGACCGTCAAAGCGACTATGAAGACATGGTCATTCACGCGATGCACCACGCCATCGGCGATTACATCCTGTGCATGGCCCCGGACGCGGCTTCCGAGGCCGAGTTGGACCAACTGCTCGACCATATCGCCGGGGGTGAGTTTGATGTGGTCAAAGCTGTCTTTGACCCCGCACAGATCCGGCGGCGCGACCGCGTGACTGCCAGTGTGATGGCAGGGATCATGCGGTTGGTCACCGGTCAACAGATTGAATCCTTTCAAGCCCGCGCTTTTGTGCTGACCCGCACCGCCATGTCGCGGTTGGAACAGATGGGTGATATCCTCAAGTTTTTCCGCATCCTGGATCTGTCTGCGCATCTGTCGCAGAAACGGGTCTTTGTCTCGCGCCCGCCCCGCCGCCGTTTTCTGGCAGGGTTCAGCGACAAGGCGCGGCTGAGCGCCGAGTTGGTCTCGCTGTCCTCTGAACGGCTGGTACGCAGCTTTGCGCTGGTCTGCCTGTGCCTGTCGCTGCTCAGCATTCTGGCCACGCTCGGGGCGATCATCACGCGCTTGGTTTTGCAAGATGTGGCCCCCGGCTGGGCCTCGCTTGCGGTGCTGTTCTCGGCCTTGTTTGCCGCGAATTTTGGCGTGTTGTCTGCGATCTGCCTTGGACTGCTGCAATTGCTGAGACAGGGTCGGCGTCGCCGCGAAACGGATTTGGTTTCGGAAATCAGTGGCGGTGACCTCTATCACGTCAGCGCCGCGTTGAACGTAGAAGGATCGGACGAGAGCAAATGACACATGCTTTGATCGGTCATACCGGTTTTGTCGGCGGCACGCTTTGGGGCACAGGCCGCTATGACGTTGGTTTCAACTCCAAGAATTTCCGAGACATGGAAGGCCAGAGCTTTGACACAGTGACCTGCGCCGGGGTGCAGGCGCAGAAATGGTGGGCAAACCAGAACCCTCAAGCCGATTGGGACGGCATAGCGCCGCTTTTGGACGTGTTGGGAACGGTCAAGACGCGCCGTATGATCCTGATCTCTTCGGTGGATGTTTATCAGACACCAGTGGGCGTTGACGAAAACAGCCCCACGCCCGTGGACGGGCACCATCCTTACGGGCTGCATCGGTTGCAGGTCGAAGACCGCCTGAACGCCCTGTTCGACGATTGTCGTATTATCCGCCTGCCCGGTCTTTACGGCGCAGGTCTGAAAAAGAACCTGATCTTTGACACGCTGATGGCGCGGGACCTGTCCGGCTTTGACGCAAGATCCGAGTTTCAGTTCTATCACCTGAAACGGCTTCAATCCGATATCGACCGCCTGTGCGAGACGGGTATTCACAAGCTGAATTTGGCGACCGAGCCGGTGTCAGTGAAAGACGTCATTCACAGCATCAACGGGCAATCCCACACGCTGGAGCTGTCGCGCCCGCCAGTGGAATATGACATGCGCACCTGCCACGGGGGTATCTGGGGCCAAGACGGGCTATATCTGGTCTCGGCTAAAGATTGTCTGGCCGATATCGCCGCATTTGCGGATGAGTGGCGGCGCGAACACCCATGAAACTTGCGGTTTCGAACATCGCTTGGACGGCAGAAGAGGATGCCGTGATCGCACAGCGGTTGCGGGATGCGGGGGCGGATGCGCTAGAAGTCGCGCCGTCGCGGGTGTTTGCCGATGTTGCCGCGGCCACTTCTGAGGATGCGCTTGCGGTTAAGGCGGACTGGGCCGCAGAGGACCTGCCGATCGTGTCCATGCAGGCACTTTTGTTTGGGCAGCCCGACCTGCGCTTGTTCGGTACCGCCCGGGATCAAGACGCTTTTGTAGATTATCTGGCGCATGTCATGGCACGCGCTGGCGAGTTGGGCTGTGGCCCGCTGGTCTTTGGCTCTCCGGGCAATCGCAAGCGTGGGGGGCTGAGCCTGGATCAAGCCTATGACGCAGCGCTGCCGGTGCTGCGCAGAGTTGCAGAGATCGCCGCTGAAACAGGCACGTATTTCTGTCTTGAAGCCAACGCCACAGGATATGGCTGTGATTTCATGACGCAACTGTCAGAGGCCGCCGAGATGGTGCGGCGCGTTGATCATCCCAACATGAGGATGGTTCTGGACACTGGTAATATGCTGATGGCCGGTGAAGACGTAACTGCCATCGAACCGGTCCTGCCGCTGGTTCAGCACGTCCATTTCAGCGCCCCGCAACTGGCCCCGATTGCAGAGCACGCAGCCTTTCTGCGTGCGGTTCTGAGCGGCGTGAAAACTGCAGGCTATGCTGGTTATGTCACGCTTGAGATGCGCAAAACGGACAGCCTGACGCCTTTGCTGAATAACCTGGCGTTCCTGCGTCGGGAACTGGATGAGGCTATGGCATGACGCAACTGCCTCAGTCGGCGGATGTCATCATCATTGGTGGCGGGTTCTATGGGGCGTGTCTGGCCTTGTTCTATCGCTCGGTCGCTGAAAATGTCGTGGTGCTTGAGGAACGCGGGGGTCTGCTGGAGCGCGCCTCTTACGTCAATCAGGCGCGCATTCACACCGGGTTCCACTATCCCAGAAACTTCAAGACCGCACGTCGGTCGCTGTCTTTGTATCAGCGGTTCATTGCGGATTTTCCGTCAGCCGTATTTGGCAATTTCACCATGCTCTATGCCGTCGCGCGGCATGGTTCACGCGTGACGCCGCAGCGATTTGAGAAGATGTTTACCGATCTGGGCGCACCGATTGAGCGGGCCAATCCGACAGAGGTCGCGCTGTTCAATCCCGCTGAGGTCGCGCAGGTCTGGCGCTGTCAGGAATATGCGTTCAACGCAGCGGCTTTGCGCAAGGATCTGGAACACCGTCTGGCACAACAAGGTGTCTCGGTGGCGATCGGGGCCAAGGTTGTCGCGGTCACCCCGGACGGCCCTGATGCGCCGATCCGCGTTGCTGTGGACGGCCATGGAGAGATCCGCGCGCCAATCGTCATTGATGCCACCTATGGTCATCTGGCAGGCCAAAGCGACAGCGGCAACAGGCTGGGCTTCAAATACGAACTGGCTGAGGTTGCCCTGATCGACCCGCCTGCGGCGCTGGAGGGTGTGGGCGTCACCATGATGGATGGTCCGTTCTTTTCCACCATGCCTTTCCCGGCCGAGGATGCCTATTCGCTGACCCATGTACGCTATACCCCGCATCGCGCCTGGTTGGCCGGGCAGGCGCCTCAAGCGGCGGCGTGCAAAAGCCACTGGATGCATATGTTGCGCGACGCCAGCCGTTACCTGCCCTCTCTGTCAGGGGCCACATGGCGCAAGTCTTTGTATGAAACAAAGACGGTTCTGCTGCGTAATGAACGCGATGACGGGCGTCCGATCCTGCTGGACCGAGACCCGCGCCATCCGGGCCTGATGATGGTCATGGGGGGCAAGATCGACAATATCTATGATCTGTTCGAGCGGCTGCAAAGCGATGGCGGATTGGCGCAAAACGCCCATACCCGGTTCATCGAGCGGGGTGGTGTGGCATGATCAAAACCGCGGAAATCGGCCAGATGGCCCGGTTCCTGACCACCGCAGTCGGCGGGTTGGTTCTGGATCTGGCAGTCGCCAGCGCGATGATCCTGATCTGGGCCTTCAGCGACCCTGTCGCCGCCTTTGTTGGCCTTGGCTGCGGCATGGTCTTTAACTATTTCGTTCATCTCAGCTGGACCTTCAAAGATCAGAACAAACGGGCCTCATTCGGTCATTTCCTTCGTTTTGCAGTGGGTGTCGGCGTGGTGCTGGTGTTCCGCATTGGGCTTTTGTGGGCGATGGAGGCCTACGGGATGCAGGCCTATCTGCACCCCACCATCCGATTGGGCATCGCCGCAGGCCTGTCTTTTGTCTTCAGCTATTTGATTTGCAGCCGGCTTATTTTCAGAAACCAGTCCGCAAACCCAGATACCGAGGGGCTTTATTGATGCGCGCTCCCATACAGTTGATTTTGGCGCTTGGTTCTCTGGCAATCCTGATCGGGATGTTGGCTGTGGGCCCCAGATTGCTCCCCCCGGATCCAACGCTGCCAAATGTTGCTGCGATGCAGGGGTATAATATTGGACTGGCCTGGATATTGATCTTTGTCTGGGCAGTTTTGGTGATCTTGCTAACCAGCCTGCCCGCCCAGACCCATGCGGTTGAGGCCCAAGCCACGCAAAGGCCCGTTTCGCTTGTGCAGGCTTGGGTAGAGCGTCTGGTGGTTACCCTGCCCCTTTTCGTTTTCTATTGGCCTTCGGCCATTGCGCGTTTTGGCCCGCATATCGAAGACAGTTACTTCATCGCCGCGTTGCACCGGATATCCTGCGGGCAAATCCCTTATCAGGATTTCGAGTTCCTCTATGGCCCTTTGATGCTGATCCCAGCAGCGATGCTGATAGGCGACGGGTTCTCACCGCTTGGCTATTACTGGATTTATCTGGGTCTACAGGCGGCGTTGCTGATCATCGTCATGGCGGTGCTTCAGCGACTGATCCCGCAAACGGGCAAGCGTTGGCTGGTATTTGTCTTGCTGCTGCCCTTCTGGGTCGATGTCTTGCTTGGGCTGAACTGGATCGCGTGGCGTTATCTGCCCGCCATTCTGGCCATTGTCCTTGTTGCACATGCGCCCAGAAAACCGTCAATGCTGGCGCTTGTTGCGGTTCTTCTGGGGATCGGTGCCGGGTATTCGCATGAATATGCGATAGCAGGTCTGGTTGCTGCCATTGCCATTCTGGTGCTCGATGGCTGGGACCAGCCGCGCGCTTTGGCTCTGCGGATTTTAGGCCTGATCGCCCTGACAATTGTCATCTGGTTGCTGGTTGTGTCCTGGGCGCTTGGCGGCACTCTCGCACCCTATTTCACCCAAACCTTGCAGGTGATGTCTCGTGCCAGCGCAGAAGGGCTGGGGCAGTTTTCCTTTGCGTGGAGCCTGCATAGCCTCGCCTTGTTCGGCCTTCTGGCTGCCGCTTGTGTGGCGGCGGGATCGGGCGTGCGGCGACTGGCGGGCACGCACGCAACCGAAGGGGATCTGATGTTGATGGGTTCGGGCGTATTTGCTGTGATCACGCTCAAGATTGCGCTGCAACGGGCCGATTTTCTACACCTCGCCGTGCCGTTTGTGCCTTTGATCCTGGTCTGGCTTGCGGGCCAACCGACCGCTTTGTTTCGCGTATCCCTGCCGCTTAGACGGTTTGGGGTTGCGATGATTGCATTGGCGGCCTGCGCGCAATTGGCGGGTCATGCGCCTCTGGGCCGCTGGGTTCTGTTCAGCAACCTGCGAGGGCTGTTCCATGAGGTGACAGGCCGCGACACCGCAGGCGCGATTGAGGCGCGCGGACCATCGACACAGGCGTTCCGCACCAAGGCGCAACCAGCGCGTGTTGATCTGGCCGACCGCCTCGCCGCGCCGGATTTGGCTGGGCGGCCTGTGATCTTCTATGGCAATCTTTGGAAAATGGCGGCCGAAACAGGCACTTGCCCGGCAGGATATTCGTTTTATGACATCCTATATACCGACCCGTTTAACCCGCTGTCCCAGACCGCCCGGGCAGAGGGCACAATCATTGTCGCCCGTGCAGATGACCTAGCTGACTTGACGGCAGAGACCGGGACAGAGCCCAAGGCACAGCTCGCCAAATCAGGGCTTTTGCCTTGGATTATCGGCGACGTCGCCTCACAATCAAAACTGGAAAACCAAATCGAGTTTCGCATGTGGCAACAGGCTTTGGGGGCGGATCTGGTAGAGGACTTCGAAATGTTCGACCAGTCAGGGCCTTACGTTTTGATGGAGCAAAAAGATGACTGATCAATTGCTCTTTTCCATCATCATGCCTGCCTATAACGAAGAGGACGTGATCGAAGATACGATCCGCGATCTGTGTGAGCACCTGAACACGACCGAGTTCCACTATGAGCTGATCGTCGTCGATGATGCCAGTTCGGATGCCACCGCCGAAATTCTGAAGAAGCTGGTTTGGGATTATCCGAACCTGCGCAATATCCACAATGCAGGCCCGAACGGGTACGGATTTGCGATCCGCAAGGGGCTTGAGGTGTATAAGGGCGATGCTGCGGTTGTTGTCACCTCGGACGGGGCCGATGCGCCGCAAGATGTGGCGGCCTATTTCAAATGCATCGCGGATGGGGCCGATTGTGCCTTTGGCGCACGGTTCGGGCCGGATAGCACCGTGGTGGGCTATCCGCCCGTCAAACGCGTGATCAACCGGGTGACAAACACGCTGATCGGCTGGATGGTTGGCGCGCCCTATCGGGATTTCACCAACGGGTTCAAATGCTATCGCCGGACGGTGATCGACGACATGCAGCCGCTGGTGGCCGGTCAGTTCAACATCACGATCGAAATGTCTCTTAAGGCGGTTCTGGGCGGTTGGAACTATTCGGTTGTCCCCAATGATTGGCGGCAGAGGGATGGCGGAGAATCCAGCTTTAGTATTCTCAAGCTGATCCGCCCTTACGGGGCCACTCTGCTGTATTGCCTGCTGCGCAATTACCTTATGTCCGTACGTCGGTAGCTGCCATGAAACCTTTGCGCATTGCCATGGTCACCACGTTTTACCCGCCCTTCAATTTCGGCGGTGACGGGATTTATGTGCAGCGTCTTGCCCGGGCGCTGACCGCGCGAGGCCATCATGTTGAGGTTATTCACGACACTGACGGGTTCCGCCAGTTGTCAGGCCGCACCCCCGATCTACCACCAGAGGATGGGGTGATTGTGCACCGTCTGGGCTCGCGCTTTCCGATGCTGGGCGCTTTGGCCGTGCAACAAACCGGCCAGCCACTGTCGCATAGACGCGCCTTGCAAGAGCTTTTGACGGACCGGTTTGACGTCATCCACTACCATAACATCTCGCTGATCGGCGGGCCCGGGATCTGGAAGATTGGCACCGGGATCAAGCTGCATACCGCACATGAGCACTGGATGGTGTGCCCCTCGCATATATTGTGGCGCGACAACCGTGAGATCTGTGACGAAAGGCGCTGCTTACGCTGCGTGCTGCGCCACAAGCGACCGCCGCAGCTGTGGCGCGCGACCGACCTTGTGGCGCGCGAGGCGCACCATGTGGACGCGTTTTTGATGCTCAGCCAGTCTTGTCTGGACAATCATCGCCGCTTTGGGTTCACAGCGCCTGCGCAAGTGATCCCCTCGTTCCTGCCTGACGCGCCCGAACTGCCCGAGCAACCCTCGATCCACCCGCGCCCGTTTTTCTTTTTCGCCGGTCGATTGGAAGTCATCAAAGGCTTGCAGGACGTCATCCCCGCCTTTGACGACCGATTGAATGCCGATCTGCTGATTGCAGGCGATGGCGAATATGAACCTGAACTGCGCCGTCTGGCCGAAGGGAAATCCAACGTGCATTTCCTGGGTAGACTACCGCCCGAAGATCTGCGGCGATACTATCGCGACGCACTGGCCGCTATTACACCTTCGCGTTGCTATGAGGTCTTCCCGCTGGTTGTGCTTGAGGCGTTTCGCGACGGCACGCCGATCATCGCCCGCGATCTTGGTCCCTATCCGGAGATTGTTCATCACACGGGGGGTGGGGCTCTGTTTCGATCGACCGATGAGCTTGCGAAAATCCTGCGGCAATTTGCGGATGATCCCGCCCTGTCAGCCCAATTGGGGCAGAAAGCGCTTCGGGGATTTGATGAAAACTGGCGAGAAGACGTTGCCCTGACGGCCTATTTTGGAATCATCGAAAATCTGAGAGAACAGCGATCTTGAAGACGCTTTTGGGTTGAACGGCCCCTCAGAGCCCGTATGATCAAAACTTAATATCTTATTTAAACCCTCAGCTATTTTCATTCCAGTGTTGCGAACATATCATTATCCACCTGAAAGGCCCAGTTTGTGGGGGCGACTCCCTATTGTTGACAAATTTGTCCCGCAGGTTTCGGGGCATTCCGGTGGGGTGAAGATTCTTCGGTGGTTAGTGAGTTGAAGGGAGAGAGTTCGGTGAAGGCCATTTTCTGTGGCAATGAAGCGCTGCTGTTACAATCTGCGCAGGTTTTTCTGGATCGCGGCGGCGAAATTTCGGGTGTTCTATCGCGGGATCCAAGGGTTGTGTCCTGGGCGGTTGAACGGGATTTGCCGGTCTTTGCAAGCGACCAAGAGGCGGTCCAATCCGCGGCGCAATGTGATTTTCTGTTCAGCATTGCCAATACGCAGATACTGTCCGCAGATCTGATTGATTTGCCCCGGCTCGCTGCGATCAACCTGCATGATGGACCCCTGCCTGCCAGAATTGGTGTCAACGTTCCTGTCTGGTCGATCTATGAAGGGCGGACGGCCCACGCAATCACCTGGCATGCGATGCAGCCGGGTTTGGCGCCGACGCGTGCCTATCTGATCCGCGAGTTCGACATTGCCCCGGAAGATACCGCCTTCAGCCTGAATGCGCGCTGTTATGAAACAGCGCTTGAGACCTTTCCGCAGCTATTGACCCTGTTAGAGAAGACCCCGGAGCCCGCGATCATTTTGGCGGGTACGGGTCAACGCTATAATCATACGAAGCGCCCGGCCCATGACGGGCAGCTTGATCTGCAACTGTCCGCGTCGGACCTGATGCGTCAGATCCGTGCTCTGGACCATGGGTCTTACAAGAACCCGGTGGCTTTGCCCAAGCTTTGGACCGGACAGCAGGTTTTGATGATCCGTTCTGCCAAGTTGTCCGGTGCAGCGAGTGGTGTTCCCGGTCAGGTGATCGAGGTCACAGGCGACACAATCACCGTGTCCTGCCAGGATAGCGATCTGGTTTTGCACGGCCTGCAAGACGCAAACGGGAACGCGCCCAAAGGGCTTGAGCAGGGGCATATCCTGCCTCCTCCTCTGAATGTTGATATCGGCCTGTCAGAAGGCAGCGCCAAGCAAGAGGGCAACTGGGCCGCGGCTCTACTGTCTGCAAAACCCGCTATTCCGCCCTATCCGCGCAACACGATGCGCAACGATGCGGTACAGCAGCGGATTTTGGTGGACATTCCAGCCAAAGCCGATGCGACGCAGCTTACAGCAGCTTGGCTTGCGTGGAATGCAGGCTTGAACGGCGCGCAAAACGCTTCGATCTCTGTCCTGTCCACGCCGGGTTCGGCGCTGTTTGCGGGCGACCGCCCGATGGGACTGGACATCGATCCCGAGCAGCAAGTGGAGCAGTTTCTGGCGCAGGCCAGGGCCGAATGGGAGCGTGTGACCCAAGCCAGCCCCATGGCGGTCGACCTTCCCTTGCGGATGGGTGCGCAGCGCGATCAGGCGTTGAATGCCCTGTCCGTCGCTGTCGATCTGCGCACCAGTCCAGCGACGACCACACAGGACTTTGTGCTGATCCCCGCCGAAGGAGATCTACCCGCCAAGCTGAGTGTATCCCCTGCCCTGATGACTGATGCGGTGGTGCAGGCCATCGCGCGTGATTTCGCGGCGTTCTTGCAATCGATGCTGGACAGGCCCGAGGCCGCTCTGGGCGATTTGCCACTGGGCACGCCCACTATCGCTGCGCGCTCGGATGAGGCATCAGATGGCGCGGCCAGCGTCCATGCCGCTTTCAGACGTCAGGTCGCGGCCACCCCGGATGCCACCGCCCTTGAGGTCGAAGACCGCCGGTTCACTTATCGCCAGCTTGATGCAGACTCGGATGCTTTGGCTCGCGTCTTGCAAGCGCGCGGGGCGCAGCCGGGGCAGATTGTCGGCCTGTGTCTGGAGCGCAGCGCCGATCTGGTGGTTGCGATGCTGGCCATCCTCAAGACCGGTGCCGCCTATCTGCCGCTGGATCCGTCTTACCCCGAAGACCGTATCACCTATATGATCGAAGACAGCGCGGCGGCGCTGATCGTCTCAAGCCCGTCTGCGGCGGCGCGCCTTTCCCTTCCACCTCAGATCACCATTATGGCGTCGGAACGTGATCAAAGCGGCGCGCCGCTTCCTGATCTGGGAGCCGAAAACGATCTGATGAACCTGATCTATACGTCAGGATCCACAGGTCGGCCCAAAGGGGTGATGATCCCGCATCGCACTGTTCTGAATTTCATGGCCGGTATGGATGACGAAGTGCCGCTGCTCGCCGGATCCCGTTTGTTCGGTGTAACCTCGGTATCCTTCGACATCTCTGTGCTCGAGATTTTCTGGATCCTGTCGCGCGGCGCCACGTTGGTGTTACAAACCGATGGGGCCAGCGAAACCGTCCTTCCCGATTTCTCATTGTTTTACTTCGCGTCCGAGGCATCTGGAACCGGCCATCACGCCTATCGCCTGCTGATCGAAGGGGCCAAGTTTGCTGATCAGAACGGGTTCAAGGCGGTCTGGACACCGGAACGGCATTTCCACGCCTTTGGCGGGCTCTATCCTAACCCGGCTATTGCTGCGGCCACCTTGGCCGGTATCACCAACAATATTGAATTGCGCGCAGGCTCTGCCGTGTTGCCCCTGCACCATCCCGTGCAAGTGGCCGAAGATTGGGCGCTGGTTGATAACCTGTCGAACGGGCGCGCGGGCATTGCTTTGGCGTCAGGTTGGCAGCCAAATGACTTTGTTTTGAACCCATCAGCCTTTGCCAGGCGCAAAGAGGTGATGATCGAAGGCATCGATACGCTGCGCGCCCTCTGGAAAGGCGAAGAGCGCAGCTTTCCGGGACATGACGACAAACCGGTTTCGCTGGAAATTCACCCGCGCCCGGTGCGTGGGGACATACCGCTTTGGCTGACCGCTGCGGGCAATCCCGAAACCTTTGCTGCAGCGGCCCAAGCTGGGTGCGGGGTTCTGACCCACCTTCTCGGGCAAAGCTTTGACGAGGTGGCGGAAAAGATCCGTGCCTACCGGCTCGCCTGGCGCGCTGCCGGACATCCCGGAAACGGACATGTTGTGTTGATGCTGCACACTTTTGTTTCAGACGACGAAGAGAAAGTGCGCACCCAAGCCCGCGAGCCGATGAAGCAATATCTGCGCTCATCCGTGGACCTGCTGAAAAAGGCCGCATGGACCTCGCCCCTGATGGCGGAACGGTCGCGCGAGTCGGGCATGAACCCACAAGAGATGTTCGAAAAGCAGGAACTCAGCGAGGATGAGCTGGACGCGCTGCTGGATCATGCGTTCGAGCGGTATTACCACAGCTCGGGCCTGTTCGGCACGCCCGACAGCGCTGGTGACATGGTGCGCCAGCTGGCGCAGGTCGGTGTGGATGAAATCGCCTGCCTGATCGACTTCGGGATCGACACCGATGTGGTCATGGAAAACCTGCCCCATATCAAAGCGTTGATGGACAACCTTACGCAACAGGGCGGCGTCGATCGCAAGGCCACCGTGGCCGAAGAGATCATCGCCAAGGAAATCACCCACCTGCAATGCACGCCACCCATGGCCTCGTTGTTGGCCGCTGATGGTGTCGGACGGCAGGCTTTGGGGCAGCTGGATGTGATGATGGTTGGCGGCGAAGCCTTTCCACCCGATCTGGCGCGCGGCATCCGCGACGCTATGGCTAAGGACGGGCTGTTGCTGAACATGTATGGCCCCACCGAGGCGACGATCTGGTCGTCAGTCGCGCGTCTGGATGACCCGCAAGCGCTGATCCCGCTGGGCGACCCGATCCGCAACACGACACTTTCGATCCGTTCGGATACCGGGCGCGAATTGCCGGATCTGGTCGAGGGTGAGCTTTGGATTGGCGGCGAAGGCGTTGCTGACGGCTATTGGAAGCGCCGCGACCTGACAGCCGAACGCTTTGTCTCAGCCGCTGGTCAGAAATTCTATCGCACCGGAGACTTGGTGCGGCGGGGTGCGTCCGGTCAGTTGGAATTCCTGGGCCGCAAGGACAATCAGGTCAAAATCCGTGGCTATCGGATGGAGCTGGGTGAGATCGAAGGCGCGCTTGGTGCTGTTGCCGGTGTGCGGCAGGCCGTGGTCAAAGCGGTTGAGTTCGGACCGGGCGATATCCGGCTTGTTGGCTATGTCACCGCCAGCGGACCGGCACCTGACCCAGCGGCCTTGGGCACAGCCTTGGCACAGGAGCTGCCCGATTTCATGGTGCCCAGCCAATTCATGGTCATGGCGGATTTCCCGCTGACCCCAAATGGAAAGATCGACCGCAAAGCGTTGCCCAAACCGGTACTGGAACAGGTTGAGGACGGCGCATCCGCCGCCACCGAATTTGAGGCGGGAATTGCAGAAATCTGGGCCGAAGCACTGGATGTGCCAAGCGTCCCGGTCACGGTGAACTTCTTTGATCTGGGTGGGCACTCGTTGTTGGTGGTGCAATTGCGACGCAGGTTGAAAGACAAATTGGGCCTGGATGTTGCTGTGACCGATATTTTCCGCTTTCCAACTGTACGAGGGTTGGCTGAGCATTTGGGGCAATCTGGGACGGACACAGGCAACCAACCCAGCAAAGCTGCAAGCCGAGGGGCTGCGCGCGCGCGAGCCCGTCTGGCCCACACGAAACGACGCTGAGGCGCAGGCTGGTATACCGTCTGGAGAACGAGCAATTGAGCAACGACGCAACAGGCAGTTTTGACAACCGCATCGCCATCATCGGCCGCGCAGGCCGGTTTTCGGGTGCGCCTGACATTAATGCCTTTTGGCAACTGCTGTCCGAGGGTCGTACAGGTGCGGCGCGTTTGTCTGACGCAGATCTTTTGGCGCGCGGTGTAACACGCAAAGAATTGGCCGACCCGAACTATGTCAAAGTCGCGCATATCCTGCCGGATATGGAAAACTTTGACGCGGGCTTTTTCGGATTTTCCCCGCGTGAGGCCTCCATTCTTGACCCGCAGCACCGCCATTTCCTGCAATGCGGCTGGGAAGTGCTGGAAGACGCGGGCTGGATGCCTGAAAGCTTTGACGGGCGTATCGGTGTGTATGCCGGTTCTGGCATGCAAAGCTATCTGCCCTTCAATCTTCTCAGTAACCCTGATCTGGTCGAAGAGATCGGGATGTTCCTGTTGCGCCATACGGGCAATGATAAGGATTTCCTGACCACTCGGCTGTCTTATCTGTTGAACCTCACCGGTCCTTCTGTTGCGGTGCAAACCGCCTGTTCCACCTCGCTTGTGGCCGTCCATCTGGCCTGCGGGGCACTGATGAACATGGAATGTGACATGGCTCTGGCTGGGGGTGTCACGATCGAGCTTCCGCACCGCGTCGGATATGGCTTTTCCCCGGGTGAGATCCTGTCGCCTGATGGCGTCTGTCGCGCCTTTGACGATGACAGTCAGGGCACTGTCTTCGGGTCGGGCGCTGCCGTTCTGGCCCTACGGCGCTATGAGGATGCGGTTAGGGACGGTGACGACATCAAAGCCGTCATTCTGGGCACAGCGATCAACAATGATGGGGTCGGCAAGGCCAGCTATCTTGCGCCCTCGGTCGACGGACAAGCCGAAGCTGCCGCCGAAGCCCTGGCCCTGGCCGGGCTTGAGCCGGGCGATGTCGATTATATTGAAGCCCACGGTACGGGTACGCCAATCGGCGACCCGATTGAGCTGACCGCATTGCAAGATGTCTATAGCGGTGTGCAGGCTGGGTCGATTGGTATCGGGTCGGTGAAA
The DNA here is from genome assembly GCF_013035585.1 of Ruegeria sp. HKCCA5839. NCBI lineage: Bacteria > Pseudomonadati > Pseudomonadota > Alphaproteobacteria > Rhodobacterales > Roseobacteraceae > Ruegeria > Ruegeria sp. HKCCA5839. The sequence goes on along the minus strand of NZ_WQIE01000004.1, from coordinate 215,222 downwards.
ACCAATATCGGGCACACAGATACCGCCGCAGGGGCGGCCAGTTTGATCAAGGTGGTCGAAAGCCTGACCCATGAACGCTTGCCTGCGAGCCTGAATTTCAACACACCCAACAGCCGGTTCGATTTCGCCCGCAGCCCGTTCCAGGTTGAGGCGCGCGGGCGCGATTGGCCGCGTGGACAACGGGTCCGCCGCGCCGCTGTGAACTCGTTGGGAGTGGGCGGTACCAATGCGCATGTGGTTGTTGAAGAGGCCCCCGCCCAACAACAGACACAGGAAGACAACCAGTGGCGGTTGTTCCCGTTCTCAGCCCGCAAAGATGGCGCATTGTCCGCGCTGCGCGAGAAATGGGTTGATTACCTGTCCGACCATTCTCCGGCCAGCCCCGACATCGCAACCACGCTGCGCGATGGCCGCCGCGCCTTTGCGGAACGGTTTGTCGTCGCAGCGCGCAATCCGTCAGAGCTGCGTTCGGTCCTGCAAGCCAAGGCGCATCCGCTTGGTGCAAAAGGCAAAAGCACCGAAGGCGATACGACGCCCGAGATCGTGTTTCTCTTCCCCGGCGGAGGCGCGCAATATCCCGGTGCAGGCACCGAGATGCGCACATCATCGGTTGTGTTTGACGCCGCCGTGCATGAATGCCTGAACGCGTTGCCCGCAGACGCGCCTGCAGACCTCGAAGAAATGATGTTCGCGCGGGATCGCTCGGATGCTGAAGCTTCGGCCAAGCTGTCGCGCTCGGATTATGCGATACCGGCTTTGTTCATTCTTGAATATGCCTATGCGCGGCTGTGGGACAGTTGGGGCGTCAAGCCCGACGTGATCTTTGCCCACAGCGTGGGCGAATACGCGGCTGCAGTCATCGCTGGTACGATGCAGTTGGGGGATGCGCTGAAAATTGTCACCCTGCGCGGTCAGGTGATGGAAGCTGCACCCGAAGGTGCGATGACCACCGTGCCCTTCAACGAAGCCGACACTGCCGAATTTATCCAGAGGACCGGGGCCGAGCTGGATATCGCCGCGCTCAACCTGCCGGACCGCACAGTGGTATCCGGCCCCTTGCAAGCCATCGAACGGCTTGAGGACGAGCTTGCCAAACAAGATCACGAGGTGCGACGGATCCACATCGCCGTGGCCGCACATTCGCGCCAATTGGACGGTCAGCTGGATCGCTTCCGTGCCGGATTTGAGGGCGTGACCTTTGCTGAGCCTAAGATCCCGGTGATGTCGTCGTTGCGCGGTGCCCCCGCGCAATCCAGTGATCTGGCCTCGGCTGACTATTGGGTGCAGCATTTGCGGCACACGGTCCGCTTTACCGATGCCACGAAAGAGGCGCTTTACGCGCCGGGTCGGATCGTGATCGAAGTGGGCCCTGGCCAGACCTTAGGTCCGTTGGTCGAGGCGATGGAGCTGCCTCACAAACCACGCGCAATGGTCTATTCCGCACCTTCCGTGCGCGCGCCACGCGACGAGTTCGGGGTAATGCTGACAGCATTTGGCGCGCTCTGGGCCAATGGCTGCGACGTTGAATGGGACAAGGCCGTTCCCAGGGGTGGTCGCCGGATCTCGTTGCCAACCTATGCGTTTGACAAGACACGACACTGGATCGAACCGGGCCGTGGCAAAGCTGATGCTGATGATCAGGGCCCGCTGACCCTGCCCCGCATCGCGCAGATGGATGACTGGTTCGAAACCATCGAATGGGCACCCACGCCTGTGGCCTCGTTGGGTGCGACCACAATTGGCGCATCACCATTGTTGGTCTTTGCCGGGTCCGACACTTTGTCGCGTGCGGTTGTCAAAGACCTGTCGCGCGCGGGTGCAGAAACCACCGTAATCACTGTCGGGTCTGCATTTGCCAAAACCGAGGACGGCTATCAGCTGCGCCCGAACGCGGTTGAAGATTTTGATGCATTGCTGGCTGAAATCGGTCAGGCTTTGCCAGCGCGGATCTTGATGTTGTGGCCTTTGGCCGACACAAGCACAACAGCGTTTGACAGCACCGTTCTGCTGGCGCGCCTGTTGCAACAGGCCGATACTGGCCGAATTCGGGTTGTTGTTGCCGCACGGGGGGCCACTGGCCCGGATACGCGTGATCCCGAACTGGCGCTTTTGGCGGGCGTCATCCGATCTGCCCCGCGCGAAGTGCCCGAGTTGGAAGCCGTGCTGGTTGATCTGGACGCGCAGGCCTCGGAACCTGCTGCAATCGCTACGGATGCGCGCCGGATATTGGACGAGGCGCTGTCCACAAGTCCGGAAGATCAGGTCGCTTGGCGCGGCGACGTCAGGCTGACGCGCAAACGCGTTTCCAGCCCCATGCCCACTCAGACGGTGGAGTCCCGCATCCAACCCGGTGGCACCTGGTTGATCACCGGCGGCACCGGTGGCATCGGGCGTCAGTTTGGGCGTTGGCTGGGTGAGACCTATCAGGCCAAGATCGGGCTTCTGTCGCGCTCTGCCCATGAGGATGAGGCGCTGGCCCGCCAGATCCGCGCGGCGGGCGGTGATGTCATGTTCCTGAAAACGGATGTGACGGATAAAGACGCCATGGCTGCCGCAATCGCCTATCTGCAAAGCAGCTTTGGGCCGGTGCGTGGCGTCTTGCATGCAGCGGGCGTCCTGGATGACGGCCCCTTGTCCGTCAAATCGCTGGACGATCTGCATGCAGTCATTGCGCCGAAAGTCAAAGGCGCGCAGATCCTGGACGAATTGCTGCCCGATGGCAGCCTGGATGCATTTGCCGTTGTCTCTTCGACCTCGGTCGAAACCGGACCCGCCGGACAGGTGGGCTATGTGGGCGCCAATGCGGCGCTTGAGGCGCTAGCGGCGCGGCGTAGTGATGGGCTGTCTTTGGCTTGGGGTGCCTGGCGCGACAGCGGCATGGCCGCGCGCGTCTTTGGCCATGCTGGTTTTGAAGCGGAAACGGATAGACATCCGCTTTTGGGTCATCGCCGCAGCGAAGACAACGGTGAGGTCATCTTTGAACGGCTGATGCATCCCGAAGAGGATTGGGAGATCGCAGATCATGTGGTAGCGGGCCTGCCCGTCCTGCCCGGTACGGCCTTTATCGAGCTAGCGCAAAGTGCCGCCAAAGAGGTTCTGCAATCGTCACCATTTGAAATCTCCGCCCTGTCTTTCAACCAGCCGATGGTATTTGCTGAGAACCTGCCGCGCCTGATGCGGGTTACACTGACTCCGATCCAAGACGGGTTCGAGCTGAAAATCAGCAGTATGCTCAGCGCCTCTGATCCTGCCGAGGACCAAGTGCAGATGCAAATCCTGACAAAACGCAAGGCAGACAAAGCCTTGCCACACGGGTTCGACGCCATCCCGGCGATGTCGCCCATAGCGGTCGAGGATTTGGTCAAGCAAGATGACGTGATCGGGTTTGGTCCACGTTGGGACACGGTTGGCCCGGCCCGGCGTGCGGGCAATTGGTGTGAGGGTCAGTTCACCCTGCCCGAGGCCTATCTGGCCGATCTGAGCACCCATCCGCTGCATCCCGGCCTTCTGGATATGGCCGCCACCGTTGGTCTGAACGGGCTGCAACGCGACGCCACAGCCCCGCTATACGCTCCGATGTCGGTGGCCCGCATCCGGGTCTTTGCACCGCTGTCCCAAGCGATCACCGCGCAATCGGTGAAAGTGGCGGAAACCAGAGGTCAGTTCGCAGCCTTTGACGTGGTGATCCGCGACAGCGCAGGCGTTGTGCTTATGATCTTTGAGCATCTCGCCCTGCGCGCCCTGTCGCAAGAGGCGCTGTCCACCGCCCCGGCCCCCGCGCAATTGGGCAACCAACTGCTGGCGACCGGTATCCGGGACAGTGAGGCTGACGCGCTGTTCACACAGATCTTTAGCCATCCCAGCCGCCATCAGATCATCTCGCCGGTCTCGCTGGATCTGGTTAATCTGATGATGGTCGAGGCGCGCCCAAAACCCAAAGCGCGCGCCAAATTAGACAACGCTTCCAAATCCAAACTGGGACCTCACAGCGCCAAGATGGCCGAGATCTGGGAGGACATTCTGGGTGCGCCCGATCTGCAGCCCGAAGATGACTTCTTTGACCTCGGCGGCCATTCCCTGAACGCGGTTCGCCTTTTCGCGCGGATCCGGCAGGAATTTGACGTGGGGCTGCCGCTGGCCACGCTTTTTGAAACGCCGACCCTTGGGGCGCTGACAGCTTTGGTGCTGCAAACCGCAGGCTTGAGCGAGGACGAGGATGTGCCCACGCCCAGCCTTGCCACCTCATGGAGCCCTCTGGTTCAAATCACCAAAGGCGACGAGAAAAGCCGCCCGTTGTTCTGTATTCACGGCGCAGGGGGCAATATCCTGAACTTCCGTCCGTTGGCCGGGTTCCTTGATCCGTCCATCCCGTTCTTTGGGCTGCGGGCCCTCGGCTCGGATGGCGGTGCCGAAGTCGATGCCACGATCGAGGAGATGGCAGCGCGCTATATCACAGCGATCCGCGAACGTTATGGCAAAGGCCCTTACCGTCTGGCTGGATATTCGGGCGGTGGCGTGGTGGCCTTTGAGATGGTCCGGCAATTGCGTGCGGATGGTGAAGACGTCGACAGCCTGACTTTCTTTGACACGATCGCCCCACATATGTCGCAGCGCCCGCTGAGCCTGGGCCAAAAGCTGTGGGCGGCGCGAAAATGGGATCTGGCCTATGCGCTGGATTGGATGAACCGACGTCGTTCGGGCCAGGAGAATCGAGACAAGCTGTCCGAGATCAAAGCCATTCTGGAGTCGGGAAAACCGCTGCCGGATGAGCTGATCGGTCCGCGCATGACCCATTGTTTTGTGCAGGCGCAAAACCTTTACGACACACCCAAACTGGACGTGGATATCCACCTGTTCAAAGCACGTCGCGCCAGCGCGCTGTTCATTGCGGCGGGGGACGATCTGGGTTGGGGCGAATATGTCGAGGGGCAGATCACCACGCGTGAATTCGACTGTGACCATTTCACCATGATGGCCGAACCCGCCATCGCCCTGATCGGTCGAGAGTTGAACCAGCGGTTGCTTGGCCTTGAGCACGAAGCAGATGAGATGGGCAGCGTGGCCTGACGGTTAAGTGTCGGGACCGACGACGATAAAGGCTACGAGATCTTCGGCCAGCCCCTGCGTCATCAGGTTGGTATGGGTGCCGTCAGGATAGACTATCTGCCGCTTGGGTTCGGGCAACGCGTCATAAAGCAAGTTTGCCCAAACCATGGGAATGTCGCGATCTTTTTGCCCATGCGCCAGCAAGATCGGCGCGCTCAGGTCAGAGGCATGGGCGATGACATCATGGCGCTCGGCCCACATCAGCCGACACATGGGAAAACCGCGTAACCGCCTTTCCTGAAAGCGGCACAGGCTGTCATAGCCTGCTTCGATGATCAAACCACCCACTGGGCGCTGTGCCGCTAAGGCTGTGGCCGGGCTGACGCCAAGGCTGTATCCGTGAACAAAACGTTGTTCGGGTGACGTCGACCGCCCAATCAAAGTGTCCAGATGGTCGTACAGCGCCATTGCATCAGCGGCGAAATTTGCCTCGGACGGAATGCCCGGCGCGTCCCCTGAGCCGCGATATTCCAGCATCACCACTCCGATCCCCTGATCGATGATCGGCTGAAGGCGAAGGAACGAGGGCATAAGGCCAGTGAAGTTGCCATAAAAGCTGATCAGGACGGGCGCATCCGGCAGGCCGGGCACCGCAAAGGCCCGCAACTCGGTGCCGTCGCTTGCCCGAAAAACCACACGTTCGACGCCTTCAAACGCTTCGGCACGGGCAGGTTCGGCTGAAAACCGGTAGATCTTGTATTTCGACCAATACAGCACCCCTGCCATGACAGCAATTGCCAGTACCACAAGCCCCGCAAGGGCGAAAACAAGAAGACGCGCGCCGTCCATCGTACCAAATTTCCTGAAGCTGCTATGCCCTGTTCATGGCAATAATTTCGGTCCACTTGATGGGCCCGCTGACAGATGTCCTGTTCAAGATCACGTCAAAGCCTGCCTGCTCCAATAAATAGCGATGGTTATGCGAAAAGGAATGCTCCTCTCCGTGGCTGAAGCTTTCGGTTGTGCGGTCCATAGCATGCGCCTGGGCCACCGGTTCGACCAAAGCCATGGCGGTCCCGGGTTTCGACGCCAGCAGACCGTAGACATCTCGGAGCTTCTTTTCCGAGAAATATTCCAGAACACCTCCATAGGCCAGTACCAGCAGATCGCGCTTCAAGTTTTGTCTGAGCCATCGCTGAGCACCGAAACAGGTAAACTCCAACCTGCGCTTGTTTGAAAAGGCGCGTTTGTTGCGATCGATGATCGATTTGTTGATATCGATACCGGTAAACGTCATGCCCTGCGGCATATTCTGGGCACAATAGTCAAGGACGCGCCCGTCACCGCAGCCGATTTCGACCATATTCTCGAAGTGCCGGGCTCGCGAAAACGTCACCAGGTCTTTGAAAAAATCCTTATGTGTGCTGCGAAACCACATCTGAAAGCGATCAGAGTATCGATCATAATACTGCGTATTGATGCCATCCTGCCAGAGGCTTGCAAAGGCCGTTTGCAGTTCCTCTTCGTTGCCACGTCTCGACGCCCGCTCGACCCGGGCCCATGTGATCAATTCCCGCGCCTTGCGACTAAAGGAACCGCCTTTGTTTTCGCTCAAAGGCATGGCGTATTCCAGCGTTGTTCCCAGAGCGATGCGCAACTTCTTTCGTAGTCTATTCATAGAATACCCTTTCCGGTCTAGCTGACGATGCAGCAGGTGACCTCAGGTGATATGTCCAAGAAACGTACTTCGCATTTGGGCTGGCTTGGGTGCTTGATCCCAATGGGCCAACCGTCTTCCAGTTCAAGTTCAATTGATTTTGGCGCCAGTGACAGGCCTTCACCGGTCAGTTTCATGCGCGCCTCTTTCGCGGTCCAGAACGCAAAGAACCTTTGGTTCCAAGCTGCGCCCGAGACGGTGTTCAGGACAGCGCATTCGGACTCGGTAAAGCAACTTTGCGCAATCCCTTGGCTCGCCAGACGGCGGTCATTGAATTCAAGGTCAATGCCCACCGACCTTTCTGCCGAAACAGCCAGAACCGCGCGGTCACGACTGTGGCTGAGATTGAAATGAGGGCCAGACGCGAGCGTCGGTTTACCGTTACCGATTTCGGTGAAGGCCACATCCTTTGCGGAACAGTCGAGATACCCGGCCAATACCTGCCGCAAAAACCCCCGGCCCCGCACAAAGCGATGGCGGTCTCGATCATAGACAAAACGGTCAGCCCGACTGCGCTCGACCAGATTGAGCGACCGCAGCGCAATGTCCAAATCTATTGTGGCATCATCGTCCAATGAGGCGGACCAAATGTCCAACCCGGTCAGTGTAGTGGATATTTGGTCCACTAACGCCATGGCTAAGTCTCGTTCGGATTTTGAAGATGTGCTTCCATCGTGCCGACCAAGACGCGCGCCTCGTCCCCGACAACCATCCCAAGGTGAGACCCGCTGAGGAAGCTCGAACGATACTGCCCATCCAGCAGAAAGCGACTCCATCCTAGTGAGGGTTCGATGTCAAAGGCTTTGCGTTCTTTCAGACAGGCGGGCTCGACAAAGATCAGGCTGGTCTTGCCGCCGAAAATGCCCCCGTCATAGCTTTGCGCAGCCTGAAACCATCCTTGTTCTACTTGCTGAAGCAGCGCCAGTTCGGGGCTATCGGGACGTAGCCGTTTCAGCAGCTTGTTGCCCAGACCGTGGCGCCAACGCGCATCCAGACGCTCCTTGAAATAGCTAAGGCCCCGCGCGCGCATCAGCTCGATCTCGTTCTGAACCCATTCACGCGGCCCAAGATGAACAGGGGATCGGAAATTTTCCGCAAACCCCGGCGCATAGGTGTCCAGAATGAACAGTCGACGAACCTTTTCACCCGCGGCTTCGAGTTGGCGGGCCATCTCAAAAGCGGTGATCGCTCCGCCGGAGTATCCGGCCAGTAGATAAGGACCTTTGGGCTGGTGTTGGCGCAGGTATCGGATGTTGTCCTTGGCCATCGCCTCGATGGTGGTGTGCATCCTGTGGCCAAGAATGCCACGCGTCTGCAGCCCGATGACCGCGCGATGGCTTCCCATAATCGCGCCAAAATCCAGAAGGTTGTTGACGTTGCCACCTGCGCCGCCGACCACGAACAAAGGTGTACCCCCATCTTCTGGTCCGGGGTGAATGACCGAACTTGGATCCCAATCGGCATCAGGATCAAATTCGCCATCAGCATCCTGAACCCGCAACAGGCGCGCCAGTTCACGCACCGTGGAATGCTGGAACAATGTCGATATGGGCAGTTTTGATCCAAACTCTTCGTGGATCCGAGCAAACAGACGCACGGCGAGAAGAGAGTGTCCGCCCAATTCAAAAAAGTCATCATCGACATGTAGTTGGGTGGTCCCCAGAACCTCGGCCCAGATTGCCAGCAGTCGAGTTTCTTCAGGAGATTTAGCGGCAACCGGGTCTTCGGTTTGAACACGTCTGACAGGGGCCGGCAGCCTTTTGCGATCAACCTTACCATTGTGACTCAGGGGCAGGCTGTCCAGTGCTACAAACAGCGTGGGTCGCGCATAGGCTGGCAGCGTGTCGCGCATATGGTCGTCCAACTCGGCGCGGCTCAGCGCCTGATCCTGCGGCACATAATAGGCCACAAGAACCTTGTCGCTTTGACCCTGAGGTATGCGCGCCTCGACCACAGCCTGGCGAATTCCAGGGTGTTTGACGAGCGCGGTTTCTATTTCGCCCAGTTCGATACGGAAACCGCGGATTTTGACCTGAAGGTCGGCACGGCCGAAAAACTTCACCATACCATCGGTCGCGCGGCGCACCAGATCTCCGGTGCGATAGAGCCGCAGGTTTTCATCCCAAGGCGCGGCCACGAACTTGTCAGCGGTCAGGTCCGCGCGGCCCAGATAGCCCAGGGCCAACCCGTCGCCCGATACACAAAGCTCACCCATTTCGCCATCCGGCAATGGGTTGAGATCAGCATCCAGCACATGGATCTGAGTGCCGTTGATCGCATGACCAATCGGCAGCGCCTGCCCGCTTTGCGCCTGCGTCAAAGTGATCCTGTGGCAGCAAGTGAACGTGGTGTTTTCGGTCGGGCCATAGCCATTGATCAAGGTCAAATCCGGGCAAGCCGTCAGAACCTGTGCAGCCTTGACCGGAGAAACCACGTCCCCGCCTGTCAAAAGCTGCTGCAAGGGGCGGAAGGCCACGGGGGTCTCATCCGCCATCGCGTGGAACAATCCAGCGGTCAGCCAAAGGGTGGTGATCTTCTCGCGCGCTATGATGTCGCCCAAACCGTCCAGCGACGCGGGCGTCTGTGTATCGCGCAGCACCAGCGCACCCCCGTTCAACAACGCGCCCCAAATCTCGAAGGTGGCGGCATCAAAGGCGATGGGTGAGTTCTGCAGGATGCGCTGATCGGGCCCGAGATCGGCAAAATCCTGACCTTTGACCAGACGCAAAACACCACGATGCGGAACCATTACACCTTTGGGTCTGCCGGTCGAGCCGGACGTGTACATCACATAGGCAAGGTCCTCGCCACCCAGCTCGGGCAAATCTGGCATTGGGTCGACCTCGGGTAGAACCGAGACATCGAGTGTCTGGACCCTGGGCAAACCCGCATCAGGTCCAAGTATCAGGCTTAGACCGGTATCTTTGACGATGAACTCGATCCGTTCTGGCGGCAGCGATAGATCCAGCGGGACGTAGGCGCCACCGGCCTTGAGGATGCCGACCAGTGCGGCGATCTGTTCCAGCGACGACCCATAGCTGAGACCGATTTTTTCCCCTTTGGTTACTCCTTTGCCCAACAAATGCGCCGCAATCCGATCCGACCATCGGTCGAGTTCGGCATAGGTCAAAGCCTTGCCATTGCAGCCGACCGCTTGCCGGTTTTGATGCGTCGAAGCCGCTGTTTTGAAGGCACGCGTGATGCCTCCGTCATAGTCTGCGGGGCTTGTTTGCGGCGATTGCTGCGGCGCAGTTGATTCACCTTGATCCCGCGTCAGCTGCCCAAGCGGGGCGTCCGGCCCGTCAACTATGCTGGCCAGCAGCTCGGAAAACCCGGTGATGTGCCGCGCGATGGTCTCGGCATCAAAGAGATCGCGGTTATAGCTCCACTCGGTTGTGACGCCGCCGTCAATCTCGGTGACATTGAGATAGAGCTCAAAATTCTCAAACGCGCGCGGGTTTGAGGTGAACGTATCTGCAGGAGACCCCACGGCCAGTGCCGACAGGTCGATACCGTTGTCCACGTTGAACACAACCGAGATCAAGCCGGGCCGCGACGGATCGCGTTTCTGCTTGAGCGCGCGTGTGAGGACCCCATAGGTAAAGCTCTGATGATCCGCGCCGTCCAGCAGGGCGGTTTTGACCTCTTTGAGATAGTCGCCAAAGGATTTGTCGCCTGAGGGCTGAGTGCGGATCGGCATCAGGTTGACGCAATGACCCACCATCGACTCCATACCATTGGCCGCCTGCCCTGCTGAGGGTACGCCAACAACCAGATCCTGATTGCCCGAAATCCGCGCGACATAGGTTTTGAACGCTGCCAAAAGCAGGGTTACGAAACTGCTGTTCTGACGCTCGGCCGTTTTGCGCAAACCGGCCACAAGCTCGGCATCCAATGCCGCGTCAAGCCGGGCCCCACGGACGCTGCGGATGGCAGGCCGGGGGTGATCCAAGGGCAAGTCCAGCACGGGAACTTGCGTCTCAAACCGCTGAAGCCAATAGGCTTTATCGCGCTGCGCACCCTCGGATTGTGCCCAATCCTGCTCGTGGCGTGCATAGTCGATGATGCTGTGCGGCGCGTCCAGAATTGCGGGCTTGCCGTCGATGATCATCCGGTAAAGGCGCGCGATGTCGCGCATGATCACATCGATCGACCAGCCGTCACAGATGATGTGATGGGCTGTCACCACCAGATGATGCAGCGCCTGACCATCTTCTTCGCCCATATCCACAAGATCGGTGCGCAGGAACGGGCCGTTCTGCATATCGAAGGGTTCCGAGACATGCTTGTCCAACAGATCTTGCAGTTTCTGCCGGCGGTCCTGCTGGCCAAGCGTGCTCAGATCCATCTGTCCGATTTTGTGGTACATCTCGGGTTGGATGAACATGGTCAGCCCATCCTCGGAGAAGGTTGCGCGCAACGCGTCGTGTCGCGCGTAACAGGCCTGAATGGCCTCAAGCAGCGCATCGGTGCTCACCGCACCCCGGATTTTCAGCGTAACGCTTTCATTATATGCGGCAGCAACTTCGGGCGTGACCACCTGGGCGGCAAAGATCTCGCGCTGCGCTTCCAGAGTCGGGCAGGCCAGCGGTGCCAGAGGGGCGGCCATATCTTGCGCGATGCGGGCTTCGCCACCCGGCAAACTCAGCCGAGGCGGAGCCGCGGTTATCTGTGGGTCATAGTCGCGGCTGTCGGCCCGTCCGTCGATCAGGCCATCGGCGCGCATTTCCGAAGCGCTGTCCTTGATGGCGTTGATGATGTGGTTGATATCCTCATCATCATGGGCGGCGGTCATGTAAGAGGGAAAACCTTCCAGAAGGAACACGCCCCGGTCGCGCAGATGCGGACCCAAGAGGCCGCCAAACCGCGCATTCTTGTCGATCCGCAAATACATCAGCGACCCGCAGTTCGGCATCTCGAACGGCATGTCGTTTTCTTTGAACCAGCGATCGACCGTACCCGCGACCTTGTCGCCTTTGGCATCGATGGTTTTCCAGAAAAACGCGGGCTGCGATTTGAAGAACCGCATCATCTGGACGGTGGCAGCCATCACCAGAGGATGGCGCACGAAGGTGCCCGCAAAGAACGTCACCGGAGCTTCGGGGAAGCTGTCATCCCCGTAATTCCACTGACCCCCATCAAAGGTGTCCATGTATTGGGCCTTGCCGGCAACAACACCAAGCGGCATCCCGCCCCCGGCGATTTTGCCATAGGTCACAAGATCAGCTTCGATGTTGTAATAACCCTGCGCGCCGCGTGGCCCGAAACGGAATCCGGTGACGACCTCATCAAAGATGAATAGCGCACCGTGTTTCTGGGTGATGTGGCGCACTTCGCGGATGAACTCATGCGGGCGGAATTCGGGCCGACGGCTTTGCACCGGCTCGACCATGACGGCCGCCAGTTTGCCCGCGTTTCGGCGGATGTAGTCCAGCGCCTGCGGCGAGCCATAGGGCAACACGATCACATTCTTGACCGCATCACGCGGCACACCGGGTGCGATGGGCAGGCTGCGCAACCCGTCCTTGCCTTCGACCCCGCGCACCAGAACTTCGTCGAAGTTGCCGTGATAATCCCGCGCAAACAGAACAATCGTGTCGCGCCCGGTCACGGTGCGTGCAAGACGCATCGTAGCATACACAGCCTCGGACCCCGTGCAGACAAAGCTGGCCCGGTCATTGCCGGTGACGTCACAGAACAGCTCGGCCGCTTCCATTGCCAACAGGCTTTGCGGCCCAACTTCGAATCCGTCATCCAGCTGTGTGTGCAGAGCCTTTACAACACTGTCCGGGGAATGACCCAGAAAGCCCGGACCAAAGCCATTCAGGATGTCGACATATTCGTTGCCATCCACGTCCAGAAGGCGCGAGCCTTTGGATTTGACCGATACGATCTGATAGACAAGGTCTTTCCACAGCCGGTTAAAGCCCGATGCTGTGCGCGGATCGGCATGTCTTGGGCGGTGCTTTTGTGTCAGCGCTTTCGACTGCGGCGTCTTCGCGTTGAACCGGGCCACCAGCTTGTCGATATGTGCCTGTTGGCGCGGTGTCAGCGCCTCATCCGTGGTCGAGATTTGCGTAACGGGCGCGGAAATCTGCGGATCCGCTTTGGCAGCCTCGGGCGCGGCAGGGGCTGGGGTGAACTCCTGATCAGACGGGCCTTCGGTACCGATCTCACCGTGTTTTTCGATATGTTCAGCCAAAGCGCCAACATTCGGGAAACCGTCAATCAGTTCGCGCAGCGAAACCGCAACGCCGAACTGATCTCTCAACTCACGTGTGGCCTGTGTCAGCAGCAAGGAGTCAAAGCCAAGTTCCATAAAGCCTGCGGTTGGAATGATCTCTTCTGCGTCCAAACCGCTGAGATCCGAGAGCAAGGCTTGCACCGCGCTAAGCGCATCGGGTTTTGCAATCACCTCGGTGGGAGCCGTATCCGGCACATCGGCTGTTTCAGGGTCAGAGGTAATGGCAGCAGGTTCGATCCAGAACCGCTTTCTGACAAAGGGATAGCTGGGCATCCCGTGCTGGCGCGGTGTCTCGGTATCGACGCCGATACCGGACCAATCCAACGGATAGCCACAGGCCCACAGCTCACCAAAGGCGCGGTACATTGTCAGTTGCGCATTTGCCTGCTCTTCATGTGCGTGCGGTAAGGATGACAATGCCGGAGAGGCCGTTGCGCGATCAGGGTTCTGGGCGGCCAGAACCGACAATGTTCTGCCAGGTCCTGATTCCAGGAAGATATACTCCCCATCTGCCCACAGCACCTGCATCGCATCAAAGAACCGGACAGGGCGGCGCATATGCTGCGCCCAATAGTCGGGATCGGTTGCTTCATCCTCGGACATCCAGTCGCCGGTGACGGTGGACAGGATCGGACGAGTTGGCGCTGCCAGAGACAGTTTGGCAAGCTCAGCTCGGAATGGCTCAAGCGCCGGGTCCATCATTCTGGAATGGAACGCGTGGCTGGTATGTAGTTCCGAAGTGGCGATGCCCGCTTCCTCAAGCACGGGGATCAAAGCCGCAATAGCTTCATCCGACCCGGCCAGCACGCAGGCTTTGGCACCGTTCACAGCGGCCAGATCGACCGTATCCCCAAGGTACGGTTGCAAGTCTTCCTCGGATGCACGCACCGACAGCATCTTGCCGCGCGGAAGATCTGCCATCAAACGACCGCGCAGAACGATCAGGTTCAGCGCGTCCTTTAGCGAGAAAACACCGGCCAGCGTAGCGGCCACAAATTCACCGATGGAATGCCCGACCATTACGTCGGGGCGAATACCCCAGCTTTCCCACAGCTTGGCCAAAGCAAAGCTACAGGCGAAAATGGCAGGCTGGGCGAAATCGGTGCTTTTCAGCTTTTCGCGCGCCTCTGCAATCTGATCGCCTTCGGCATAAAGCACAGCCCGCAGATCCAGGCCCATCGCCTGCTCCAGCGGGGTCAGGCATTGATCCAACGCGTCGCGGAACACTGGTTCGTTGTCGTACAGGTCACGGGCGATACCCACGTGCTGAGACCCCTGCCCGGCAAACATGAAGACCAGTTTTTCGCGTGCACCGGCCCTTTGCCCCTGCCCCTTGTGATCTTGGGCTGCCTTGGCGAGTTCAGCCATATCATGGGCGGCTATCACCGCGCGGGTTTGGAAGGCATGGCGGTGTTCGCGCAATGTTGTGGCTAGACCATCGGGGTCCGCTTCGGGATTGGCCAAAGCCCATGCGCCAAGGTCTTGCATCGCCAAACCCAACGCTTCGGGGCTTGAGGCTGAAACAGGGAACAGACGGGGTTTGCGCGTTTTGGGTTTCGGCTTGGCCACTTGTGCCGTGCCTTCGCCAAGGACCACATGCACATTCGTGCCGCCCACGCCAAAGGACGAAACCCCGGCATAGCGCGGTTCTTCGCCCATGGGCCACTCCGTCAGTTCGGCCACGGGCCGGAAGCTGGAGTTCTCAAAATCGATACGTGGGTTTGGTTTTGTGTAATGCAGCAGCGGTGGGATTTTGCCGTGTTTCAGGCAAAGTGCGGTTTTGATCAAACCGGTCACGCCCGCAGCGGCATCCAGATGACCCACATTGGTTTTGACCGAGCCGATTGCGCAACGCCCGGTTTGCCCGGTGTTGCCAAAAGCCTCGCACAGGGCGGTAAATTCGATCGGGTCCCCCAGAGGGGTGGCGGTGCCATGGGCCTCGACATAGCCGATGTCTTTCGGCGCGACCCCGGCTGCAGCTTGGGCCATGCGAATGGCCTCGGCCTGAGCGGTGATCGACGGCGCAGCATAGCCTGCCTTTTGCGCCCCGTCATTGTTGACGCCATGACCCCGGATCACCGCGATGATATTGTCGCCATCGGCCTCGGCATCTTCCAGACGGCGCAGCACAACCAGCCCGGCGCCATCGCCAAAGACCGTCCCTGTCGCCTCCGCGTCGAAAGTGCGGCAATGGCCATCGGCCGAGGCCATGCCATCGGGCAAATACGCATAGGGCCGTTTGGTCGGGAAGGTCACCGCAACACCGCCCGCCAGGACCATATCGGCGCGCCCCATGCGCAGGCTGTCGCAAGCTTGCGCCACGGCCAGCAGCGATGTCGAACAGGCTGACTGAACATTTACCGCAGGCCCGGTCAGACCCAGCTTATAGGCAACGCGGGTGGCCAGAAAATCCTTGTCATTGCCAAACAGGGCCGAGAAATCTTTGACTGGATAGCTTGCCGCGAAATTGCGCGCAGCACCAGGTGCGGACAACACGTTGTTGAGCAAATACGAGTTCTGTGCCGATCCGGCGAAGATCCCGATGCGCCCATCAAACCGCTCGGGGTCATGGCCCGCATTGTCCAAAGCCGTCTGCGCAAGCTCCAGCATGATCCGATGCTGCGGGTCCAGCGCCTTGGCTTCTTGCGGCGGGATGTTGAAATGGCGCGCGTCAAACAGATCGGCATCTTCCATAATGCCCCGTGCGGCCACATAGGTGCCTTGTGGGTCGTCCTTCGCCGGATCGACCTCAAGCTCGTCGGCTGAGAAGTGCGAGATCAACTCTTCCCCGGCCAGCAGTTTTTGCCAGAACGTGTCGATATCCCTGGCACCGGGGAACCGCCCGGCCATGCCCACAATCGCAATCATTCCTGATCCGGCGGGCTTGGTTACGGTGGTCTCGCCGCTGTCGCGGCTTTCCGTGTGATGACTTAACTCTGCTGCCAAAGACCGCACGCTGGATTTGTCGAACAAAAGCGTGATTGGAAAACGCCGATTCAGTGCAGTTTCAAGTTGGTTATGCAACCGCGCAAGCTGAAGGGACGAGGCGCCCAGATCGAAGAAATTCACATTTGGATCGACTGTTTCACACTCAAGGATATCTTTCAGGAAGCCCGAGATGAGCGTTGCGATGTCAGCCCCTACATTGGCGGCTTTGGCACTTGGGGCAGCAGATTTCGGCTTGTCCAAGCTGGCCAACAATGCCCGTCGATCCACCTTGCCGTTATGGTTCAATGGCAGTGTTTCAACGACCTCAAGCCGTGCGGGGCAGGCATATTCAGGCAACGTATCCCGCAGATGGGATTGAACGGCTTTAGCATCAAAATCCGCATTCTTTTGAACAACGCAGAACCCGATCAAGGACTTGTCAGCTTGATCCGCACCAGCACGGGCAACCACAGCTGCGCGGGCAATTGAGGGATGCGCCTCAAGCGCAATCTCGACCTCGTCCAGTTCCACCCGGAAACCCCGGATCTTGACCTGAGTGTCGATACGTCCAAAGAACCGAACGACCCCTGCGTCGTCCATTTCGACCAAATCGCCCGAGCGATAAAGAAGCTGATCTGCGTCCCAAGGGGCGGGAATGAATTTCTCCTGTGTCAGATCGGGGCGGTTCCAATAGCCCAGGGCAAGCCCGGCGCCGCCGATATACAGCTCACCCTTTTGGCCCGACATGCACGGGTTCAGATCCTTGTCTAGAACGAACAGGTCCGTACCCTTGACCGCTTTGCCTATCGGGATCGCCTGCCCTGTCTCAAGATCTTCAGGAGTAATCAGATGCGCGCTGACCACGTTGCTTTCGGTTGGTCCATAGCCGTTTATGACCTTCAAATCCGGGCAAATTGCCTGAACCTTGGCCACATGGTTGGGCGAGACCACGTCGCCACCAACAACAAGCTGCTTTACCTTTTCAAAACACTCCGGTTGCAGGTCAGCAATGGCGTGAAACAAGCCGGATGTCAGCCACAGCGTGTTGACGCCGTTACTATCAATCGCGTCCACCAGATCCGAGATCGAAAGCCGCCCGTCTTGCGGGATGACAACTGTGCCGCCGTTCAGCAGTGGTGCAAAGAAATCTATGATCGAGGTGTCAAAGGCAAAGGCCGACGAATGCAGCGTCACGGTATCGCGATCAAGCGCAAGCCAGTCGGCATCGCAAAGCAGTCGCATGACAGATCTATGGGGAACCATTACACCTTTTGGCGTGCCCGTAGTGCCTGAGGTATACATCACATAGGCGATGCTTTCACCGGTGATCTGCGCGTCGGGTCTTACGTCTGTTTCCCCTGGGAAAGCTTCGGCGGCTAGTATGGTTAGGCCCGGATCGTCGAGCGTCGCGCAATGACCCAACAAGACCGAGATGCCGGTGTCCTGGGCCATAAACTTCAGACGCTCAGCAGGCAATGTCACGTCAAAGGGTACGTATCCTGCCCCAGCTTTCAAAACCGCCAGAATTGCGAGGGGCAATGCCAGAGATCTTTGCGACGAGATCCCAACAAGATCACCGGGCCGCACCCCTTGATCGATCAGCCAAAGAGCCAGCGCATCAGAACGGCGATCCAAAGTGGCATAGTCCATAGCTTCATCGCCAAACCGCACGGCAGTGCGTTTGCTCAGTTCATTCGCGATTTGGCGAAACCTTTGAACAACGTCGCTATGCCCCGACACCGGCAAATCCTCTACTGTCCCAGACAAAGGTTGGCTTTCGGCTACTTCGGGGATGATCTGTCTATTCATGAAACTGAGAACTCAATAAACCTACACTCAAAACACACCTTACTCGGCTTCAGGTTGTATGGATTCGGGGAACTGGGGGTGCTGACGTCGCGCGACGTCCACAAAAAGAATCCCGCATCAACCTGGACTTAAACTCTAGCCCGCATCAGCCGTGAATCGTAGTGAAATCGCATCCAGCGAGCCAATGGCCGTCAATATTTATGTGTTTCAAACGCTATTTTCAACATTATGAGGTGTTCTTAAGATATTGTTTCCATTTCAGGCATTAACCTGAAAGAGCACCGTGGAATCTTGCAAAAATTTCAGTTCACCGAGCAGGAAATTCTTAATATTTTTTTAGAAAAAACAGGCATTGAGTGGCGAAGTTATCCACAGGATCGGTGTTTTAGTGCCGCTTGGGTTGAACGTTTTCCGGTTAAACTGGGGGGGGCAAAGAGCCCCCCAAAATGTCTTACGCCTTGGTGACGTTCTTTTCTGAAAGCTGTCGCCGCGCAATCGCGTTGCGAGTGTCGATCACCGGAATCCCGAGGTTAACCAACGCTTCATAGTCAACCTCGTCATGGTCGGTCGAAATCAGGATGGCGTCAAAATCCTCGGCGCGAATGTCGTCAAACGGCAGCGATTGCCAGCCCAGAAACTCGGGATATTCGCGCATTTTCGGGATCGCCGGTACATGCGGATCGTGAAAGGCCACTTTTGATCCGGCCTGGTTCAGCAATGACATCAACCGGACCGAAGGGCTTTCGCGCATGTCCGAGACATTTTTCTTATAAGCTATTCCGATGATCAGAACCCGCGCTCGCGACAGGCCGATGCCTAGTTCGCGATCCAGCGTTTCGCGCAGGCGTGCGACAACATAGTTCGGCATGTTCGAATTGATCTCGCCCGCCAGCTCGATAAAGCGCGTCGACAGTTCATATTCGCGCGCTTTCCACGTCAGATAGAACGGGTCGATAGGGATACAGTGCCCGCCAAGGCCGGGACCGGGATAGAAGGGCATGAACCCGAATGGTTTGGTCCCTGCGCCGTCGATTACCTCCCATACGTCGATGCCCATCGCGTCAAAGATCACCTTCAACTCATTGACCAGAGCAATATTCACAGCCCGAAAGATGTTCTCGGTGATCTTGACCGCCTCGGCGGTTTGGGTGGTCGAGACAGGTACCACCGCGTCCACAACATTCTCATAAAACAGCGTGACCAGCTTGCCAGCGGCTTCGCCGTCGCCGGCAACGATTTTGGGAATGGTGGCGGTGCGAAAATGCTTGTTGCCCGGATCCTCGCGTTCTGGTGAGAAGCCAACGAAGATCTCTTCCCCCGGGACATGGCCGGACTTCGCCAGGATTGGTGTCAGAACCTCGGCCGTGGTGCCGGGATAAGTGGTTGATTCCAAAACAACCATCGCACCGGCTTTGATGTGCTTGGCGATAACCTCTGTGGTCTCGGTCACGAATGACAAATCGGGGTCACGGTGTTCTGTCAACGGTGTCGGCACGCAGATGACGATGACATCCATGCCTGACAATTGCGAAAAGTCAGCGGTCCAGGCCACGGTTCCCGCATCCAGCAGCGATTTGAGGTCTTCGCTGGCCACAGCTTCGATATAGCTGTCGGATTTGTGCAGAGCGTCAATCTTGAACGGGTCGATATCGAACCCGGTGACAGGCATACCCTTTTTGGCCGCCGTCACCGCAAGCGGCAGCCCGACATAGCCAAGCCCAATTATGCCAACTTGGGCGCTTTTGTTTTTAAGCTTGTCCCAGAGGTCCTGAAAGCGATCATGTTTCAAAAGATTTTTTCCCGTTTTGACCGTGGGCGATCCCATTCGGTGCAAATGTGTTGGTCATGAGATACTCGCGAAGAGCAGCGGTGAATTGCGGGGGGGCGTCCTGAGACACGGGTGCCTGTTTGTGCTGACCCAGCGTTTCAAGGGTGCGGTCCAGCAAAGCGGGCAGTTCGGTTTCATCCTTCGCCACAAAGATGTTGGGCCGATCTCCCAAGTGTTTGGCGGTGGTGAACTGATGGTCGTTGCGGGTTTCGCGCAAGTGACCCCTGCGGGGCATTACAACAATGGGTTTCCCGCGGCTTAACGCTGTCAGGATCGACCCCATACCGGCATGGGAGATGATCAGATCCGACTGCTGGAATTTCAGATTGTAATCTTTTGGCGTCATGCGCGCGACCGCCTCGAAATTCTTCGGGCGGTGATGGGTCATGCCTTCATCGGTGATCTGACCGAACACTTTGGGGGGGTTGGGCGTCGTCCCGCACCATTCATCGATCGCGCGGATCAGCCGTTCAAACGGCTCGTGCGTCCCAATCGTCAGAAAGATCACAGCACCGCCCCCAAATAGTGGGGGCCCTCGGGCTTGGCCAGATGCTCCCATTGAGTCAGCCACAGATCAACATGTTTGCCGATTTTCTGACCCGAGAGCGAAAGCTCTTCGGCGTTGGCCATGCTGTCGATCCAGATGGTGCGTGCGCCCAACAATCCGCCCAAGCGAATGGCGAAATAGCCCGGAGCTGCTCCGGTGCTGACAACCACATCCGGGCGATAGCGGATTAAAACCCAGGTGATCTGAATTAGCTGCTTGATCAGGCGAATTTTTTGCCAGCGGTTCGCTTCGGTCACCGTTGCGAAGTTGGGCGCAGCTTCGCCCGCCTCTTGCGCCTGTTGTCTCAGCAGCTCGCCCGAACCGGGATCGGTCGTTACATAGGTCACTTTCATACCGTCCCAAGCCTTGCGCAGGCGCATCAACTGCACCCAATGCCCGCCTGTAGATGAAATTGCCATGACATGTGGCATCTTACTCATACTCTTCTCCGCATAGCGGCCTCTAAACTGGTAAACCCAACGCTTGTCTCAACATCCAGAACATCCGTAGAAGCCTGAGTCGAAACAGCGTTGCAACCGTGGCACAATACTCTCTGGCCCCTTGTAGGCGTGGTGATCGCAGGACCTTTGGGATGTGTACGACCGCGCTGAGCGGCATTAAACAGGCCCGCCCGATCCAGCTTGCGCGGCCCAATACACCGGGCCGGTTCTTTTGGAACAATAGATAACTTTCATTGGTGAGGCGCTGCCATTTACGGCGCAGTGCGTCCCAATCCGAACGGCTGGGATGTGACACCGCAAGCGCATCCACATAGATCAGGGAATAGCCTTTGTCACGGGCGCGCCAGCACCAGTCATTGTCCTCGGAAACACCTGCCTTGAACGGGCCGACGGCTTCGAAAACATCTCGGCGTGTGATCAGGTTTGCGGTAACCGAAAATCCCTTTTGCTCTATGTAGGACTGACAGTTAAACGCAAACACCGTCTCAAAACCTTCCGCACCGCTACGAGGAGGAGGAGTTTCGTCGAACACATCGACGCGCCCACCGATCATGTCTGCATCAGTTCGGACCCGCCGCGCTGTTTCAACCCAATCGTCGGCAGCAACACAATCGGCGTCGATGAAATACAGATACGCCCCTGAAGTTTCAGCCACACCGCGATTGCGCGCTGCGGCTGCTCCTTTTTCGCCTTCGGCAACAATGCGCACGTTCTCATATTTGGTGCGAATTTCGTCCAACGACTGGTCAGATCCGTTGTCTACAACAACAATCTCGACCTCCGATAGGTCGTTGGCCATAAGCGAGGCCAAGCAGCGATCAAGGCGGACCACGTCATTGTAGTGCGGGATAATGATCGAAGCGCTTATTTGAGTGTCATTAATAGCCATAAGCCGTATCGCTGTAGTGACATTTGTTCAAAATGACACCCATCACATTTGTCAGCTCAGCCAAGTGACGTTCTGCGATATCAACTTGTTTGACCGATGTCTTGTCGGCTTCGACCATAAGCAACGCGCAGTCGACATTCTTGAGGAAAGCAAAATTATCGTCGCTGACCAGCAAAGGTGGCATGTCAAATAGCATGATGTCTGGCTTGTACGCTGCTTCAATTGCGTTCAGCACGCGTCCAGTCGATTGCGATTGCAGAACCTCAGCCGAGCTTCCGACCGGTGCATCATTCGCACCAAGTATGACGTTCTCACCGATGCGAATACCGTGTTCGGCAAAGTCGACCTTGCCCTCGAAAACAGACTTCATGTTCGATTTGGGCTGCAATCCGAGCAATCGCGCGAGGTTTGTGCGGCGTAGATCGCAGTCTAAAACCATTGTGCGCAGGTCGGCCTGTCGCTCGAAGCTGAAAACAAGGTTGGATACCGTCGTGGATTTTCCGCATCCGCTGTGCGGCGACACAATCGCAATACGTTTCCAGTCATTCAGCTGCGCCAGCTGCAAGATGCGCGTCCGCAGCATATCGTATGGGGCTGCATGTTCGCCTCCGGAATAGGCGACCATCCGGTTCTTTCGCAAAATTCGCGGGTTCAGCTCCGCCTGTGCCAATGACGCCCAGGCCGAATTTACGGCCTCTTCCGGCGTTTTGACGGGTTCGTTGACCACTTCCGGTTTTTGAACCGGGTGTCCATTGATCGTCTGGGATTCCTGGCGCTGGACCCGCGCTTTTTCAATCGCGGCCTGAAGCTTTTCCATTTCTTAGTCCTTTCGCCCCAATACCAAATACACCGTCATCAAGCCGCCCCCAGACTGTCGACAATAGGTGTTACAATTGCATCAAGTGGTTGATAATAAACATGAACCGCATAGAGCAGCGCGGGCACTCCGACTACGATCGCGATCAGCCAGGCGGCGACGCGCATCCGTGCACGGAAACGGTCAGCGGCTGTTTCAATGTAGGGAATCGTCGCCAGTGGCGTTACATTGAGCCGGGAAACCAAGTCTTGCGGGCGATGCACCGATTGGTCCAGCAGCATCAGCAAAATAATCAAAGCAGCGCCCGTCATGATGCCGAAGAAACTGCCGCCCACTGCAATGAGCAACCGATTGGGCTTACTGGGCGCATCAGGGATCGACGGTGGCTCCAAAACGACGACGCGTTGCCCTTGATTGCCTTCGACAATCTCTTTGCTGGCAGCGGCGTCTGCCAGTTTTGCGCGAACATCAGTGTACTGTCGCTGGATATTGTCGCGCTCCAGCGTAAGTTCTTCCAGTTGAATTGCGTTGATTGGTGTCTGGTCGATCGTGGCTTCGATCCTTTCCAGCTGCAGCAACGCGTCTGTTTTTTGTGCTTCGATATCCGCAATGCGCGAATCGATATCGGCCAGTTGGCTATCCAGCAGCGGGTTGCCGGTTGTTCCCGGCTGTGCTTGCGGAGCGGGTTGCAGGCTTACCACCTGTTCCAACTGCCTTACCTTCGCGATCAACACTTTGACCTGAGGGTGTTCTGACGACTTAACCGCCAGTTCATCATTCAGCTGCGCTTGAAGAACTCTCAACTGTTGTTGTTCTGGCGTCAGGTTCTGTGTCACGGCAGCACCGCTAACTTGTCCCGTCGACTCGAATATCTGGATCAGACGCACACGCTGATCTTGAAGGACCGAGCGATCACGCTCGTACTGTGCGATCCGGTCCAAAAGAGTGCTTTGCTGACCCAGCCGAGTGTCCAGCGTTTCGGGCAAAGCGTTAATGTTCTCGCTCTTGAATGCCAGGATGCGGGCGTTCTGGTCGGCCAGCTTTTCGCGCAACTCGGTCTCAAGACGTTCGAAGAAACCAAGTTTTTGTGCTGCGTTTTCAACGCCTTCATCAATACTGATCTGATTGATGATTTTCAGATATTCTTCAAGAACCCACGCCGCATGCTCGGCTTGTTGTGCCTCAAAGCTGATATCCATGAATGTGGCTTCACCGCGCCGTGCACGTGCCCAAATATAGGTCTTGCTGCGCATCCAACTTTCAATTTCATCTGGGCTTTTATTTGCTTGATCCGGCACCGGCTGTACTAAGTCGGCGATTGCCAGAAGGTTGGCCCGGGTCATCAACTTGCCCTGCGCAATCTGCAGCTGCGCTAGCTCCGGGGCAAGTTGTCCTGACGGGTCATCGATCTTTGGACGTTCAACTGCCAGCTTGGCCGCCGACACGTAAGAAGGGGGCAACGTTTGCGCAACAGTGATCGCGACCGCCGAAATCGCAACGGCGATAATCAGCAGCAGAGGAAACCGCCGCATGAACAATGAGAAATAGTAACGTACGTCCAACACTAGCCTAAGAACCTTTTACCCTAGATGCCCCTACCACCCAATTGTGGCATTATCCTGTCTGACCTTCCGGAATGATGCGGTCGGATGACCGAAGGAAAAGCAACTCGCTATTGTCTTTTTCTTTTTCTGCGGTGCTCTTCTCGTCGTCATTAATTTCGTCCTCGTCGCTCTCAAGCGCGAAGCCACCGAAGAACACGCCGTCTTTCAACACAGACTTCACCACCCTCAACGACACAACATTTGTCTCGTCGCTCCAGGCGTACATCAGCGCAAATTCACACAGTTGGTTTACCAGCCGGGGAACACCCTGTGTGGCTTGAAAAATCGCTTTGCAGGCACCTGAGGTGAACTCTTTGCCGGTACCACCAGCGGTTTCCATGCGGTGCGAGATATATTTGGTGACCGTTTTCTGATCCATCTTATCAAGGTGGAAACTGGCCGCCACACGCTGTGCAAGTTGGCGCATGCTGGGTGAACGTACCATATCACGTAGCTCTGGTTGACCAACCAAGATGAGCTGGATCAACTCATCTTTATTACTGTTGATGTTGGTCAACATCCGAAGTTCTTCCAGCCCTTCCGACGACAGGTTCTGCGCCTCGTCGATGATGAGGACGACGCGTCGCCCGGCAGCATATTCGCTGATCATGAATTCCTGAAAACGCTGAAACATCGAGACATAGCTTTCGCCTTGCACGAAAGGCACGGAAAGCGCGTTCAGAACCCATTGGAGCAATTCACCGCGCCCACCCTGAGCGTTCGAGATCAGGCCGATCGAGACCTGTCCGTCGTCCACCTTGGACAGCAGCTTTTGAACCAGTGTTGTTTTGCCAGCACCGATTTCACCTGTGACCAGAGTAATCGGAGCGCGGGACATAATGCCGAATTCGAGGACAGAGAACGCGCGTTGGTGTTGGGTCGACCAGTACAAAAAGCTTGGGTCCGGAATAAGCGTGAAGGGGCGCTCATTCAGGCCAAAAAAGCCAGTATACAACTCTCCCGAACTCATCTCGTTTTACCGACTTTCTCCGAAACCACGACGATCTTTACCAACACATAGCACGCATCCACGACAGTCAGGGATACACGAGCCGTAGCACAACATCTTACTCAACTTTCTGAATGATTCATTTGCTGGATGCAAATTGTCCAGCGGCTGATACACGATTACCACTCAATCTCTTCTGGATGCGTCAAATATAATCCTTTCTGGAAACAATACTAGGCCACTGCCTATGCCAGCATCGCGCCTAAAGCGAGATTTTTCTGCGGTACAGCATAACAGTGAATCACCTGCTCGCGGCTCAAGTATCTTGTGGATCAGAATTCTAGACAAAAAGGGTATGCGGTCGGGCGCTGAAGGTAGTACTTGCGATAGTTGGGTATCTTATAGGTAGAATCGCCTTTGGCCGATGACGTCGAGAGCCCAGAAAACGGTAGGGCAAAGTGGGAAAGATTCTGTCAGAACTGTGCCTTGTACAACAGTTGCGCCGACATTTTGTGCATCAATGATATTTCTTAGCCAGTATTGCGTAAGCAACGGAAACAATTCGGCCTTGAAGATGTACAGTGATGCTGATAGTAATGTACAGGTTATCAAAGGCTTAACGCGAAAATTAAAATTTTTTGCCAGAACGAGTAAAAATTATGGCGACAAAGCTGGTCAAAACCTGAGAAAACAGGGTGACAGCATTTGGAAAATTTTCATAAAGATGCGTTGTTCGTCGAGTAGTGAGTAATGCCAGGGCGTGTGTGTTAGCGTCCGGTTTTGGAGTGAAGTTTGTAATGGTAACACAGATGCATAATTTCGATGCCGTGGAAAAAGTTTCCCCGGACGGATCTGTAAGAAGTGCGCGTGCGCTCGGGCGACCGGCCACACAGCTTTATCGTGACTACTTGAAGCGCGCTTTGGATATTTCTTTCATCCTGTTGGTTTCGCCGATCGCTCTGCCTCTTGTCGCCATTCTTGCGCTGGTTGCATCCCGCGATGGAGCCTCACCTTTCTATACCCAAGCCAGGGTGGGTCGTAATGGTGTCGTTTTCACCATGTATAAAATCCGCACTATGGTGAGCGACGCAGATGCCCGTCTTGAAAAACATCTGGCCGAAAATCCGGGTGCACGGATCGAATGGGACAGCACGCAAAAGCTTAAAAAAGACCCGCGCATCACTGCAATCGGTACGTTCATGCGCCGTTCTTCTTTGGACGAGTTACCACAGCTGCTTAACGTTCTTCGCGGTGACATGTCGTTGATTGGGCCGCGACCGATGATGGTGAGCCAAAAGGCCTTGTACCCAGGGCGTACCTATTATGAGTTGCGCCCAGGAATTACAGGCTTGTGGCAAGTTTCGGATCGCAACGAATCGACTTTTGCGGATCGAGCGCGATTCGATACTACATATGGGAAAACCCTCTCTTTCAAAAATGACCTGATGATCTTGTTCAAAACTGTCGGCGCTGTGTTGCGCTGCACTGGACACTGAGCAGGGAGTTTCACAGCGCCATTGCGCAAGTATTTGGTTTCGCTGTGAAAAAAGAGAAAGCTTTTGGAATGCTGAGTTGGTAAAATTTAGAAGAGGCTGAAGCAAATTTGTCTCAGGTTTTTCTCCGGCTCGAAAATAATCTTCGTACGGCCCGACTAAGGGTTAAATTTGACAACAACTTCACAACCGGGGGAGACCAGATGTATAAACTCCTTTGCAGCCTTTTCGCCATTGCTTTGATGGCCACGGGTCTGACTGCAACCAAGGCATCGGCACAAGCTGGATATCGCATTCAACCAGGCGATATCTTGCAAATTGAAGTGCTGGAAGATGCCAGCCTTAACCGCCAAGCACTTGTGCTGCCAGACGGATCTATCAACTTTCCGATCGTTGGCTCTGTTCAGGCAGCGGGTTCATCCGTTGGCCAGCTTCGTGGCACTTTGACAAGTCGTTTGGCACCGAACTTCGCCACGACACCGACCGTCTTTGTTTCAGTTGGTGCACTTGCCGCGCCAACTGTGGCTGCAACGGCTGCAACCGGCAACGATGTGTTCATTACCGGAGAGATCACGATCCCAGGCCGTGTCCCGATCATAAACAACGCCACAATCCTGCAAGTTATCGCGGAAGCTGGTGGTTTGACCCGCTTCGCAGCCGGAAAACGCATCCAACTGCGTCGGGGAAGCAACGTTTACAGCTACAATTACTATGACAACACCGGCAATGTTGCGCTTCAGGCTGGTGACGTTATTGTGATCCCACAGAGGAAGCTATTTGAATAACCATCGCCCAGGAGCAGGGGGCCCAGGTGAAAAACAACAAAAGTTTGACGTTGGCACTCGCGGCAACGACCGCCATATGTTCAGCCAACACAGCTGCAGGCCAAGCAGTACCAAGCGCTCAGTCAGCCCCGGGGGGGCTGACTTACACGTATGGGATCAGTTCTTCACTGCGTATTAACGATAATTTCGGACTTGATGTCGGAAGTTCGCAGGAGACGACAACTATTCTGGACACCACATTGTCCTACGGGTTGTTGAAAGAAACCCAGATTGACACTTTGCAATTTGATCTGAGCGGCATCGTGCGGCTGGGTGAGGTTCCGGGACAATCCCAGAATGTCGATGTCGACGATCCCAATGCGTTCTTTGCCTATACGCGCGATGGCGCCAATAGTCGTCTCGCGACAGATGCACGGATCCGTCGGGTCGATCTGAATTTCGACGACCCGTTGCGCGTTCAAGACCAGTTGAATTCGAACAGCCTGATCATTGATGATGGAACGCGGACCACCTCGCGGCTGAATTTCGCTTGGGAAAATGGGATCAACGACGCGGTTGGCTATGGGTTCGACCTGCAATACTTAGATGAAAGTTTTGAGGATACAACGGATCCCGGCCTTTTCGATAACGACGAATTGCGCTCTGAGGTATTTGGCACGTTCCGCTTCACATCGACCGCAACCGGGCGCCTCAGCTATTCGCGGATCGATTATGAGGCCGATGACACGCTTCAGGAAGAACGCGAAACACAAGAGTTGTTGTTTGACTTGACCTATGCGGTCAATCCGATCACCGACGTTTCCGTACGGGTTGGCTACGCTGATATCGAAGAGACAGATATTACGCCATTCACCACTGAAGAAGATGGTCTTACTGGTGGGCTGACCGTTACACGAAGCCTGACCAATGGCTTTGCGGCAATTGGAATTGACACCGGTGTGGCGATCACTGGCCGTCGGACGAATTTCGACGTTACACGATCGTTTTTGTTAAAGGGTGGTTCCTTTGATGCAACGCTGGGTGTCACGCGTGGACCGTCGGGCGATATAGATCCGATTGGACAGATCGGATACAACTATACCTTGGCGAACGGGTCGATCGGTGCCGCATTTGTGCGAGACTTCCGGAACGACGTTCAGGGTAATGACATTCGATCGACACGCGCAACGTTGAGTTACCTAACTGACATCAATCCGGTGTCCAGCCTGGATTTTCGTGTTGGATACGGACAAGTGGACGACGCCGGCAATGGTAGCGTGACCGATACCGACAATACTACTTTCCGAGCAACTTACATCCGCGCCTTGAACGCCGATTGGAACCTGTCTGCAGGTTATGAATACCGGCACCGTTTCGAAGAAGGTGTTGGGTCAGCCAAATCCAACGAAATCTTTTTTTCATTGGACAGGTTTTTCGTCGTTCAACGCTGAACGGATTGATCGTGTAGTAACAGGAAACGATTTCTTTCCAAAAGAAATGGTTTCCTGTTTTTTCTCGCGACTGTTGAGCTGATCATCTATTGTTCTGTTTGCCGGATGGCGTTGATTCATTAGTTTTCTTGTTTGTGTAACCAAGTCTCTGGGAAGGCCGGACAATGTTTCGATCTGCACTGCTGATCCTGTCCGGGAACGCGTTCGGGTCTGCGATGACCTTTCTGCGCAACCTCCTTGTTGCCCGGTTGGTCAGTGTTGAAGATTATGGCATCGCGGCGACTTTCGCCATCAGCATGGCAATCGTCGAGCTCACCTCTAGCTTTGGATTGCAACAACTGATCGTTCAGGACAAAGACGGAAACGACACAAAGCTTCAATCTGGCTTACAAGGCTTTCACGCCGTACGCGCCGTGTTTTCGGCAGCCCTGCTTTTCTTCCTGGCCCATCCGATCGCAAATTTCCTTGGAATACCGGAAGTTGCTTGGGCCTATCAGGTTCTGGCCATTGTCCCGCTCTTGAACGGATTTATCCATTTCGATGTCTATCGCTTGCAACGGCAACAGAAATTCGGCCCGCTGATCCTCAGCACCAGCCTGCCTGCGTTTCTTTCGGTGGTTCTAACCTGGCCTCTGTTTCAGTATTTTGGCGATTACCGTGTGATGTTGTATGCGGTGATTGCGCAAGGTGTCGCGACGGTACTCTTTTCTCATCTGGTGTCGATCCGTCCTTATTCTTTGCGCCTTGATCGCCAGTTGGTGGGACGAGCCTTTCATTTCGGTTGGCCGCTTTTGATTAACAACATCTTGCTTATTCTTGTCTTGCAGGGTGAAAAGCTGGTTGTCGGTCGCGAACTGGGCATGGCTGAACTGGCGATCTTTGCTATGGGCTTCACCTTGACGCTCACGCCAACATTGATCGTGGCCAAAAGCACGCAAAGCTTTTTTCTGCCGCAACTTTCTGCAGCCAAAGGCGATCAAGAGCGTTTTGAGCAGTTAGCCTATGCAACCATGCAGACGAGCCTGACAAACGGTCTGTTTCTGATGGCGGGCATCGTGGTGTTTGGCGCGGTTTTTGTTCATTTTGTTCTCGGCGACAAGTACGCAGCACTTGTCCCTTACCTCATCCCCTTGGCTTTGTTGCATGCCTTGCGAGTCTTCAAAACAGGAAGCGCGGTCGTTGCCCTGGCTAAAGGCCGGACGAGCAACGCTATGATCGCAAACATGTTTCGGGTCATGTCACTACCCGTCTCATGGTATGCGGCCGTTCACGGATACGGTCTGTTTGTCATTATTCTCATAGCATCTTCAGGAGAGCTTTTTGGGTTCATTGTGTCACTGCGCCTTGTTCAGACGCGCGTAAATCTTTCGCTTGGCCCAATGGGTATTCCGGTTCTGATCGCTTTTGTTTTGCTGGCTTTGGCAATGACAAAACAAATCTGGTTCTCAGGCTTAGACCTTCTTTTGACTACGGTCGTAACCGCGACCTTAATGGCGGTTGCCCTTTTTGTGATGAAGAACCTTCGACGCTATGTAAGCCAGCGTGTGTTCACGCAATATGTGGAGTGAACTGTGACCAATCCCCTGCCGTTACTTCATATTGGGTATCACAAGACCGCAACGACATGGATGCAGAACCAACTGTTCGTTCCGCGTCACGGGTTTCGCCAACTGGCCGGGCACCAGACGATTTTTGAAAAAGTCGTAACTCCACATGGGCTGACGTTTACGCCCAAGCCGATGCAGGCCCATATTGAAGAGGCCTGGCAAACACTGAAACCTGGCGAAGTTCCGGTGATCTCGTCAGAGATTCTAAGCGGCCATCCCTTCTTCGGTGGTCGCGAAAGTGACCTTTATGCGCGCCGCCTGAAGAAAATCTTCCCAGACGCTCGTATCCTTGTGTCAATCAGAAATCAAATGCGCATCTTGCCATCAGTCTATATGCAATATCTGTTGCGCGGTGGCACGATGCCCTATGACCGGTTTTTTCGAGAAGAAAATGACCTTGGTTTTTTCTCGTTTTCTGCGGTGCATTTCGAATATGACCGGTTGATCGGACTTTACCAGTCTCTTTTCGGTGTCGAGCATGTCTATGTGTTGACGCAGGAGAGCCTAAGGCAGGATATGGACGAAGCAGCAGAACGTCTGGCCAAGTTCTGTGATAACAAGCGGTTTGAAAGCATACACCCCGACGCTCGCGCAGCGCATACGCCAAGTTACCCCGAATATGCTGTACCGGTCCTGCGCAGAATTAATCAGGTGCAAAGCTCGGTTCTAAACCCCAATCCGTTTCTTCACTTGGGGCATACACCAAACGGTTTGTATCGTGGCGCCGGATATTTGCTAAAGCGCCCATTGGCTAAAAAGCTCTTGCGTCGAAAAAAACCAGTTACGTCTTTTGTAAAAGGTCACTTCTCTGGTCGATATTCTGATAGCAATCACCGTTTACGGTCTTTGGTTGGTGAACAGACAGATCTCAGTAACTATGATTGACGGCCCTGCCGAACCGGAAACCGCGTGTAGTTGATTTTTCTTTTGCTTTCAGTTTCTTTGGAACCGTTTTGATCTTCTTTCGGTTGATAACTCAGAAACCAGCCACCGGTGCCAAGTAGGAAACTATACAAAACAAACGGTACCTTCCAGAAATGTACCATCCAGCCCGCCATAAAAAGACCGACCATCGTAACTATCCATCCCATTCGGTATTGACGCATTTTAGGATCAGTCAGTGGTCGTTTGATTATAGAAATCATCATGCCGAAATACGCAGCCAAGACTAGGAAGCCTGCCGGCAACCCAGCAATCATTGCATAGTAAATCCAGAACATATCGACACTGTCTGTCAACCAAGCTGGACGAACCCAGTCATCAAACCCAATTCCGAAAAGCGGATTAGCCAGGGCATTCTGCATGCCGTAGTCAAAAATCAGAATTCGCCCGTAACCCGTTTGAGCGTTCAGCGCGAAATAGCTGATCATAACTTCAATCGGTGTCCTGTTGGACAGAATATCGACGGCTACGTACCATATTGCCACCAGCCCTGCGAGTATCCACCAACGGCTCTTTACGTCACGCAAAACAACGTCCCAGGCGATCAAACCGAACTGAGCTGTCATTGCCGCGAGGGGCCCTGAAGACAACGAGAAGAACGCTGTAAGTGCAACGAGACCTGTGCGCCAAATTCGGCCCCACACATCACGACCATAGCCGTAAACATAACACGCAAGTCCGATCAAAGCGCCGCCGTAGACCCCGAAGTGGATCGGGTGTTCGAAAGGACCTTGGACGCGATCGAAGCCGAGCCTCTGCTCGTGGTCGACATCAGGAAATGCACTGCCAACATAGCTCCACAATTGGAGCAGAACGTTTTGTGCGGTTAGAGCTTCGATCAGAGCGAATGGCAACAATAGTGAGAAGCAGACAACAAGCAGTTTGGCAACTTTGAAAAATTGCTCTGGCGTCCTAACGAACGCGCGTCCGAGTAAGTAGCAGCCGAGCAATTCGGCGGTATGCACGCCAACAGTTTGCCAAACACCCAATCCATGATTTGCGACCATCGCGATGATGAACCAGGCGCTTAATCCGATCATCGCATAGTCTGCGAAATTTCGCGGCCCGGCTTGCCCTCGACACCATGCGATAAACGCGGGAAAAAACAAAAGCAGAGCGACCGCACGATACGCGAGCAGCTTTATTCCAGCCAGTTCAATCGTGAGAGGCACCAAAAGACTGAACAGAAAAAAGACCACCAGGATATTGAGTTTTGCCCCGGTGTCGCGTGTTTGCGCGCGCGTGTATGTTTCTTCTGGGTGTGTTACAGCCATCTAACCAAAAATCACTTTCCCGGCGTCAATACCCGTCTTGCCATTCCTTGCGCCGATGCCAGATCTCACCCCAGACCGTCGCAGCCTCCTGCCGGCGCAAGAGTTTCAGCCCCACCATACGCGACCAGGGCCACAGCCGAAACATAGATTGTCCGATCCCTCGTTGCCATTTGGGGAAGTGATGCTGGATTAACGTCATCTTTGCCCTTAGCAACCGCACCATTTTGTCCGAGCGTACTTTTTCAGAAGCACCCGCATAGTGGATGATCTGAGCCGTTGGTGTGATGCGCGGACGCGCGCCTTTCGCGCGGGCTCGCAAGCATAGATCTGCTTCTTCTCCATACATGAAAAAGGCTTTGTCAAAACCGTCCAGTTCTTGCCAAAAATCGCGTTTGATCAGGAAGAAACAGCCTGTCACGATATCAACTTCGTACTCGCTGTCACGGTCCCAGCCTGGAATGGCTTCTGGGTTGAACAGATCGCTTTTTCGAAACACGCTCGAGAACCCAAGCGCTTGACTGATCACGCCCCACAGGGTCATCTGGTTCCACGCATTTGTCGGGTTCAGCGACATGTCACCATAGTAGGTCTTGCCACCCCAAATCCGCGCTTGTGGGTTTTTATCCGCAAATTCAATAAGATGATTGATGGCATGATCCAAGACAACCGTGTCGGGGTTTAGCAGCAACAGGTATTCGCCTCGTGCCCTTAGGGCAGCAATGTTATTGGCCAGAGCAAACCCGTGGTTGTCCTTTTCTGCCATCAATTCGATGTCGGGGAATTCGGTCGCAATCGCGTCGGGCGAACCATCGTTCGAAGCATTGTCGACCACGATCAATTCATAAGGAACTTGGGTCTGCTCCTGAACCGAGCGCAGGCACTCTAGCGTCATGTCTTTGGTGTTGTAGCTCACCACAATAATGGACACTCGCGGGGAGTCACTTGGGTCGATTTGGGTCACTGCTTTACTCATTCAAATTTGGAGCCAAAAAAAAGGGGTAACGGCCCTGCCCCCTCATTACATATTTTAGGATAGTTTGTAAGGATTTCCCGCGTTCTCGTGCGAAGTCGTCAAAAACAGCATGAATTATCGCCGGATTGGTTTTAATCAGGCAAGTTTGGCCGGTATCGTTTTTGCCAGACCAAACAAGAAAGGAGCGCGAGTTTCCCCGCGCCCCGAATACTATCAACCAAACACAGCCATCGAGTCGTCGATGACATTTGTTGTGTCAAAGAAGTTTGCTTGATCGTCGATG
The DNA here is from genome assembly GCF_013035585.1 of Ruegeria sp. HKCCA5839. NCBI lineage: Bacteria > Pseudomonadati > Pseudomonadota > Alphaproteobacteria > Rhodobacterales > Roseobacteraceae > Ruegeria > Ruegeria sp. HKCCA5839. Next base: position 181,596 of record NZ_WQIE01000004.1, on the reverse strand, counting down.
CGGAAGTCGTAGATTTCGCCATCAAACCCGTTGCCCCATTTGGGCCCCAGGGTCCAACCCCACTCTTTGCCACCAGCACCGACAAAATCGAGATCATAGCTTTGTTCGTCGAGAACAAGTTCACCATCCACGATCACCTGGATTCGGTCGGTTACTGCATCAACGATGACCGTCAACTGATGCTCATCGGTATCGTTCAGACCAAGGTCTTTCAGGATAAACCCGTCTGAGAATTTGGAGTCATTGTTCGCAACCTGAATTTCCAGCCCGTCACCAACCAGCGAAACACCAATCTTTTTGTGGTTCCAGACCAAGGCTTCTGTTTTTCCATCAGCAGTGTCACGTTTGAAGTCAATGCTAAACGAAATCTGATCAGAGTCTTCTAGCGGCTTAAGACGACCCAAGTCAGCCTTGTCTTTCACACCATCCAGATAAAGCGCTTTTTCACCGGACGCTGTCGTAATGACTTTGGCGTCGCCTTTCAGAGCAGATGTGCCTTCGATATCATCCAAGTCCAATATGTAAGCGTCTATCGCAAAGGAGCTGACATCAAAGTTGGATGAAGAACTCCCGCTGGTATCCACAGGATCAGGGTCAACCGTGACTGTTGTCGGGTCTGTGGTCTGAACAGGATCAGTGACAGCCGTGTCAACCGGGTCAGTAATGACAGGAGTGGTTGTGGTCGGTGTCGAGGTCGTCGGGGTCGAAACTGACGACTGACTTTCTTCAGGATGTGCGAGGATCGCCCCCGCGTTCAGAAGATCGACAATGCTGCCTGGGATCACATCGTAATTGTGGTAAGGCGTGCTATCGTTAAGTGACTGGGCCGTGAAAACGTCCCCATAAAAACCTGCGCCGTTTGGATTACTGTTTTGGATCAGTGCGTTGTCTTGAACATTCCAATTTGACTGACCATTATACCCGTCAATTTTTGCGACCGCGTTTTGCTCGATAGTTACATTTGTCGATCTGGATGCGATATTGATCTGTGGTGGTGCCAATGAACCACCTGTCGTCGGCATATTGGGATCGCCGAAAGCCTGTACGATCGTGTTATTGCTGACCACAAGACCATTGGTTTCACCGACCGTGATCCCGTGATACTGCTGATTGTAGATGACGTTATTCTCGATCGTGATGTTCTGATAAAACAAGGACGTGTTGCCTTGTTCAGCCGCCAGATTGCGCATGAAGATCGTTTGCGTCCAACTTCCCTGACCGATGTCAAAGGTGTTGTTTCGGATGACTACGTCCGTCGTCGCTTCGGTTGTTTTGTTCGTCCAGAACTGGATCATATCCCGGTGGTCGCCCGACGTTGGCGATGCTTCAAAGTCGTGGATATAGTTTCCTTCGATAAGGACACCTTGCACCTGTACAAAGTTCAGGCCATCCGAGCGGATCGAGTGGATCTCGTTGTTGGAAACGTTCAGGTTTGTGCTGTCTGTTAATACCGCAGCTTTCCAGAAATCATACATTACATTTCCGGTGAAGGTGATGCCGTCCGACCCATCAACGGCCAGGCCTTTCCCGGCGCCGTATCCATTATCTTCTGCGGTCAAACCACTTGCGACATCCCCATCGAAAGTGGAATTCTGGATCGCGATATTAGAGCTGTTGTTGATCTGAAACGGTTCGTACCAAATCTTGTCACCAGCGCTGAAGCTGTAGTCAAATTCGACGCCGTCGATAGTAATATTCGACGCGCCATTGATATTCATAGTCGAGAAACTGGCGGGATTGCTTGGATCGTCAGAGACGATGCGGACTTCAGAATTGAACGATTTGCTGATGTTCAAAGCGCCGTAATCGCCCCCAGACAAGCGGATCTCATCCCCACCGCTTGCGCTGGACAACGCAGCCGTGAGCTCTGCTGCGTTGGTTACGTTATAGATTGTCATCCGTAGTTTTCTCCTGCTCGGATTTCCATTCCCCAATCAACGGTTATGCGGGGTGGAAACAAACTGCATCTATTTTGTTAATTATCCCTTCGATTACGGCAGAAAGGAGCCGATACTATGGATGATCGGTGGCTAGTTGCTGAAAAATGGAGGTAATTAGGCGTAGTTCCGTGAGCAATCGGCGAAGTTTTGCCGCTGAAATAAGGCAAAATCGTGGAATCCACACATTTCGCTTGCTCATCCGAGTCGCATTCGAGAATCAGTATGTTTGCGACTGTATGCCACTCTGTGATCAGCTTTGACGTCTTTTTCCAGCCGAGGTTACTCTGCGCTGTCTGGGGGGCAGAGGTGCGATTTTCATCGTTTGCTTTTCTACCGGCGGCGTTGTGAAAACCTCTTCTCGATCACCTTGCTTCAATACACGCCCCTTGTGCAGGATCATCACTTTGTTTCCGGCTTCAACGATACTTGGACGATGTGCCATGGTTACGACGATACTGCCGCGGTTGCGCAGGTCTTGAATCGCTTTGACCAAGGCAGCGTTACCACTCTTGTCCAGATTTGAGTTTGGTTCGTCCAACACAATCAATCGCGGCTGTTTGAAGATGGCTCTGGCCAAACCCAGCTGCTGAACCTGACCACCTGACAAAGGGTAGCCACCCAGACCGATGCGTGTCCTATACCCATCGGGCATATTCTGGACCATATCGTGGATGCCAGCGATCTGTGCGGTCTGAACAATGTCTTGTTCGTCGGTTTGCTCTTCAAAGCCAGATATGTTCTGGGCGATGGTACCGGGCAATAGGTCTACGCGTTGCGGCAAATAGCCGACGGACGGCCTGCTCGAACTATTTCGCTGTGTTACCACCGGAGTGCCACCCAGCAATACCTGTCCGGTGTCAGGTGTCCAGATGCCCACAAGCAATTTGGCCAGGCTGGACTTGCCGGCCCCGCTGTTGCCTATCACCACCAACCCGTCTCCGGGCTGCAGGGACAGTGTTACCTGGCTCAGGATGTAAGGCCGCGTCATTTGTGCCCCGGTTGGAGCGGACTTACTTATCGCATCGACGCGCAATTGGGTGATCAGGTTTGCGGACGGGTCCACCGTTACCGGTTCCGCTGGCACAGCTTGCAACGCCGAAAGCCTGCGATGAGCGGACAACACACGACCGAAAATGCGCCACTGGGTGATAACGTGATCCAAAGGGGCCAAAACGCGACCGGCAAGAACCGATACCGCAATGATCGCACCCAAAGAGATCTGGTGTTGAATTGCCAGAACAGCGCCGGTTGTTAGCAGTGCTGATTGTAAGAAGAGTCGAAAGCCTTTTGAGAACGCTGCAAAATACTCAGAAGTGTCTGAACCTTTGAAAAAATGCGACATGCTTTGCTGGTGTAAGCGATCCCAATGCGCGATGACATTATCTTTGATCCCTAATCCGAATATCGTTTCGGCGTCGCGGTGAGCGTGGCGAATAAAACTGCGCTCGTGATTGTCCGCTCGAGTCGCTTGCGAGACAGGCGCCTGAGTGAGCTTTCTGTTCAGCAACGCTGCAACGATAACAATTGCAGCACCAGAGATGGTTAAAAAACCCAGCCAGGGGTGGATCCAGAAGACCACCCCTAGAAAAAGTGGTATCCAGGGCAGGTCGAACAACGCCAATACGACGGGGCTGCTTATGAAGTTCCGCATGATCTCGAGATCGCGAAGGGGATCATGCTGAGAGCCTGGCTGTTCGATAGCTTCTACCAGCCATTTTTCGCATACCGTATCGCGTGTTTCGGCATCCAGTTGGAAACTGGCTCGAGACAAGATCCGTGTTCGCCACCACTCGAAGACGCCAAATAGAACAAACAGGATGATCACAAGCAAAAAGAGCTTAACCAGAAGATCCAGCGACCCAGAGGGCAAGACCTGATCGTATACAACGATCATGTAAAGCGGGCCTGTCAGGATCAAAAAGTTGACGATGGCGCTCAGCCCGCCAACTTGCAGGATTTTCGCCCGCAGCTTGTCAATCGCCAGACGGTAGAAATTTTTCTCCGCTGAAGAAGGTCTTTTGATTATTGGTTCAGTTTCTGATGCATCGAGTTTCACTAGTCACCATTACCAAACTGATACAGCCTAAACCGCCTTCAAGTCATATCCGTGATCATCGGAACGAGTTCAGAGCTTCGAATAGAACTCAATATTGTCAAGCCACTATGACACAAATCCATAGCTTCGCAACCGCAGCAGCATATGCTGTCTGCGTTGTATTCAGCTTGTCAGTTGGCTTTGTGCTAGTCCAGAAGCCCGGCCAGGTAGGCGCCATAGCCGTTCTTCGAAAACCGTTTGGCTTGCTGTTCCAGGGCCTCGCGGCTGATCCATTGCTGTTGATAGGCAATCTCTTCGGGACAGCCGGTTTGCAACCCTTGCCGCTCCTCGAGCGTGCGCACAAAGTTTCCAGCGTCCAGCAGCGATGAATGCGTCCCCGTATCCAGCCAGGCATATCCGCGCCCCATGGTTTCGACTTGCAATGCGCCCTCTTCCAAATAGCTTTGCAGAAGCTCGGTGATCTCCAATTCGCCCCTGTCCGAGGGTTTGACAGCACGCGCCCGTTCGGGTGCTGTGGCATCTAGAAAGTAAAGCCCCGTCACAGCATAGCGTGAGGGCGGAACCTCGGGCTTCTCGATGATTTCACGGGCGCGCCCGGCTTCGTCAAAGGCGACCACGCCATAGCGTTCGGGATCGGCCACGTGATAGCCAAACACGGTGCCACCAGAAGGTTTCTGATCCGCTGCGGCCATCAGAACCGGTAGGCCGTGGCCGAAAAAAATGTTGTCGCCCAGGATCATCGCCGACGGCGCGCCGTCCAGAAACGCTTCGGCCAGGATATAGGCTTGCGCCAGACCATCCGGGCTGGGCTGAACCTGATAGCTGAGCGAAATACCCCATTGCGACCCGTCGCCCAGAGTTTGCTGGAACTGATACTGATCCTGCGGGGTGGTGATGATCAATATATCGCGGATACCGGCCAGCATCAGCACGCTGAGCGGATAATAGATCATGGGCTTGTCGTAGATCGGCAGCAATTGCTTCGACAGCCCCATCGTAATCGGGTAGAGCCGCGTGCCGCTGCCCCCGGCCAGGATGATCCCTTTGCGATCCGTCATCCGGTTTCTCCTAAGTCTTCCAATATCTGTGTCAGCTCTTGACGCCAGTCGGGTCGCGTAAGGCCAAAAACCTTTTCGGTTGCGCTGCAATCCAAGCGCGAATTCAACGGCCGCGTTGCAGGGGTCGGGTAGTCCCGGGTGAGGATATCCGTGACCGAACAGGTGATCTGCGCGCGGCTGAATATCTCGCGCGCGAAATCGGCCCAACTCGTTTCAGGCCTACCCGAAAAGTGATAGATGCCGGATTTGTTCGGATCGGACATCAAGCCCTCGGCCATAATGATACAGGCCGCAGCGATTGCGCGCGCCGAGGTCGGGGCGCCGATTTGGTCGCTTACGACGGTCAGATCATCACGGTCGCGTCCAAGCCGCAGCATGGTCTTGATGAAATTACTGCCATGTGCAGACACCACCCAGGAGGTGCGCAAGATACCATGATAGGCCCCGGCAGCCATGATCGCCTGCTCTCCGGCCAGTTTGGTGCGACCATAGGCACCCAGTGGCGCGGTTGCATCCTGAGGTGTCCAAGGCTCGGTGCCGGACCCGTTAAACACATAATCAGTTGAGATATGAACCAGCGGAATGCCCAGATCGGCACAAGCCCTTGCCATGGCCCCCGGCGCGTCACCGTTAATAATGCGCGCGGCCGTTTCTTCGTCTTCCGCCCGGTCAACTGCCGTGTAGGCTGCCGCGTTGATTACCGCCGCGGGTTTGGTATTGCGTATCGCCTGCGCGCAGCTTTCCGGATCAGAAAGGTCTGCAGCGGCTCGATCCAGGCAAGACACGTTGGGATAGGCGGCAAGTTCCTGCGCCACCTGCCCCGTCTTGCCAAACACGAGGATCACGCTTTTACTCCCAAACGCTCGCCCACACCCTGCCGGTTTTGTAGTGCGCGCCACCACTCCTCGTTGTCCAGATACCATTGCACCGTAAGCTCCAACCCCTGTTCAAGCGTGACAGAGGGGCGCCATCCCAGCTCGGTTCTTATCCGGGTCGGGTCAATGGCATATCTAAGGTCATGACCGGGGCGGTCGGCCACAAAGGTGATCTGGTCTGCGTATGACCCGCCGGTGGGGCGTTTTTCATCCAGAATGGCGCAGATCATTCGGACCAGATCGATATTCTTGGCCTCGTTCTCACCGCCCACATTATAAGAGCGACCGTTCTGTCCCTTTTGCAGGATGGTCAGCAGCGCGTCGGCATGATCTTCGACATAGAGCCAATCGCGGATATTCTCGCCCTTGCCGTAAACCGGGATCGGTTTGCCCGCCAAAGCATTCAGGATAACCACAGGGATCAGCTTTTCGGGGAAATGATACGGCCCGTAGTTGTTCGAACAATTCGACAGGACAACCGGCAGCCCATAGGTCTCATGCCAGGCGCGCACGAGGTGGTCGCTGGCCGCCTTTGACGCCGAATAAGGCGAGCGGGGATCATAGGCCGTGTCTTCGGTAAACTCACCGGTGTCGCCCAGCGAACCAAAGACCTCATCGGTCGAGATATGGTGAAACCGAAACCCGTCGGGCTGACCTTTGCCATGCCAATAGGCGCGGGCGGCTTCGAGCAGCGTGTAGGTGCCGGTGATATTGGTCTCGATAAAGGTGCCGGGCCCGTCGATCGAGCGGTCGACATGGGATTCGGCGGCCAGATGCATCACCGCATCTGGTTGATGTTCGGCAAAAACCCGGTCCATTGCGGCACGGTCACGAATGTCGGCCTGCACGAAACTGTAGCCGGGGGCTCCTGCCACACTTGCCACATTGTCCAGGCACGCCGCATAGGTCAGCGCGTCCAGATTGACCACGTGATGCCCCTGGCCAAGGGCCTGGCGCACGACCGCCGACCCAATGAAGCCGGCGCCTCCGGTCACGATGATCTTCATGCCGCGCCCTCCCATATGAAGGGGCTGTCAAAGTTGTCAAACCTTGCGGCCTTTGTGTCTTTTTCAGACAGGATCGGGGGCTTGCTCAACCCCCAATCAACCCCGCAGCTGTCCCAGTGAACTACACCGTCACAGTCGGGTGCGTAGAAATCGGTGCATTTATAACAAATCTCGGTGTTAGGCTTCAGCGTAAGAAAGCCGTGCAAAAACCCCTTTGGGACCAGCAATTGGCGACCGTTCTCGGCCGACAGCTCAACCGAGATCCATTTGCCGAAGGTGGGCGAGCCTTTGCGGATATCGATCGCCACATCCAACAGCGCCCCACGACCGCAGCGCACCAGTTTGTCCTGTGCATGCGGTGGGGCTTGAAAATGCAACCCGCGCAACGTACCCGTTTCAATCGACAGAGAGTGATTGTCTTGTACGAAATCAAACTCTATCCCATGGGTGGCCAGCGTGTTTTTGTTCCAGCTTTCGCTGAAAAAACCGCGCTCGTCGGAGAACCGCTTGGGTGTTAGAACGACAACCCCCGGCAGAGCGGTCTCTTCTACTTGCATCAATCAGTACCCTTCTTAAACTACTCGAACTCTTAACAATGGATAAATGCGTTGTCACTAACGCTACACGTTACCTGCCACAGCCCTTGGACGGTGTTGAAAAAAAGTGCAATACAATCATCGCCAAACTCATATCTATAAAGCGAGATTATTTTTTCTTACGGATCTATTTGCGCAACAGTCTACTTGGTATTCGGAAAATTGTTCGCACATATCGTGTTTTTTTGGGGTTGGGTCGTTTTGTGCCTGGAAAGTGTGCCGGGCCCCTACCGAGAACACCGAAATAGCGCTCACATCGCACCTTTTGTGTTACACCACCGTCGCTAGGTTAGCAGACCAGAGGACCCATCCCGATGATTGCCTATGTTACTGTCGGCGCTGACGATCTTGCCAAAGCAAAACGGTTCTATTCTGCGTTCTTGCTTGCGTTGGGCTATACGTTGGACGAAGGGCCCGAGGGGCTCAGCTTTGCGCTGCCGGTCGCGCCCGGTCAGCGACCTGTTTGTCCAGACTTCTATGTGAAACCCCCGTTTGACGGTGCGGCGGCCTCGACCGGTAACGGGGCGATGGTGGCTTTCGAGGCAGGCAACCAGCAGCAAGTGCGTCGACTTCATGCCGCCGCCCTGGACGCAGGCGGTACAGATGAGGGTCAACCGGGCTTTCGCCCCAACTATGGGCCACAATTCTATGTCAGCTATCTGCGGGATCCGCAGGGCAACAAGATTGCGCTGTTTTCAAGCAACCCAAATGAGCCCGGGCGCGATGGTTAGGCGGGCACCCCGACTGACCAATTGAACTGGGCCTCACATGGATCGTAAACAGCCCCGTGCCTTACCAGACGAAAGTAACATCTCGAATGTCCAACCTTCTTTATGATGCGCTCTTCGCTCCCCACGCGACCAATCCCTCCTGTTTCATAAGCCGCAAGGGCACAGCTGATCTCAGCTATGCCGAATTTGTTGCACGCGCCGCCCAGTTTGCGCACGCCCTGCAAGCAGCCGGTGTGCATCCGGGGGATCGTGTGGTTGTGCAGGCGCATAAATCGGTCGAGATGGTATTGCTTTACGCGGCCACGCTTCAGGCCGGGGCTGTGTTTCTGCCTTTGAATACCGCCTATAAACGCGATGAGGTCGCCTATTTCGTCTCTGACGCGGCCCCTAAGCTGCTGGTCTGTGACCCGTCATCGTCTGAAGCTTTGGGGGACATCGCCGAGCAAGCCGGTGCCCGGCTTCTAACCCTTGATGCGGATGGGCATGGAAGCCTGAGCGAGGCTGCGGAAGGCCAATCCTCGCATTTCGAAACGGTGCCCCGAGCGCCCGGCGACTTGGCGGCGCTGCTTTACACGTCAGGCACCACGGGCCGGTCGAAAGGCGCGATGCTGAGTCATGAGAACCTGCTGTCCAACACCCAGGTGCTGACGGATCACTGGCAGATCACCGCCAAAGACCGTCTGATCCATGCTTTGCCGATCTTTCACACCCACGGTCTGTTTGTCGCGCTGAATACCGCGCTTTATGCCGGATCACAGGTCGTGTTCATGCCCGGCTTTCACGCTGATGCGATCCTCAACGCTCTCCCTGATGCAACCATGCTGATGGGTGTTCCCACCTTCTATACTAGGCTTCTGAATGACCCACGCCTGACCAAAGAGGCGGCCGCAAATATGCGCCTTTTTATCTCGGGCAGCGCACCGCTTTTGGCCGAAACCCACGAGGCGTTCACCGCCAGAACCGGGCACCGTATTCTGGAGCGGTATGGGATGACCGAAACCAATATGAACACGTCAAATCCTTATGACGGCGAACGTCGCGCGGGCACCGTTGGCATGCCCCTGCCCGGCACCGAGGTGATCGTGACCGACCCTGAAACCGGTGCCCCCCTGCCCCAGGGCGAGGTTGGGATGATCGAGGTGCGCGGTGCCAACGTGTTCCAAGGCTATTGGCAGATGCCGGAAAAGACCGCTGAAGAGCTGCGGGACACAGGTTTCTTTATCACCGGTGATCTTGGGCAATACAGTGCAGATGGATATCTGACGATTGTGGGCCGATCCAAGGATATGATCATAACCGGCGGCTACAATGTTTACCCCAAAGAGGTCGAAGATGTTTTGAATGACATCGATGGGGTGCTGGAATCTGCCGTTTTTGGGGTGCCGGATGCGGATTTTGGCGAAGCGATTGTGGCTGCCCTCGTGGCCGAACCCGGGGTCGCGCTCTCCATCGATCAGATCGCTGCGGTTGTGAAAGAAAAACTTGCGCGGTTCAAACATCCCGGTCGGTATGAGGTTCTGACAGAACTGCCCAGAAACACGATGGGGAAAGTGCAGAAAAACCTGCTGCGGCAGGAGTACGGCGCACGCTGAACAAGTTGGACCGCCGGTGACAGCGGTCCAATCATTTTACCGGCCGCTGATCCCCGTACCCAGGGCCGGGAACCGGACAATCTTGTAGGTCCCGATTGACGCGTCTTCGCCGCCGTTCAGCACCGGTGAACGGTGAAGCTCGTTGATCGTGGCATAGACATAGCCATCAACGCCCATCGCAAAACCGTCTGGCCAGGGCAGCCCCTCATCCGACTGATACAGCACCTCATAGGTGCCGTCGGGTTTGGTAACACCCAGAGCATTGTCGGTCATCGCGGTGATATAGACATTGCCATCCGCATCAACAGTTGATCCATCCGAGATGACCTTGTCGCCATAGCGTTCGACCTTGGCGGCCAAATCCGCATCGCTGAGGCTTTCATCCAACAGATCGGTGGTGCGGACACGGTACATCGCGCTGGCCGTCATCGGCGCGAAATAGACCCAGGTGTTGGTCGGATCGATGGTGATCGGGTTGATCCCGATCTTGGCGGGATTGCCGCCCAATAGGATCTCGCGCCCGTCGATGATCATCGGCGTGTCTTCGGGAATGGTGAATTGGCTGCCTTCCAGAACCCGGCGGGCACGACCGGTGTCCATATCAATGACGATGATGGCAGAGTTCTGCCCGTCACCGGTATCCGAGATATAGATCGCGCCGTGTTCGCGGTCGATGGCCAGGTCGTTCAGGAACGATGTTGCGCGCGCAGCGGGCTGTCCGACATAGTAGATGGCGTGCAGCTTTTCACCCTTGGTGTCCCAGCCGACAACACGACCGGTCTGCCCTTCGCCCTGCCCGTCGAGCATCCACAAGATGCCCTCACGGTCGGCGCGCAGACCCAAAACACCGCGCAAGCCATCTCCGTCCTCGACAGGTGCGCGAGCCCATTCCTCGGTCGGATAGGGCTTGGTTGTGCCATCGGGCATCACCTCAACCACCCGCAGTTCTGGGCCATAGAATTCATGCACAGACATGAACATCCGGCCATCAGGCCCAATGGCCAAATTGCCCGGAGGCATATCTTTTGGAAAATCCAGATAGGTTTCTAAACCCTCGGCATGGCTGATTCCGGTCAGCGCCACGCTCAAACCAGCGGCAAACAACAGTTTCTTCAAGGCAGTCTCCTCCATTTACTTGGCGAAGGGATAGATCAATTGAATAACTTGGATAAATAGGCTCAATATGGAAACCTGTGTTCGAAATAATCGAATGATCTGACCAAATGTATAGCATCGACGACCTAAAGACGTTTGTAGCCATCGCTGACGCACAGGGTGTTACGGCAGGCGCAAAGCGGGTGGGGATTTCACCAGCCACCGCAAGCCACCGTCTGAACAAGCTGGAAATGGCGCTGAAACTAACGCTGTTCCATCGCAATAGCCGCATGTTGCGGCTGACCGATGAGGGGCAGATATTCTTTGATCGCACACGGATCATTTTGGCCGACTTGGCGCAAGCCGAACGGGACGCCGGTAGTGGGTCGGCACAGCTGACGGGACATCTGCGGGTCACAATGTCACCTTGGGTTCTGTCGCGTTTTATCTTGCCGGGGCTGCCGAAATTTCAGGCGCAGCATCCCAACCTGACCTTCGAATTCCTCGCGGTGGATCGGTTTGTTTCTCTTTCGGCCGAGGGGCAGGACTGCGCCATCCGTGTGGGCAAACTCGCCGACAGCGCCATGGTGGCGCGCAAGCTCAGCGACAATCACCGGGTGATCTGCGCGGCGCCTGAATTTCTGGCCCGTCATAATCGGACACAAACGGCAACCGATCTGTTGCAACACCCTTGGGTCTGCCTGCCGTGGCAGACCCGGCTGTCCCTATGCGATGCCAAAGGCCGCCGGCGGGATGCCACAGTGAAATCGAACGTTCTGGTTTCCAATTCCGACATGCTCACCGACGCGGCGGTTCAGGGGCTTGGGCTGGCGATCAAATCCCGCCTCGCCATCCAGACCGAACTGGAAGAGGGCCGTTTGATCGAAGTTGCGCCGGGTTCGTTGTGGGAGGCCGAGGCCCCGATCTGGTTTCTGTTCTCGCCTGAATCGCGGGCGGGCCAGAAGAACAAGATTTTTGGCGAGTTTGTCTCGACCTGTTTTGCCGGACACACACGCAACTGACCCTTGGTCAGAGCGGTTGGGTGCCTAGTCCCAGGGTCTCAGGATGATTTTGGGTGCAGGCACCTCGCCTGCCCGCAACGCCCTGAAAGCTGCAGCCCCATCAGAGAGCGGCCGTTCTTCTATCCAGCTCAGCGCGCCCAGCCGGCCGTCATAGATTGCCTGCGCCGTGTCGCGAAAATCCTGATCTGTGTAGGTGTAAGTGCCGATGAAAGTAATCTCCTGCAAAGTCATCCGCCGCACATCAAGACCGCCCGCGCCGTCACCCAGACCCACATGCGCGATCACACCTCCGGGTGCCGCCAGCGCTGAGGCGGTCTCGCGCGTTGCGGCATAGCCTACGGCGTCGATGACCAACGGGTATTCCCCATTGGCCGATTGGGTGGTTTTCAGATCATCAATCTCGTCCAGATAGGCACGGCGCAGGTCGTTGGGCTCGACTATTGTGACATCGCCAACGTTCATCGCCTTTAGCGCAACGGCCGCCGCCACCCCAATGGCGCCACCCCCAATGACCAGTGCACGGCGCTCCATCGCCGGGTGCAAAGCCTCAAGGCCCAGACGCGCCGCGTGCCAACTGACGGCCAATGGCTCAGCCAGAGAGGCTTTGGCCAAAGAAACGTGGTCCGGCACCTCAACCAAATTGCGTGCGGGCATGGCGACGTATTGCGCAAAGGCCCCTTCGCGCGGCGGCATCGAGATGATCTGCCGGGACGGGCACAGGTTTTCGCGGCCCGAGGTGCAATAGGTGCAAGCCCGACAAGACACCAGCGGGTTGATTGTAACCCGTGCCCCATCCTGCGGGCCGCCAACGATGACACCTGCGGCCTCATGGCCCAGGATCAACGGCGCCGGACGCCGTGCATCGTGCCCCAGATAGGCGTGCATGTCAGACCCGCAAATGCCTACGGCGTCAACCCGGATCAGCTGTTCGTCTAGTCCGGGGACCGCATCCGGGACATCCCGAAGCACAACCTGTTCAACGCCTTCATAGACCAAAGCTTTCATTTCGCCGTAAACCCCCCGTCGACCATCAGAACCTGCCCCGTCACATAGTCGGACGCCTGCGAGCAGAAAAACAGGATCGGTCCGTCTATATCGTCCATCCGACCATTGCGCCCGATACAGGTTTGGGCGGCGTTGCGTGCGGATCGCTCGTCGTCATCAAACACGGCCTGGGTCAGTTCGGTTGGGAAAAACCCCGGCCCTATGGCGTTGGCGGTGATACCGAAAGGTGACCAAGCCTCGGCCATCGCGCGGGTCAGTTGGCCGATCCCTGCCTTGCTTGCACCATAGGCGATGCCCCCCGGAAAGGCGCGCGTTGTTTGCAGTGATGCAAAGGTGACGATCCGCCCCCATCCGCGCGTTTTCATGGCGGGCACCAAGGCTTGGCTCAGAAAGAACGGAGCGCTCAGGTTCAGCGCCAAGGTTTGATCCCATCCTTCGGCAGTGACCTCATCGGCCGCTTCGCGCGTGTTAACGCCTGCGGCATGCACCACGATGTCCGGCGCGCCGAACGGGTCGGATATCTGCCGAGCCAAGGCTTGAACCTGATCCCGATCCGCCACATCTGCTGCAATCGCCGCGGCGGAGGGACCTATTTCAGCCTGCAAACCTTCCAACGCATCGCGACGGCGCGCTACAGCCACCACCCGCGCACCGGCAGCGGCCAGAGTCTGAGCGGCCTGGCGGCCAAGGCCCGAACTGGCCCCCGTGACGCAAGCCACCCGCCCCGTCAGATCGAACAGGCGGCGCGGATCATCCATCTGCGGTCAGGTCGAACTGCTCATCCGGGAAATACTTGGCCAGGCGGACATCAGCAGCACGGGCGTGCCCTTCCATCCCCTCCAGGCGCGAAATGCGCGCGGTGGCTTCGGCAATCGATTTCGACCCCTCACGCGTTGCCCGCTGCCAGGTGACGATTTTCATATACTTATGCACACTCAGACCACCCGTATAGCTGGCCGCGCCCGAGGTTGGCAGCACGTGGTTCGTGCCGGTGGCCTTGTCGCCATAGGACACGGTGGTTTCTTCACCCAGAAACAGGGATCCGTAACAGGTCAACCGATCCAACCACCAATCCAAATCTGCGGCCTGAACTGTCAGGTGTTCCGGCGCATATTCATCGGAACAGGCCGCCATCTCTTCCCTGTCCGAACACAGGATCACCTCAGCATAGTCGCGCCAGGCCGCAAACGCGTTCTCACGATTCAACTCGGGCAGAGCGTCGATCAGAACGGGCACCTGCTCCATCACCTGTTCAGCAAGCGCACGATCATCGGTCACCAGCCAAACCGGTGAGTTATAGCCATGTTCCGCCTGACTGACCAAGTCGGTCGCCACCACATGGGCATCGGCCTGACCGTCGGCCAGAACCAAGCTGTCGGTTGGCCCCGCGATCATGTCGATGCCGACCTTGCCATAGAGAATGCGTTTGGCTTCGGCAACGAACTGGTTGCCTGGGCCCACCAGAATATTCGCTTTGGGCAAACCAAATAGCCCATAGGTCATAGCTGCCACACCCTGCACCCCGCCCATGGCCAGAATGCTGTCGGCCCCGCAGATATGCGCGGCATAGACGATTGCTGGCGCGACTCCTTCGCCGGGGCGCGGCGGAGAACAGGCAGTGATATGGCGGCACCCGGCCACCTTGGCGGTGGTCACCGTCATGATCGCACTGGCGATATGGCTGTATCGCCCGCCCGGCACATAACACCCTGCCGCATCCACCGGGATCGCCTTTTGCCCGGCGACAAAGCCTGGCACGATCTCCATCTGCACGTCCGATACGGTGGCTTTCTGTGTCTCGGCAAACCGGCGCACATTGTCATGCGCAAAACGGATGTCGGCCTTCAGCTTCTCCGGCACCTGCGCGATTGCAGCGTCAATATCGGCCTGTGTCAGTAAGACATTGCCATCGAACTTGTCGAACTTGGCCGCATATTCCAGCGCCTTGGCATCTCTTCCGGTCTCGATATCCGCGAGGATAGTTTTGACTGTTTCATGCACTTCGCCTGCATGAGACTGAGAGGTTAGCGTTGCCTTTTTCAGATAGTCACGTGGCATGGTTCAAAGATCCCTCAACAAATGTGCCGCCCTCGCGCAGAGGCTTGGACGTGCAATGTAAGCGCTTACACGCAAAATGCAAGCGCTTGCATTTGGGCTTTTCCCCAAATTCGAAAACCGCTACCTTCTTTGGTATTGGCAAATCAAGAGTTCAGAAATGTCGAAACTAAATGTGGCTCCGACCCTTGGGGATGTCGCTAAAAAAGCAGGAGTGTCCACAGCCACCGTTTCCCGCTGCCTCAACGATCCCAAACGTGTGGTCGAGGCGACCCGTGAACGGGTGATGTCGGCGGTCGAGGCTTTGGGCTATACCCCGAATTTCGCTGCCCAGGTAATGGCCGCCAAGCGGAGCCTGACCATTGGTGCGATCATTCCAACAATGGAGAACGCCATTTTTGCGCGTGGTTTGCAGGCTTTTCAGGAAGAGCTGCACAATCGTGGCTATACCCTTCTGGTTTCAAGCTCGGCCTATGATCCGAAGATCGAGAAGGAACAGATCAGAACCCTTGTGGCCCGCGGTGCGGACGGGATTCTGTTGATCGGGCATGAACGGGATCCGGCGATACATGACTATCTTGCGCGGCAGAACGTGCCCGCTTTGGTCGCTTGGTCTTATCGTTCTGACGCGACGCTACCATCAATCGGGTTTGACAATCGCGCGGCCATGTCTGATCTGACCTGCAAGGTGCTGGACCACGGCCATAAGAGTATCGCGATGATCTCTGGCATCAGTTCGGGGAATGACCGAGCGCGTGAACGCATCGAAGGATTTCAAGCGGCGGCAACGGCGAATGGGCTTGATGCGCAGGCCTTGCCGATCATCGAAAGCAGCTATGATATCGAAAGCGGTGCTGCAGCCTTCTCCAAATTGATAACATCGACGCCGCGACCAAGCGCGGTCTTGTGCGGCAATGACGTTCTGGCCGCTGGTGCCATAAAGCGAGCTACCGAAATGGGACTGCACGTGCCAAATGACGTTTCCATCACCGGGTTCGACGATATCGAACTGGCGCGCGTGGTCAGCCCAGCTCTGACAACCGTGCATGTCCCGCATCGAAAGATGGGGCGCAGAGCGGCGGATATGCTGATTGCAATGGTTGAGGGCAACTTTTCGGGCACGTCGAAACAGCTTGAAACGCACATCATCGAGCGCGCATCGCTGGGGCCGGCGCGCGTGACCTGATCACGCGTATAGTGGGCTATTTCAGTGCCCGCGCCAAAAATGCCTGAGTGGCTGCCTTTTTCGGGTTTCCAAACAGTTCCTCGGGGCTACCCTCTTCCACGATACGACCGTCTTGCAGGAAACAGACCTTGTCGGCGGCCTCGCGCGCAAAGCCCATCTCATGTGTTGCCATGACCATCGTCATCCCCTGCTTTTTCAGCATCAAAAGCACGTCCAGAACTTCACCCACCAATTGCGGATCAAGGGCCGAGGTGATTTCGTCAAACAGCATCACCTCGGGCTGCATGGCCAGGGCGCGGACAATCGCGACGCGCTGTTGCTGACCGCCCGACAGTTGATCGGGATAGTTGTGCATTCGGTCGGCCAGACCAAATCGTGCAAATAACTCCTCAACCTCGGGCAGCAATTCGGCCCGCGATTTGCCGCGCACGCGACGCGGGGCAAGCATCACGTTTTCAATGGCTGTCATATGCGGAAAGAGGTTGAAGCTTTGAAACACGATCCCGATCCGCGCCCGCACTGATTGCGGATCCAACCCGGGGACGGCAATATCTTCTCCGTCAAAGAAAATCTCACCGTCTTCGATGGGCTCAAGCAGGTTGATGCAGCGCAGAAGCGTGGATTTGCCCGCGCCTGAGGCGCCGATCAGGCAGACCATCTGCCCTTCTTCAACATCCAGATCGATACCGTCGCACACGGTTCTGTCGCCAAACCGTTTGACGACGCCGCGCAGTTCCAGTTTTGCCATTACTGTCTCTCTCGCATCTGGCGCGCCATCAGGTGATCGGCATAGCGCGTGGCCGGAATGGTCACGATCAAAAAGATGATCGCCGCCCCAACATAAGGAGTGAAATTCGCCAGAAGCGACTTGAAAACACCGGCCTGGCGAAAGATCTCAACCGGGCCGATAAAACTGAGCAGCGAGACGTCTTTTTGCAGCGCGATCAGCATGTTCATCTGCGATGGCACCACATTGCGCACCGCCTGGGGCAGCACCACATCGCGCATCACCTGCCGTTCGGACAGACCCAAAGACAGCGCCGCCGCACGTTGGCTGTGATGGACGCTTTCGATGCCCGACCGGAAAATCTCGGCCACATAGGCGGAATAGGTCAGGATCAACGCCAGCGAGCCCCAGATATAGGGTGAGTTCCACGGGCGCGGCAGGCCCAGACCCGGGATGCCGAAACCGATCAGATATACGGTCAGAATAACCGGTACGCCGCGAAAGATATCTGTGAACGCAGCACCGAATATGCGAAGCGGAAACAGCGCCGGAGATTTTGCATCACGCGCCAAGGCAATAAGCAGG
The DNA here is from genome assembly GCF_013035585.1 of Ruegeria sp. HKCCA5839. NCBI lineage: Bacteria > Pseudomonadati > Pseudomonadota > Alphaproteobacteria > Rhodobacterales > Roseobacteraceae > Ruegeria > Ruegeria sp. HKCCA5839. The sequence goes on along the minus strand of NZ_WQIE01000004.1, from coordinate 164,066 downwards.
CCCAAAACGGCAATGGCCGGAGCAGACCAGGCAAAGATCATCACGTTGATCCGAAACGCCTCGAGCAGTTTGGGAAAGGTCTTCAGCAAAACCTCACCGTTGAAAAAGCTCAGCTGCACCTTCTGCCAACCAGGAGCGAGCGGCACCAGAAGGACCAGCGCAGCCAAAACAACAACAGTGCTGGTCGCGGCGATGATCAAAGACCTGCGCCGCTGCTGCGCCTCATAGCGTTCGCGGCGGGTCTGTCCCGCCGCCTGTGATTTGGTCATGTTACTTGATCAGCGGAACACCGGTGGTGTCCTGAAGCCATTTTGCCTCGATCTCTGCAAGCATGCCGCTGCTGGCCAGGGCCGCGATGGCCTCATCCACGCAAGCCTTGAGCGGGTTGCCATCCTCCATCAACATGCCGAACTGATCGGGATTGTCGCTGGCATCAGCTGGGAATTGACCGATCACCTTCGAACCCTCGATCATCACGGCGCTCAGGAACAGAGCGGTCGGCAGGTCGAACAGGGCCGCGTCAATCTGATTGGCCGAGATGGCCGCGTTCACATCCGCATTGTCACCATAGAGCAGTGGATCGCTGTCTGGTTGGATCACACTTGCCAGTTTCGGTACGGCAGTGGTTGTGCCCACAGCGCCCCATTGCAGCCCTTTCAGAGCTTCAATGCTTGGTTCGGTCTCAGTGGCGTTGGGGCCAACCAGCACAGCCATGGGCGCGGTGTAGTAGGGTGCCGAGAAATCGACCACTTGATCCCGTTCCGGTGTGATCGAGTATTGCTGCATGTTCACATCAAACTCTTTCGCACCCGGTTGAATCGCCTCGTCAAACGAAGATCGCACCCAGACCACGTCTTCGGCGGCGAAGCCCATTTCTTCGGCCACAGCATAGGCCACAGCAGCTTCAAACCCTTGCCCGCTTTCCGGTGCGTCATCCAGAACCCAAGGGTAATAGGCCGGATTACCGGTCGCGATGGTGAATTTGCCGTCGGTCAGCGTTTTGCCCGCGGCACAATGCCCATCTGCAAAGGCGGCAGTAGACAAAAGTGCAAGGCTTGTCGCGGCAAGGGTAAGCGTCTTGGACATGGGCACGATCCTTTTGTTGGTGTCGCGCCAAGGTAAATCCGTGTCCCTTGTCTGTCCAGCAGGTTGGCGGTTGCAATGTCGCATTCAGCTAGTCTGAAACTGGACAATGCTACCTTAAGCTACCCTTGGCATCCATCCAATGCCCAGCGACGCAAATTGACTTTTAGACCGCCACCATAGGGGTGTTGTTTTGCGACATTCCCTGCCGCTGGGCGTTCGACATAGGTTTGCGCCTGATCGCATAAGGCTTCAGCGGTCCACTGATGGCAGTTGGAGCAGCTTTGATCTTTCCACAGCTCCTCGGGGAGCCCTTCGATCGGAGGGAATTGAGGCGAGCCCGCCACCAATTGATTGATCGATTGCCCAAGCACATAGGAGTTTCCAAATGTCAGTGGGGAGTCGAGCGTTAGAACGATGTCGGCAGAAATCGCCCCTTTGTTTTCCGCATCAGGCGCCTCGACATTGGGCTCGGCTTTGCGCGTTACCGTTTCTTCACCCAATCGTAGGGCTGCCATGCGTTCGACGGCATCATCGGCGAAAACACCGTCCGGGAAGCTGTGAAGATAAACCTCGTATGAATGAATCGTGTCGTCGGTGAGCGCCAACTCATACATCAGTCGATCTGTTTCAGTTGCCTCGGCCTTAAGTTGTTCTGGGTCTGAGTCTGTCGCGGCGGGCTTAATTGGTGTGCCGAAAGAATCGGCCATGACAGATTGCAGTAGGTCCGCCGCGTCAGTTGAGTGAACGCTGTTGGGATAGGCTCTCATAAACAGCATGATCTGTACGGGGTCGCGAGAGCTATTGGCTGCTTGCCACAGATCCTCTTCACTTTCGTGCTGTGTGATTTGCGTTTGTGTTTCGGTCGAGAAGGTAAAGTCCAAGGTCAGCGATGAAGTATCCCAAGGTGTTTGCAGGCCACGGGTTTCTTCCAAAACATCCACTCGGACCTTCTTAAACAACTGTTCGATCGCCATACCGGGCGTATCGATGTGTTTGGCAAGGCTCAGGGTAAAGGGGCTGTTTCCGGTTTCCCCGTCCAGCGCCACCCCGCCCGGGTCGGTCGCGTAGGCCAGGAATGTGCCGGTTGGAGCCTTCATTTCGGCCAGGCCGTTGTCGTCCATGTCCACAAGATCTTCGAACGGATTGTTCCGGCAGGCGTCGAGAATCACAATATTGGTCTTGTTCTTTGCCGAAGCCATTTGATGCAGAACCGAGCGCGCTTCGACCGCCATCAGATCGAGGTCGGCCGGGTCGTTCAGAGACACGTCGATCGGCAGAAGATAGTTAGAGCCGAAAGATTGCACGCCATGCCCTGCATAGTAGAACAGCCCGACGGCGTCTTCTCCACCATTCCGCAGATCGCGTCCGAATTGTGCGATGGCGCGTTTCATATCCACTTGGTGGCTGTCGGACAGATGTCGAACCTCGAAGCCTAAGCCGGTCAGTTTCTCGGCGATCAGCGCAGCGTCATTCACAGGATTGTCCAGGGCCGAAACGGATCCATATGCCGAATTGCCGATAACCAACGCGATGCGCGGTTCGGCCCAAGCCTGCACGGCCCAGCACAGGCTTACCAGCGAAACCAGAATTTTGACTACGTGACGCACGTTCGGTCCCTTGAATCCCTTTTTCCATTCAGCCCGTGACATGGGCGCACCAAGCTGAGTCGGATCTGACTAGCCAGCTTTTTTGGCTTTGTTGTGGCTCGTTCCTGTCTTATTCAATTTGGGGGCAAAAAAGATAGGAAATAGTTCACACATGTCACATTCAGGCTTGGTGCGATTAGTTTTTACCATTTTGACGATTTTTGCAGCCAATTCCACATGGGCACAGAGCATTGATCCTTTTGAATATGGATGGGAACTGGATGCTGGGTCCTCCGAACTGCAGTTTTTGTCGGTCAAAAAGAACTCGATTGCCGAAAACAGCGGTTTTGCAACCCTATCTGGTGTGATCAGTCCAGAAGGCGCAGCAGAGATCCGTGTGCAGATGGATAGCGTGGACACCAAGATTGACCTGCGCAATGTGCGTATGCGGTTCTTGTTCTTTGAAACCTTCAATTTCCCCGAGGCCGTGATCACGGCACAGCTGCCCCCGGAAAAGCTGATCGATCTGCATCAGACGCGGCACAAGATCATCGACTTGCCGTATCAGCTTTCGTTGCACGGTGTGACCAAGGAAAGCACCGCACAGGTTGCGATCACATTGGTCGACAACGACCGGGTCGCAGTGGCCAACACCACCCCGATCGCGATCGCCTTGACGGATTTCAACCTTGAAGAAGGCCGTGCCAAGCTCGAAGAGGCGGCAGGCGTCGACATTCTGCCCTTTGGGTTCATCAGCTTCGGGTTTGTCTTCGACCGCGCCCAACCCGGCACCCCACCGCAGCTAGAGCTGGTTTCGGCCACGCCCGGAGCTGCCGCGCTTGAGACCAAAGGAGATCTGGATCGCGAAGCTTGCGAAGGTCGGATGGAGATCCTGTCGCGCACCGGCAATATCTATTTCAACTCAGGCAGTGCGCGGTTGTCGGATGCTTCGATCCCGCTGTTGACCAATCTTCATGATATCGTAAGCCGATGCCCAGATCTGACGATCGAAATCGGGGGCCACACAGACAGCGATGGTTCGGACGCCGCCAATCGCGCGCTCAGCGAACGTCGGGCACAAGCGGTCAATACTTATCTGGTCAATCAAGGTATCGCACCGGAACGCCTTGTAACCGTCGGCTATGGCGAGAGCCGCCCGGTTGTCTCGAATGACACGGTTGAAGGCAAACGCCGCAACCGCCGGATCGAGTTTGTACCGATCAACTGACACCCGCGATTAAGTCTCTGGAAATCGCTTAAGAAACTTTAACCTTTTGGTGGGGAAGACCTCATCGAAAGCTCTCATGTTCTTTCCTGAACAAGGTCTGAATACGAGAGGAGTCTGAGATGGCCTTTACCGAACACCGAACCCCGGGACATTTCTTCAGCTGGCTTGTCGGGCCTGTCGAAGAACGCAAAGCACAGCAGGCACTGAAAGCTGAAAAAAGGCGCAAGAGACTAGAGGAAAACCTCAAGGTGGCTCGCGACCTGAGCGCTTCTGGCTATTTCGACGAGCTGCCGCCTGAGGGGTATTATTACCGGCACTACTATTTTTGACCTGGTCTATCGCCGTGCTTAGACGTCAGGTAGCGTGAACTCGATCCTTCGGTTTTGCCACCGGCCGCAGCCACGGAGCAAAGCCTGGCAATAAAGGTAGATTCCGGTAAGGGCGCAAGATTGTAACATGCTCAAATCCGGCGATGGTGACGAATTGAAGCTATTGGATTCTCTACCTCATAACATTTGATTTTGCTAACATATTAAATCTACCAGAAAACCACTTGTTCAGATTGGAGAGCAAAGGTCTGCTTTGCGGACAAAGCGGACTTTCAAACTTGGCCGCAAGAAAGCCTCTGCGTGAAACCGGCTAACGCGCTCAAGTTTGTAATTAGAACCTGACCCTAAACGCCAGGCCAATCAATGGGGCAGTCTCATAGCTTTGACGACTAATTTCTGCCCCGTTCGCATCATCCAGCGTCAGGCGGCCGTCAAATTCAGCGCCTGCAAATACGCTCAATGAAACCCCAGGATTCGGGTTGTACCCAACAGAGAGAACGACAGGGATGCTCTTGTCTTCGCCCACTCCATCCGGGGCAAGGCCATCTCCATTCAACCTGAACCGAATTCTCTCGGATCGCGCACTTAGTGAAATGTCCAAGGCCTCATTTAACTTGTAGCTTAGCGTTAACCCCGGCCCCTGCGTCGCTCCGACTCCAGAACCTGTGTTCAAGTTCCAGCGATCATTTATGTCCCAATCGATCAGCAATGCAGGAAAATAGTCTGCACCGTCCTCGTCAAACTGAGAAAACGCACCAAAGGCCGGACCTATCGTCAGCCTCTCGTTCAGCTGCCAAGCAATACCTGCAAAAACTCCGTAAGTTCTGCCGTCAGATGAGGAAGCCCCGCTTTGATAGTCCCACCTGAGCTGTGGTGACACAAAAATTGTTGCTGTGTCGCTCGCACGAAATCGCATGGGAACACTAACGCGAAAGTCACGGATGTTTTCCCATGGCTGATTGTTCAATTGACTAAAGCTATATTCCAGCTTGCCGAAGCTGGTTGAAAGCCCAATGGAGCTTCCTCCTTCAAGATTGTAAAGTGCGGTCGCACGTAGAAATGCCCGGCTTGCCGAGAACTCACCACCGTCGCTCAGATCCGCGTCCCCTTGAAACGCAGCAATCCCATCAACCTGATACGCCCAACCTAGCCGGGGCTGTGCAGCTAACGGAAACGCTGCAAACCCAAGGGAGATAGTTCCAAAGCAACACGTTAGAACTAGGCTTTTCATCTTACATTTCTCACGTGACGTTGGTTTCCTATTGGGTTGCCATTCATGGACGAGCGGTTCAAGTCCTTTAAAGCCTGCCCAAAGTACAACGCAGCCGCCCAGTTCAAGCGGCGGCTATGTAGGCGTAAGGTTGGCCAGGTGTTAATTGGCCGCAACAGTCTTAGGCATCAAATCGTACGACGCTTTCGCCGTTTCTTCGACAAAGTACTTTTGCGCGTCATCCAGCACGACATCGTGCGCCCGGAACATTCGCATGTCGGTCTTTGGCTTCGAGCCTACGAAACCCACCTCAATAGGCCGTGCCAGGATGTTCGGTTCAGTTCTCAGACAGAATGATCGGGTCAAATCCACCTCTGCGCCATTGTTGCAGGGCCGAGGTGAAATTTGGTCCGGGCACTCCGTCGATTGCGCTGGAGTAATAACCGGCCTGCTGTAGCAGTTTTTGAACTTCCATGATTGTCTCGCGTGACCATTGGTCTGATGCCAATGAGAGCTGATCGAGGATGGCACCATCATCCTCTGCCGCGCCACGTAACAGCATCCGGGCCGCTTCAGATGGATCACGCGGAACCCCGCGGCCTTCATCCAGTAAAATGGCCGCCGCCAGATAGCCCTGATATTCTCCGTCGCGCGCCGCTCGCTGGAAATACCCCAGCGCCTGGTCTGGGCTGCCGGCGATACCGTCCTGAGCCAGTACGCCGAGGTTGAAGGTGGCTTTGGCCGAGCCACCATCTGCCGCTTGCTGCAACAAAGCCACTGCTCGGGTTTCGTCTTTGGGAACGATCTGCCCCTCGAACAAGGTCACGGCCAGGTTGATCATCGCGTCGAAACTGCCGCCTGTCGCAGCGCTTTCGTAGAGTTCCAAGGCACGGCTGGTGTCCTGCCCCACACCGGTGCCGCCTTCGTACAACTGCGCAAGCGAGACCATGGCGCGCAGGTCCCCTTGCTCTGCTGCCTGTCGATACAGCGTAACCGCACGCTCGATATCGCCGGACGCAATGGTTGCCCGGGCCAGAAGGGCCACGTAATGCGGCAGATCGGGCGATTGAGCAGCCGCGGCACTACAGGCCTGGATCGCCGAGATCGCATTTTCCTGCAATCGTGTGAAAGGAACTCCGGGAATGCTGGCGGTTCGGTCCCTTGGATGCGTTGCCAGTCTTTCGCAAATGCCCCCGGGTGTGCTGTCTTCGGGACGCGGAATCGATGCAATCAGCCGCTGTGCTTGTTCCACATGACGTCCGTCAGGATACTGCTCCAGATAGAATTCCAGCAAGGGACGCATCCGGCTGCGTTGTGCGAGTTTCCAGAGCCGTTCAGCCTGCTCATCCGCGTCACCGGTCGAAAACGAGCGGGTTACGATCTCGCCTTGATCGGCTTTGTCCAGAAAGGCCACCACTTCACCCACATGCGCGCCCTGAGGGTAGCGATCGATGTAAAGCTGCATCAAAGTCGGGTCTTGCGCATTGGCCGCGACTTGCCACAGCAGAGTTTCCTCGGATGCAGTTACAGGGCTGTTGTCAAAGCGGAATTGTTGGGTCAGGGACGAATTGTCCCACGGGATCTGGCGCCCGCCGGTGGCCGCCAGCACATCCTTGCGCACCGAGATCAAAAGATCCGAGATATCCTGACCCGGCGTATAGATATGGCTCAGCAAGGCTTCGGTGAAAAAACTGTTCCGTCCGGTCCCGTCATAGGCCACATTGTCGGGCTGTGTGGCATAAGCGAATAGAAAGTCAGCCGCGCTGCCCACGCGGGCAAGCCCATCACCCCCCACATCAAGTCCGGTGCCCTCGAACGGATTGTCGCGGCAGGCATCCAGAAAAACCAGCCGGATCCCATTCGAACGTTCCATGCGGCTGACAAATTCCTCCATCGCGACGGTCTGTTCGGGGATGTCCGCGGGGGTCGAGATCTCGGCATCCACGGGCACAAGATAGTTGCGACCGTCCACCTGAAACCCGTGACCCGCGTAAAACAGAAGGGAGACGTCGGAGTCCGCCGCCGTCGCCCCATAGGATTCCGCAAGCGTCAACATCTCGTCCCGAGTCAGATCCGTGCCCAAAAAGACGTCAAAACCAAGCCCTTCAAACGCGATGGCCAGATCCGAGGCGTCATTGATTGGATTGTCCAGCGAGCCAACCGCCAGGTAATCCGAATTGCCAATCACCAAAGCCACGCGTTTGTCTGCAAGCGCAGCGCAGGCGCTGAACAGCATCAATATCACAGCGGCGAGGCTACGGATCAAAAACACGGTGCTTACTCCGGCAGATCAAAGGCCGATGGCGCGGGTGAGGCTGATTTCAGCCTGGCCTACGGCAGCTACGATTGTTTCTACCTGCTGGTTCTGGATGATGACAAGTTCCGGGTCCGTTGCGCGGATCAATGTGATCGCTTTGCGAATTTCGCGCTGCGCCTGCTGAATCTCGCGCCGCGCCTGTTGCACCGCATCGCGGCGGATTGCTGCGCGCTCTTCTGCGGTGGTGGCCAAAGCCAGACGGCGGTTGGCCGTTTCGCCGGCTTCACGGATGCCCGCGCTGGCGCCTCGGATGATGTCGCCCACGGATTCAAGGCCGGGCGGAAGACCATCGACGATCTCATCCAGATCTTCGGCGTAGTCATCCATGGCTTCGGCCAGGCATGACAGGTATTCGCTGACATTTTCTCCGCTGCTGGCGCAAGAGGAAACATCGCTGTCGAAATCCTGCGACGCATTCTCGACCGTGCCCAAAGCCGCTTCTGCCTCGGCTACGGTTGTGACGGCTGTGCCACCGCCGCCGCCACCGGTGATCGTCGTGTCAACTGTGGGTGTGATTGTCACTGTGGGTGTCGGGGGCACCGGAATAATCGTTGTTGTGCCACCGATCACTGCGACCCCCGGCAAAGAGGCGACCGCATAGTTCACACCGCCGGAGCTGACCAGGTTCGATGAGCTGAGCGTAAAACTCGTTGTGCCCGGTGAGGTGCTTGCGAAATTTGGCGACTGGAATGCGGATGCGGTGTTCAACGTATCCGAGGCGGGTCCAAACAGGTAGACCGAAGGCCCACCATAGACGGTGCCGGTTGCGGTTGCCGTCGATGTCGCACCGGTTGGGACAACCATCGAATTCGGGATCGCAAAGACCACTGGCGAGGTCGTGTAGTTGGCTGGGTTTGTGCTGCCCGTTCCGGGGGCCCAGTTTGTTCTGAAATTCCACCCTTGGGCGGAAGCGAGGCGATAGAATGTTTGCGTGTTCTGCAGTTGTCGCGTGGTCAGGCTGGTGCCGCCGCCCGCGCTGGACGATTGCCCGGTTGTGTTGCGGTTCCAGAACGATGCGTTAACCGAGCCGGTATTCGCACCAACCAGCCCACCAAGTCGCGGCGAGACATTCGCCCCGGAAAAACTGACGGGCCCGGTGGCGTAGGTGCGCGTTATCGTGCCGCTATTTGATCCGACCAGACCGCCAAAATTGGCTGGTGATGTCGACGGCGCCAGGCTGTTTCCACCTGTCACACTCGACGTGGAATATGAATCCCGTATCAGAGAAAAATTCTCACCAACGAGACCACCCATTACATAGGTTAACGAAGCGCTGCCGGTTACCGACCCTGTGCTATGGGATCGGATAATGCTGCCGGTGTTTCGACCCACCAAGCCACCGGTGATTACCGTGTCCGATTCAATCGGGATCACATCGACGGCGGCTGTGGAAAAGCTATCGATGATCGTGCCGCTGTTTTCGCCGACCAATCCGCCGGACGGGGCATAGCCACCGCTGAACAACGTCCCCGAAGTCATCACGCCCGATACGGTGCCGTCGTTGACGGCGGCCAGTATACCACCTTCACCAACCGAGACGTCGGCATTGGTGATCGACAAATTCCGGACCGTGCCGCTGAGGACGTTGAAAAGCCCAGCGGCGTTGAAGGTGTCGTTTATGAACAATCCGTCGATAGCAAACCGGTTGCCTTCCAGGGTGCCAGAAAAATTCATCGGTTCAAAACCGCGGAACCAGGTCGAGGTGGCAGAGGCGTCGATATTGTTGGCCAGTTCGAAATTGAGGCTGGACAGCTGCGAGCCGCCAATGCCTTGCAGGCCATAGACGTCGGTCAAACTGTACGGATTCGAACCTGATCCGTTGCCACCCGTGACGCGCAGGAAATTGGCTGAGGGGTTGATCGCGAAATCGGACGCCGCAAAGCTGGGCAGATTGGTGCTGATCTGACGCCAGAAGCCTGCCAGCAAAGAAAATGTGCCGACATTGACGTCCCCACCGGCGCCTGTGGTGATCAGACCAAGCCCGTCGACGGCCCCGAGCGCAGTTAAGACCAACCCACCGCTGGGCGCAGTGATGGCACCGTTCAGCGTAATCGCATTGTCCGCGATCAAGATAAGATCGGTGGCGCTTGTCCAATCGATATCCGCGTTGATCGTGATGTTGCCCGCATCCGGACCGGTTCCCGACGTGGTCAACGTCACATCTGCCGAGGCCAGTTGCCCTTCCAGAACAGCTTCCGAAATCGTGCCGGGAACGGTCACATTGATCGGGTCCAGCAGCAACTCGCCAATTCGGCCATTGGGCGCGCGCAAGTCGGCGAAACCGCGATAGATCAGATCGATCTTGCCAGAAACCTCGGCAAACCCGCCATCGCCAGCTTCGGCGCCGCCACGGGCCGAGATGTCGCCATGGAACTTGGTCAGATAGTCGGACCAGACGATGATGCGCCCGCCGTCACCGCGCGTACCGCCATTTGCGACGATCTTTGAATTTGCATCCACCGTGGTTGTATGCGCCGTTTGCAAGGACCCGCCGCCCTGGAAGTCACCGCCAACAAGGATGGTGCCGCCGTCTCCGGCCCCTGCCCCATTGGCTTTTAACGTTGCACCGGCCAGCTTGATCGCCTCGCCAGTGACCGTGATTGTGCCACCATCCGGCGACCGAACCCGGGGCCGGGGCGAGCGGGTCAGTTCCGCTTTGCGCGCCGAGGTGTCGATCTTGCCGCTGATTTGGACGCCGCCACCGCTGCCGCCAAGCACCACTGCGCCGGACACACCACTGACCGAGCGGGCCTCGATCACGCCTGACATATTGATAACCTGACGCGCCGCATTGCGCGCGCTGGCGGCTTTCAGGTGCACAACACCTCCATCCGCTTCGATCCGCCCGGAATTGGTGACCAGATCCTCCATTGTCGTGTCAGAGGGTACGGCAACCTGAAGAAAGCCATCGCCCGACACATCCAATGTTACTTTTTCTCCGGCCCCAAGCCCGACTTTGCCCAAGGGAACCTGGATCAACCCCGAATTGGTCACCTTGCCACCGATCAGTGCGGCATAGCCCCCGGGTACGATGGATATCGTCCCGGCATTCTCAACAGCGGCTGACGCGCCGTCGCCAGCGTAGCGATATCTGCCGTTCAGAAAATCATCATCCGAGATATCCAGTGTCGAGGCCACAAATCCCGCTGCGTTAACATGGCCATTTGGCCCGATGACGATACCGTTGGGATTGACCAGATGAACCTTGCCATTTGCGTTCATCTGACCGTGGATTTGGCTGGTTGTGTCGCCGGTCACGCGATTCAGGATCACACTGTTCTTGCCCGGCTGCTGGATGTTGACCGTCGATCCCGACCCGATCGAGAACCCGCTCCAGTTTACAATCGCAGCGTTCGAACCCTGGTTGATGTTCAACGTGTTCGCGTTGGGTTGCTTGATCTTGACCTGGCCCGCTGCAACGGTTCCGCCATTGGGCAAGGATTGCGCCACCGCCGTTGTGGTCCACAACAGCGCCGAGGCGGACAAAATCGCCGCGCAGTACCACAGGGTGGCTCGCTTAGAACCTGCGGCTTGCAACGATGGTGAACCTGTTTCCATCTTGTCCAAGGTCATCGCGTTCGCCCCTTCCATATTCCACTCGTACCGATCCGGATCGATAGGCCGAGTCTTCAATCGTAAACAAATCAAGCCCGATCCCATAGGAATAGGCAGTGGTTGTGCTTTGCTCAAATACTGTGGGTTGTTGCAGGCCAAGTTCTCCGTATGCGCCGAAAGCATAGGGTTTCAGCAACAGAGGAACCCCAGCAAGCGTGACTTGCTGCGACCGCCCAACCTCGGTCCGAACAACCCAGCCATCATCCCCGCGCAACTCGCCGGCATCAAAGGTCGACAATTCGCTAGAGCTGGCGATATTGAATTGCTCGGAGGTCACCAGCGGGTCTCCAAAGCTTGTTTGAACGCGACCACTCATGCTAAGCGACCACAGCGCGCTGAGCGGGCGCTGATATTGCGCCGACAGAACCAGCTTGGTGAACTCTGCGCTGGCCCCTTGCCGGGACAAGGGTGTGTCGCCCGGCCCCGCAGTCGAACTGGCACCAAATGCGTCCAATCCACGTGACAAGATCGCGCTACCCCTCAGAAACGATCCGTTTTCATAGTTCACCGACGCGTCAGCCGTCGCCCGTAGAACACTTAGATCGTCGTCATAGATCGGCAGCTTGAGTGATCCTGCCAAAATGTCCTGCGAGTCGCTGATCCGATCCAGAATAAGTTGTGATGACAGGTTCAGTTTCCGCGACCTGATCCAGGGATAATACAACCTGAACGAAAAGCGGTCGAAACGGCTTTCATTAGGCAGGAAACTGGAATCGGGTTGCGCTGTACTTGTGGTGAATTCAGCGTTAAGGGTCAGACCGTCGTAACCGACCGGAAGCACAGCCCCCGCCGCAAGAATCCGGTATTGGGGATCACTTGAGAAATAGCGTGGCGCTGCACCGCCTGCGTTGAAATAGAATGTCTCACCCAGATCAAACGCACCGTTGACCTCAAGCCCGAGCGACAGGTTTACAGGGCCAAGTTCATCCGACAGCGTGTTGTCAAAGCCATAAGATCCGGTGAACTGCTTGAATTGACCATCCAGTGTCAAAACCGTTGCACCCGAAGCATCACCGGCTGACAGTGTTGAAGCCAGGCGCAGTCCAAACGTATCGCCCGCAAGCAACAGGGCGCGTTCAATCTGTTGCAGTGTCACTCCGCGCTTGCCGATCAGAGGCTGCGTGATCGCAACAACCCGTTCGCGCGCCTGATCGGGTACCTTTGCGGCAACAATCCGTTCGATGAAGCCATCGATCACGACGATCCGCAGGGTTCCGCCGTCTCGCAGCGTCTGCTGCGGAAGGACCACGCGGCTTAGAACGTACCCCGCATTGGTGTAGGCGGTTTCAAGCCGATTGGTCGCCGCAAAGATCTCGGATACGGCAACGCGCTTGCCGGTCAGCCGTTCGGCAAAAGCGGCGTTGGCCTCGGCCATCTGTGGCAAAGCGCCTTGGATATCGACACCACCGACGGTGACAAACAATCGATCTGCACCCTCGGGAATCGGAGCGCCAGGATCGCGCGCGACAGTAACTGGCCCGGTACTGCGTTGATTTTGCGGTTGAAATGTCGAAGGTGCCAGGTTGGATGCACTTTGCGCCTGCGCGGGCCCGCTGGTGACCAGAGACAAAGCCGCAATCATCGAAGCGACCGAAGCGAACTTGTTGATAGGCGTCATGGGACGAGGCGGCCTTTGGCGTTTGGTCTGGTTTGGCTTGGGAGCATTGCGGCACCGATCAGAACGCAGCCCAATACCCAAAGCAAGATCGGTTCGAGCATTACTGCCTGCTTGTTGAATTTACCCCACATAAGGAAACCTCTTCGCGGGTTTTATGTGATCGGTCTGTGTTCCAGATCACAAAGGCGGGGCTCCTGGTGCAAAAAACTCAAAAAAGACCCTGCTCAAGCCATTCTTCGATCTTGTCGCGGCTCACTTCGAAATGCATCGAATCCTCGCGTCCCCAGGCCGCCCCCCATACCCATCCTTCATCGCGGAAGAAGTCTGCCAAGATTGTTAGGCCAAGCTGTGTTTTTCCGTCGCCAAGGGTATCGAGCACACCGTCAATATTGAGATCGACCGCAAGACCATAGGCATGCGCAGAGGCCGATTCAGTCGCCCCTCGGATGCGGCGCACACATAGTGAGCCGGCCGTATTGATCCGGGCATAGAGATCGGGGTCTGTGCGTTCGATGTTCTCGAAAACCGTTCTCAGGGATTCGATTGCCGGTTTCAGCATCCGCACCCGAACCGGCCCAACATCCTCCAACACCAGGTTATCCTGCAGACGAGGGTTGGTCATCGACTGACATTCATCCGTCAATTCCTCGCGCGGCAGGCCAAATGTTTCGCGAAGAAATGCCGCGCCAGCCAGTTCAAGATCTTCGTTCACCTTTTTGCGGTCTGCAATCAGCACAACCTGAGCGTATGCGTCTATGATTTCATTCGGTGTCGAACTGTCGAACCCAAAATCATCCGCAGCATCAAGGTTTTGCTGCTGTAAATACGTCCCACCGCTCTGGCCGCTGGACATCTGCTGAGTCAGGCGTTCGACCTGATTGCGCAAATCCTCTACCTGTTGGCTCAGCATCTCGATTTCGATCCGCGCGCCCGAGTCGATTGCGGGCCCCTCGAAGTTTTCCTCGAAAGGCATGACCAGAGGAACGACATACCAGAGAATCGGGGCAAGAATAATTGCCACGGCCAAGATGATCGCGGGCACGATGCGCATTGCGTGGGTTTTCCTGTTTTCTGCTGCCTTCTAGGTTGAACTTAAAATGCGCCCGCCAAGTTGTCACCCAATTGCCCTAAAATTGTCTTTCGACTGTGTGACATTCTTCATTGTCGGGTGTTGGGCGCACCGGTAATCTCTGGCTCAAATTGAGAAGGAATTGGACAAATGATTGCACTTTCATCCCTGAAATATATCGGCGCTTCGGTGTTTGCTATCGTATGCGCGACCAATATCGCTTTGGCCCAATCTGACGAGCTGACCACCGACGAGATCACGGACGCTTTTAACAAGCAAAAAACGCGTGGGCTGGTTCTGGTGCCCTCCACCGCGACAGATGAGACGGCCAATGTCGTGACTGAAACCACTGTCGCCACAGCGCCCACTGGATATCAACCCGTAGCAGCCGAAGATCAGGTGAACATTCAGGTTCGCTTTGATTTCGCCTCAGCTGCGCTGCGCGAAGATGAAAAGCCGAAACTGTCGTCCCTGTGCCAGGCCATGAAGAATGTGGACGTGAACGTCTTTCAGATCATCGGCCACACCGACAGCGCCGGTTCGGCGGAATACAACCAGAACCTGTCTTTGCTGCGCGCCAAGGAAGTTAAGCGCTTTCTGGTCAGCGATTGCGGCATCGCAGAAGAGCGGCTGGAGGTTTTGGGCCTCGGCGAGGCCGAACCTCTGAACAAAGCTGATCCACGTGCTGACGAAAATCGCCGCGTTGAATTCCAGGCCCTTGGCTGATTTATAATCTGCTAAACACCTAAAAAACTGAGGGCAGCATGACTGAATCCCGCGCAGGCGACCTGTTTCAGCCGGGCGATCTGGTGAACAATACTTATCGGATCGAGGCCATTCTTGGGCGGGGCGGTACATCTGACGTCTATCGGGCCCGCTCTGAGATTTCAGGGCGGCTCGCAGCGCTGAAAGTTCTGAAGGCCGAATTTTCAAGCAATGACGACTACCTCGTTCTGCTGACCCGCGAAGAGGAAATTCGCGATATCCGCCATGATGCGGTTGTCCGGTATTCCGAGAACAACCGCACCGCAGATGGGCATGTCTATCTGGTGATGGACTATGTGGATGGCCCGGGTCTGGATCAGAAATTGCGCCAAGGTCCGATGTCTGCGGCGGACATACTGACCGTTTGCAAACGTGTTTGCGAAGGGCTCGAGGCCGCCCACGCGCGTAAGATTGTCCACCGCGACCTGAGCCCTGACAACATCATTTTGCGTGATGGGGATCCGGCGCAGGCGGTGATCATTGATTTCGGAATTGCAAAAGACACGAATCCGGGTGCGGAAACCATCGTCGGTGGAGAATTTGCGGGTAAATACGCCTATGCAGCCCCCGAACAACTTTCGGGCAAAACGGATCAACGCACGGACATCTATTCTCTGGGCGCTCTGCTGCTGGCCAACTTTCGTGGGCAAAAGGCCGACGCCGGGCGCAACCTTTTGGAAGTTGTCGAGAACAAGAAACAGCCGCTGGACACGAGCGGTGTACCGGAACCTTTGAAGGCTATCATCGACAAGATGACGGCGCCCAATCCCGATGAGAGGTACCAAACCGCCAGCGACGTGCTGCGCACTTTGGCGTCTGCGCGGTCAGGCGCCTCTGTCGAAGCCGAGAGCGAAGACGACGCGACAATTATCGTTCCCAAAAGCCAGTCCGCGCCAGCGCCGGAATCGGTGAAGGCCCCGTCCGAACCCGCCCCGACCCCGCGCAACACGAGCTCAAAGCCTGCGAAGGCCGGTCAAACCAAGAAGTCGCGCGGGGGACTGGTTGCAGTTGTTGGCGTTCTGGCCGTCGCAGGTATTGGTGCTGGTGGTTACTTCGGCGGTGCATTTGACGGCTTTCTGGCCCCGTCCTATCCCGTCGCGGCACCCTATACGCTTGTGGCAGATAAGCGCGCCGACCTGCCGCCGCGCGTAGTGGGCTTTGTTCCTTCCGAAGATGTTCGTGATGCCTTGACCAGCGACATGACCGCCGAAGGTGGCGAAGTCGATCTGACCCTGGCTTCGGGCGACATTTCCGAGAATTGGGGCAGCGCTGTCACTGAAATCGTCGACTCGGTCATGGAAATGGACGAATGGCGACTGGTGGTGAACGGGAATGAGGCGAGGCTGACCGGCCAAACCACCAACGAAACCCTGCATGGCGCATTGGAGCAGCTTTACTCGGCTGGCCTTCCTGCTGGGCTCGAAGGCTCTGTCGAGCTGGAGCTTGAGCCCTTGTTCCTACCCGCCGCCGATATTCGCCCGGTCTTGAATGGGCTGGCCGATTGCGGGCCGCTTGAGCTGGTCGATGCCCCGGCCACAGGTTACGGCCCCGAGACAGCGATCAGAGTCAGCGGTACCCTGGCGTCGCAGGACAGTATGATCGGATTGCAAACCGCGTTGAATGCGCTTGCCGGTGGTCGGCCTATTGATTTGGGCCAGGTCAATTTGCTGAACCCAACCCTGTGCTTGATCGAAAATTTCCTTCCAAGCGCTCCGTCGAGCGATATTTCAATCGCATTTTTCAATGGGGAAGAAAACAACAGCCCGAACCCATCCGGGGATTTCGTTGTAGGGCAAAATCCAGTGATTGATGTCGATCTGCCCGGTGACGTGCAGGATGGTTACTTGTCTGTGTCCGTGCTCGATGTGTCTGGCAACGTCTTTCACCTGATCCCGAACGTGACACGTCAGGAAAACAGTATCTCAGCTCTGCGAAATGGTGAAACGGGTCCGATGTCGGTTCGGGTTGCCTATTCGATCCCCGAAAGTCGCGAGAACGGTGGCATCGCGTTTCAAGTCGATGACAGTGCGTTGGGCAAAAGCAAAGTGATTGTCCTGCACACCGACAACCAGCTGTTCGACACGCTCCGGCCCACAACCGAATCCGCTGCGGGTTATGCCGAAGCGCTTCGGGAACAGGATCGGAACGTCGACACGCAGATCCTGTCCTTGGATAGCCGCATCCTGACAACTCTGGAACAATAGGAACGGGTGCGCTGATATCATGCCCTGCTTTTGCAAATCCAACGCGACCACCCTGCCCAACCTGAGGCCAACGGCGAACCTGTCGGTGCGCGCAGTGCCGCCACAGATGATGAAGCTTTTGTCGTTGCTGGGTCTGCAGGGCAATGCCAGCAGTCAGGCGCGCGCGGATCTGAAACTGAACGCGATGCTGCCTGATATGACGCCTGACATGTATATGCGGGCGACCATGAATGCCAAGGCCCCCAATGTCGCTCTGCCAGCTATCTTGCCAACTGACGGTGGTGGTGCGATCTCAATGATGATGAAACTGGTCGCCGCCGGTTTCCCGCTGACCAACACGCGCGCCTTGCTGGCAGAGATACAGCAAGCGGTGATGAGCCTTGCGGCAAATGTCCTGCCCGCCGCGCAGAACATGCCCAAGATACCGGGGCCTCAGCTGCAAAACATGACCTTGGCAGCCAATATGACACTGGCGTTGCGTGCGCGTGGGATCTGTCCGATGGCGCTTGCAGGGCTCGATTATTCCTATGAGGCGGCCATGGAAGTTGGTGAGGCTGGATCGCGAGGCACCTGTTCTGCGGCTCTGAACTTCGCGGCCTCCCTGCCTCGTATCACGCTCCCGCCCTTTGCCTTGCCGCGCCCCAAACTTGATCTGTCGAGACAGCTTGCCTTGCTGGCCCCGGCGGCAGCGGCACCGGCGAGCATGGGTCTGCCTCCGGTTTCGGATCCGAACATGATGCGGGCGCTGTTGGGGCAGTTGGCGGCGCTTTCGGCGATACCGGTCCCGAATTTGCCGATCTCATTGGATGAGCTGATGGCCATGGCCGATCAGCTAAAGGATCTGACAACGATTCAAGAGGCCTTTGGCCCCGACGCGCTGACGCCCAGCGGTATTGCCCGGGTTAACGCGATGCTCAGATACATGGCGCGGTTGCATGTCCCTGTCCCGCTGGAAGCTCAGGCGCTGCAATTGCAACTGGATGCGCTGCCCAAGCTAGAAGACGTCACACAAGGGGCACAGACCGCACAAAGCGGTGCGATGAACCTCGCAGCTTCACTGCGTGTTCAACCCCCAGCGGTGCCGATCCTTCCGATCCTCCAGGCGCTGGCGAAAATGGCCAAATCCCTGCCGGGACTGCCACTTGGGCCTTGCGACGCCTGCACCACAGATATTGGATCAGTGCGCGACAGCCTGAGCAGCATGAAACTGCCGCCAGCCCCAGCCATCCCGCCGTTGCCGCAGATGTTCTAGGTCAGAGAACGTCCACCACGATCACGCTGATATTGTCAGCCCCGCCGCCATCCAGAGCAACTTGGATCAACTGATCCGCAACCGTTTCAATCGGCATCTCGGTCAGGGCCTTCTCGAGCATCGAGAAAGTGGCATATTTGCTAAGCCCGTCCGAGCAGATCAGGAAACGGTCGCCGGGCTGAACCTCGCCGCGGATTTTGTCCAGCTCCAACGTGTCACCAACGCCAACCGCGCGGGTGATAGCATTGGATTGCGGATGTTGTTCGGCCTCATCCCAGCTCATTTGTCCGGCCAGAACCAGATCGGCAACAACCGAATGATCAGTCGTCAGCATCTGGATTTTGCGCTCCCGCAACAGGTATATCCGGCTATCCCCCGCCCAGAGCCCGACAAAATGCCCATTGGCGAGCATGATGCACGCGACCGTAGTGCCAATGGTGCCACCGCCTCGAGCCTCGGATTCCTGACGGATCACGCCATGCGCTTTCTGGATCGCATCGCGCAAGGCCGACAAACGCTCGGTCGGAGGCAATCCCGGCGGCATCGCGGCAACCATGTCGGCCACCAGGCGGCTGGCATAGTCCCCTGCCTCATAGCCCCCCATGCCGTCAGCAACGAGCCAAAGGCTTTCCTCTGGCAGCGCCAGCACCGAGTCTTCGTTGACCTTGCGCTTTAGCCCGACATGGCTGCGGGCGCTGTACCGAACGCGGTGACTTGAATTCATATTGGTCTGGCCTCGGTCCATAATGCGGCGTGAAGATTGAACAGGCCTTGCAGGTTTGGCCCTTCCGGCAAACCTTCACAGACCATCAGCCTTGGCACCCCGTCGATTTCGGTGCTCCAAACACTTGGGGTGCGATATCGTTGCGATGCCAACCCGGATGCGAAATCCGGCAGCAAACTGTCGGACGCTTCACCGCGTGTCAGGACCATCGTATTTCCATGTCCCCGGACGGGCGCTGCAGGTTGTTGGACGGGCGCGGCGATTTCCGCCAAACCCGCCTCAAGCTTGTCACGGGTCATGTCATCTTCCAACGCGGCCAAAGCCAAGTCTTCAAGCTTCCGGTAGGTGTCCAATGACCGGAAATGCGCCAGCAGGGCCGAACCTTCGTTTGACAATGGCGCGACCAGTGTCAGGGGAAAACGGCGACCGACCCGATCAACCGACGGCATCAGCACGCCCAGCATCTTTTGCGGACCGGCCAGCCCCGGCGACAGGCAAAACCTCCAGATCGGGCTGGACATATAATGCTGGTCCCACGCCTGACCCAGGGATTGCGCCGCGTCCAGCATGCTGCGCTGTATCCAAGTATCCCAGGGCTGCACGAAACTCGGGGGAACGCCCAGTCGAAAAAAATCCCCGACCGAAGGCATTTTGCCAAAAGCGCCAAAGCCCGTCTGCTGCATCAGAACGACTTGGGGCAGCTGAACTGTTGCAGCGCCGGCAGTGCAAAGGGGTTGATGACCGATCCCGACTGCAACTGGAAGATCGCGATGCGACCGCCCACGTTAAAGATCACTTTCTTGCGGTCCGAGACATTCGTGCGGCGCACCTCTGCCGCATCCAGCAGACGGAACCACGCCCAGGGGCCATCCTTGGACAGCACACTTTCAATGTTGCGTTTTTCGGGGTCAAAGCTCACCCGTGCCAACCCGACCGACCCCGGCCAGGTCACCGCCAAGGGCGATGGCAGTCCGCCACGGTGACGGAACTCAAGCGATTGGCCGTCGATCTCAAGCTTTACACCTTTTGCCTTTGGGTCCAGCGCTTCGGGCATGATCTGAAACTGGATCTGAGGCTGCGGACCTGCGGCAAAGAACGCCTCTTTGATTTCGGCGGCGTTCTGGAATTGGGTCAGGACAGCCTGGCTAATCCCAAGATCGGCCTCGTTGACACCGGATTTCCAAGACCATGGCCGGGTGCGCATATCTACGTGTTTGGCCAGATTTTGCGTAAAAAACGTGTCGATCAAACCCTGCGGGCCGAACAGCTTGCCAAAATCGCCCATCGCCACATCAGCGCCCGAGCGGCGGTTGAACGGATACCGATCGGTAACCACCTGTTTGCAGAACGGCAGAACATTGGCCTGCCAACGCGCATTGATCGACGCCCGGGTGCTGTCCGAGGTGATCCCTGACGATCCGTCGATGATCTGTACGGCCCAGCGTTCCATCGGGCCGGGTATGCGGGCAGCCTCTTGCTGGAACTGCTGCAACGCCTGACCGGTCTCACCGCCTGAAACGCCACTGAACGACATTTTGTTCAGCTCTTGATACACGCCGGTTAGCGAGCCCATCAGCATATCCAATTGCGAAGGTTGCCCCTCTTGTGAATCGACCAGTTGATGCAGCCAGGAAAAGCGATCCTGCACGTACTGGCCCGGTTCCTGCACCGGTTCGGAGTTTCCAACGCCGCTGGACTTGGCCAACGCTTCAAGCAGGATCTGGGTTTGAACCGATGTGGCCGACTGCAATTCAAGGCTTGCAGCGTTTGACAAGCCCTCGTTCAGAGCGCCACTATCCGCCAAAAGCGATTTGCTTTCGGTCAGCTTGGTTTCATCTGAAATCGAATTCAGAATGTTAACAATCGGAGACGTTGGGCCCGACAGAACGTTCGTCACCTCAACCGCGTGGCTGAGGCTTTCCATCGGAACAATGTCGATATCACCGAGCATCGCGTCATAGCGGGCGATATAGTCGTTGTAATAGAGATCCAGAACATCCCGGCTGAGCGCAGCAAGCGCCTGCTCGGTCTGTTCGGCCTCACCACGCGGACCCAATACCCAGCTTTCCTTCTGCACCCGTTTCGCGACGCCGAGGGCTTCGCCCAGCAAAACATCGTTGAACCCGGAATGCGTAAAGATCCCTTCGATGCCCTCATTCAGCGGCTTACCCGAGGAGCGGACCAGAACACGGCCCACTGCGGGCCCACCAACATCCGTGATCCGCCATTCTGGAAGCGCTGTTGCCGCGGGGCTAGAGATGATACCGTTGTAAACACGCTGTGCTAAAGGCAGTTCCGACAGGATGCCCTGAATTTGATCGACCATCGGGCCGTTCAGCGCCACCTCTTGCATCGGCTGGCTGAGCAGCGCATCCAGGTGGTCGTTCAGATCAGTGCGCAACTCTTCCCGCGACGGACCAGGGAAGGACACTGTCCAATCGATATTCATCCATTCCTTGACCAGATCCTGGTTCATAGGCCCCTGCAGCCCCAGCATCAGATACACTTTCAACGCTTCGTACAGAACGTCGGGGTTGTTGATATTGGCGGCCATCTGTTCTTCCAGACGTAGCAATAGCCGCGGCAGCAAACGCTGGTTCAACGCAGCGCGATAGGTTTGCGCTGCCTGCGTGCCAATCACATCGCCCTGATACAGCCCATAGGTCAGTCGCCGTTCCGGGTCTGGGTCGGACAGTGTCGGATTGGCGGGCAGGTCGCGCAGGGAATTCAACGCGGCAACAACCGGCACCAGATCAGTATCGCCCACCGGGCTGGGCGGCAGGGTCGCCGCCGCTGCCTGATAGGCCGACACGCCCTCCTGCGCTTCGGCGATCAGATCGGAATTGCCCATAAAGCTGCGCACCAGCAACCCACCGACGGCAATCGCTGCCAGCAAAGTGGCCGCAATCGACGCCCATTTGGTGATTTTGTATCGCCGCTCGACCTTGTCATCGGCGCTGACCAGACCTGCCTCGCGAAAGATGACCTGATCAAAGAGCCGCGTCAGGAAATACGACCGCCCCGAGCCCTGCCCGGACCCGATGGCCTGACGCCCGATGCCGAAGGTGCGCGCCATGCCGAGCATCAGCCGGTCAATCGGAGTACCTTCTTGCGTGCCAGACGTGAAATACACGCCGCGCAGCATGTGGCGATGTTGATATCGGCTGTCCTGAAACACTTCGGTCAGGAATTCATGCGCCACTTTGCGGACTGAAGCGACCTGCATCGGGAAACCGGCGATCAGCGCACGGCGCTGCGGATCGGTCTCGGTCTGCATACGCTCCAGCGACTGAGCATTAAGACGCCCCAGCAACAAAGCAAATTCTTCGTCAAAAGCCGCGACCGGTGATTGTTCGCTGCGCGACTTGTCCAATGGCAGAGTGAAACCCCAGACCTGTTCGCGATCTTCCTTGCCCAGATTGTCAAAGAACTCGGCAAAACCCGCGATCAGGTCTGCCTTGGTAAAGAGGATATAGACCGGGAACCGCACGCCCAGCTTCTCGCGCAGCTCTTCCAGTCGACGGCGCACTGCTTTGGCGTGTTCTTGTTGCGTCACCTCATCTTGCAGCGACAGATCAGACAGGGAAATCGCGATCATCGCGCCATTGATCGGCTGGCGTTTGCGGTATTTCTTCAGCAGGTTCAAAAACCCGATCCAGGCCGCGTTGTCGACCTCGGCATCGCTTTCCTGGGTCGTATACCGACCGGCCGTGTCGATCAGCACGGCGTTCTCAGTGAACCACCAATCGCAGTTTCTTGTGCCCCCAACACCGCCGATTGCCGTTTTGCCCAGCTCATCCGCCAGAGGGAAGTTCAGGCCCGAGTTGACAATGGCTGTGGTTTTTCCGGCACCCGGGGGGCCGATCATCACGTACCAGGGCAGTTCGTTCAGGTGACGCCGTCCGTTCTTGGATTTACGCAACGCTGCCATGGCGGTTTTCAACTTGCCGCGCAGCTCGGAAATTTCGCTGTCGATCATGTCACCGCCATCACTGACGGACTCAGTGATCTCTTCGGTCAGTTTCTTGTCGCGCCGCCGGCGCAAGAAGAAGACTGTCAGCCCGATGGCCAAGAAAAAGGCGTAGATAACCCCGCACCAGATCAGTCGTGTGGTTGAACTGTCCAATGGTCGCCACTCATCCGATCCGATCATCGGACCGAAGAAGTACAAGGCCAGCGACAGCGCGGTGGCCGTAAAGAACAGCACGGTGTAGATCGACAGGAATATGAATTTCAGAATCTTGAGGAAATACATCAGCTCTCCTCCTGAACCAGCAGGACTTCGATCCGGCGATTGGTCGCCCGACCTTCGCGGGTGGCGTTATCGGCAATTGGCTCGCTTTCGGCGCGGCCCTCGGCGCTGAGCCGGTTGGGGTTGGCCATTTCACCGGCCATTTGGTTCATCACCGATTTGGCGCGGGCCAAAGAGAGGGCCAGATTGGACGGGAACCGGGACGAGCGGATCGGCACATTGTCCGAATGCCCCGCGACAATCACCGTTCCGGGCTCTTCATTCAGGGCGACGGCCACGCGGCGCACCGGTTCGCGGAATTTGTCTTGCAGATGATCCGAGCCCGATCCGAACATCCCCGACCCTTTGATACGTATGATCAGCGTGTTGCCCTTTTCAAAGACTTCTACCAAACCTTCATCGATTTCCGGCTGCAAGAAGGCCACGACCTTTTCGACCTGCGGCTGAGCTTGCGGTGGCGGTGGCGGTGGTGGTGGCGCACGGCGCTGTAATTCGGTCACCGGCCCTGCATCAATCACTGACATCTGTCCGACGAGGTTTTCGGTTTTGTTCGACAGGGCATACGACAGACCGCCAAACTCGATCATCAGCAACAAGGCAGTTACACCAAGCGCGATCCAGACCGGTTTCCATAGGCTGAGCGCGCGATAGGGCTTGTTCTCACCTTCCCAATGCGGTGCCAGATCATGTTCGAACGCACCGCGCTGTGCCCGGATCACGCGGGCCAGACCCTGCCGGATTTGCAGATGTTTGTCGGGCCCGCCCTGTTCCACCCGCAACCGGCCTTCAAAGCCAAGCGAAAGGCACATATACACAAATTCCAGCAACTCGATATTGTTCGCCGGATCCTGTTCCAGCCGGGCAAGCAAGTCATAAAACCGGTCACCGCCAACAGTTTCGCGATGGAATGTCCCCACCAGGGATTGCGTGGCCCAAGAGGATTGCCCTCCCCAAGGCGTGTTCAGGACAACATCATCCAAAGTGGCGCACAGCGCATATCGGGCGACCTTGACGCTTTGGGCCGGGATGCCAGCTTGCAGTGCGGTATTCTCAAAGCTGCGCACCTCGGCCACGACGCTTTGGCGCAGTTTGTCCGGGTCCATATGCTGTGCGCGGTTGCGAATGCGGCTGATCAGGGAAAACAGCGGTGCCGCACAGGCATTCAACCGGTTCATACCCGTGGTTGCCAAATCCTCGGTCGGGCCCGAAGGCGGTTGTGACTGCGCGGGCGGCACACCGTATCCCGCCGGAGCTGCTGCTTGCGATGCAAGCGGCTGCTCTAGCGGATCGGGATACCCTGCCGGATGTTGCGGCGCCGCAGGCTGCTGCACGCCACCAGTTTGACGGCGACCACCCGGATTGGGTCGGATCACCGTTTTGTCGGTATCGTCCGGTTCGGCAAAAGGATCTTTGTCGGACATCGTCTACCTGTTTCCTTCAAGGCCCCCTGTTGCAGTCTGAGCCACAGGATCGACCCTATCAATTTGTTTCGCCTCAGCCAGTAATCACCTTCACACAGGAAGGGGTGAATTTACTGATTACGGATGGCCCACAGCTCCATTTCAAGCCCCGGATATTGCCCCGACACATGCACTGCGATACCGCCAGAAGTTGTCATTTTGCTCCAATACGGGCTGGCGGCATCAAGCTCGAAATAGACAACGCCAGAATGGTAGGGGATTTGCCGCGGGGCCACGGGCAAAGGCCGCAAGGTAATTCCGGGCAGAGCCGAATTTACCAATTGGCGGATTTCCTCGACCGGGCCAGTCTTGGCCTGACCGGCAAAGTGGCGGCGCACGTCTTCGGCGGGAATATCGGCATTGACGGCCAGCACAAAGCCCGCGCTGCCAATCAGCTTGCGATCGGCAATGACGCCAACGCTGATGCCGTATTTGCGCGGCTCCAGCGGGATCGAAATCGCGGTCTGTTCCAGAACCGAGCTGAGATATTGCCGCAGCGCCCGGATCACCGGAGCGAATGACTCGGTCAGACTGTCATGCTGATAGGCCGGGAATTGCACGGCCTCTTTCTCGGCGCTCATGAAAGTTGCCAATTCGCCCGCAAGCGAGGCGCAGACGCGATAGGCGTGTTCGGGATGCACATTTTCGATATTGGCGAAATGGCGTACCAGCGGCAGGTTGCGGTTGATTGTCATCAACAGCAAAAAGTCCGAGATCTCGGCCGCACCTTTAGCCGGGCCGCCCTCAGACAAACGCCCGGCCAGCGCTTGCATGCGATGAGACAGCATCCCCTCAAGCTCGTTCATGAAGCCAGCCAGCGCGGGTGCCGCACGCACGTCCAGAACCGACGGGATGAACCCGCGATCCAGGATGATCTCTTTGTCGGGGCGCACTTCGATGATCTTGGCAATCGGAATGGCCAGCTTATCGGCCAGATCATCCACTGCGAGCGCAAATTGCAGGCGCAGCTTGCCAACGCCCAACGTCACCGGTTTTTTCTGCTGGCTCATCACATCGGTGATTTCCTGTTCCGCTGGGCGCAACCGGCTGACGGATTGCTCCGCACCGCTCAAATCGACCTCGGACGCTCCCTGGCGACGTTGCGGGACGGTCAGATAGACAATGCAATCCTTGATCGTTTCCGGCACTTCCAGCGCGGGCGGGTGATCTTCGGCTTGTGGCACGCGAAACACCTGCCCGTCCGGTGTCAGCCCCGAACAGGATTTCAGCGCG
Source organism: Ruegeria sp. HKCCA5839 (assembly GCF_013035585.1). Taxonomy (NCBI): domain Bacteria; kingdom Pseudomonadati; phylum Pseudomonadota; class Alphaproteobacteria; order Rhodobacterales; family Roseobacteraceae; genus Ruegeria; species Ruegeria sp. HKCCA5839. The sequence continues at coordinate 138,118 of NZ_WQIE01000004.1, read as the reverse complement.
AATTGGCCGACTTTCAGAACTTCGTCATCAATCTCAAGCGCGCTGACACCCCAGGCATAGGGGGTGACGCGGCGGGCAAGCCCAGCGACAAGCGCCTCGGTATACCGATCCGCCTGCTGAAAATGATGGGGTTGCAGAAACAACCCTTCGGTCCAAAGCACCTTGCTGTCCCAGGACAATGGCTGCCCTCCTTTGTTCTTTCGCCCAATTCAGGCGTTATTTCAGCTTTTCCAGCTGATCTTTGTACGCGCGCGCGAATTCCCGGCTGAAGAGATCGTGGAAATCATTTTCTGCCTGATCCGAGATTTCGGCATACATCTTTTCGTATACTTCCCAATATTGGGCCTTCTTACCCTTGAAAAGTGACCCAAGTTTGCCCGAATCCTCAATTTTTCCAGCCAGCACCTCGGGGTCGAGCCGGGCCAGAACGCCTTTCAACGCGGCCTCCATGCCCGTAACCATCGCAACCTCATGGGCTTTGATGTCATTCAAAGCCTGCTCGGTGGCTTCCTCGGACGCCAAATACCCTTTGACCCGGGGTTTGACCAACGCCTCGATGGCCTGTTCGGCACTGATCGAGAATTTCAGCGGGTTGTTCCCACCGGCGCTGATCATCGTCTGATCAATGCGAAACTCGGACTTGATCGAGGTGCGCGTCATCAGGATTTCGCGCAGACCCGAGATCATGGTGCGCAGCACGCGACCCATCCGCCCCATCGTTGCGGGCAGGTCAGCATCGTCGATTTTCAGATCATCGACCTCCAGTGCTTCCAAGAACGCACGCGCCGCGGACGGATCACCTACAGTTGCGGTCACCGGTGCGGGGGGTTCGGGTATTGGCGGCTTGGGATGCGCAGGAGTTTGATCTTGCGGCGCAGGCCTTACAGGCGGGGGGGTGGTTTGTGCAGAAGGTTCCGGTGTGGAAAAAGGATCTGCAGGTGCGCCGCCTGAAGGCGACAACAGATCATCATCCCAATCATCCGGAATCAGGTTCGCCCTGCCCCCGCTTTGTGGGGCCGTAAACGCATCCGATGTGGACGGGTTATGCATCGCATCGCTAGCCCCCATACCTGCATGTGGATCTTTGGGTTTGGCGAAAAACGGATCGTCGTCATCGAGCGGAGGCAGCAATTCGTCCATCGGATCTGGTGTCGCAATCTGCCCCGGTCCCTTTGGCGCATCACCGCCCAGCAGATCATCGAGAAAGTCACCACCCGGCCCTGCGTCATCCAGCAAAGCCAAAGGATCCGGCGCATTCTGAGCCTGACCCGGAGAGACCCCGGCCTGTTGCATCGGCTGCGGGATCATTTCTTCGAATGTCGGAAGATCTGCGCCAATCTCGACGATCATCTCATAGCCGCCCGCCGTCAGCACATCGCCGTTGTTCAAAGGCGTTGGGGTGCGGCCCAAGGCGATCTTGGAATAGTTCAGAAAGGTCCCGTTCGTCGACAGATCGACGATCACCACATTGCCATTGTGATCTTCGATCACAAAATGGCTTTTGCTGAGCGTTTTTTCGGGATCGGGCAATACAAGGTCGTTGGCCGGGCCACGCCCGACGGTCAAAGAGCCCCCCTGCATCGATACCGGGCGCCCGTCGCCCGGCACGATGCCGGTGGATTGAAATTTTAGTGTGACCGTCATTCCTGTGTCTTCATCCTCCAACCAGCACCGTGAACTCCCCCTTGATGATCGGGCCGCCGCAGGCGCAGGTATCCATCACCCGCGCCGCCGGTAACTTGCTGATCAATACCGTCGCCGACCCCTTGATGATCGGGTGCGGGAAGGCCGGTGTCGCAAGATCCGTCAGCCGCGCAGCAGGCAGCTTGGCAACCAGAACCGTTGGGCAGCAGGGTGGCATGATCGGCATTGGCACCGGGGCCGGTGGTGGTGGCGCTGGCGGCGGCGCCGGCAGCGTACACATGTGCAAATCCGTTACACGGGCCTGAGGGAATCCCATGTCTAATCCTCTGTCTCGTTCGTGGCCGCCTCGCGGTCCAGCTTACCATTCCCACCCCGAGCAATATCGACGCCTCGGTCGATCAGCAACTGCACGTAGGCATCAAAATCGCCTTCATGGTTGTCCATGGCAACAACATTCATCGCAAAAGCCACTGTTTCAGCAGCGCCCGGAGGCGAGGGAATGTTGGCCAGATCTCCTGTTCCCAGCGTTCCTTCGGAATATAGCACGCCCATGGCGCAGTTCACGGTCTCGTCGTCGGGTTCTGCCAAGTCGAGCGTTTCTCCGGCCTTTTCACGGTTTTCCTCGGTCGGCCGAAACACCCATTCCTCGGCGGCGGCAAGCGAAGCCGTGTTGTTATCCGGTGCTTCGCCTACATAATCTCGCGCCGCGAGGCACGACCACCAGACCCGCTCGCGTGGCGGCAGCGCAACACCCAAAAGACGCAATATGTCGATAAACGCCTCTTTCTTGTCCAGCTCAGCCAGCACAACATCCAAGGGTGCGCTGGCCGGCGCGTCGAGCTTGGTCCCCAATCGGGCGTTTGCGTCCGCCAACATGCGCGCCGCTGGCGCGTCGGGGGTTTTGGTCATTCCACTAAATCGATCACTCATCAGCCTATCCCCTAGTTGATCATGGTCAGGCCGCCCTTAAGGGTCAGCATCGCATCGCCATTCACGGTGGTCATCGGGCTTTTGGCGTCAAGCTTCGCATTCGCTTGCACCTTGATCATGGTGCTCTTGATGGTCACCGACGTTGGGTCCAGCTTGATTGACGAGCTGCCAACTTTCAGCTCGATCGACTGCATGGCAGTCATGGTGATCTTACCAGACTTCGCGTCGACCTGGATGTTGCCCATGCTCACCGTCGTTGTCTTGTTGCCGGATTTGACCGTCTCGACAGTGTTGCCGGTCACGGTCCGGGTCGACTTGCCTTCGATCGTTTCGGTCTGGTCGGTCTTGATGCTGACCGTCTGGCTGCCGGTTTCGATCTTGAAGGTGTGATCACCTTCCTTGATCGTTTCATCCACGTTCTTCTTGACTACCTGGCTTAGACATCCGTCGCCACCATTGCCACCCTTGTCCAGCTTGTCATAACCGATGGTAATAGTGGACATGTTCTTGACCAGTTTCTCGTGGTCTTTCTGCGCCTGGAAACGGACAAGCTCGGCGTCTTTTTTATCTTCGAACATAAGTTCGTTGTAAGTATCAGCACTGCCCTTGGTGGTGGACCGGGTCTTGATCCCAGACTGTGTCTGATTGGCAGGCAGAGCATAAGGTGGCATCGTGTCTGCGTTATATAGCATCCCGGTACAGATCGGCCTGTCGGGATCACCCTCTTCAAACTGGATGACCACTTCCTGACCGATGCGCGGTATGCTGACCATACCCCAGTTCTTGCCCGACCACGGTGTCACAACGCGCACCCAGCAGGTGGTTTTCTCGTCGTTTTTGCCTTCGCGATCCCAGTGGAACTGAACTTTGATACGCCCATATTTGTCGGTCCAAATCTCCTCGCCCTTCTTGCCTGTCACAATCGCAGTATGCAGGCCGGATATCTCTGGCCAGGCAATCGTCCGCAAGGATTTAAACTCAGTTTTCGCAGGCTGAGCCTCGAACTCGACCATGAACATCTCGCCGCTGTCATCGGGAAACTCCAACGCGCCGGTGTCCAGGTCCTTTTGCTTTTTCTCAAAGCCATAACCTTCGGTTGTCTGAATGAAATACTTGGCGCTGACGATCAGGTATTCGGCATTCTGAGACTTGTCGGGATGATCCGTCAGCGTGAACTTTCGCCCCGTTTCCAGCGACCTGACCGAGGCACGGGCCCGGCGTCTATCAAACAAGGCGTCTTCTGCCAGCATGCGCACCCGGGCACGGGTATCACCCAGCTTGGTCTCTTTGTGGTGACCCGGAATGTCATAAAGTTCCAGTTTGTCTTTGAAACTATGGCCGGGTTTGGTTGCCGTATTTGCCCGCGCATCCAACGACGCTTTGGGTTTTTCAAAGTCGAAATCCCCAAGCGAGACGACACCCGGTTTGATCGCTTCGGACGCGGCCCATTCGGTGACGAAATCACCCAGCCGTTGTTCATAGTCGTCACCGCCGCGAAATTCGACCTTGGGCTCTCCTTTGATCGGTGTATGGGCTGTCGGGCCGTCGCACAGAACAAGTTTTTCGTTTTTCTTGTCCGCGTCAGAATAGTCGAAGAAGTAGTAGATCCCTTCTTCCTGCATCAACCGGGACACGAAGTCGAAATCCGTTTCGCGATATTGAACGCAGTATTCTCGCTTTTCATAGGTTGAAGACAGGACTTTTTTGAAGTCAGAAATCTTGTGCTCGTCCTTAAAGATTTTCTCGATGATCTCGACCGATGTCATGTTCTGGAAAATACGACTGTTGGTCGATTGCGTGAGCAACCAGAACCAAGGGCGCAGTTCGGCCAGAAACTGCACGAAACCGTCGCGCAGGGCCAGACGCTCGACCCGGACAATCGTGCCGGTGAATTTGCGCTTTGCGCCTTCTTCGGCGTCAAGGTGAATGGTCATCACCTTGCCCAACAGCTTATCCAGTTCAATCGTCGTCATTTCCGACATGAACTCGACCTGAATCTCGGTCAGTTTCCCAAGTTCTTCGGTCACGATGGCGCGTCGGATGACCAAATCATCTTCGCCATAGGAATATGAACCTGTGATCCGGAGGGGCCACTCTTTGCTCTGCAAACTTTCCGCCATTTACCATTCCTTCCAAATCTTGTTCGCCCTGTTGTCACAAGTCGGCAAGCAGCGCCGCCAATTCAGGGTCGATATCATCTTCACTGTCGTCCTCATCATCCGAACTGTCGTCGAACCCGGCCAGAAAATCATCCAGATCGCTCGAGTCGTCCAAATCGAGATCGAGGTCCAGATCCAAGTCGAGGTCGGTCGCCTCCGCGTCTGATGCGTCGTCGGAACCCAGATCGATGTCGAGATCCAAATCATCCACATCGAAATCAAGGCTTTCATCGTCGTTTGTGTCCACCTCATCCGTTTCGGGCGCGGCTGGAATATCAGGCGAGGGATCCGGTGCCGGGGCATCGGACCAAGGCCCCAGGATTTCCTGACCGGCGACCGAGTTGAACGAGCCAAGGCGGATTTCGTCACGACCCTTTATCGACAAAACGGGCATGTATCCGCGCTGAACGGAATGTTCGTGTTTTTCCAGCGTGATGTTGCGTTCCGTGCAGGGCAGCGCGACCTGATCCCCGTAACGATCATTGACAAAGTGATAGGGAACACCGCCCAAGCTCATGACCGAACCCAGGTTCATCGCTTTGCCGTTTTGCTTGAATGACCGCGCCAAAAGGATAGAGACCAGAACCGCTGGGTTCGCCCAGAGCATCCCGCGCAGGCCTTCGGCCTCGGTGAATTCCTCAAAGTCGAACTCATAGATCGGTTCGGATTTCGCCCCATAAGGACGCCGCAACAGGAACCGCGGCGACGCCAAGCCAACATAGCCGGCCTCGGGCATTGCGCGCAGCGTCTCCCAGGCCTCGACCACCAATGAGTGTCGGTCTTCGGGTTTGATATGGAGATATGACGGCGTGATGGCGCTGATAAAGGGCGCGTCCACATGTGCCGCCACGCGTCCAATCCGACCCAAAAGCTCAGCATGCGGGGGTGTTTCTTCGAACGTGTAAAGCCCGATCATCGCCGAATAGCCGCCGCGCCCGTTTTCTTCGTCCAGGGGTTCTTCGGTGAGCAGACGCACCAATCCGGTCTGCGCCAGATCTTCTTCTGCAGCCAGATCGGCTGCAATTTCTTCAGCAGACACATCGTAGAGGATAACATCCAGTGTATCGTCATCTTCGATGCTGCGAGCAATCAGATCAAGGCTGCGCCACTGCGCCTCGACCGACTGAAACTCGGGGTGGTGCAGCACCATGCGCATGGCCGCGCTCAGCGCTTCATCAACCGCAGACTGCATGGCCGAGACATCGGGGCTGGGCAATTTGTGGATATGCGGGCCGACGACACGCTTGAGCAATTCTTCAACTGGCGACGCTTGCGTCAACTCTCCACCGCTATCCCCGATCAGCTTCTGGAAATCGCTCAGTTTCAGGTCAGCGCGGACAGTGTTGCCGCCCGAGCTTTTGCGCGGTGGTACAACGGCCTGACCAAACTCTTCACCCCAAGCAGTCAATTGCCTGGCCGCGTGATCTGCCGTTGCCCCGGCGCTGAGCTGGCTTTTCAAGCTGGACAAACCATCAAACAGTTCGACATTTTCGTACAGCTCGTCGGGGTGCAGGTCATCCAGCTCTTTCAGGTTTACCGCGATCCCGGCCCCGTCCTTGCCGATGGGAAGCACCAGTTTGGTGGCAAAGCTTGTGATGACCTCATCGACCGTGTCGGTATCCAACAGGATAGGCTTGCGTGCTGCCAGTGCATCCCCGGTTTCGATAAGCCCCCGGGCTGCGCGACCCGAAAAGTCACCGAAAATCGCAAGACGGAAGCGCGTGCGCTTCAAACGCTCTGGATCGGGTCTGTCGGCGCTCATGCGACCAAAGGCCAGAACCGGCTCGTCGGTCAGCTGGGCCTCTTCTGCTGGAGGTTCAGCTTCTGTTTCGTCATCGCCGAGGAGATCATCGATATCAAAATCCGCCCCCTCTGCGTCCGACGCGGGAACGTCATCATCCAGATCTGACAGCAAGTCATCCAGATCAACATCGTCGAAATCGGATTGTTCTGTTGCTGCGCCGTCTTCATCGTCCGAACTGTCTGCGCTTGCCTCAGACGTATCATCGTCGGCAAGAAGATCGTCGATGTCGATATCTGCCGAGTCTTCCGGCTCATCGCTCAGGTCGTTCAACAAAGAATCCAGGTCGACGTCTTCGCCTTCCGCCTGTTGTTCCTCATCGGCACCAAGGTCGTTCAGAAGATCATCCAGATCCACCTCGTTTTCATCCGCTGGCGTATCTTCGGAAAGATCGGCAAGCAATGCGTCCAAATCTTCGGTTTCATCGGTCGGTTCGCTGTCGCCCAAACTGCTCAGGGTGTCGTCCGATGTCTCCTCCGCATCGCTCACCTCGGTATCCGGCACCGAAGCCAAGATGTCATCCAGTGTGACGTCGGTTTTTTCGTCTTCCGTTTCTGTTTCGGCCAGATCCCCTAACAGTTCGTCCAACGCATCTGCGTCAGGTGCGTCCTCAGGGGCAGCATCTGCCAATTGGTCCAGAACGTCCGAAAACGCCTCATCCTCCTCGCCCTGCTCAGGTGCATGGTCGGCAAGGTCATTGAGCAGATCATCAAGGTCGCTGTCATCGGTTTCGGTATCCTCGGGTGCAGCGCCCGCCAAGCCGTCCAGAACATCCGAAATATCTTCTGCATCTTCTTCGGTGAAATCAGGCAATGACGACAACGCGTCCGCGGTCGCGTCCTCGTCCGTTGACGCATCACTGCCCAGATCCACAAGATCGCCCAACACGTCATCCAGGTCGGTATCGCCGCTCAACTCGGCTTCAACCGGTGTTTCGGCCAGTTGGGTCAAAACCTCTGAAGAGTCGTCGTTTTCGGTGGCCTCGACGGTTTCCGGGACCGATGCAAGGGCGTCTTCGATTGCTGAGTCAACGGCAACAGGCTGGGGTTCGGCTTCGGAGAGATCCGAGAGAATATCGTCGCTTGAGTCTTCGTCTACGCTGTCCTGATGGTCGGGCAGCGACGATAGGGCATCCGACAATGATGTGTCTTCCACGGTCTCCGTCGGCGCAGTGTCGACAAGGTCAGTCAAGACATATGTTGATTTGTCATCGGCTTCGTCGACCGTGGTTTCAGGGATCGACGCAAGTGCGTCCTGAACAGATGTATCTTCGGGTTGATTTTCCGGAGCAAGAGTCGCCAGCCCGTCCAATACATCACCTGTGTCAACATGCGGTTCGTCCGCTGGCGCAATCTCTGGCAACGAAGACAGCGCGTCCGCAACGGACGTGTCTTCGGGCGTCTCGTCTAGTGCCGCATCAGCAAGGTCTTTCAAAACGTAGGGCGCAGTATCGTCTTGGGTGTTGCCGTGGACCTCAGGAAGTGAAGCCAGAGCGTCTTCGACCGATCGATCCTCGGGCGCGTCCTCCGGAGCCAGGGCGCGTAGAGCGTCCAGTGTAGCGGCAGAAGCGTCCCCTGAGACCTGACTGTTAGCCAACGAACCCAGCAGGGCCGGATCGGCAAGGATCTTTTCGATCAACGCCTCAGCCCCGGCTTTGCCGTCCATATAGGCCATCAGAGTGGCAAGTTGTGTGCGGGCCTCAAGAAGCTTTTGCAAGGGTTCGATCTTGGCCGCGATCTGAGCGGGGTTGAAATCCTCCATCTTCTCGAAAGTCAGATCAACGCCCAGATTGCCTTCACCAGTCAGAGTGTTGGGCACCGAAAACTCGACCCTTGGGGCCATGGCTTTCATGCGATCATCGAAATTGTCGACGTCGATCTCAAGAAACTTCCGGTCTGAAACGGCGGGCGTTTCAGCTTTTGACTTGCCTGACAGATCGCTCATCACCCCCATGACAAAGGGCAATTGAACCTTCTTCTCAGCGCCATAGAGTTCGACATCATACTCGATCTGGACCCGAGGGGCCCGGTTTCGGGCGATGAATTTCTGGGAACTGTCAGCCATCGGTCTGACCTTTCAGCTCGGCCACTTCGCGGCGCAGGGCCCTGACCTCGACCAACAGTTCTTTGACATGATCATCCACAATATCGGTCTCGCTGCGAACCAGTTCGCGCAGGTGCGAGAACTCTTGGACCGATTCATCCTCAACGGCAGATTGCATTGTGTTCACAAGCAAACCGATGAACAGGTTGAGAACCGAAAAGGCAGTGATGACGATGAAGGGAACAAAAAAGATCCACGCGGTCGGGTGCGTTTCCATGACTGGGCGTACGATCCCCATGGACCAGCTTTCCAGCGTCATGATCTGGAACAGCGAGTAAAGCGACCGGCCCAACGTTCCGAACCACTCGGGGAAATCGGGGCCGTACATCAACGTCGCCATAACGGCAAAGACGTAGAACACGATCGAGATCATGATGATTACCGCGCCCATGCCCGGCAGCGCATCCAGCAAAGCCTGAACCACAGCGCGCATCTGCGGGATGACCGACAAAAGGCGCATAGCCCGGATCACGCGCAAGCCACGCAACGCGGACAGGCCATCACGGTTGGGCAACAGGCCCAGTGTCACGACAACAAGGTCAAAGATATTCCAGGCGTTTTTGAAGAAATCCAATCTATAGGCATAGAATTTCAACAAAAGCTCAGCGACAAAAACGCCAAGCACAAGGGTGTCAATGACCCGAAGCACATGACCCAGATTGGCCTGGATTGACGGAGAGGTCGACAGGCCCAGCGTGATGGCATTGAAAATGATCACGCCAAGGATCGTGTTGGTGACTGCCCTGCGCTCGACAAACTCGCGCACGGTGTCGCGGAGCGCTTCGCTCTTCTCGATACCGGTGTTCACCATTGCCTCCTGTCGTTCATTGCAGACCGGGCGTGGCTTGGCCCCGCCCGGTTCGATTTATGTCTTAGCCTACAACGTCACTGATTTCGTCGACCAGCGTGTATACGCCTTTGACCGAAGTCAGCATCGTCTTGGTCTCTTTCAGCACAGTCATCTTGTCCAGCTTCTTGAGCTTGTCGACAATCGTCGTGTCGTCCACCTTCAGACCGTTGCCTTCCATCAGAGCTTCCATTTCAGCCAGGAACTTCTGGCGCTCTTCCAGTTTGGCAGCCATGGCACTTGCTTCGCGCTTGACGGTCATGCACTCGGCGCCCAGCTTGATGCCTTCTTTCAGCGTTTTCTGCGATTTGGCAGCCTTCATCAGTTTGTCTGCCGCTTGGCCCAAGGAATCCACTTTCTGACGGGTCTTCGTCGTGTGTTCCCGGTACAACTTGCGCTTTTTATCCGAGTCCTTCTGGTAAGCCTGATAGCCCTTGATCGCGAAATCCATGATGTCCTTGGCGATGGCTTTGGGGTCGCGCCCCTTTGTCACTTCTTCGCCCATACCAACGGCTTTGGCGGTCAGCTTCTTGATCGCTTCCATCGGCTTTTTGACAGAAATTCCAGAGGTATCGGTAATCCCCTGCCGCTCGGCGGCCTGCATGATCGATGTTCCGCGCAGGGTGATGTATTTCTGGATAGCGCCGTACAAGTCCTTGCGAAGCTTTTCCTCGCCCTTCAGCTGCTGCTGAACTTCCTTGCCCAGCTCATAGACCTGTTTGACAATCGTCTTATAGGCCATCACATCGGCCCCAGACGTGGCCACCAGGCGGGTTACAGCAGTGCCGATCTTGATCACACCAGCCGTGACCTTCAGCGTGGTTTTGACCCGCGCCTCTTTCAGCAGTTTGTCTTTGTTGGCTTCAACCTTGATCTGCTTTTCGATTGCAACCTGCGCGGCGCCCTCGGCAGATTTCAACGCGTTCTTGATCATCACGTTGGTCGCCTGGATCATCTTCTCGGCCTCAGCCTGAGATTTCTGACCCGGCGTCTTCATCAGTTCGCCAACTTTTTTGTCAAGCTTGACGGCCTCTTCCGAAATGACCTTCTCATAGCGTTCCAGCTCTTTCATCCCGGTCGCTTCAAGACGCTTAAGCGTTGTCGACGGGACCGGGCCTTTGGCGGTGACATCGAATTTGACGTCAACGCGATAGCTGGGGATCTCAATATACTGCAGTTTGGGTTTCGACCGTATCAGATCGACAACGTAGAACTTGTGCGATGTAACTGTCGTCTTTGCCATGATAGAACCTTGTGTTTTCTAGTGTTTTCCTGCCCCCGGATATTTTGCACCGCGCGTGCTAGTCGCACGCGCGATGCCAGTGATTGCGTTAGCCGATTGCCTCTTCCAACTGATCTTTGCCTTCGGATGCGATGTCGTTGAACAGGCCCAAAGCCGTGTTGACTGTGTCCAGCGTGCTTGAGGCTTCCTTGAATCCGACGCCAGCATTCGCGCCGGCCAGGGTCAGATTGACGACTACAGGAAAGACCTTGTCGAAGATCTGCGCATATTTCGGGTTGGTCGAATTCAGCGCATCCAGCATCTTTTTGAGGTTGGGTGCGTTTTTGTCGGCGTTCGAGACACGCTCCATCATCGACGAACACCCATCCAAAGCCTTTTGCAGCGCTGCGCGGGCCTTTTTCAATTTGTCCAGATATTTCCCGGCCTTCTTGGCGTCGGCCTTCTTCATGGCCTTTTCAAGCTTGTCGCAATCAGCCAAGCCCTTGATGATGGCTTGAGACAGCTTGCGCCCGCCCACTTCAAGTCCGGCGACCTTGTTCTGCCAAAGCCCGTAATTCTTGTCGCATTTGGGCAGCGTTGCCAGGAAAGGCGCGTCGGTGCCCAGAATGCCTTTCAGAACCGAGGCACCCACTTCGGCACCACCCTGTACATTCTTTTTCGCTTCTCCTTCGGCGTTGCGATACCGTTTCAGCAGCGTGTCCAGATCGCTTTTCAGGGTCTTTTCGACCTTTTCCGCCTCTTGAGCGGTGTCTTTGATCTTGTCGGCCAGCTGCGCAACACCGCGCACCAAAGATACGATGCCCAGGGCCAAAGACGCCCCACCGGTTGCGGCGGCACCCGCAACCCCCACAGCACCGCCCACAACACCCAATGTGCCAAGCGCGATGTCAAAGCCGGTTTTGACCTTGTATTCCTTGTATTGCTGTTTGCGCTTTACAAAGGCTTGCCAGCGTTTCGCAGGGATTGCCTCGTAATGCTTCTTGGCACCGTTCATGATGGTCTTGAGCTTGTCCTCAAACCCCTTGATCAGCGCGGCCCGCTTTTTGGCGTCCGTTTCCTTTTTGCTCGCCGCATCCGTCGACATCAGCTCTTTGGCGATCAGCGCCACAAGCTTGTCGGTCACAGCATTGGCATCATCCACCATCTGCTGAGGCGTGACATAGTCGCCTTCGTCTTCCAGAACATCCAGAAGGTCTTCGTTCAGCTTCAGCTGGAACGCATAGCCTTTGAGATCCTTCAGCCAATCCGGCTTGAACTTCTTGGTTATCTCCTCGCCCAGATCCTTTTTCCAGATCACAACCGATTTGCCGACTTTCTGTTTTGGTGTGTCGGCTGGTGCCGATTTGGCGCGATCCTCGGCGTCCTTCTGCTTGGCCTTAAGCTCTTTCTCGGTCTTGTCGATGATCTTGGGATATTTCTTGAGAACCGTAACCGTGTCAGTATGTTTGGACCCGGCGGCTTTGACCGCCTCGGCAACCTTGCGCTTGACATCTGACAGCGCTTTCAGCGACTTCGCCCAGTCCATCTGATCCTCGGCGATCTGATAGGCTTTCAGCGCATCACCCAAGCCGGTTTTCTTCATCAGCTTGGGCTTGTTCTTTGACCACCATTTCTGGTCGAGTTCCGGTGTCATTGTCGGTTTCACAATAAGTCCCTTTCGGTTGCCAGACGCATCATGCGTTGTGGTCAATCAAACCCATAAGTGAACTCGCCGTCTGTGACATTGATCACGACTTTGCTAACTTCTTGCCCTTCCATCATTCTTTTTAAGAATTCGGCCGAGATGTCCGGCAACATGGTATTGGTAACGATGGCGTCGATCATGCGGCCACCGCTGTCGAGCTCCTGACAGCGATTCACGATCTCTTCTACAACAGCGTCGGTGTATTCGAACGGAACACCATGGGCCTGTTGCACGCGCTTCTTGATGCGGTTCAATTGCAGCTTGGTGATTTCGCCCAGCATATCGGGGCTGAGCGGGTAGTAAGGGATGGTCACCAGACGCCCCAGCAGCGCAGGTGGGAACACTTTGAGCATCGGGTCGCGCAGCGCCTTGGCCATGCCTTCGGGATCCGGCATCAGATCGGGGTCGGCGCACATATCCATGATCATCTCGGTCCCGACATTCGAGGTCAGCAGGATCAGCGTGTTCTTGAAATCGATCACGCGGCCTTCGCCGTCTTCCATGACACCCTTGTCGAAGACCTGGAAAAAGATCTCATGCACGTCGGGGTGGGCTTTTTCGACCTCGTCCAGCAGAACAACCGAATAGGGTTTGCGCCGCACCGCTTCGGTCAGCACGCCGCCTTCGCCATAGCCCACATATCCCGGAGGGGCGCCTTTCAGGCTGCTGACGGTGTGGGCCTCTTGGTATTCGGACATGTTGATGGTGATGACGTTCTGCTCACCGCCATACAGCACCTCGGCCAGGGCCAAAGCGGTTTCTGTTTTGCCGACACCGCTGGTCCCCGCCAGCATGAACACGCCAATGGGCTTGTTGGGATTGTCGAGCCCTGCGCGAGAGGTCTGAACGCGTTTTGCGATCATCTTCATTGCATGGTCCTGGCCGATCACGCGTTGCGCCAGACGGTCTTCCAGGTTCAGGATCGTCTCGATCTCGTCCTTGACCATGCGCCCGACCGGGATACCGGTCCAGTCGCCAACGACGCTGGCCACGGCCTGATGATCCACGATGGGCAGGATCAGGGGGCTGTCGCCCTGCAAGGTCTCAAGCTCTTCGTTCTTTGCCTTCAACTCGGCCAGCAACGCGTCGCGGTCGATGGGTTGGGCTTCGACTTCGGGGGCCTCTTCAGTTGCGGCTTCGCCTTCGGCTGTGCCGGTACCTTCAACCTCTTGCCCGCCTGCCCGCAGCTTAGCCCGCAGATCGAGGATATCCTCGACCACTTTCTTTTCGGCATCCCAACGGGCGGTGAGTTCTTCCAGCCGCACCTCTTCCGTCTTTTTCGCAGAGTTCACCGCATCGCGCCGGTCGGCGACGTCATAGCCTGCGGTCTCATCGCGTTCGATGATTTCCAACTCGGTGGTCAGCGCCTCGATCCGACGGCGGCTGTCGTCGACTTCGGCCGGAACTGCGTGTTGAGACACGGCAACCCGGGCGCAGGCGGTATCCAGCAAGCTGACCGATTTGTCGGGCAATTGCCGGGCTGGAATATAGCGCGCCGACAGGGTCACTGCGGCTTCGATGCCCTCATCCAGAACCTGAACGCGGTGATGTTTTTCCAGCATCGACGCGATGCCGCGCATCATCAGAACCGCCTTGGGGATATCGGGTTCCTCGACATGCACGACCTGGAAGCGCCGGGTCAGGGCCGGGTCTTTTTCGATGTATTTCTTATATTCGGCCCATGTGGTCGCGCCGATGGTGCGTAGTGTGCCGCGCGCCAGGGCCGGTTTCAGCAGGTTGGCGGCATCACCGGTACCAGCAGCACCTCCGGCGCCCACTAGCGTATGGGTTTCGTCTACAAACATCACGATGGGCGTCGGGCTGGCCTGAACCTCATCAATCACCTGACGCAGACGGTTTTCAAACTCGCCCTTCATGGACGCGCCGGCTTGCAAAAGGCCAACGTCCAGCACCAGCAGACGCACATCCTTCAGCGCGGGTGGTACGTCGCCGCGTGCAATACGCAGGGCAAAGCCTTCGACCACAGCCGTTTTGCCCACGCCCGCCTCACCGGTCAGGATCGGGTTGTTCTGGCGACGCCGCATCAGCACGTCGACTATCTGGCGTATTTCCTCGTCGCGTCCCACGATCGGGTCGATCTCGCCATTGCGGGCCTGCTCGGTCAGGTCGGTGCAGAACTGTTCAAGCGCTTCGCCCTTGCCCATTGCGCCGGGCGCCATTGCGCCGCTGGCCTCACCCGGTTCCGCGCCACCACCCACGTTCGAGCCATCCTGCGCACCCAAAGTATCCTCGGGCGAACCATCCGTGGCCACTCCGAAATTGTCGGCCAGATCATCGGCCCCGATCTTGGCCAGTTCCGGCGACATGCTGGCCAGAATGTTACGTAATGCAGGGGTCTTGAGCATCCCCAGGATCAGATACCCTGTGCGAACTTTGCTGTCGGAATAGAGCAGCGACCCCCAGACCCAGCCGCGCTCCATCGCGTCCATCAGATGATCGGACAGGTCCGAGATCGAAGACGCCCCGCGCGGCAGCATGTCCAAGCTGCGCGTCAGTTCCGAGGCAATCTTGCCCGGGTCCAGATCATAGTGCTGAATGATGCGGTGAATGTCGCTGTCCTGCCCGTTCAGGATCTGATGCAGCCAGTGCTGAACCTCGACATAAGGATTGCCCCTCATCTTGCAGAATACGGTCGCCCCTTCGATGGCCTGATAGCCCAGCTTGTTCAGTTTACCAAACAGCGAAACACGGCTGATTTCCGTCATCTTCAATACCTCTCACTATGGGCCGCTTCCTGGGCCTCGAATTCTTGCGTCGCGAAGGTGGGATACAGGATCAGATCATCTGCATCCTGCCCTGCCACATCCGGGTCGTCTCGGGTCTTTATCCAACTGGTGTGGCCCAATTGTGTTGTTCCACCCAGTGATGCGCGTGGGACCTCGTCGCCTGCCAGAACCAGATTGACCTCCCAATCCAGCGTGTCGCCGACATAGGTGCGCAGAATTGCTTCCATCCGGCGTTGGGACACGCCACCGGGCAGCAAGCGTTTGTAATCGCTCAGGGTCAGCGGCCCGATCCGCAGACGGAATTTGGCTGACCGGGACCAGACCCGGCTGCCGATGTTGGTCGACTGTCCAAGCCGTGCAGCCCCACCTAATTGCCAAGTGTCATCGGGTTCCAGCTCAAGCCATGAGCCGATGAATTGCTGCACATGCACCTCGACCCCAAAATAGTCGGATAGGATGGCGATCAGCCCCTCGACCGTTTTTGTACCCGAGCCCAGATGCCCGGAAAAAAACCGGCGCAGCATATCCGGCATCGCGTCGCGGTCAGAAAAATCAACCCCCTTGAACCCGGCCAACGCAGCGATGCGTTGCTCGAACGGGTCGTCGCCACGGTCAAAACTGGGGGCGGGTTCGGCTTCGGCCCAGGCGCGATAGAGCAAGCTCATCATGCGGTGGGTCAGCATATCCGCGAAGGCCACAAAGGTCGGGTCGCGGTGATTGCGCAGACGGTCGCGCGCAAACTCGGTTAGGTGCAGCGGCAAAGGGCCTTGCGGGCCAAAGAACCCAAAGAAAAGATTGCTGAGCTTGCCAGGTTCGGTAGCGGTTCCCGGCTCGAACTTCGTCAGGGTCGTGGGCGGAAACGCAAGTGACACATCCTGCCCAAGCCGCACGCGGTCTTCGCGCGGCCGTCGCGACTCGCCCAGGCGAGGTGCGTCGGTATAGTGCGCCTCGATAATGCGAAGCGCCTGAAAGACGTGGTGCCTTTCAGGATCAGCCGCCAGCGCGGCCAGCAGGCTCAGATGATCCTGCCCAGACCCGCCGCCGGTCGCCATCTGGCAATCTCTCCTCGTTTTTCTGTTTTAAGCACCGTTTCGGTGAAACTGTTGATGGTCGTGTATTTTCGGAAGAACCGTTCCAGCACGGCGCCCAGCACGTAAACACTGGTGCCCTCGTAAAAGCTCTCGTCAAAACCTAGCGAGATTTCGAGACCCCGTACCGCTGTGCTGAGAACCTCGTCGCTCATGCGGCGCACGATGGGGCGGCTAGTGACCGAGACCACGCCCTCCAGCTGCTTTTCGGTGACGCGATTGCCAAGGGGCGCGTAGATGCCCAACAGCTCACGCAGGGCGCCTGCCCCGCCTTCAGGACCATCACCGGCAATGGACAGATAATTCAGGCTCAGGTGGCTGATCAGTTTCCAGGCCGCGTCCCCTTGTGCAAGCGTTGCATGGGGTCGGGTTGGTGTCACTGGCGTACGTACCGCTTTGACCGGCCCGCCTTCGGGCAGATGAAACACGTCATCACCACCTGCAGCCAAAAGCAACGGCAGATCCCGGTTCGAACACAAAGCCTCGACCGCAAGCTGATCCAGAGACACCGGGTAAGGCGCCTGCGCACGGTCCACCAGAGTCAGATACACTTCGGAGCCTAAATATGAGGTCCGAACCCCACGCAGTCGTTCCTTTTCGTTCCGTTGCCGCATCCGGCGTTTGACGGTGTAATAGGCCAGGTGGTTGTCGCCCGCAGCGGTCAGATCGGTATCGCTGTAGAACGGTCGAAACGGAATATCGCCCTCTTCTTCCGACTGAATACCCGTCACTTTGCTGATCGAGTAGATCTCAAAATCCAGCCCTGCGGTTCTGTTGGGAACCACGTGATGTTGCGTATCCATCTGTGTGATGTGCACGCGGTCACAGCGCCGGTGAAACAGGTTGACTGCTGGTACGGCATTAAGCGTGAACGCAGCCGGTGTGACTGCCGGGGCCAAATCGCGCATGCCGTCTTGTAACAAGATGTAGATGTCTACATCTGTGCCGGCTGACTGGGTCAAAGCCACGTTTAAACCGGTCAGTTCGACGAACAGAAACCGCTCTGGCATGGCGAAATATTCCTGCAACAGCCGATAGCCATCGAAGGACTGGCGCGGTGTCGGCAGCAGGGCCTCATCCGCCTCGAACCCTTTGGGGATCACATCCGCATCATTCAACCGCACCGTCCAGTCGGCGCGGCGATCCGTCGAGCGGGCGGTCAGCCCAACACATTGCGTGCTGAGCACTTCGTGCAACGACCAGGCCTTGCCGCTTTGCGTATCCAGATGCAACACAAGACGGTCTAGGCCCAGTTCGGCCATCGGCTCGCCATCGGTGCGGTTCAGACGCAAGCGAATACCCGCACGCGCATTGGTTTCCTTGGCCACGCCGGCAGCAACCAGCTCTCCGCGCCCATCGATGTATTCCGCTTCGGTCACTTCAATAGGCCAGAGCGTCAGATCAGACGATGTCGTGAATTCACACGCGGTCTGCTCTCCTTCGGCCAATCGTGCGCGCAGCGTCGTGCCTCGCGGCATGGGATAGCCTTCCTTGAGCGCGGCATTGCCGATATCGGGCTCGAACTGAGCGATCATCATCGACGGTGTGGGCGCCAGATAATGTGGGTAGACGATTTCCAGCAGGTTCGACGTGAAGGTCGGGAACTGCATGTCCAGTTCCAGCTGAACACGCGCGGCCAGAAAAGCGCTGCCCTCGAGCAAACGTTCGACATATGGATCGACAACTTCGATCCCTTCCATGCCCAAGCGCGATGCGATTTTGGGATAGGCGCTGGCAAATTCCGCACCCATTTCGCGCAGAAAAGCCAGTTCGGTTTCGTAATGCTTGAGAAGCCGCGTATCCATTCTGCTTAGCTCCTCTCGATCGCCACTTCACCGGTCGTCACATCGACACGGCTGCGCAAATAAAGCTCAAGCGGCATCGGCTGCGCCCACATGACGGCGCGAATGTCGAACTCAACGTGCATTTCGCCGGACCGTTGTTTGGAACGAAGGTCAACGACTACGGAGCCTTTGACAATCCGCGGCTCGAACACTTCGATTGAATCGGCAATCGATTGCTGGATGCGTTGCGCCTGACGCATGGTGGAAAATGAGCCCGATGTTTCGCGAATCCCATAGTTCAGAACCGACTTGGCGGCGTGGGGATAGACATCTTCGTCGATCAGGTCGGACTGATCGGTCGTGTTTAGCAGCAGGGAAAGATCACGTTGGATGATCTCGCGTAGACGGCCAACGTCGATCACCCGCGCGTCGCGGCCTTCTTTCAGCTGATCCGGGGCATTGTCGGTCAACCGGTCAAGAAGCGAAGGTTGTAGTCTTTCGACAAGCGCCTTCTCAGCCATCTCCTGCCATTTCCCCGGACTCGGTGGTCACGTTCAGGACCAATTCGCGAACGTCCAACAGAGCGACATCTGACGTATCGGTCGTCAAAAGACGCTGTCCCAATCCAACAAAGGTCTCGGCCCCGGCATCGATCCAACTGGTCGCGCGCGCAAGGCGTGCGGCATCATCCCCTTGATCCGTTGTTCCAGCGTAACGCGTCGGGATCAGAGCCGCGACCTCGCCGCCGCTTGCGACGGTGAGTGTACACGCCGTCCAAACGGAATCTCGCAGATCGCTGGGTTCTTCGATTTCAAGCCGGGCGATCTGAGAAAACGGCAGCCAGAAATAGCGCCCGTTTACAATCACCTCCAAAACCGGCCCCAACCGCATATCGGCATCGGCGATCCATTCAAACGCTTCGCCATTCACAGTGCCCGACGTTGCAGGAGCCGCGTCAAAGGCTTTGGCCCGCAACTCGGCGGCCTGTTCGAAATGGCCACCTGCCGTCAGTTTCTGAGCTTCGATCAGATGAGCCAGCCATTCTTCGGGCTCACCAAAAATCATTGGGGTCTTCTCACCCGCAAAAACCTTTTTACGATAGACCTCGCAGATAATGGCCTCGCGATAGGTTTTGGCCATCATCGTGGCCTCTTCTTCCATTTCCGCGCTCAGTTTCAACTGCGTTATGGCGCGTTTCCAGTCGCCCATGACACAAAGCAGCTGAAACAGAAAAATCCGCAGCCTTGCATCTGCGGGGTTTGCGCGGATCTTGTCTTGCAGCGTTGAAAGCGTTGCGGTCAGATCGCCTGATTTAAGATGTTCTTCTGGCGTCATGAAACCCTCGCGCAGTCTGGAAGCAAAAAAGCAAAAGGGCCCCGGCGGCACCTGCCGCCAGAGCCATTTTCAGATCGGACCTTAGCTGACGTCGCCAGTCTCCAGATTCCACTTGAACTCGTTGCAGTCGCTGAGTTTGCCGGTTTTGAAATCGGCGATCTTGTATTTGACCGAGATGCCACGATACGCGACGGTCCAGGATTCCGACGGGATCGAATCTTCGCCACCCGAGACCGAGTAGCTGTCGACGATGGCGTCGCGCAGGGTGATGATCAGGTAAGGTTCCATACCCTTCTTTTCATCATCGCCCGCCCGGCACAGATGGATTGTCATCTCGCCGTTTGCTTTGCCCGAGGCAACATAGGTCATGATCTTTGCCGAAGCTTTGCTCAGCTCAGTGCTCAGTTCGACCTTGCCAAAATTTGCGTTCGCATAGCCGCGCTGGGTTGTGCCCATGTCGGACATATCCAGCGTCCGCTCGACGTTCCAGCTGATCTCTTTACACGCGATCCAGTCTGTGTGTGCTTTTTCCCGGGCCTCGCCAGGGAAGTCCATTTTGATGAATACGTTTTCCATTTTGGGTTCCTCTAGTATGTGTACCCTTGGTTTACCTGAGGGCTACATGGGCGGCAGTGAATTGCTTCACATGCCGCCATTTTTTTTCGCGAAATTATCCAGCTTTTTCAGATGGAAGTTTCGAAACAAGGCGCAGGGACACTGACAAGCCTTCAAGCTGATAGTGCGGACGCAGGAAGAACTTGGATGTGTAGTATCCAGGGTTTCCTTCAACGTCTTCCACAACAACCTCGGCAGAGGCCAGCGGCTTGCGCGCTTTTTCCGCTTCGGCCGAAATATCGGCGTTGAAATCCACGTACTGGTTGATCCAATCCTGCAGCCAGCTTTCCATATCCTGACGGCTTTTGAACGATCCGACTTTGTCGCGCACCATGCATTTCAGATAATGCGCAAAACGGCAGGTCGCGAACAGATAGGGCAAGCGCGCGGCCAGATTGGCGTTCGCGGTTGCATCGGGATCATCGTATTCTGCGGGCTTGTGCAAAGATTGCGCGCCGATGAACGTTGCCGAGTCGCTGTTCTTGCGGTGGATCAGAGGCATCATGCCATTTTTGGCCAGTTCCGCCTCGCGACGATCCGAAATCGCGATTTCGGTCGGGCATTTCATGTCGACACCGCCATCATCGGTCGGGAATGTATGCGCGGGCAGGCCTTCGACCGTACCGCCACTTTCCACTCCGCGAATGCGCGAGCACCAACCATATTCCTTGAAGGACCGGTTGATGTTCACCGCCATGCCGTAGGCCGCATTCACCCAGCTATAGCTGTCGCTGTTGGCACCGGTTGTATCTTCCTCAAACGCAAACTCTTCGACCGGTTCGGTCTTCGAACCGTAAGGCAAACGGCCTAGGAAGCGTGGCATCGCCAGACCTACATATTTGGAATCTTCGCTCTCGCGCAGCGACCGCCACGCGGCGTATTCCGGTGTCTGGAAGATCTTGGTCAGATCGCGCGGGTTGGCCAGTTCCGACCAGCTGTCCATCTGGAACAGGCTTGGCTTGGCCCCGGTGATCAAAGGAGCATGAGCTGCGGCCGCAATCTTCGACATCTCACCCAGCAGTTCGATGTCCTGCGGGCTGTGGTCGAAATGGTAATCTGCCACCAGCGAGCCGTAAGGTTCACCACCAAACTGGCCGAACTCTTCTTCGTAAAGCTTCTTGAAGATTGGCGATTGATCCCACGCGGTGCCTTTGAACTTGCGCAGGGTCTTGTGCATGTCTTTCTTCGAGATGTTCATCACGCGGATTTTCAGCATCTCGTCAGTTTCGGTGTTGTTCACCAGATAATGCAGACCACGCCACGCGCTTTCCATCTGTTGGAACTCTTCGTGGTGCAGGATCAGGTTGACCTGTTCGGTCAGCTTCTTGTCGATCTCGGCAATAATGCCTTCGATTGACCGCAGCGCGTCATCAGAGATCAGGCCAGCGTTGGCCAGAGCCTGTTCGGCCAGCGTTTTAACCGCGCTTTCAACGGCGGTTTTTGCCTGATCCGATTTCGGACGGAATTCCTTTTGCAGCAGCGCCTCGAATTCCGAGGATCCAAACGCTGTTGCGCCTTCGGCGGCTTCTACCTTGGCTTCTTCTTCGGCCATCTTTTAGTCCTCCTCGGCTTCATCGCCGCCCGGTTTGGGTTGGGCTGCCAGTGTTTTCAACAAGCTCGGGTCCTGCATGATCTTTGTAATCAGGTCTTCAGCACCGGTTTTGCCGTCCATGTAGGTCATCAGGTTGGACAATTGAGTGCGGGCATCCAGCAGCTCTTTCAGCGGCGCGACCTTTGCGGCTATCGCAGCAGGGCTGAAGTCATCCATGCTTTCAAAGGTGATATCGACCGCCAGGTTGCCTTCGCCGGTCAAGGTATTGGGCACGGTGAACGCGGCACGTGGGGCCATCGATTTCATCCGGTCATCGAAATTGTCGACGTCGATCTCAAGAAACTTGCGGTCGGCCACTGCGGGCTGTTCGACCTCGGACTTACCGGCCAGGTCGCTCATAACGCCCATGACAAAAGGCAACTGAACCTTTTTCTCAGCCCCATACAGTTCGACATCGTATTCGATTTGAACCCTCGGAGCCCTGTTACGGGCTATGAATTTTTGTGAACTGTCAGCCATCTGATGCTCCTCGATTCATGTGTCTGTGTTTGTTCTAAGTCCGCTGTCCCAGGGCATCTGGGGCGGTTCAATAATCGTCATCGTCTGATTTGAGGCCACCAATCTGACGGACCTCATCCAGACCTTCCTTGGCCATATCTTCGATAATCGTCAGGAAATCCGCGTTCACAAGCCGTTTGGCGCGCTCAAGCAGAATGGGCAGTGGGCTCGACGGTTCGCAGCGTGCGTAATAGTCCATGATGCGGTCCAGCATACGCGTGACATCCTCGGGCGAGTTGATCGCCCCGCCGCCCGACGGACCAGCAGCTGCCGGAGCTGCAGAAGAAACAGGCGCGTCGTCATCGCTATCGCTTGCGTCATCAAGCGCCACCTCGCCTACGTCAGCATAACGTGCCAACGCTTGTTGAATACTCTTCAACGCCTCGGTCAGCGGATCAAGACTTGGTCCTTCGCCAGGCGTTTTATCGGCAAAGATTGCATCGATAGCAGCGATATCTTCCAGCGCTGCGGCAGCAGCTTCGGCATTCGCAGCCAACACCTCGTCATCGGTGTCTTTGAAAGCCGCCGCAACACTGTTTTCGTCGGGTATCTCTTCCAGATCCGCAGGCATGTTGATCCGGCCATCAACCACGTCGAGATGGCGCAGTGTCATACGGCCAAACATGCGACTGTCTGTGATACCGGTGCGCCGCAAAGCGCGCACCATGCGGTCCGACGAGGACAACCCCTGAACCGCGTTTATGCGCATCGTGGCATCGCCATCGTCTTCATCAAGTTCGGGATGGCATGTGTCCCAGAACTCATCCAGCAGCGATCTCGCATAGCCAACTGCCGCGGCGAACGCTGGCAGACCTTTGGTGTGCAGAACGGCCTCGGCCAGATAAATGGCGGCACGCAAGTCATGGCTCTTGTCCATAACAGCCAGCGCCTTGTCTTCGACGTCGCTCCAGTCCTGCTCTTCTGCTGCGACGTTCTCGTCGCCCATCTGCCGCTCTTCACCGGGCTGTGCAGCGATTTCAAGATCCGTAAACGCTGGATCGTATTCCAGATTCTCTCCGCTTGGAGGTTCTTCACCTCTGGGTTCGAGATATGAGGATAGGTCCATTTTCTGTTATCACCCTATTGCCCGTTGGCCGCGTTTCGTTGTTGTTTATCGCCTACCGCAGTGCTCACGATCTTGTGTATGACCTAGTTCACATGATCATTAAACTCGCAAACTTTTCTACTATTTTCGCAGCTCGTGTTCTGAATCAGCCGCATCACCGGGCTAAAGTCAAACCTCTTAAATACGTTTTTTTTGCGGCATGGGCTCGGCGCTACACTGCTGAAATTCAATCGCGGCTTTCTGGTCACAGGCGCTTCGTGCATGTCTTGGAAAAAACTTCTTCCCGCGTTGAACCGAATGCTGCAATGATCAAGCCTGAATGCGTTTGGGCCTTATATTCTTGATCCTGACGCGATCTGACATCGGCTTTGCAGGGTCGATACATGACGGCGAAAAAGGGAAAAACATGAAAATACGCATACTTGGCGCAATTGCGCTGATGCTCGCACCGCTGGTTGTCGCAGCTGAAGAGGGGAAGCTGTCGATCGAGTTGAACAAGTTCGAACCTGGTGAGAGCAACGGATGTCGTGCGTATTTTCTGTTTCGAAATCGGACGGAGAACAGTTTTGAAGACTTTGAAATGTCGCTGGCTATCCTGGACAATGATGGTGTGATTGACCGGCTTCTTTCCATTGACGCCTCGCCGCTGCCTGTGCAGCGCACCGTGCTGAAACTGTTTGAAATCCCCGAGGTCAATTGCGCAGACATATCCGAAGTTCTGCTGCATGATCTGCCTGCTTGCAAGCCACAGAACGCTGAACCGATGGATTGCTTCCCACTGCTGACGCTTGGCAGCAAAACGACAGCTAATCTGGCGCAATAAACAATGTTTGGCTTTGAAAACTTGGGCACAGGTGGGCCCATCATTGCGGTTCTTGGTCTGCTGTCGTTGCTGTCGCTGACCCTTATCGTGGTCAAAACCCTGCAATTGGCGCCGGTGCGGTCGGGCGAAGCATCGCGGGATGCCGCCTTTGTACAATGGGCCAACGGGGATCGACAGCCCGCTCAGGCGGCAGTGGCAGCCGGCAAATCCCCTGCAGATCGCGTTTGCGCCTATGCAATGCAGGCCCTGATGGATGGGTTTAAGGGATCAGCGCTGATGGCTGAATTGACCCGACGCGGCAATCAGGAATTTGTTGCAATGAACACCTGGATCAGAGTGCTGGAGCTGATTGCGATGATCTCACCGCTTTTGGGCCTGCTGGGAACCGTGACCGGCATGATCCAATCTTTCCAACAGTTGGAACTGGCCCAGGGCGCCGCCAACGCGTCGGTCCTTGCGGGCGGTATCTGGCAGGCCTTGCTGACCACCGCCGCAGGGCTTTTGGTCGCCATTCCCGCAGCCATCGGCGCCTCGCTTTTGTCCGGGCGCGCCGAGGCCGGGGCGCAATCCATCGAAAACGCCATCGGCCAGTTGATGGTGATCGAGGAACGAGGCACGCCATAGGATCCTTCCATGACCTCCGAGCTTACCCTGCACAGGCGCAAACCGACCCGGCCCTTAATCTCTTTGGTGCCGATGATCGATGTTTTGCTGATCCTGCTGGTGTTCTTCATGGTCACCTCGACCTATCTGAATCTAGACATGATCCCGGCGCTTGCTCAATCAGACAGCCCGGCCCCAGAACAGCAGGCGTCGGGCGAAACCAACGCCAGCGCTTTGTTGATCCGCATCGGCGCTGACGGCGCACCTTATCATCAGGGCAAACCACTGACCCTGTCCGAACTCGACACATTGTTGGCATTGCGTCTCGAGGATGACCCGTCAACTCAGGTCATCATTCTGCCCACAGGGGGTGCGGCACTGCAATCGCTGGTATCGGTGATGGACAGTGTGACACTGGCAGGCGTTGTGAACATGCGTGTCGTGCGGCTTGAGGCCAGCCCATGAGGATCACACGCCCTGCCCCCCGCACGCAGCCAGAGACCATTATCGCTCTGATCGATGTGGTTTTCTTTCTGCTAGTGTTCTTCATGCTGATCGGTCGCATGGACGCTACTGCACCGTTTGATGTGACCCCGCCAACGGCCACTACCGGTGCAGATATGCCTGCCGGTGGTATCACCTTGTCAGTGGGTGCTGATGGTGTGTTGGCTTTGGACGGCGTCGAACTGAGCCAGCAAGACGCACAGGGCACAGTGCTGGCGCGGATCTCTGACAATCCTGAAACGCGTGTGCGCATCAACGCCCATCGTGACGCGATTTTGCGCGACATCCTGCCCCTGATCGCGCGGTTTGAGGCCATGGGTGCGCGCGAGGTAGTTCTGGTCGTGACACCTCCGGGGCCGATCCGGTGACGGGCGGACCGCTGATTTGGGGGGCCGGGCTTGTAGGCTCGGTCGCGCTGCATGTCGCTGGGGCGCTGCTTTTGCTCTGGACCATCGACCCCGACCCGGTGCTGGACCAGCCCGTTCCCGAAACGCGGATGCAATTGTCGGCCCACCAGGTGAAGCAAAGCCAAGCGGTAGAAGCCCAACTGCAATCCGATGCGGCCCGGGCCAAAACCGCCAGCGGGGCGCGTCTGGATCAGGGTGTCATAAGGCAATCCAGCGCTGCCGCTGCCCCATTGCCACAGCAATCGCTTGCAGCGTCACCGCCACAAACCAACGCGCAGCCCCCGCTCGCGCATACCGCCAACCGGATCGAAGCGCAGCTGGCGCCAACGCTGGGCCTAACCGAAGTTACCAGCGCCGCTGAGGTGCTTGTGAGTGCCAAGGTTTCCCCGACCCCTGTCACCGCTACGGTTGTCAACCAGGCATTGTCCCGACCCGCAGAACTGGAGGCACAGCCCATTGTCTCGGCCACCCCGGCGACGGAGACGGCGCAGGCGGTTTCGCCACAACCTGTTGCGCTCAGACAATCCGAGCCCGACACGACAACAGCCGTGGCCTCAGATGTCATGTCAACAACCGGAGACGGCCCGATTGACCCCGTCTCGCTGGCCGCAATCCAAAGTTTCATGCGCCCCGAGGATGCCGCACAGGCTGCGCAGGATTTGCGTGACGGGATCGATGGCCTGCTGGCCCAAGTGCCCTGCTCCCGCCTGCAGGTGCAGTTCCAACCCGAAACCAACACGCTTGAGGTGATCGGCCATATTCCCGAAGACGGGTTGCGCGCTCCGACGCTTGCGGCGTTGCAGGCCCAGATGGGCGAGAATATCCGCGTCGCCGACAACATCCTGCTGCTGCCCCGTCCACAATGCGGCGCGCTGAGCGGAATTGCAGATGTCGGCCTGCCGCAATCCACGGACCAGATCACCAACCCTCTGCTGATCGGCGACGATGTGCACGCGCGCGAATTTCGCTATGTCCAGGGTCAGCAACTGGTTCTGGATCTGTCCGGCGCAGATTATGACGCCTATGTCTATGTGGATTATTTCGATGCCGATGGGCAGGTGATCCACCTCAGCCCCAACGCGTCAACACCGCTGGAGCTGACACCGGCCAAAGCCTCGCTTCGTATCGGAGCAGATGAGCCCGGCGAACCGGGGCTATTCATCACCATCGGCCCACCTTACGGCCAGGAGATCGCGGTGGCCTTTGCGTCTTCGGTGCCGCTTTACCAGGACGAACGGCCATTGGTCGAACCCGCTGATGACTACCTGAGATTCCTGAAATCCCGCATTTCTGCGGCCCGCTCGGAGAACCCGGATTTCAAAGGTGAATGGGTCTATTTCTTCATCACCACCGCAGCAGAATAGCCTAGACGTCAACCTATGCTGTCGTGCAAGCCGAGCGCAGCCCGTAGATCGCGAACCCGTTCGGCGTTATCTTTAGCAAGGCTGCCATCTGCATTGTGCAGATTGTTTTCAAACCCGATCCGCATCTCGCCACCCATTTGGTGGGCCTTGACCAGGCAGGCCGTTTCAGTCTGACCGAAGGCACATGCCATCCAGCGCGTTGGCCGAATGCCGACATCCAGAAACGGTTGCAGGTTTTCCGGGCGACTTGGCAACCCGTCCTCATAGCGCCCCAACACAAACAGAACGCGCTGCGGCTTATCGGGTATCACATGCCGGTCTTGCAGTTCCTCAAGCCACTCCCGATCTTTCGGAGAATAGAGAATGTGTTGGATTTCAATGCGCGACTCATCCGCCCAGTGATAGAACTGCCGCGCCGTGGCATCATCGGTACCGGTCATTTGTTCCCGCAATGCGACCGAGACACGCTGCGGCATCACATCTCGGACCAGTTTTCGTTGATCCGCAGCATCATATCGGTCGAGGCTTTCGGTGGTGATCTGCAACTGCAATTCCGATACCTGCAGGGTGCATTCCTGCAAAACCTCGCGATATTGCCCGGCATCCAGCAGGTGATTGCCTGCGCTGTCGCGAACATGTGCATGAAGGGCGTCCGCCCCAGCGGCATGGCACTCCTGTGCGCAGGCGATCAGTTCGGCAACAGTTGTCGGGACAGCAGGATGATCCGCCTTGGTCTTGCGACCACCATTGGGCGCGACCATGATAAACGGCTTTTTGAACTCATTCATGGCTGCTGTCTGGTTGCTTTGCGCCGGGCTGGCAAGAGCCTTTCTTCTGCTTTTCCTTTGTCGCTTGTTGCGTTGAAATCAACGGGCGACTTCAAACGCCTTGCGACATCAGCAAAAGATGGTCGGTGACAGCGACAAAAAACAAGACACTGCCGGTCAGCACAAACACATGCCAGATTGTGTTGTGAAAGGGCAGCCATTCCATCAGGTAAAAAACCACACCGATCGTATAGACCAGGCCACCCGCGATCATAAGCGTCAGGACAAAGGGCGATAGCTCAGCCAGCATCGAATGCCCGGCAAGCACAGCCGCCCAGCCCATGATCAGATAAAGCGCAAGGCCGAACCAGCGGAACCTGTCCGGGTCCAACATTTTCAAAACAGATCCAAGCGTGGCCGATGACCACAAACCCACCAAAAGCCCGGTGGTGGGGGCGCCTGAAAGCACAAGAAAGGGCGTATATGTCCCTGCAATTTTTACATAGATGCCCGAATGGTCCAGACGGCGAAACAGGTCGGTCATGCGATGGGTGTCGAACATGTTGTAAACCGCCGAGAACGACAGCATCAGCACCAGGGTGCAGCCATAGATTGATGCGGCCAAAACGGCTTCGGTCTTGGGGTGGCTGTAGGCTGTGACCCATATGAGGATTGGCACCGCGATGACGGCTGAGGACACCCCAAGTACATGAACACATCCGTCACTGATACGCTCTGCCCGGCTATAGGCTGGTCGGATATGCGCAAAAGACATCATGGATCAAAGGTAAGCGCACAGAACCCTCGCAACAAGTTAACAAAACCGCGAGTGTGAGCGCCACGCCTATTCCGGCGTGTCATCCGGTTTGGGATCCTTGTACCGGTTCAGATCAAAAATCCCCGCCTGTAATGGGTCGCTTGCGGCAAAAGCCTGATGCAACTGGTCGCTTGATGGCCAGAAGTTCGGGCTGGTCCGGCGCACACCAAAATTGTTGACCAAAGTCAGATAGTCCTCCTGCGTTGCGATGGATTTCACCTCTTCTGTAAACACATCAAGCTGTGCTTGTGGCACCCGAAAGAAGAAATTGGGATAGCTGCCGAAGAGCCCCGGGAGGATCGTCAGAACATCCTCGTCAGGCTGGCGCCGGGACGGCTCGTGAAACAGAAACGCGATATTGGAATGCGCTTTGTCATGGGCAATGGTGAAGATCTGATCCTCTTTGTCCGGGGTCTCAATGATCAAGACCGAGAGATCTGGAAAGAACTTGGCCCAATGTCCAGGTTCAGCAGCGATGGTACGCAGGGCCTGATCCCTGCAGGTTTCGTCCGTGCACCGATTTATCGGGTCAGACAGAGGCCAAAGACCACCGCCTCGCGCAAGTAACGCTAGCAGAAATTCCTGTTTCGGTTGGTTTGTGGCATACGCGATCCCGGTGGGAAACGTGTCATCCACCCGCCGCTGATGCCAGTAGGTATGCAATTGGGCCAGAGGCCCGCTATACCAGCTCTTATGAATCTCTGGACGGCTCTCACGTGGCATGAAGGTCAGGAATAGATCCTCGCTCTCCATCCGCAACTCGTCCATGTAAAGCCGTGTCGCCAGCTGATGTTCAATCCGGCCAAAGACATCGAAACCGGCAACTAGGTCGTAATAAATCCGCTCGAACACGGGGTAGTCGATCACCCATGCGGTTTCCGGGATCGCACCGTGAAATCCAGTCATGGCCGACGCGTTGTCGAAATTGCGAAACACCGTCAGTAGGGCGTTTGTGTTCGTGCCCTCACCGTCCCAGATCGCGTCATAGCCAAACCCTTGTTGATGCGCCGGGCTGGCACGGTATCGGGCGTCGCGGAATTCAAGATAGCGGACCTGATTTTTATGGGACAGACCATGCAAATCGCCCAGCTTTCCCCGATCGACCTGCGCCACCGGCAATTCCAGGAAGGCGGCGCCGTCTTGTAGGAAACTTGGGTCGGTGACCGACAAATCCGCGTCCGGGTCCAGGAAACTGACCCAGAACCGATCCTCAATAACGTCAACCGCTGTGGCCCCATGACAGACCGGGCCGCGGATAAAGCTGCGCACAAAAAACAGGGCGTCGTCCAATAGAAACTGATAGCGCGATCGTGGGGGCAGGCTGGCGAAGGTAGTGAACGGATCACCACCCTCGGCATCTCCGTAAGGCGGCAACCCAGCCAGCGTCCAATCGCTGTCCAAAAACAGCTCTTGATACCGCGCCATGCGGTCGGCGCCCAGCGAGTAAACCAGATGCTCTTTGTGGACAATGGTTTCGTCGATCACCCGCAGCCTGTAGTAGAACGGTCCGTCTCCGGGGCTGTCGAACGGGCGGCGGGTTGCGATGACATCGATCTCTTGGCCGTACGGAGTTCTGGATCGGACCAATTGGAAGAACCGTCTGGGGTCATCCCCGACAAAGTACAGATGGGCCAGGAACAGGTGTTCGTAGAGATAGCGGCTCATCAACTGGGTCCGCATATCTGAGGCGTTCAAAAAGGCCTCCCATTCGGCAAGCTGACGTTGGATGTCTTCCGGCACCTCGGTTTGTACTGTAGGTACAACCGCTCCTGCGCGCGCCCAGGCCGCCAAGGTTGCATATTCGTCATCGCCCAAAGCTGCGGCTGCATAGGGCATTCCGGCCAATGGGTTGTTTTTGGCAAACGCGTCGAACTGATCGGGCGTGGGGCAAACCAGAGTTCGATCAACCGCAAGCTCCAATGCCTGCGGGACAGGCGCATTCGTGGACAAGGGAGTCTGCCTCCCCAACTCAAGATAGCGTTCGATCAGATTGGCCGAGGCTTCTGCCTGCTGCGGATCACGGGTGACAGAAAAGAATCCAAGATCCCGCCAACCTGCCACGGTTGTAGCATCAATCCCCAGCCGCGTGGGCTGCGCATCGCTCAGACGTTCGGTGTGATAGACAGGCTGCTGGCTCGCGCCGCGCAGAATACCTTGTGGGGATGTCAGTTTAAGCTGACAGGGTGCGTCATAGCAGCTGTGGCAGACAACACAGCGCTTATCCAGAACCTCTTTCACATCCTTCCAAGCAGGTTCAGACAGCGTATCTTGGCTATGCGCCATGATTGGAAAGCAAAGCGCAAAGACCAGCCAAAGCAC
The DNA here is from genome assembly GCF_013035585.1 of Ruegeria sp. HKCCA5839. Taxonomy (NCBI): domain Bacteria; kingdom Pseudomonadati; phylum Pseudomonadota; class Alphaproteobacteria; order Rhodobacterales; family Roseobacteraceae; genus Ruegeria; species Ruegeria sp. HKCCA5839. The sequence goes on along the minus strand of NZ_WQIE01000004.1, from coordinate 107,358 downwards.
CCCTGCGTTCCATTTCTGACCCGTGTGTTGTCGATCATGCGGCATGTCCGGCCCCCTGTTCGGCAGATGTCTGCAAGACCCATGACACCCCGATCCGAGATCGGATACAAGCCGGGACCGGATTAAGTTTGCCGGAATGAGTCCCTGAATGAGCAAGACTAAACCGAGCCGTCCTGAATTTCGGCCAAAAGCCAGGATTTCAAGCTTTGGGCGCCTTCGGACAAATGCTCATCCGCGCGCCCGACCAGATAGAAGTTGTTTGGCGCCGGGATCGCGTGCTCATCCAAAGCCACGAGCTTTCCGCTGTTCAGCATCGGGTGCACCAGGCGTCTCCAACCCAAGGCCAGACCCGCCCCTTTGCGCGCCAGTTGCAAGGCCAGCGCATAGCTGTTCACCCGCGATTGCACGGGAACCTGCCCGGTATATCCAAGTGCCTGAAACCAGGCGGGCCATGTGGTCCAGCTGCTGTCATGAGTGTCGAGATGGATCAGAGGCTGCTGCGCAATGTCAGCAAGCGTGGCCCCTTTCAGCTGAGTGGCCAGTGTGGGGCTGCAGACAGGGGTCAGCACATCCCGATAGAGTTGCGTATGCGGCAGAGATGATCCGGGCGCGTGGCCATACCGTATGAAAAAATCCACATCAGATCGATCGTTAAAGGCCGTATCCTGTGCCAGCTGGTTCACCTTCACATGCGGGTAATCCTGCCAGAAGCGGATCACCGAGGGGGACAACCAAAGGGCCGCCACCGCAGTGGTTGCGCCCACGGTGACATGGTTTTCCGAGTCCCCGCTGCGAATTTGTTCAAGCACTTTGGACACTGTCTGAAAAGAGGTGCTGAGCGCCTCGCACAGTGCGGTGCCCCCGTCGGTCAGAGCAACGCCGCGGTGACGGCGGATGAACAACGCTGCCGACAGCTCGGTTTCCAGGGCCTTGATCTGGTGGCTAACGGCCCCCGGGGTGACAGACAGCTCGACGGCTGCGTCCTTGAAGCTCAGATGGCGTGCGGCGGCCTCGAACGCCGAGAGCGATGCAAGCGGTGGCAAGTTGTAGTGACGTCGAGACATTGGCTGCGAGCATATCCAGTTGGCTTGAGCGACATTCACCCCAGCTTGGCAACAAATCTGTCAGAAATCCACTTGTTTCACCGCCCCATGCGCTCACCAAACGGCAACCGGATCGCCCACTACGGATTTGTCGACTTCGATGCCCAACCCCGGAGCATCCGGCACCATCACGCCGCCATCCTGGACTGGAGCATCAAACCTCGCGGTCGACAGAGTTACCATGTCGCGACAATCCAGAATGCAGCGCAGGAAACGCCGCGGTACGGTGGACCCCAGATGAGCAATGGCAGCAAAGGCAATGGTTGACCCCACCGTGTCCTGCACGCTGAGTGTCAGACCGGCGGCGCAACAGATATCGCGATGACGCCGCCCATGGGTCAGGCCGCCCGCTTTTGAGATTTTCAGGCCAATCCCGTCAGCCACATCCTGCGCAATGATCTGAATGATGTCCTGATCCTGCTGCGCCAACTCATCGATGATGATCGGGACATTGCATCTTTGCCGCAAAGACAGCGTCTCGCGCCAAGTGGCACAGGGCGCTTCCAACACGAAATCGAGCCCTTGGGGCAGCAATCCCAACATCCGAAGCGCGGTTTCCGGCAACAGGCCACCGTTTGCATCAACGATGAAATACTCACCCGGCAGGCGGTCCGCCAGGGCGGCAGTGATCCGTTCCGCATCCAGCGCCGGACCACCTTCGCTGTCCAGCGCACCGATTTTGATCGAATGCCCTTGATACCCCATGCTGCGATGTTCGGCGACGCGGTGGCGCATGTCTTCGGGCGTGCCCGCATAGATCGACGAGATGATGGGCATGCGATTCCCCGTCGACCCGCCCAGCAAAGCACAGACGGGCATGTTCACGGCTTTGCCAAAGATGTCCCAGCACGCCACGTCCAGCGCGGTTTTGGCGTGGTTGTGGCCCACAAGCGCTGTATCCATTGCATCATTGATCCGATCCACATGGCGCGGATCGCGACCGATCAAATGTGGTGCGATCTCGGCGATGCCAGCACGTACTCCACGCGCATGAGCGGCGATATAGCTCGCCCCAAAGGGCGTGCTTTCACCCCAGCCTTCGATCCCGCACTCTGTTTCGATCCGCACGATCCCGGCGTCAAAACTGCAATATGTGCGGCCACCGGACAGCTGATAAACACCACCCGAATAGGGCAGTTCAACCTGATACAGTTCGATGCGCTTGATTTTCACTCAGGCACCTCGGGCGGAAGCAGAACAAGCTTGCCGATATGCCGTTTTGCCAGAAAATCCTGTTGAGCGCGGGCAATCTCTTTCAACGGATAGGTAGCCGACAAGGCCGGACGGATCTCACCCCGTTCGATATATGAGACAAGGTTCGGAAACACCTCTTCAGCTTGGTAGGTCGAGCCGAAAAGTGAGAGGTCTTTGAGGTAGAGCGTGCGCACATCCAGCTCTGCCATTGGCCCTGCGATGGCCCCTGCGGTTGCGTAACGGCCTCCTCGGCGCAATACCTCAAGCATGCTGGGCCATTGCGGCCCCGCTACCAGATCGATCACCACATCTACCGACATTTTCCCCAAACTGGTTACTAAACCGGCATTGCGGTCAATAACCTCGTCGGCACCCAGATCCAGAACTTCATCAGCTTTCGATCTTGAAGACACGGCTATGACATATGCGCCCCGACGTTTGCACAATTGCACAGCCGCTGAACCCACGCCGCCTGACGCGCCGGTGATCAGCACGCGCTCGGCCCCGACCGAGGCTCGGTGCAGCATATTTTCCGCCGTCGAATAGGCGCAAGGCATCGAGGCGAGTTCGGCATTGGTCCAACCGCAATGAACGGGATGGGCAAATTCGGATTTGGCCAAGGTGAATTGCGCAAAGGCACCATCGCATTCCGAACCAAAAGTGATGCAGCTGAAGGGCGGGTGTTCGCGCAAGGGTTGGATCGATTGCACCAGCACTCGTTGCCCGATCCGCGACGGGTCAACGCCATCCCCGACGGCCTTGATATATCCGCAGGCATCTGCGCCCTGAATGCGCGGAAAGCTCAGCGGAGTGCCTGACCAGCTGGCGTCGCTGTTATCAACACTCTCGAACCCCTGAGCGCCACCGGTTTCAGTGTCTTCGGTCACCGCTTTGGAATACCAGCCGATCCGGGTGTTGATATCGGTGTTGTTGATGCCTGCCGCCGCAACGCGGATCAGAACTTCGCCCGGACCCGGTGAAGGTACCGGTATATCGGTGCGGTATTCAAGCTTGTCCAATCCGCCATGACCCGTCAGCACGACCCCTGCCATCGTTCTGATCATGATACCGCCCCCTTCGGTTAACAATCCCAACTCGTCCTATACCATCATACCCTAAACCATCGGCTCAAACGCCCCTTTGCGTCAAATGCCCAAACGCTCGGCACGTCCCCGCTCGTACAGTTTACGGTTCAACTCCTCTGCTTCAGGTGCGCCATGTTCCAGCGCGTAGACAAAAGCGTGTGTAAGATAAAAACAGGCGGCATCGTAGTCCTGTCGCACCTCTGCAACCTCAGCCGCTTGTTGATACAACTGAATCAGCGCCCGCACGTCCTGCTTGGCGTGGGCCTGCAACAGCTGCTGATCCAGTTTGTTCAGGTCCACTGTCAGTCCGCGTGCGGCGCCGAGCGCGCCTTTTCGATCTGCGAAGCAACCCAGTGATGAAAACAATGCGTCGGTCCGTCCATCACAGGTGAAAAGCGGCCACCGTCGAACTTAATGCCATGCCGGCCCTTTTGCATGCCTTCGACGACAAACACATCCTCTTCGAAAACCGTTTTCCAAAGAGCCGCATTCTGGGCGCGCAAAGCTTCGTGCTCGGGTGTATCCTCGGGGGGTTGAGCATAGTAGAGCTCGATCCGTTCGTTCGAGCGCTCATGGCTGATCGGGTCGATGATAAAGGCAAACCCGTGGTCGCGCTGTACGCCCAACAAGGTGTTGGGATAGACAACGATATATTCGGCCCCTTCGGTCCATTTCTCGCTTAACCCAGCGAAATCATCCAGCTTTTCGCCCGCCTCCCCTTCGAATTGGCGGTACACATAGGTGCCCTGGCCGGAATACTTACCCAGTTCGTTGATGTTGTAATGGTCCTCAAGACGGGAATAGCTGTTCAGCCCGGGATGCACCCAGGGCAGGTGATAGCTTTCGCAGAAATTCTCGACCGCCAGCTTCCAGTTTGAGGCCAGTTCCAGATGGACCGAAGCGCCGTCTCCCCCGTGATACATCGGTTGATCGAAATCCTGCCAGCGCTCCATCAATTCGCCGTGCACCTCTTCGAAGTCAGGAGCGGTGCCGTCGATATTCACAAAGATCACATCGCGCCAAACATAGGATCGGATGCGGATCAACCCCAGATCGGCATAGTCCATATCCTCATGTGTATTCTGACCGGGGCCACCAACATGCGGTGCTGCTTTCAGCGTGCCGTCCAGCCCATAGCACCAGCTGTGATAGGGGCAGCGGATCGCGCCGCGGATCTTGGCAGGCTTGTCCACTAAGATCATTCCACGATGGCGACAGGTGTTCTGAAACACGCCTATCTGGCCTTCGCGATCTCGCACCATCAGCAAAGGCATCCCCAGAAACTCGATCGGATAAGCATCGCCCGCTTCGGGGATATCCTTGCCAAACCCAATGCCAGACCAATTGGCAAACAAGACGGCATCACGTTCTTCCACAAAGACATTCGGGTCGATGTAATGGGCGTTGGGCAGACCTTTGGCCTTGTTAACCTCGGTCAGAACAGATGAAAGCGAGACGCGTGTGTTCATCGATTACTCCTGATTGTCCAGAATGGGCTTGGTATCAGGACCCATTGGCAATGCTATTGATCGATCTTCAATATCAAAAATCCTAACCGATGAGTGAGCTTGGCTAAATTGAAATCTACAAAGGCTTAGATGCGGTGTTCTCAGCGTCCGTCGATGCTGGTGGAAGAGCCACCTTGGTCAAAAGGCGCGAGATTCACGCGCAATACGTCTGAAAAAGGGAAAAAGGCCGCGAAAATTCTCCGTTTCAGGCCGATTTCGCGGACTGTGCGCCCGTTGGTGCTGATACAGATTGAAGCCACCGACCACGAATGAGAGCTCAGATGTCAAAAACTTGTTATGCCTACCAATCCATCGCCCGCGCCACTCATGAACATGGGGTCGATACCATGTTCGGCCTGATGGGTGACGCGAATCTGTTCATGGTCGACAGCTTTGTGCGCGACTGCGGCGGGCGGTTTGTCGGTGCGGCGCATGAGGCGAGCTCGGTCCTGATGGCGTTGGCCTATTCCTATGTGTCAGGCAAGGTTGGGGTGGCAACAGTAACGCATGGCCCGGCGCTGACCAATTGCACAACTGCCCTGACCGAGGCCGCGCGCGGCAATGTTCCGATGGTTGTTCTGGCTGGTGACACACCGGTCAGCAACCCGCGCCATGTGCAGGGCATCGATCAGCGCGAGGTTGTCAAAGTCACCGGTGCCGGATTCGAACAATTGCGCTCGCCCGAAACCATTGGCGCGGATGTGGCTCGTGTGTTCTATCGCGCGCAGATCGAACAGCGCCCGATTGTTCTGAACATGCCTGCTGATTTCATGTGGCAAGAGGTTACGCACAGCGCCCATGTTCTGAACGTTTACAACGCACCCACCGGCGTCGCGGAGAGCGATATTCTGGATGACGCGATAGGCATGATCGCCTCGGCACGGCGACCGTTGATCCTGGCCGGAGCCGGGGCCGTTGCAGCCAAGGATCAGATCATCAAGCTGGCCGACCGGCTGGAAGCGCCGCTTGCCACCACGCTCAAGGCCAAGGGCCTGTTCAACGACCATCCCTATAATATCGACATCTTCGGCACGCTCTCGACCCCTGCGGCCTATGAGTTGATTGCTCAATCCGATTGTATCGTCTGTTTTGGCGCGCAACTGCATGATTTCACAACCGATCGTGGCAAGCTGATGAAGAACAAGCGGGTGGTTCAGATCGATGTTCAGGCCTCGGCCATTGGTGGTGGGTTGCACCCGGATGCTGCGTTGATCGCAGATGCCGGACTGGCGGCAGAGACGATCCTGTATTGGCTGAACGAGGCGGAAATCCCAGCCAGCGGCTTTACCCGCGAATTGGATGTACCAACGCTTACCGCCCATCCCGACCCTGCGGACAAAACTGCGGGCGGTTGCATCAACTATATCCACGCGCTGAACCGGCTTGAGGCTGAGCTGCCCCAGAATCGCGTGATGGTTACCGATGGGGGTCGTTTCATGACCGAGGTCTGGTGTCGCCTATCCGTGCCCGACCCTCACAGCTTTGTGCCGACCGCCAATTTCGGATCGATTGGCCTGGGCTTGCAAGAGGCCATCGGCGCGGCCATTGCCGAACCAGACCGCCCCACGGTTTTGTTCTGCGGCGATGGTGGGTTCATGATGGGCGGCATCAACGAATTCAACACAGCCGTGCGGTTGGGGCTGGATCTGATTGTCATCATCGCCAATGACTCGGCCTATGGCGCTGAACATATCCAGTTTATCGACCGCCAGATGGACCCAAGCCTGACTGAATTCAACTGGCCCTCGTTTGCCGAGGTCGCAAAGTCACTGGGCGCAGACGGGGCCGAGGTGCGCACCAAAGACGATCTGGAGGCTGCACTTGACGAGGTCAAAACCCGCAAAGGCCCGTTCCTGATCGAGCTTCACCTGGATCCCCATGATGTGCCGCGCATGCGGATCTGAGCCTGCCTAACTGGCTGCCCAAGTGCAATCTGTTCACCCCATATCAGTTGGGGTGACGCGCAGTCAAAAGGACCATTGCGAATCTATCTACCTATTGGTAGGTAAATGTGTGAACCCTTCATACCGTGTGATCTCACCACCAGAAAGGAATTCCCTCATGGAACTGAACTCCGATTTTACGTCCCGCGTGGTGGTTCATTCTGATCAGCTTGATTGGCAAGCTTCGCCGATGAAGGGAGTCGACCGCCGAATGCTGGATCGGATCGGTGGTGAAGTTGCCCGCGCAACAACAATCGTGCGCTATGCGCCGGGCAGCAAGTTTTCCGCGCATACCCACACCGGGGGCGAAGAGTTCATTGTACTGGACGGAGTGTTTCAGGACGAACACGGGGATTTCCCGGCAGGCACCTATGTCCGGAACCCGCCGACCTCGGCACATACACCGGGGTCCGAACCGGGCTGCACAATCTTCGTCAAGCTGTGGCAGTTCAACATGGACGACCGAACGCAGTTTCGAAAAGACATGGCGGCCGAGCTTGCTGCGCCCGTAAACGGAGTTGCCACCGCTGCTTTACACGAAGACGCCCGCGAGATCGTCACCTACAGCCACATTGATCCGGGTGCGCAATTGTCGTCGGATGCGAAGGGCGGAGTCGAGTTGCTGGTGATTGACGGCGAGATCACAGCCGGTGCTGATGTTCTGCGCAAAAATAGCTGGTTACGCCTGCCCGAAGGGGAAGCGCTGGCAGCAACAGCGGGTGCGGACGGTGCAAAGATCTGGATGAAAACCGGGCATTTGCCCTATGCTCAAGCCCCTGTGGTGTGACAGATGACTGACCCTAAACCCCTTGCTTTGGTGGCCGGTGCCGGCGCTGGCCTTGGCCAATCTCTTCTGACCCGCTTTCAGTCTGCCGGTATGGAGCCGGTCGGGCTGGGCCGCACGAGACCCGAAGACACCGTTGGCACGTTCCATCAGGTTGATCTGTCAGATCCCGACAGCGTGTCGCCGATAATAGCTAAACTGATCGCCACCCATGGCCCACCCAAGATCGTTGTGCACAACACCGCTGAACTGGTTATTGCCCCCTTCGCCGGGACAACACTGGAAGACTATCAGCGCACTTGGGCTTCGATGGTTCAATCCCTTGTGGTCCTCGGGCAATCGGTGCTGCAGCCGATGGTGCGGGGTGGTGGAGGCACCTTTATCGTCTCGGGCGCAACGGCATCACTGCGCGGTGGCGCGAGGTTTTCGGCTTTTGCCTCGGCGAAATTTGCCTTGCGCGGTCTGACCCAATCGCTGGCGCGGGAATACCAGCCTTCCGGGATACATGTGGCGCATGTCATTCTGGACGGTATCATCGATACGCCGAGATCCCGCGAACTGCACAGCCCGGATCCGTCAAAGATGATGAAACCCGATGAGATCGCCGAAGCCTATTGGCAATTGGCGCAACAGCCCGCGTCAACCTGGACCCATGAGTTGGATCTGCGCCCGGCTACAGAGGGTTTCTGAGCAATGCAGACCGAAACGCTGATCATCGGCGCAGGGCTTTCAGGCCTGTCACTCGCGACGCAACTGGCCGAAACGGGTCAGGACTATCTATTGGTCGAGGCCCGCGACAGGATTGGGGGTCGCATACTGACCGAGCGGTCAGGGGCCGGTTATTTTGATCTGGGCCCCTCATGGTTCTGGCCCGGACAGCCCCGGATCGCGGCGCTGATCAGCCGGTTGGGGTTGGAGCGTTTCGATCAATACAGCATCGGAGCGCTCAGCTTTGAGGATGAGCAGGGCCGCGTGGAGCGTGGCAGAGGCTTTGCCTCGATGGAGGGCTCGTATCGGGTCGAAGGTGGGTTGGCTGCCGTGACAAACGGATTGGCGGCACAGCTCAAGCCGGATCGGCTTATGCTGTCGACACCCATTGTCGGCCTGACGCGTACACCGAACGCGATCGTCGCTACCGGTAATGCAGGACAAGAGATCAAGGCAAAGCAAGTCGTGTTGGCCTTGCCACCACGGGTCGCAAGCCGGATCACGTTTTCGCCTGTGCTGCCGCAAGCCACCCGGACCGCGATGACGGGCATTGCCACCTGGATGGCGGGTCAGGCCAAGGCTTTTGCGGTCTACGAGACTCCGTTCTGGCGAGAGGCGGGGCTTTCGGGCGACGCCATGAGCCGCTGCGGACCGATGGTGGAAATTCACGATGCCTCACCTGCAGAAGGTGGACCCTACGCTTTGTTTGGCTTCATCGGCGTCCCGCCGCAAGCCCGGCAAGACGCGTCAAGTCTGCACCAGGCTCTGCAAGATCAGTTGATCCGACTGTTTGGGCCCAAAGCCGCGGACCCTATTGCGCTATTTGTCAAAGACTGGGCGTTTGACCGGTATACGGCGATCGAATCTGACCAGCGACCATTGACTGCGCATCCGGCCTATGGGTTGCCACAAGCCATGTCGGGCCTTTGGGATAACGCTCTGATCTTTGCTGGCACCGAAGTTGCCACGCAATTCGGAGGCTACGTGGAAGGCGCCCTCGAAGCCGCAGAAAACGCCATGGCCCGGATCGAAAGGAAAACCCCTGCCCCACAAGAGCACTGATACCAAAACGGCGCTGCTGGATGTGGCCGAGCTTGCTGTGCGGTCGCGAGGGTTTGATGGATTCAGCTATGCGGATCTGGCGCAAGTCGTTGGGATTCGCAAAGCTTCGATCCACTATCATTTCCCGACCAAGGCGGATCTGTCAGCGGCCTTGGTCGAACGCTACCACAATGCGCTCGACCAAGAGTGCCACCGGATCGAAACTCAGCACAAAACTGGGCGCGACCGGTTGCAGGCCATGATCCAGCTTTATCGAGACGCGCTGAATGATGGCACGACCTTATGCCTGTGTGTGTCGCTGATCAGCAGCCGCGAAAGCCTGTCCATTGGCGTGATCGAAAAAATCAAAGCTTTCCGCGCAATGATGGTCGCCCGATTTGCTGAAGTCTTCCGGCAATGCCAACAAGATAATTCGATCCGCGACGTGTCAGATCCCATGGCCGAGGCCCGCGCCGCCCTTGCCCTGCTGGAAGGGGCGCATTTGTCGGCGCGCGCTGAAAACAGCGTTGACGCTTTCGATCGTGCATTGTGGATATTGACGTCCCGTTTGCGGTAAAGCTGCTGCTCGCAAAGGCGTGGCTGCGGTCTGACAACAAGCTGTCTGCCGGAAGCCTTTGCCCCGCCCATGAGGATTGACGCATCGACGGATAATCTGAATCGTGACAGAGTTACGCATGCTTGGACCCCGAAAAGGAATGCGGTTTGTCGGATACAGAAATGTCAAAACGAAAAGCCATCATCGCGCATTGCAGGGCACTGAACAGCAGCGGGCTTAATCAGGGAACAAGCGGTAATATCAGTATCAGACACCAGGATGGGATGCTGATCTCTCCGACCAGTCGCCCCTATGACAGTTTGCAACCCGAAGACATCGCCTTTGTTGATCAGAACGGCATAGCCACAGGCAAATTTGCCCCGTCAAGTGAATGGCATTTCCACCTCGACATTCTGCTGCAGCGTCCGGACGTAAACGCCGTTGTTCACGCGCATCCGACCTATTGCACCACTTTGGCAATTATGGGCAAGGAAATCCCACCCATTCACTATATGATTGCAGCGTTTGGCGGCGCGACCATTCGATGCGCTCCGTATGAGATCTATGGCACCGCTGCCCTGTCGAAGGTCGCGGTAGCGGCGCTTGAAGGGCGTAAAGGATGCCTGCTGGCACATCACGGCATGATCACTGTGGGTCAGTCGATCGAACAAGCCTTTTGGTTGGCCGGAGAGTTAGAGGCCCTTGCGCGCCAATATCACGGCTGCCTTGTTTTGGGCGAGCCGCCCCTGCTGAGCAATGCGCAGATCGAAGAGGTTCTTGAGAAAATCAGTGGATACGGTCAAAACCACAGTAGCTGACACCGTATTCTTCACACAGCGAACACATCACATCTTAGAATGTTCATCGCGAAAAACCTGGCTTTTTCGCGCGGATCGTTCAGTATTCTGAACAAACGAATTGAAGGGTCGCGAAACCCAACATGCTTGACCTACTCAGCGATATCCTCACGCGGCTGTCCATGCGTGGCACCTTGTATTTCCGAACGTCCTTCAGCAAACCCTGGGGCGTGGCCGTGCCCCAGCATCAAAACGTGGCGCGATTTCACTATGCACATCGGGGTGCATGTCTGGTCGCGGTCGTTGGGCTGGAAGAACCGGCATCTGTCGAACAGGGCGACCTGATCATCATCCCCCATGGCGCGCCGCATGAGCTGTATTGCGGTCACAAGCCCGAGGAAACCATTCTGCCGCTTGAGACAGTATTAGAAGACTCCGGCTATGACGGATCGGGGGTGCTGGTATATGGCGGGAACGATCAACCGCTGAGCGAAACGCAATTGATCTGCGGGCATTTCTCGTTCAACGCGCAGTCGCGCCACATTCTGTTCGAGCGTTTGCCGCCGCTGGTGCATATCAAAAACTATGGCGAGTCTGCTGGCAAATGGATGGATGCGACGTTGCGGGTAATAGGCGACGAGGCCGGAGCGCACCGGATGGGTGGCGATCTGATTGCATTGAAGATGTCAGAGGCGATCCTGGCCCAAGCCATTCGCAGTTTTCTTGAAAGCGACCTGGCTGAGGATTGGAAATTGGCCGGGTTTTCGGACAAGAACCTTGCTCAGGCCTTGGACGCATTTCATCAGAATCCACATCGCGCATGGACTGTTGAAACGCTGGCAAGTTCGGCGGGGATGTCGCGCACCAGCTTTGCAGTGGCCTTCCAAAAGAAAATGGCCATGACACCCATGGACTATGTGACAAGCTGGCGTATGGAGCTTGCCAAACAGGCGCTGTTGGATCCTCTGAATACTGTCGCCGACGTAGCCGAGTCCGTAGGATACGCATCAGATTCCGCCTTCGCGCGCGTATTCAAGAAAGAAACCGGTTTTACCCCTGCAGGGTTCAAACGCCTCGAAAACGCAAACCGTGCAATAGTTTGAACGTTCTGCGCGAAAAAACGAACGGGCGGACATTCATAGATCGAAACAAGCCCCGTATTTCTTAGTTATCGGCAATATTGACCGGATTGAGAAAGGAAAACACGATGCCTCGTTTCGTTACCAAAACCATTCACGCATATCTCGACTATCCTGTTGCTTTGAGCTTGGTTGCCATGCCCTTTCTGTTTGGGCTGGGCGCCTCAAACCCGCTAGCTTTTTGGCTATCTGTTATCACAGGTGTCGCCGCTTTTGTGCTGACGGTGTTGACCGATCATCACCTGGGTATGATCCGGGTGCTGCCGTATAAACTCCACCTAGCGGTCGATGGATTGGTCGGTGCTGTCTTTGTCCTTGCCCCGTTCGTGCTGGGCTTTGCCGGTCTCGACATGTGGTATTATGTCATTCTGGGCGTTACGGTCCTTCTTGTAGTCAGCTTGCATCAACCGGACGAAGCAGGCGCGGCCACCTAAACTACACGGGGGACCAGGCATTCTACTCGGCCCCCCGATAATCTTCGCAATTGACGGGTGGATCAGGCCAGCTGTTTCAGCCTCGGCATCAAATCCAGTAGTTCTTGAGTGTAGGGATGCTGAGGTGCGTTAAAGAGCTTGTCTGTCTCCTGAACCTCGACCAGCTTTCCTTGCCGCATAACACCTACACGGTCGCACATTTGGCGCACAACCGGTAGATCGTGACTGATGAACAACATGGTCAGGCCAAGGTGGTCTTGCAGGTCCTTGAGGATGTTCAGGATCTGCGCCTGAATCGAAACGTCAAGCGCGCTGGTGGGCTCATCGCAGATCAAGAACCTGGGCTGTGTCGCCAGCGCCCGAGCGATACAAATTCGCTGGCGCTGGCCCCCTGAGAACTCATGCGGGTATTTACGCCAGGCATCCTTTGCCAAACCGACCCAATCCAGCAGTTCACGCACGCGGGGGCCGATATCGGCTTTGGGTAAGATCTTGTGGTGATGAATGGGTTCTGCGACCAGATCACCGACCTTCATGCGCGGGTTGAGGCTTGAGAAAGGATCCTGAAAGATCATCTGGATCTGACGACGGTACCCTTGCAAAGCATCGGCCCCCATGGCCGTGACATCCTCACCGTCAAAGATCACACGGCCACCGTCCACGGGGTAAAGCGTGCCGACCATACGAGCCACGGTTGATTTGCCCGACCCACTTTCGCCGACAAGTCCAAAAACTTCGCCATCTCGGATGTCAAAGCTGACCTGATCCACAGCGGTGAAATACTGCCTGTGCGACGGAAGAATCGCGCCCTTTTGCAAAAAGGTTTTGGTGATGTTTTCAACCTCAACCAACTTGCCGGATTTGGACAGATCGGTTTTGGTCCAATGGGCTGCCAGATCGTCGATCTTGAACGTGCTGACACGGTCGCCATAGCTGACCATGGGAAACCGCTCGACCTTGGTATGGGGCCGTGGCACCGCAGCGATCAGCGATTTGGTATAGTCATGTGTGGGCGCGCCCAGGATCTGATCCGTTGTGCCGCTTTCGACCACATGGCCGGAATACATGACCGTCACCGTATCAGTGGTATCTGCAATGACGCCCATGTCATGGGTCACAAGAATGACGCCCACCTGACGTTCCTTGGCCAGTTCCTTGATCAGATCCAGCACCTGCGCCTGCACTGACACGTCCAACGCGGTTGTCGGCTCATCCGCGATCAGCACGCTGGGCTCGGTGCACAAGGCCAGCGCGATCACCACCCGCTGACGCATCCCGCCGGAAAACTGGTGCGGATATTGGTCGAACCGATCGGCCGGGTCCGGGATCGAGACCCGATCAAGCAGCGCAATCGCGCGCTTTTTGGCCTCGGCCGCTGACAGGCCCAGATGCAGCTGGATGGTCTCGACCAATTGCTCGCCCACGGTAAAAAGCGGGTTGAGCGAGGTCAGAGGGTCCTGAAAGATCATCCCGATCTCTTTGCCCCGGATCCGGCGTTTGTCTTCGGCGTCCAGCGCGTCGATGCGGCGACCGTTCAGCCACACCTCACCCTCGGACACATGCGCCGGAGGGTCCAGCAGCCCGATCACCGCGTTGCCGGTCATCGATTTGCCTGCGCCGCTTTCGCCCACAACGCCCCGGATCTCACCGGGATGCAGGTCATAGGTCACATGCTCGACCGGTTTGAAAATGCCGTGGCGCGTGGGGATTTCTACCGTCAGGTTGCGGATCGAAAGAACGGGGTCGGTCATTTCAGCCTCGGGTTCAGAACATCACGCAGCCAGTCGCCCAGCAGGTTCACACTCAGCGCCAGCGCCAGCAAGGTGCAGGCCGGGAAGAACAAGATCCACCATTCGCCCGAGAACAGGAACCCCTGCCCGATGCGAATGAGCGTCCCCAGCGAGGGCTGTGTCGGCGGCGCGCCTACGCCCAGAAAGCTGAGCGTGGCCTCGGCGATGATCGCAAGCGCCAGCGAGATCGTGGCGATAACCAAAACCGGTGACAGCACATTGGGCAGGATATGACGCAGCATGATGGTCAACGGGCTTTGCCCGATGATGCGCGCGGCGGCGACATAATCCTTGTTCTTTTCTACCAAAGTGGCCCCGCGCACGACCCGCGCAAACTGCACCCAATCTGACAGGCCAATGGCCAGGATCAGCACCCAGATGGCCATCTGGTCACGGTATTCCACCGGGGTCACACCCTTGGCGATCCCAAAGATCAGCATGGCCAGCAGGATCGACGGAAACGTCAGCTGCACATCCGCGGTACGCATGATGATCGTCTCGGTCCAGCCGCCAAAATAGCCCGACAACAGGCCCAGGATGATGCCCAGCACCATGGCAAACAAGACGGCGGCGACACCAACAAACAGAGAAATACGCATCCCGTAGAGGATGGTGGAAAACACATCCCGCCCCTGATCGTCGGTGCCCATCAAAAAGCTTTCACCGGTGAAGGCGTTGGGCTGCATCGGCGGGGTAAAACCGTTCATCAGGTTCAGGCTGGACGGGTCGAACGGGTTTGTCGGTGCTATCAGTGGTGCTAGGACCGTCGCAAGGATCAACAACGATGCAACCGCAGCCGACACCATGGCCACCGGAGAGCGGCGAAACGCGTAGAACTGATCGCTGTCCAGAATAGTTTGCAGACGGCTCATGCGCTGACCCTCAGACGCGGATCGATAAAGGCATAAAGGATGTCGACCGCAAGGTTGATGGTGACGAAGATGACCGAGATCATCATCAGATAGGCGGCCATGACCGGGATATCGACGAACTGGATCGCGTTGATGAACAAGAGGCCAAGACCCGGCCACTGGAACACCGTTTCGGTGATGATAGCAAAGGCGATTATCGCCCCCAATTGCAGGCCGATAATTGTGATGACAGGCACCATCGTGTTTTTCAACGCATGGCGAAAGTTGATGGTCCGATCGCTTAGGCCCCTTGCACGGGCAAAACGAACATAGTCCTGTCTCAACACCTCGAGCATTTCGGATCGCACCAGACGCATAATCAGAGTCATCTGATAGAGGCCAAGCGTGATTGCCGGCAGGATCAGCGCCTTAAGACCGCTGGCCGTCAGCAGCCCAGTATTCCACCAGCCCAAATCCACAACCTCGCCGCGCCCAAAGCTGGGCAGCCAGCCCAGTTCGACCGAGAAAACATAGATCAGCAAAATCCCGATCAGGAAGGTGGGCAGAGACACCCCGATCAGCGATGCCGACATGATGAAATTCGCTGCAAACCCGTCGCGTTTGATGGCGGTGAACACTCCCAGCGCAATCCCTAAGACAACCGCAAAGATGGCCGAGACCAATGCCAGTTCCAGCGTCGCCGGAGCACGTTCGGCCAGGATTTCGGCAACGGGGCGGCCTTGGCGAAAGCTGACCCCAAAATTGCCTTGCACCGCTTCTTGCAAAAACTTGACGTATTGCACGGGAAACGGTTGATCCAGACCAAGCTGCGCGCGCAAACGCTCTACATCTTCCATGGTCCGTTCCTGCCCCAGCATGTTGTCGATCGGATCACCGACAAACCGGAACATGGAAAAGGCGACAAGGCCCACGACAAAAAGTACCAGCGCCGACTGGGCAATGCGCCTGACGATGTATGACAGCATTTAGTTGACCGTGACCCAACGCAGCAGGAAGAAATTGTCAGGGCGCTGGGTCAGTTCGACATTGCTGCGCGCACCCCAGACCAACGGCTGGACATAGAGCGGAACATAAGCCACCTCGTCTTGCAGTATTCCCGCAACCTCATCCAGCATCGCCTGACGCTTGGGCTCATCGATCTCGGACTGGATCAAGGGCAAAAGCTCATCCACGCGCGCGTTCGAGTAGCCGCCAAAGTTCCAGGACCCCAACTTCTTTTCCTCATTTGGAGTCGAGGCAAGAAAGCGCACGGGATGTTCAGCATCGAACGTGCCCGGCGACCAACCCAACAGGTACATATCAAAGTTGTCGGCGCGCAGTTCCGGCCAATAGTTCTGCACCGGCATCGCATCCAGCGTCACGTTCAGACCAGCCTGAGTCAGCATGGCCGTGATCGCCTGACAGACCGACTCGTCATTCAGATAGCGGTTGTTGGAGCATTTGAAGCTGACCTCGGCCCCTTCGGCCCCGGCCTCAGCGAGCAGCGCCTTGGCACCTTCCAGATCAAAGGCGTAAGGGTCGGCATTCGCAGCCGAGTATCCGCGCATCGCGGGGCTGACCAATTGGCTGGCCACTTCGGCATTACCGCGCATGATGGTCTGAAGGATGGCCGGAACATTTACCGCCTTGGCCACAGCCTCGCGCACACGGGCATCTTTGAACAGATCCGAGCTGCCCTGCCCCGTTTCGCTGGCACCCTCTTTCTGGTCAAAGCCCAGCATGATCACGCGAGCCTCGATACCCTGAATGACTTTCACATCCGGGTTGCCCTGCAAGCGGGCGACGTCCTGAATGGGCACAGGGTTGATGAAATCCACATCCCCTGACAGCAGCGCGGCCAGAGCGGTTGCGGGGTTCTGGATCGGCACCAGTTCCGCGCTGGTCAGGTTGTGTTCAGCCTCATCCCACCAACTGTCAAAGGGCTCCAGAACCGTGCGCAGCCCGGGCTCGCGTGCGGTCACACGGAAAGCACCAGTGCCGTTGGCGTTCAGCGTGGCATAGTTCCCGGCTTCTTTATCTGGCAGCGCCGCGTCATTTGCCTCGGCCCAACCACTGTCCATGATCATCCAGTTGGCGATGCTGTCCGGGAAGATCGGGTTTGGCGCGGTGGTCATGACGTCAACGGTATAGTCATCAACCTTAACCACATCGCTGACCGGTGCAAACCAGCTGCGTGTGTCCGAGCTTTCGTCCGACGCGCGCTGATACGAAAAGATCACGTCATCTGCGTTGAACTCGGACCCATCATGAAATGTCACACCTTCGCGCAGCTTGAACCGCCAACCCGCACCGCCATCGATGGTTTCCCAACTGGTCGCCAGAGCAGGCTCGATGGTCATGTCTTTGCCACGACGCACGAGGCCTTCATACACATTGTTCAGAAAACCCAGCACCGGGGCCGAGTTGACCGCGTGCGGGTCCATGGTTTGTGGATCGGTTGTCACGGCGAATTTGAACTCTTCGGCCGCAACGGGCATGGCAAGCGCGCCCATCAGCGCGGCAGTGGTCAGACGTTTCATGATAGCTCCCACTTCATATGGTGACGGACCCCGTGGGTCGGAGCCCGCCAGAAAGGTTTAGTTCAGGCCGAAATGCTTGACCATGGGCTGATCCTCGGGATCAACCTCGATGGCCAGGTTTTCTGCCATGCCCCAGTTCAGCACCTGATGGTGGATCGGGATGTACAACTGCTCGTCCTGCACAACACGCCAGATATCAGCGATATCCTTGTTGCGCGCGTCCAGATCGGTGTTCGAGGCAAGCGATTTGATCTTCGCATCAAGATCGTCGTTGTCGAAACCGGTACCGTTCCAAGTGCCGATATCACTTTCGCGACCATGGACCAGGAAGTTGAAGATGTATTCCGAGTCATATGTCGGAACACCCCAACCCAGCATGTAGAAATCGGTCAGACCATCGGTGATCAGCGGGAAATGCTGTGCTTTTGGCTTGGCGTCGAGGTTCACCGTGATCCCGATTTGACCCAACATGCCAACCGCTGCCTGACAGATACCCTCATCGTTGATGTAGCGGTCATTCGGGCAGTCCAGCCGGATCGAGAAACCGTCCGCATAGCCTGCCTCGGCCAACAAGGCCTTGGCCGCTTCGATATCAGTGCTGCTTTCGGCGTCCATCTCGGCCGTCCAGCCGTTCACAAACGGAGGCGCAATCATCCCGGCGGGTTGAGATTGGCCGCGCATGACAACCTGCTGAATGGCATCGCGATTGATCGCTTTCGACATCGCCTGACGTACGCGTACGTCCGCCAGAGGGTTCTTGCCGTCAATATTGTCGGCTTCGATATCGTCCGCGCCCTGGTTCATCCCGAAAAAGATCACCCGGTTTTGTGGGGCCTGTTTAACAACCAACCCATCGACGGCATCGACCCGCTGAAGATCTTGTACCGGCATGTCCTGCAGGAAGTTCACCTCACCCGACAGCATTGCCGCAACGCGGGTCGCATCGTTTTGGATGGGGGTATAGATGATCTCGCTGATCGCCATTGGAAACTGATCGCGTCCCCAATAGTCCTCGTTGCGCTCCATGACGGTTTTCACGTCGGGTTCACGGCTGACCAGTTTGTAAGGACCGGTGCCATTCACATTGGTGGTCGCAAAAGTGATCTCACCACCTTCGAAATCCTGCACGTCGACTGTGTTGTTCGCTTCGGTCCAGTCTTTGTCCATGATGAACAGATCGGTCAGGTTTGCAGGCAGGATCGGGTTCGGACCATCTGTCACGATCTCGACCGTATGGTCGTCAACCGCGCGCACTTCGACAATCGAATTGATCAGCTCTTTCATGTCCGAGTTTGGCTGTTTCGCGCGATTGATGCTGAACACCACATCCTCGGCAGTGAAATCCGCTCCATCGTGGAATTTCACACCCTGGCGCAGGTTGAATACCCACACGTTCGGATCGTCCGCGCTAGGGGCCCAATCGGTGGCAAGAGCTGCTTCGAACGCACCAGACGTGTCGCGAATAATCAGTGGCTCATACATCTGATGGCGCACAGTATGTGTCGGCCCTTCGTTCTGCGAATGTGGATCAAGCGTGAGCGCATCGCCCGACCGCGCCCACCGCAAGGTTTCCGCACTGGCCAACGAGGTCGTCGTCATCAATAGCGCAAGCGCTAGCATAGGTTTTTTCATTTTTTACTCCCGTTTTGCAGACATTTAGCTGCGGTGAATTCGCGATTCTCTGTCACGAATTTCTATGAACGTTATGGCTGCGGATAGCATACCAACTGCGGACGCATGTCAATCAGCGATCGTATGGGATTAGTTTGGATCAACTACCTGAGTTTCGGCGTCAGGTAAGCTTGTCGCAAGTAAAGGACGATGCAAATGTGTGCCGGTTAGAACCTTCGAGCGCCTAGCTCAAAACAGGTGAGACGAGGACTTGATACTCATTAAAACACGGAATGATGCGCCGGGAGTTGCCGCGTCTAAAGGTGAACACAGGTTCGACTTTTTCATGGCTCGTAATGGTACAATCAAACGATGCTGTCTCGGCTAAACGTCTTAAACTGAAAGACCGGTCCAACCGCAATAGGCCCACGCAAATCGCGTGGGCCTGTTTCGTTTTGGAACCTTGCCATCAATAGCGGTACCTGCAGCTTTTCAGCTGTCTCGCTGGCATTTGAGGTTCGAGCATGGTCCAACGTCCAAGTATCTTCTCAACGCGCCCAAATCTAAGACTGAAAAGAGGACACTGATCGCCGCAAAATTGAGCAAACCCTGAATAGCAGGGCGCCCCAAGCATTCTCTCCAACTTTGTTTTGCATTATGGAAACAATGGCCTCTTTGGCAGATTATTGCTAATTAATACCTTTTGGACGTCATTTTTCCGTCTCTTTTCTCGGCTCTTCAAAAGAGGACCAAGAGAAGTGAGTTGAACGCTGTTGTTGGGCGCAGGGATGTGAAGAATGACTGGCTTGAAAAAGAATGAATACGTCGAAGAAGAGCAGACGTTTGTAGACGAGCTGAAGCCCGGTACAGAGCTTATGCACAGGCAGTTTCGGATCGAACGTTTTCTGAATGCTGGAGGTTTCGGGATCACTTACGAAGCCAAAGACAGCCTCAATCGGCGCGTTGTCATCAAGGAGTGTTTCCCCGGAGCATTCTGCCGACGTTCGGTTGTTCAAGTCGTGGCCCGTTCGCGTGCGCACCAGCAAGATCTTGCCTCGATCGTAAAGCTATTTGTGCGTGAAGCACGCAGCCTCGCCAAGCTCAAGCATCCCAACATCGTTGGCGTGCACCAGGTTTTCGAGGAAAATAACACCGCGTATATGGCGCTTGATTTTGTCGACGGCCGCGACCTGCTTCAGATCATTGAAGACAAGCACACCAATCTCTCTCCAGCGCTGATCGAAGAAATTTTAACTAATTTGCTTGATGCTGTCGCGTTTGTGCATAATCAGAATGTGTTGCACCGGGATATCTCGCCTGACAACATCCTGCTGGACCTTAACGATCGCCCGGTTCTGATTGACTTTGGCGCCGCGCGCGAAGAAGCCACGAAACAAAGCCGAGTATTGACCGCCATGCGTGTCGTCAAAGACGGCTATAGCCCGCAAGAGTTCTATATCGCGGGCAGTGAGCAAGGACCGCATAGCGATCTATACGCACTTGGCGCCAGCTTCTATCACTTGATCTCGGGCGAAGTGCCGCCAAACAGCCAGGCGCGCCTGTCCGCTGTGGCAGCTGGCGACCCCGACCCTTACCAGCCGCTGGAAGGGCGCTTTGACGACTACAACCCCAACTTCCTTGCAGCGCTTGATAAGTCGTTGGCTATCCTGCCCAAAGATCGCATGGCGAGTGCAGAAGACTGGCAGGCGATGATAAAAGGGCTGGCCCCGAAATCTGCTGATGTCGTCGTTCTTGCGTATGGTTCCACGCCAAAACCGGCTAACGAGGTCAAAGCAGAACAACAACAAGAGCTGAAAAAAGGGAAGTCCCGCACCGGGTTGTTGTTGGCATCCGCAGCAGTTGTAGCAATTGCTGCAGTTGGCGTCGCATATCAATCAAGCCAGCCCGGTGGTCTCGATCTTGGGTCGTTGACAGGCATTAGCGTAGCTGTGACCGCAGAGCCGAATACGGCAACAGCGGAAGATGCATCCGAAGTAGCTGCGGCGACTCCGAACCCGGCTGAGAGCGCACCTGCCCTGCCTGCGTCTTCTGTTTCTGAAACCCAGCCAGCAGATGGCTCAACGCAGGACGCACCGGCCCCTGTCATCGCTGACGCCAACAAAGCCGAGACACCGGAAACTGTTGCTGAACCCGAAGTCAGCGCACCCGTTGTCGCAGAAGCGGTGCCTGCAAGCCCGGAAAGTGTCGTGCGGACAGAAGTTGCGACAGACGTTCCGGCAGCTGAATCCCAGCCGGCAGAGACAAGCCAGCTCGCTTCAGAGGTTGCCGCTTCGGAAATCGTCACACCAAACGCATCTGACGACGACACGACCGAACTGGCCAGCCTCGGAAATGCAGCCGAGCCAGTGGTCGATCTGTCCTCGACAACGACAAGTGTTGAGACTGCGGTCGAAAACACCCCACCCGCTGTTGCGACGCCGGTCACCAAAGCCGAGCCTGCGGCGGTCGACACCAAAGTCGTCCCCGAATTGCCGGCGCAGAATGATATCGAAATCGCCGGACTACAGTCCGAGCGCTTGGTGCAGCTGCCCTATGAAGGCCTGCTTGATGCGAGCGAAGGTGAGACGCGCATATTTGCCGTCAATGGGACACCAGTTGCTAACCGGGACGATTTCAATGCTGTGACCGAAGGCCTTCTGGCCAATTCAGATGGCTCGACCCTGGAAGTAACTGTCAGCATCGGCGTCACCACCGCGGACGCACGGGAACAGACCCTGACTTTGCCGGTTTTCCAGCGTGTGACGCTTTCCAACGGTCTGATGTTCAACACTACTTATCAAGGCGATAGCTGGACAACACGCGTTGCGGCTGTCCCGGATGAGCTGAACCTGGATATGCGCCCCGGCGACATTCTCTATGGTTATCTCATGACAAATGAGTTGCTGACCGGTCCGTATACAGTTGAGACAATCCTGGAAGAGGAAGTCGGGCAAGGGAAATCTTCGTTCAGCTTCGCTGTCAAACGCGGTGAAGACATCTGGGCCGTAGCTTTCCCTTTTGATGGCAATGCTCCGATTGTCACGGCCGCTGCCACGGTAGACCAGTAAACGGTTACAGATCCACAGACGGAGGGGTTGTTGTGAACTTTCTCAAGAGGCTATTTGGATCCAATTCCGATACCAAACACGACGCACGCAAGCGCGCGTCGGCCAAAAGAGAAATCGCTAAGGCGGACGCCGAACGGAAAAAACGGCTCCACGCTGTGGTGAACCGGCATTCTCAGAAAACGGCAAAACCTGCTGAAGCCAAGGAACAAAAGCCTCAGCCGAGCAAACCCGCCACCCGCAAGGAACAGGCCAAAACCCGTTTGATTGCGCTTGATCGGTCAGAACCTCAAGTTGTCGATCTGATTGGGAATCGCAAGCAAGCGGCGAAGGATACGAAAAACCAGTTCCCCGTGGGCTGGCTTGTCGTGATCGGTGGGCCCGGTCAGGGGCGTTTCTTCCCACTGCACTCGGGCCTGATGCAGATCGGACGCGGCGAAGACCAGCAGATTTCCCTGGACTTCGGAGACACTACGATTTCGCGGAATAATCATGCTTCGCTCGTCTTTGACGCAGACAGCAACCAGTTCTTTCTGGGGCATGGTGGGAAGTCAAACATTGTCCGTCTGAATCAAAAACCAGTTCTGTCAGATGTGATCTTACAGGACCGGGACGAAATTATTGTAGGTGAAACTGTTTTGAAAATCAAAATGCTGGCCGGTGCTGATTTCTGCTGGGCCGAAACCGGCAACAACAAGGAGCGTAAATATGTGGAGAGCGCCTGAACCGCGTTATGATGTCGCCTCAGGGCTGTCTCAGGGTGGTCGCGACTACCAGGAAGACGCTTTGGTAACTGATTTCCCCTTCGGGATGGACAGCGGGGTTGCCGTTTTGGCCGACGGGATGGGCGGCCATGAGGCCGGAGACGTCGCTTCGAAAATTGTATCGACCGAGGTGTATAGCGCCCTCAAGTTTCGCTCGGCCAGTTTTGCCGAGGCTGAAAAGGACATACCCGATCACTTTGCAGTCGCAACAGCCGGGGCCAATGGCACGATCCGTGACTACGTTTCGGAAAATCCGGGCGCTCGCGGTATGGGTGCGACACTGGTTGCTGTCGTTGTGGCGGAAAACCGTATGTATTGGATGAGCATCGGTGACAGCCCGCTTTATTTGCTGCGGGGTGGCAAACTGCAGCAGTTGAATGAAGACCATTCGCTGGCACCGCAGATTGATTTGATGGCAGAACAGGGTCTTCTGAGCCCCGAGTTGGCCAAAAATCACCCGGAACGGAACTGCCTGACTTCAGTCATCATGGGTCAGAACATTCCTAAATTTGACTGCCCGTCAAAGCCTTTTGAGCTTCAGCTTGGCGACATCGTGGTCGTATCCTCTGACGGGCTTCAATACCTGGGTGAGCCGATGCTGCAAAAGATCTTGCACCGCTATCGCCGACGGAAATCGGCAGAAATTGCAGGGCATCTGTTGAACGCGATTTCAGATCTCGATGATCCCGATCAGGATAATGTGTCCTTTTCGGTAATCAAATTGAACCACATGAAACCCGTCGAGCGTAAAATCACGCAAAAACCGATCGGCATGTCCGAAGAACAAGGTCAAAGCCTTACTCGTGTGGTCAGTCTGGAAGACAAAACCAAGACTGCTGCTGGCTCGAACGAACCGGCGGATCAACCGGAGTTCAAGCACGCCCGATCTGGTTAGAACGCTTGATAACTCTCAAAATAGGGCCTGCTTGCGGGCCCTTTTTTGTGTCTTGGTATCCGAGCCAAAAGTCGGGATTAGGGTCCTAAACGCGTTTCGATTAACGCGTCTTGGCGAAATCGCAAGAGAACCCATAAATTAACAACATGCAGAACATCTTCCACCACTCAGACATCTGTCAGATTCTGTACATCGTGGAATGCTAAGACTTCCAATCTTTCTCCCGCAGCAACCCCCTGATCCACAATCGAAGCCGATGTGGGTCAACCAATGGGATCCCCGGGTTTCTGCATTCGAAACAGAGTGCAGCATCTTGGGGATCCCATTTGGTGCCTGTGTCGTCAAAGGCGTATACCAAGGGTTTCGCGTCTCAATAAGGTTGCGACCCAAATGGCATGCGATGACCTGACAAGTGGGTTCCTCACTTCGTTTCCTGCCCAAAACCTCGAAATAAAAAGTGAGTGACTCACCCAATTAGTTGTGGATTATCAAATAGTGGGTTTATTGGTCTTTGCGGGTCTAAGCTGCTCAGACCCCGACTGAATAATGGGAGGACATCATGAAACATCTTAAAGCGTTCCTTGGGGGCGTTTCACTGGCAGCGGTGATGGCAACCGCATCAACGGCACAAGAAGTCACGCTCAAACTGCATCACTTCTTGCCCGCGCAGGCCAATGTGCCGCGTCTCATTTTGGATGTCTGGGCTGACAAGATCGAGGCCGAGTCCGAAGGGCGCATCAAGATTGATCGTTTCCCGACCATGCAACTGGGGGGCAAGCCGCCCGAATTGCTGGATCGTGTGATTGATGGTGTCGATGATATTACCTGGACAGTGGTCGGCTATACGCCCGGGCGTTTCCCATCGACTGAGGTATTCGAGCTGCCCTTCATGGTCGAAGATGCCCGCGCAGCGTCTTGCGCCTATTGGACGATCTTTGACGAAAGCATGAAAGACGGTGAATTCAGTGACGTTCAGATCCTGGGCACTTGGGTACACGGGCCTGGTATGTTTCACACCGCTGATCCGGTCGAAACACCTGCTGATCTTGAGGGCATGAAAATCCGTGGTGGATCGCGCCTGGTGAACGATCTTTTGTCCGAAGCGGGCGCAACACCGGTTGGCATGCCCGTTCCCGCAATCGCCGAAGCACTCTCGAAAGGTGTGATTGACGGAACCACTATCCCGTGGGAGGTCACACCAGCGCTGAAAATACCTGAACTTGTTGAAAACCATACCGAATTCGAGGGGCCCTCTCTCTATACCCTGACCTTTGTTCTGGCCATGAACAAAGCGTTGTATGAGGGCCTATCGGATGAAAACAAGGCCGTAATCGACGCCAATTCCGGAATGGATTTTTCGGTCTTTGCTGGTGGCACACAGGCGGATGCCGATGGCCCGGCGCGTGAGGTTGCGGTGGACGCGGGCAACACAATCATCACCATCTCGGACACTGAGGAATGGAAGGAACTGGCCGCGCCGATCTATGAAAACTGGATCGCTGATCTTGGAGAAAAAGGTATGGACGGCCAGGCATTGATCGACCGCGCCCAAGGGTTGATGAGCGGTGAGTGCAAAGGCGCAAACGCGAAAATGTAATCCTCCTGATCCAGCGCCCGTCATCGGGCGCTGGCGAGGCTTGGGGTGAATTCTGAATATGCACGCTTTTGTCTTTAGGCTTGCTCGTCTGCTAGCGCATTTGGGCGGGATCACCTTGGCTGCGTTGATCCTGATTGTGTGCGTCTCGGTCGCCGGGCGCTTGCTGAATGGCGTTTTGCACGGCGATGCAATACAAAGCTTTGCTCCGGGTATTGCCGATTGGCTGCTGGCCTTGGGAATTGGTCCTGTCAACGGTGATTTCGAAATTGTCGAAGCCGGAATGGCCTTTGCGATTTTTGCCTTTCTTCCAGTTTGCCAGATCACTGGCGCCCATGCTTCTGTCGATATCTTCGCCTCAAGACTACCTGCCCCGGCGAACAGGGTGCTGAGCTTGTTGACCGAGCTCTTGTTTGCCGCCGTGCTGGTTCTGCTGGCCTGGCAACTGACCTTGGGTGGGCTCAGCAAATTCCGGTCCGGTCAGACTACCCTGTTGCTGGAGTTTCCGGTCTGGTGGTCCTATGCCGCAAGCATCGTCGCGATGTGGATTGCCGCCCTTGTAGGGATCTACATGGCCGTGTTGCGCGCCGGCGAGGTCATCGCAGGCCGAGACAACCCTCTTTCTGACGAAAGGCAAAACTCTTGAGCGACATTGCCATTGGACTGTGGTCCTTTCCGGCGCTTCTTGCGCTGATTTTTGTGCGCGTGCCGATCGGTCTGGCGATGTTCGTGACCGGGTTTGTAGGCATCATCCTGATGACGGGTGACACCAACATCGCCATCGGACGGCTAAGGACCGAGACCTATACGACCTTTTCGAACTATTCCCTGTCGATCATCCCGATGTTCCTGCTGATGGGCCATTTCGCGACGCTGGGCGGGATGAGCCAGGCCTTGTTCAAATCCGCTGAAAGCTGGCTGGGTCACCGCAAAGGGGGTGTGGCCATGGCCAGCGTGGGGGCCTGCGCGGGGTTCGGGGCTATCTGCGGATCATCTCTAGCGACCGCAGCCACCATGAGCCGTGTCGCGCTGCCCGAATTGAAACGCTATGGCTATTCGGGTGGTTTCTCGACCGCTACGCTTGCAGCGGGTGGAACATTGGGCATCCTGATACCGCCCTCGGTGGTATTGGTGATCTATGCCATTATAACCGAACAGAACATTGCCAAGCTGTTTCTGGCGGCTTTCATCCCCGGCATTCTGGCGGCCATCGGCTATATGATTGCTATTTCGGTCTATGTCCGCGTCAATCCCGGTTCGGCGGGAACGCGTGAAAGGATGCCTTACGGAGAACGTTTTCGAGCATTGTTTGATGTCTGGCCGGTGCTTTTGGTCTTTTCGCTGGTTGTGGGCGGTATCTATCTGGGGTGGTTTACCCCAACCGAAGGGGCGGCCATCGGCGCGCTTGGCACAGCTGTTATTGCCTGGTTTGCTGGCGGACTGACCCGCGCCAGTCTGAGCGAAAGCTTTGTGGTCACCGCCAAATCCACCGCGATGATCTTTTTTATCATCCTGGGGGCTGCATTCTATAATGGCTTTTTGGCGCTGACCCAGATGCCGCAGGCTGCCGCTGAATGGGTTTCAAACAGCGGGTTCGCACCGGTCACAATCATCCTTGTGATCCTTGTCTTTTATCTGATCCTGGGATGTTTTATGGACAGCCTGTCGATGATCCTTCTGACGATCCCGATCTTTTGGCCTATCGTGCAAGGACTTGATTTCGGTCTTGTTTCTTTGGTCGAGTTCCAGTCTGCGCGCTTGGATGATTTGATTGCCTCTGGCAAAGAAATCCCCACAGCCGCCTTGGCCGAGGCCCAAGCCTTGTTGGCCTCAGGCCAAGAGCTTAGCCGCGAGATGGCCCGTGAACTGGGGCTGCGCGGTGCGTCCACCGGAGCCTTCAATCGGGTGAATATCGAACAAACAGCCATCTGGTTTGGCATTCTTGTGCTGATTGTGGTTGAGGTCGGGTTGATCACTCCTCCTGTGGGCATGAACCTGTTTGTCATCAACGCGATGGATCGGGAAACACCAATGACCGAGACCTATCGGGCCGTGCTCTATTTCGTGGGCTCTGATTTGATCCGTGTCGGGATATTGCTTGCCTTTCCAGCGATCACACTCATGCTAATCCCTATTTAAAGGCGGTCCGAGGTCATGTGCTATTCCCGTCAGATTGTACACAGATCCGGAAAGAGGTCCCCACAGTGACTGTGCTGATTGCAGGAGCTGGAATCGCAGGCCTGACGATGGGTCTGACCTTGCACCAAATTGGTATTCCGTTTCGCATTTATGAAAAAGTAAAGCGACCGCAGCCGCTTGGCGTGGGCATCAACTTGCAACCCCCGGCAGTGCGGGAATTATTCGACCTGGGGCTCGAACCGCTGTTGGACCGGGTCGGCATTCAGACTCGCGATTACGGGTTCTATACTAGGACCGGTGTCGAGATCTGGACCGAACCACGCGGTCGATTTGCAGGCTATAAATGGCCTCAATATTCGGTTCACCGTGGTCATCTTCAAATGCAATTGCTGGAGGAGCTGTTGCAACGCTGCGGTGAAGCGTCTGTTGCGTTTGGATGTGATGTCGAAGGATTTGCGGACAGAGGCGATGGCGCAGAGCTGATCCTGCGCGGCTCCGATAGTCGCGACAGCGTGTTGGGATCCATGGTGGTTGCAGCCGACGGTATCCATTCGGCGGTTCGCGCGCAGATGTACCCATATCAAGGCCCTCCGGTTTGGGGCGGCGGGATCATGTGGCGTGGCACAACAATTGGGAAACCCTTCCTCTCCGGTGCCTCGATGATTCTGGCGGGGAATGACACGCAGCGCTTTGTGTCCTATCCGATTTCGCAGCCAAACCCGGATGATGGCAGGACCGTTATCAACTGGATCGCAGAAATGCGGGTCGACCCAAGCTCGGCAATCGAGAAAGAGGACTGGAACCGCCGAGTTGATGCGGTCCGTTTTGCGAACGAATTTGCTAATTGGGATTTCGACTGGATCGATATTCCCGCGTTGATCGCGGAAGCCGAGGCCGTATTCGAGTACCCGATGGTCGATCTTGAGCCTGTGGACACCTGGACCGACGGGGCCGTCACTCTGATCGGTGATGCCGCACATGCCACCTATCCGGTTGGGTCAAGCGGCGCGAGCCAGGCCATCATTGACGCGCGCACGCTTGGCGCGGCCATTCAGGATCTGGGCCCTGGTCACGCTGCGGCGCTGAGATATGAGCAAGCCGTGCGCCCGATGGCTAACGCGGTCACCCGCGCCAATCGCGGATCTGGCGGCCCTGATGCGATCATGCAGATGGCCGAGGACCGATGCGGTGGCGATTTCTCCAAGCTTGATAATCTATTACCGATGGCCGAGCGTCAGGCCCATGCGGATGGATTCAAACGGCTCGCGCATTTGACTGTCGAAGACACCAACGCACAGGTCTCGCTGATCAGGCTATCCTCAGACAAATAGCGTCAGGCCAATCATGGACACGATCAGGAACAGAAGGGTCATGATCCCGCCCGAGCGGATAAAGTCCACAACGCGATAACCCGCAGGACCCATGATCAGCGCATTCACCTGATGTGTCGGGATCAGGAACGAGTTTGAGGTCGAGATTGCAACCGTCAGCGCAAAAACCGCCGGGTCACCACCGGATGAAATCGCGATGGATACCGCCAAGGGTACCAGCAGGACCGTAGCGCCCACATTTGACATCACAAGCGTAAAGATCGTGGCCAATATAGCCAGTCCCGCCTGGAGCGACCACAAGGGCCAGCCATCCAGCAGCGACAGGATCTTTTCGGCGATCCAGGCAGCTGTACCGGTGTTTTGCACCGCCATACCCAAGGGGATCAGCGAGGCCAAAAGGAAAACGGTACTCCAACTGACAGCTTCATAGGCTTCGTCAATGGACAGCACGCGCGACAGGATCATACCGACGGCACCTGTCAGCAACGCAAGCGACAACAACAGGTCTGTGAACAGGATCAGGCACAGCGTCAACAAGAAGAACCCAAGCGCCCAGTTCACTTTGTGCGGGCGCAGTTCTTCTTGCGGAAAGTCCGAGGTCACGACCACGAAATCCTGATCTGATTTCAAACGCGTCAATCGTTCCCATTGGACATGAACCACCAGAGTGTCACCGGCCTGAAGATTGACTTCGCCGATATGGGTAGCCTCGTGGACTTCGGTTTCAACATGGCTCAGAGTTCCTTCGCCCCGATGTATTGCCAGAACCGACAGGCCATGGGTTTGTCGCAGGCGCAGCTCGATCGGGGATCGCCCGATGACGCTGGAACCGGGTGGGATAACCACTTCGGCCACACCAGATTCAGTGGCGGCAAAATCATCGGCAAACACGTCCAGCCCGGGCAGGATTTCCAGACCATAAGGCTCGGCGAATTCGTCATGCAACACCCGTCGCAGACCCAGAACAGCCAGACGCGCAGGCGCTTCGATTGTGGTATCGGCCATTGGCGCGATGACCTTGTGACCGCGAAAGGAGGTCCCCAGAATATAGATGTGATGCGCCACCATGATATCGGCCAGCGTCTGACCGATCAGGATCGACCCTTCGGGCACGCGCACTTCGAACATATCGGCGCGCAGCCCATAGGTATTCTCGATATAGGTCTGCATCGAACGCGCAGCACCCGCATCCTCGCCTCGCGCCCGTTTACCGGGCAGTATCCATCGGCCCAACAGAACGAAATACAAAACCCCGGTCAGCACCAGCATCACTCCGATGGGTGTGACGGAAAACAAACCAAAAGGCTCCATTTGATGATCTGCGGGCAAGCTGCGATTGGCCGAGATCAGCAGGTCATTCAGCAAAATCAACGGGGAAGAGCCGACCATCGTGATCGTCCCGCCAAGGATGGCGCAAAACCCCATCGGCATGGCCAGGCGGCTCATGGGTATTTCGGTGCGTGCCGATATGCGGCTGATGACAGGCAGGAACAACGCGGCAGCGCCAACATTCTGCATGAACGAACTGATGACACCCACGGTGCCCGAGACGATGGGGATGATCCTGGCCTCGGTTGTTCCCCCGCGTTTCAGGATCAGCGCGGCGACCTTCGACATTAGGCCGGTTTTGTCCAACCCCGCTCCGATGATCATCACAGCGATGATCGAGATAACCGCGTTTGAGGAGAAGCCAGAGAAAAGCTCGGACCGGCTGGCGAGGCTTTCAAGACCCGGCAGTGTGCTGAGCACGCCCAGGATCACCAGAACCAGGATCGCCGCCAGATCAATGCGAATTATTTCCGAAACAAAGAGAAATACGGTCAATGCCAGCAGTCCAAGGACCACCATCATTTCGAAAGTCAGTATTGTTGTTTCCATCGTCTATCCTTGCGCACAAGTCTAGCGAGGGTTTCCAATTCCGCATAGGGCCAATCCAACAGTTTTGCTTTGCCAGTTCCCAAATTCGAGGCAAAGCTATATGCGCAGTCAAAGAGGGTAGCGTTCTGATAGATATGCGCTTTTACACATCGTAAAGACCCTACTAGACTGGACAGAGCTCAAAACACTGCCTTTGGCGATGTCACTGAAACTCGAAGTGGCGACCCGATACAAATCTGTATTCTGGCATCTTCGTTCAACACCGCTGTGTGTTCACGTGGATGGCATAGAGGCTGGTGGTTGCTGTGATGAACAAGTGCGTGTTCCTTGTGCCGCCAAATTCAAGGTTGGATACAACCTCGGGCACAAAAATTCGCCCAAGCAGTTTTCCATCTTGATCGAAACACTGCACGCTATCAGCAGAGGAAATCCAGACGTTTCCATGGCAATCGACACGCAAGCCATCCGGTATACCCGGTTTAATTTCAGCGAATACGGCGCGCTCAGAGAGCGTATTTTCTGCGGTCACATCGCAAACATAGACCGTTGAGGGGACCGAACGATCATGACTGGCACCGGAGTCAGCGATATACAAACGCGTCTCATCTGGAGAAAAAGCAAGCCCGTTAGGCTGCGCAAAGGAGTCGATGACTGCTTTTGTCGATCCGGTCGTTGGATCAAAGCAAAAAACGGATCTGGCAGCTTGTTCCGGGACAGCGCGGTTGCCTTCGTAATTGCCCATGATCCCGTAGGTCGGATCGGTGAACCAAATGGTGCCGTCTGCTTTGACGACAACGTCGTTCGGAGAGTTCAGAGGTTTTTCATCATATTTGTCGGCCAGGGTCTCAATCGATCCGTCGTGGTTGGTTCGGGTCACGCTGCGTGTCCCATGCTGGCAGGTAATCAGCCTCCCTTCGGCATCTAGTGTGTTGCCATTGGCAAATCCCGAATTTTCGCGAAAGACTGTGATCTGCCCATCCGGCGTCCAACGATGAATCCTTTGGTTAGGAATGTCGGAGAAATACAAGCATTGATGCGCGGGGACCCAAACCGGGCCTTCGGTCCACATATGACCGCTGGACAGTTGCATGAGTTGGACGTTGTGAAGGATCAAATCCAGGAAACGAGCGTCGACGATGTCATATTCGGCCTTCATGCTGCGTACTTTCGTTTACTTGCAAAGACTACAACCATCATGATGATTACTCCGGTAAGGATCAGTCGCGCACCAGCCCCAAATCCATAACTATTCAGCATTGAGACCAACAGGAACATAAACAGGGCTGCCCCACAAACGCCGGGCACATTTGAATTGCCACCCGCGATGGAACTGCCGCCGATCACGACCACAGCGATTGAGGTCAACATGTACTCGGCGCCCATATTCAGGTTTGCTCCACCCGAGAAATTCGCCAGCAGAAACCCTGAAAGTGATGCAAGGATGGCAGATGCAACATAAACGCCAAAGCGCACACCATTGACCGGTACTCCGCTAAGTTGCGCAGCTCGCATGTTCTGGCCAGTGGCCAGAATCCAGCGCCCCACAATCGCGCGTTCAAGTACGATCCAAGCAACCACAGCAACACCGATGGCAACCAGTGCAAGGTTCGGGATCACTAGTCCACCCGTTGCAAAATCAGCCAATGGTTCAGGCGGCTTGATCCGCAGCCCACGGTTGGACCAGATGGCCAGGGACTGAAATAGGAAAGACGAGGACAGCGTCGCGATAATCGGCGGGATACGCAAAAGCAGGATCAGACCGAAATTGAAGATGCCACAGGCTGTTCCAATTCCCAGTGCGATCAAAAGCCCCGGCAGCATAAGGCTTGTATTGGTATCCATGAACTTGAGCGCCAGTGTCGCCGCCAGTGTCATGGTGGCGGGAATGGACAGATCAACATTGCCGGGGCCCAGCGTGATCACAAACATCTGCCCGACACCCACGATGACGGCAAAGGACGCAAAGGTCAGCGCCGCGAAGAAAAGCGACCCGCCGCCCTGCCCGCCCGAGACGATCATCGTTGCGCCAAAGGCCGCAAGTGCCGCCAAATAAGACCAGATCCACGGTTTTTGACTCAAGCCAGACATCAGCGTTCCTCCCGGCGGGACACCAGCAGCCGCACTGCCAAAACAAGAATGAGGATCGCCCCCTGTGCTCCGATCTGCCAATCGGGCGACAGGCGCAGGAAGGACAGAAAACTTGCGGCAAGCGTCAGCGTCAAAGCACCGATCACGGCTCCGATCGGTGAGACCCGTCCACCGGTGAACTCACCCCCACCCAAGATAACGCCGGCAATCGAAAGCAAAGTATAGCGCAAGGCGATGTTGGCATCCGCAGATGTCGTCAGCCCCACCAAAGCCATTCCGGCCAAGGCACCAAAAAGACCAGCGATCCCGTAGGCTGTCGCCTTGAGTTTTACAATCGACCACCCGGCACGTTCCAAAGCGCGCTCGTTCCCACCGACGCCTTGCAGCACAACTCCAAAAGACGAACGCTTTACGAAAAGATGCGTCACAAGAGCGATCAAGGTGGCAGCGATGATTGCCATAGGCACCAGAGGCGGTTTGGATTTCATCAATGTCTGCAACCATTCTGGCGATGCACCGCCAGGTGACGGCAAAATCAGAACGGCAAGGCCGGACCAAACAAAGGACATCCCCAATGTCACGACAATCGCAGGCAAACCCCGGGCATGGATCACAGCCCCGATGGCAGAATAAGCCAGGATCGCAATGGCAAGAATGGAATAGCCCAACAGCGGCGTGTCATGGACAAAGGTTGCTGTGACACAGGCGCAGAAACTGACAAATGTGCCGATCGACAGGTCGATATCGTTGACCATGATGATCATCATCTGCGCAATAGTCGCCAAAGCGACCGGTATCGCGAGGTTGAAGAGCAGGTTCAGGCCGAAATAGCTCATCGCTCGGGGCTGCAGATAGAACACCGCGGCCAACAAAACGGCCAGTGACAGCACTGGCAGCAGGATACGAAGTTGATCCCGTGTCACGCAGTGGCCTCCTGTAACTCAAACGAAGCGCGCAGCAGGTTTTCCTCGGTGATCATGTCACCTGTCAGCTCGGCCGAAATCTCACCATCGCGAAAAACATAGACCCGGTCGCATTCCAGCACTTCTTCTGTTTCAGTCGAATACCAAAGAAAGCTGCGCCCAGTGTCAGCCTCGGCACGGATCATGGAATAGACCTCTTTCTTGGTGCCGATATCGACGCCGCGCATCGGGTCATCCATGATCACTATCGGCGCCGACGAAGCCAGAGCTTTGGCAAAGAGCACTTTCTGCTGGTTGCCGCCAGACAGCGACAGGATCGGGTCCAGCGGGTTATTGGCCTTGATTTTGATCCGCTCTTTCCAAGTTTCATAGAGCCTGTCTTCTTCGCTGCGATTGACCAAACCGTTTTGGCTGAACTCGCGCAGCGTCATCAGGCTGAGGTTCTTCAGGATCGACCACAAAGGCATCACACCATCACGGGTGCGGTCACCCGCGACAAAGGCCACTTCGGGGGTCTTAGAACTGCGCCAGACGGAAGCACGAGACATGTAGAACCGTGCCAGTGCCTCGGCCTGCCCGTGCCCGGCAAGCCCGGCAAGGCCCACAATCTCGCCTGCGTGAACCGTCATGCCATTGTTGAGCCTGGCAACTTCTTCTCCAACCGCCCGGCGTTGCCTTGCACTTTGCGTACGACCTGAGGTTTCGACAACATGGCCCATGGCATCGACCAAGCTGTCGCGGGTAAAGGCATTGGCCTGTTTGTCCTGCGTCACGCGACCGTCTTTCATCACCAGAATACGCGTGGCGACCTCAAAGATTTCGCCCAACAGGTGCGAGATAAAGATAATCGTGCCGCCTGCCGCACAGAATTTTTTGATATGGCTCAGCAATTGCTGCGCGATGGCGGCATCCAGTGACGATGTCGGCTCGTCCAGGATCACCAATGCCGGTTCAGTATCTCGCTCGGCGAAAGCAATGGCGATTTCAACCATCTGCCGTTCCGCAATGCTGAGATCGCCGACAACTGCATCAGCCGATATCCCGTGATCCGGGAAAACTTCGTCCAACGCCGCCAGCACCATGCGCCGCGCTTCCCGGCGCCACGCCTTGCGCGGCATGTTGCGATACGGGATGCGCAGGTTCTCCAAGACGGTAAGATTTGGGCAGAGAGACAGTTCCTGGAATACACTCCTGATACCGGCTTCTTGAGCACCAGTGGCCGCGTCGAATTGACCGCCGTGGCCGGAATACCGGACTTTACCCTGGGTTGGAGTGAGGCGCCCGTTGATCACATTGACCAACGTGGACTTGCCCGCCCCGTTATGTCCGACAAGGCCGACGCATTCACCCGGCCAAAGTTCAAATCGCGCATCGACCAATGCGTGCACAGGTCCGAACGACATATGTACGCCGTCAAGCGATACAACCGGCGCCACTGCGGCGCCGGGTCTTGTGTTGAGGTCTGTCAAAATATGCCCTCGGGACTATTGGCTGGCGTCGATGACGGCCTTCGCGTCTTCCAGAGAATACTCCACATTGGCAACAGAACCGACCGGTGTCGTTTCAAGCGCGGCTTCCAATCCGTCCTGTTCGATGGTCAGGAACGGCACTGTCAGATCTTTCGGAACATCGGCACCATCCAGGATCTGTTGCGCCACCCAAAAGGCCAATGTGCTAACCCCAGGTGCGATGGAGAGCGACGTGGTCTCATACCCGTTTGCGGCCTTCTGCTCGGCCCACCAGGCAAGTTCGTCCTGACGGTTGCCCATCACGATGGTGGGTGTCGGACGATTGGCTGCAGCAATCGCCTGCGCAGCGCCATATCCGTCGCCGCCCTGAGTCACAACCGCCGTCAACTCGGGCAAGCTGGGCAGAATGCCAGCCACAGCTTTCTGCGCGACATCTTGTGCCCAGTCACCGTGAACCGACCCGACGATTTCGAAATTGGTGTTCGCGACCTCTTCGTGAATGCCTGCGCTGATTTCATCGTCAACAAACACGCCAGCCAGGCCACGGATTTCCAGCAGGTTGCCGCCGTCAGGATAGCGTTCGGCCAGGTATTTCACCTGATTTCGACCCATTTGCTTGAAATCCACCGCGATGCGCCATGCACAGGGTTCAGTGACGATCCCGTCAAAGGATACAACCGTGATACCTGCATCGCAGGCCTCTTTCACGGCACCGTTGATCGCGGTTGGCGATGCAGCGTTCAGAACGATCGCATCATAACCCTGCAAGATCATGTTTTGTATCTGGGCCGCTTGTTCAGTGGCTTGGTTTTCAGACGTGGTAAACGCATCCGCAGCCTTCACAACCCCATCGGCCACCGCAGCGCCCGTGACTTTGGACCAGCTTTCGAGCATAGCCTGACGCCAACTGTTGCCCGCATAGTTATTGGAAAGCGCAATACTCTTTCCCGATGTATCAGCCGCAACGGGCAAAGCTGTGGTCATCGCCAAGGCAGCTGTAACCGTAAACAGTTTGGCAATCGTCTTCATCATGTTCCTCCCATGTGCGGTCGAAGCCGCAGAAATTCTTCCTAACGCCTCCTCGCGTCAGGCCAAAGCTAGCGGCAATCGCCCGCCAGCATCAGGGTAGCAGTCGCAGGTCAATTGCGGTTTCCCGCAAAACCCATGAGGTGAAACGCAAGACCCAGGGTAAGCTTTCGTCTAAGCTTGGTATCGGGAGGAGAATGCATGTGTCCGAGCTTGAGTATTTCCTACGCATTTCGAACCACCTTGCTGGTGAGGTCGACATTCAATCTGCGTTGCGGGCGGTCAAGGCCGAGATCGACAAGATTATCACCGTAGACCATCTGGACATTTGTCTGATGGACGAGGCCAATCGCACCAATCGTTCCTATGAAGTGGGTTTGAGCACGTTCTGGAGCACCAGACGGACGTTGGTGTCTCGGTCTCCGGTCCGCGATGTACTGCTGGGAAAGACAGACTCGATGCTATCGGGGGATGCCACCAAGGATTCTCGTTACATTTTTCCAGGTGCAATAAGTGGGCCGATTACTCAACACGGGTTGCGAAGCCGTATCAATGTCGCGATGAAAGTCCTCGGTCGCACTGTCGGTGCACTCAATTGTTCGTCGCGCCAGGTTGACTATTACACCGAAGAAAATCTGCAAAAGGTCAAGATCCTGGCTGATATCCTGGCACCCTATTTCTTTGCTTTGCGATCTTCGGAAGATGCCCGGCGGCAGGCTGTCAGACGCGCCCGCGCAGAAAGCAAGCAAGAAGGATTAAGGGTTGGGGCCTTGCGCCTTACCCACGCGCTGGAAGCTGAAAGACAGCGCATAGGTATGGATCTGCATGATCAGACTCTGGCCGAACTTACGCGGCTGGCGCGCCGTCTTACACCTGAAATGACCGAATCTGAAACAGCGGACCTGCGCAGCGACATGCACGCATGCATCCAGCATCTGCGCGAGATTATAGACAGTTCGATCCCCTCTATTCTGGAATTGTTTGGTTTCGAAGAAGCGGTGCGGTCGCATTTTGAAAGCGCTGGCGGCGCGGTGGCTGGTCTTACCTTCCAGTATGAGGATCAAACCAATGGCGAGATTGACAAGCTGCGCGATACCGTGAGAACAGCGCTTTTCCGGATAGCGCAAGAAGCGATCAATAACACATTGCGCCACGCCCAAGCTTCCCAAATCAACGTTCTTGTCAGCCAATCACCCGAAGGCACTTTGGCTATGACCATTCGCGACAACGGGTCGTTCAAAGCGCGAGTTGACGCTCGGTTGGGAGGGATTAACCATATGCAGACGCGTGCTCAGCTCATCGGAGCGTCATTTGAAGTCAAAGATAAAGACGGAACCGAAATTGGAATTCGTCTTGAGCCGGAAATTCTGTCGGAGTTGAGACATGCACATTCTTTTGGTTGAAGACGACAAAATGCACCTCGCGTATTTGCGCGACCAAATCACTGCGACATTCGGTTCATCTGCCCGCGTGGACGTTGCCCAGGACGGTCGCGAAGCCGAGACGCTGGCGCGTGCAGAACAAATACCCGCGGTCGTGATGGATCTTCGGATGAAGGATCGCAGCGGCATCGACGCGGCGCGCGTTATCTGGGGCGAACGTCCCGATACGCGCGTGCTGTTTTGGTCGAACTATTCGGATGAAGCCTATCTGCGCGGCATTTCGCGGATCGTACCGGACGCGGCGGCCTATGGCTATGTGCTCAAGACCGCGTCGTCAGAACGTCTGGCACTTGCCTTACGAGCTGTGCTTTTCGAAGGACAGGTGATGATCGACCGCGAGGTTCACTCGCTCCAAAGCTCACAAATACGGTCTCCTGACGCGTTGACAGAAGTCGAGCATGCCATCCTTCTGGATGTCGCCATCGGCCTGCCGGACAAGGCCATCGCAGAAAGACGCGGGTTATCATTGCGCACCGTACAGAACAGGCTCACGACGCTATACGAAAAGCTAGGCGAAGATCCTGATAGCGATTGCGGGATTGGTCTGAATAAACGAATGCGCACAGTCACGAATGCCCTGATCCGTAAGCTGATCAATTCCGAGATTCTCGAAGAGGCCGACCGTGACTTGCAACTTTGGATGAGCCGTCAACGCGCAAAGTAAAGACTGCGCCATCCGGCCAAAAAAGGGGTTTGGTCGAAGACCAATCGCCAACAACTGCTTGCTGGTCAAATCAGGTAAGCAACCGGAAAACAGGCATTAACTGCGAAAACACCGCTATCGTACGCGCCACAAGCTTTGGCTCGGTTGCAAAACCAGGCGTCTGGGTGTCATTCCACACGCTAAATCCCTTCCGCCGCAGAGCGTCTTTATTTGGGTGACCTTTTTCAAAACCTGCAGGAACTCGTTGCAGCTCGGGCTCACCCACCCTGAAACCTTCATTGCGCATCCGGTCAGTAAGCTGGATCAGCTCAGCCCCTTTTGGCCCAGCCATCGCTTTACGAAACTCGGCCAGCGCCTGTCTTTCATATTGAAAAACTCCACAGCCTAGAGACAGTTTTTCAGGTGAAAGGCCAAAAAACCACATCGGCGGTTGAGCCGCAGTTTCTTCAGGTTTGAAAGCGATATGCAGATGCGCGTTATAGGGTGTTTTGTCTTTGGAGAACCGGACATCGCGATAGATTCGAAAGATCTTGCTGCTGTGCGGACGTCCAGTCAACTCTTGCAACGCTGCGCACATGTCTGCAGCAAAGTCCTGACCGGGGCCCTTTATTTGGGCCTCGTAAACAGCCTTGTGCGATGTAAACCAATCTTTGTTTTTATTGGCCTTCAGATCCTTAAGAAAGACCAGCGCTTCAGGCTTGAAACTGTCAAATCGTGTCATCAAAAACTCCATTCAACTCTTCGCCGGAAGCGCGGCGGCATGACCTAGACAAAGCTCTAGCCATCGGTCGAGCGAGGGACCGTCACATTCGGCGGCGTTTACGGTCACGAAACCCCCAAGTTTGCGGCCCCCGTGGATCACCGGTTGGGCGCTTACGTCCTGTAAAGCCAAGCTTTCATTCGCTTTGCCAACTCGAAACATGAACCGGCCAACACCATCCTTATGTAGTCGTGCACCACACAGCATGTTACCGTTCAAAAAGAAGCACTGACCACCCATCATCTGTTTTTCCGAGATACCCGCACACGTGGCCAGAGCGTCACGTATGCGAGCGTTGAGAGCTTGATCAACAGGCATCAGCCGGCCACGACAAGATGCCAGAGGATGGCCAGTGCCAGCACCAGCATGGTGAGTGTAGTTAGCGCCGCACCGACCGCCCGCCCCTTCCCATCTGGTGCAGAACGCAGACTGAAATAGTGGATCAGGCGGGCAAGCAACAAAGCCCCACCACAAAGCCAGACCAGCCAGGGGGCGGTTCCAACAATTTCGGCTCCGGCAAGCGCCAGCAACGCAAGCGGGACATATTCGACAAAATTTCCATGCGCACGCATCAGCCTGAGCAGGTCATCATCCGTACCATGCAGCAGAAGTATCCCGGTTTTACTGCGGCGCACACCAACGGCAAGCGCCATTGGAATACTCATCAACACAAAAACTGCGGTGAACCCCAATGCGATTTGGGGAAGCTGTTCCATCTGATCGCTCCTCTTCTGCGCTATGCCTGTGAAGCCATGCTTTCATAAGTAATCAGTGCGAACCGGGCACCTTGCGGGTCGGTCAGCGTGGCCATCCGCCCGACCCCGGGCATATCCATTGCCGGCTGAACCACCGTGGCACCTTTGGCCTTGGCCGTATCAACACTTGCGTCCACATCGGCTACAGTGAAAAAGATCGTCCAGCTGCCCTGGTCCTCGGGCATAGGAGAAAACCCTCCAATCGCCGTCTCGCCCACTACGGCTGCGGAATAGCTGGATCCGTCCTGCATCGGCATATCGTTGATCGTCCAGCCCAGGACATCACGATAGAAGGACTTCGCCTTGTTCTGATCGGGGCCGGAATGTCCGATCCAACCTGAGTTGCCGACTGTAGTCATTTCAAGAATACTCATGGGTATCTCCCTTGGTTGCGCCCGCCACATGCGGGTCTGATCCAAGGACGCGCGAGCCGAAAGCCGACCTACATCTCATCCAACATTTTTTGGCTGATCCTGATTTTGTCTTTAATCACAACACGTTCCGGTTCAGTTGGCGCAAGGGTCAACACCGTCTCAAAGGCGTCAATGGCC
Source organism: Ruegeria sp. HKCCA5839 (assembly GCF_013035585.1). Classification (NCBI taxonomy): domain Bacteria; kingdom Pseudomonadati; phylum Pseudomonadota; class Alphaproteobacteria; order Rhodobacterales; family Roseobacteraceae; genus Ruegeria; species Ruegeria sp. HKCCA5839. Next base: position 66,930 of record NZ_WQIE01000004.1, on the reverse strand, counting down.
GCCCGGTGATCACCCGTTTCCTGCAACAACCCACCCCGCATCGCATGAAACCATCGATAACCGGACAGGTCCTGTTCCAAAGCCTCAAGTGCCTCAAGCGCATGGTGAGGACCGTGGATTTTGGCTTGTGCAGCGATCTGATTAAGCCGGACCACCGGTGTTGGCTGCAGTGCATAGAGCGCCGCGTAGTGGCTTTCGATCAGCGTCCAGTCAGTATCCTCGTGTGACCTTGCACGGGCATGCGCCGCAGCGATTGCCGCCTGAATGACATAAATCCCATGATGACCGGTCCTTTGTGCTTTTTGCAGCAATCCCATGGCTTCGGCAATGTTGGGGCCATCCCACAAGTTTCGATCCTGATCATCAAGAGCGACAAGCTTTCCCACCTCGTCTATCCGCGCACGTCGCCGCGCATGCTGAAGCAACAACAAAGACAACAAAGCCGCTTGCTCGCCCATGGCCGGAAACAGGTCCACAAGCAAGCGGGCCAGCCGGATCGATTCTTCGCACAGGGTCAGTTTCATCTGCGTTGGGCCCGCCGAGGTCGACCAGCCTTCGTTGAACATCAGGTAGATCATCAACGACACTTCACCCAGCCGCGTCCCGCGCTCGGCTGGGCTTGGAGTTTCAAAAGCAACCCGGTTGCTCAGAATTTTCTTTTTGGCCCGCGTGATCCGCTGCTCCATCGTTTTGGGTTTGACCAAAAAGCCTCGCGCGATTTCTTCAACGCTCAGGCCCGCAACAACGCGTAACGCTATGGCAATCTGATCCCGCCGGTCCAGTTCGGGGTGACAGCAGATGAACAGCAAGCGCAAGACATCATCTCGCAACTCGTCCGGATCGGGTGTTTCTGCGGGCATCGGCTGAAATTCCTCGGTATGGCGCGACAGGATCTCTGCGCGCCGCCGGGATTTGCGCAAACGATCCAAACCAGCGTTCCGCGCCGTTGTCAGAAGCCAAGCCAACGGATCACGAGGCGCACCATCCTGCGACCAGACCGTGAGGGCCTTTACACAGGCATCGGCAAAAGCCTCTTCGGCCAGATCTATATCCCGGAACACCCGCGTCAGAGCCGCGATCGCGCGGGGGCGTTGTTGGACGAATGTGGCCTCAAGCCAGTCCGACATTTGCTATTCCGAAGAAATGGCGCCACCTGCCCAGGCGACAGGGCGCACCTCAAGCCGCGCAACCGGAGAAGAGATCATCTTTGCATATTCCAAAGCCTCATCAAGATCCTTGAATTCAGCGGCATAGAAGCCAAGAAAGCTCTCTTTCGTCTCGGAAAACGGGCCGTCCGTGATCAGGGGCGCCGCACCTGTGTTCCCCGCTGCTTCAACCATCACAGCCGAAGTCGGCGGCATCAGCTTGATCGAAATAAACTCTCCCCGCTGCGCCAAAACCTCCTGTAGCGCGGTATGCCCACCAAGCACCTCGTCCTGACGCTCTTTTGGAAGAGCTTCAAACACTCCGGCTTCGCCATAAATTGTGATCGCGAATATCATTCTAACCTCCTTAAATGTTGGTACACTGCAAGGACGCTCCGAATCCTGCAAATCCGACATCAAACGATATCTATTTGTCTACGCCACGCTATAGGGGTCCATGTCATACAGCACCCAACAGCGCAGCAAAGAACTACTCGAAGCTTGAAAACGTTATCGAACAGCCGGAAAAGCAAGGCATCAAACTCACGAACTGCGACTGAGCCGCTCTTTGACGAAATCTTCAGCCGTTTCCAGAATGTCGTTCTCTAACCTGCGCGCGGCGGGGGACAAGACCGCACCAGCTTTGCGCAAGATGTGAATCTGCCTTTTGGCAGTCTCATCTGCGAGCGGGCGAAAAACCAAATTCCACTGCACCGCTGAAATCGCTGCAAGTTCAGGTAGGATTGTGATGCCAATCCCGGCTCGAACAATCCCAAGGATTGAGGTAATGTTGTGGGCAGAAAACAGCGACCTGGCGTGAAGCTCCGCCGCTTCTTTGGCAGGGATACTTTCTGAAAGACTGTTTGCAATTAAGTTCTGCGACCTCAATGCGTCCCAACCTATGGGACTCGTGGTGTTAGCCAGCGGATGGTCGACCGGTAACAGCACACCAAACCTGTCAGTAAGCAAAACCTGACCATGCAGGCCGGGAACATTGGCCCCCAAAGTGGCAATGCCGATATCGATGCGATCACGAAGCAGCTCGTGTCGAACCGACTTCGAATCCATGTCTCTCAGATCAATCCTAACATTTTGGTAGCCCCCGATATTTCTGGCAAACGCTCGAGGGATAATCGTCGCAGCTATGGAAGGAACCGTGGCTATTTTTACCTGTCCAATTTTCGAATTTGCAAAATTCTCGATGGCGCGTACCGTGCTATCGAAATGCAGTAATTCCTTTTCCGCTTGCTCGAACACAAACTCTCCCAGCGCGGTGAGCTTGTTCTTTCGATCTGTCTCAAACAGCGGTTCTCCTAGATGCGTTTCGAACTGTTTCAGCATCATTGAAAGGGCTGAAGGTGTCCGTTTCAGTGTCATGGCTGCGTCGGTCAGGTTCCCATAGCGAGCAACTGCGACAAAGCCGCGAAGCATTTCTATTTTGAGTGTCATCTCGGCGGATTTCAGATTTGTTGAAATTTTTTTCAATAATTTTAGTTTGATTGACGCCCTAATTGGAGTCCATACCCCAACAAACGATTTTTTGTGGGGAAACAGCCGTGGCTGACGTTCAAAAGAACCTAATAGCTGGTGAATGGGTCATCGGTGACAGTGTCATCGAAAACCGTAACCCTTCCGATCTGACCGATCTGATTGGTGTATTTGCGCAGGCTAGCACGGATCAATTGCAAAAGACCTTGGATCAGGCCCGCATCGCCCAGCAAGAATGGGCAGCCTATGGGCTGGAGCGTAAGCAATCCGTTCTGAACGCTATCGGCAATGAGATGATGGCCCGCGCCGAAGAACTGGGCACCTTGCTCAGCCGTGAAGAAGGCAAACCATTAGCCGAAGGAAAAGGCGAAGTTTTCCGCGCGGGGCAGTTCTTTACCTACTATGCCGCCGAGTGCCTGCGTCAGATCGGCGAGAACGCCGATTCCGTGCGTCCCGATATCGAGGTAGATGTGCGCCGCGAAGCCGTGGGTGTTGTCGCGATCATCAGTCCGTGGAATTTCCCGACTGCGACCGCCTCTTGGAAGATTGCCCCTGCGCTATGTTACGGCAACGCGGTAGTCTGGAAGCCTGCCAATATCACACCAGCCTCAGCTGTGGCCTTGACCGAGATCATCGAGAAGCAGGACATCCCAAAAGGTTTGTTCAGCCTCGTCATGGGTTCAGGCGGTTCGGTCGGACAGTCTTTGGTCGAGAGCCCCAAAGTAGACGCGATTTCCTTCACCGGGTCTGTCCCGGTCGGAAAGGGAATTGCCACCGCTGCCATTCAGAACCTGACGAAAGTGCAGATGGAGATGGGCTCCAAAAACGCTTTGGCCGTCATGGATGACGCCGATCTGGATCTGGCGGTGTCACTGGCCTTGGGTGGCGCGTTTGGCGGAACTGGTCAGAAATGCACTGCGTCGTCCCGCCTTGTTGTGCATGATCGCATTCACGATGCGTTTGCCGAGAAACTGGTGGCAGGTGCTCAAGCGATGAAAGTAGGCCACGCGCTGGAAGAAGGTACGCAAATGGGTCCCGTCGTCAGCCAGCAGCAGTTGGCTGAGAACCTGGCTTATGTCGATCTGGGCAAGTCCGAAGGCGCAGAACTGGCTTGTGGAGGTGTTCGTCTGGATATGCCTCACGAAGGTTTCTATATGTCACCAGGCGTGTTCCTGAACACCGACAACGCAATGCGCATCAACCGAGAAGAAATGTTTGCACCGCTGACCAGCGTGATCAGGGTCGGCAGTTATGACGAGGCGCTGAGCGTCGTCAACGACACCAACTTTGGCCTGACCTCGGGCATTGTGACCAAGTCATTGGCCCGTGCCACGCACTTCCGCCGTAACGCGCGTACCGGTGTTGTCACCGTGAACCTGCCCACGGCAGGCACGGATTATCACGTGCCGTTCGGCGGTCGCGGCGACAGCTCTTACGGGCCGCGGGAACAGGGTAAAGCCGCTGCTGAATTCTATACGACCGTCAAGACTGCCTATATCAGCGCGGGACCTGTGTGATGCTGATCGACGGGCTGCAATATGCGAACTGGTCTGAAAAGATCTTTCGGCAATTGCGCCAGGGGGACGTCGACGCGATCCATGTCACGATCTCGTATCACGAGAATTTCCGCGAGACGGTTCTGAATTTCGAGAAGTGGAATCGCTGGTTCGAACAATATCCGGACCTGATCATGAAAGGCCGCTGGGCCAGCGATATCGATATCGCGCGGGAAACCAGTCGGACGGCTGTGTTCTTCGGGTTCCAGAACCCGTCCCCGATCGAAGATGATATCGGCTTGGTTGAAGTCCTGCATGATCTGGGTGCGCGATTTATGCAACTGACCTATAACAACCAGTCCCTGCTGGCGACCGGATGCTATGAAGCCGATGACACAGGCATCACACGAATGGGCAAACAGGTCATTAAAGAGATGAACCGCGTCGGCCTGGTGGTCGATATGAGCCACTCCGCAGACCGCTCTACAATTGAGGCTGCAGAGCTTTCCGAGCGACCAATCGCGATTACCCATGCCAACCCATATGACTGGGCCCCGGCCTTGCGCAACAAACGCCATGACGTAATCCAGGCGGTCACGGAAAAGGGTGGGATGCTGGGCTTTTCGGTCTATCCTCATCACCTGAAGGATAAATCCGCCTGCACCGTGGAAAGCTTTTGTGAAATGATCGCTCGTACTGCCGAAAAATATGGTGTCCAGCATCTGGGGATCGGCACGGACCTGTGTCAGGATCAGCCAGACAGCGTCGTCGAATGGATGCGTGTCGGTCGCTGGACCAAAGAAATAGATTATGGTGAAGGCTCGGCCTCGGCACCCGGTTTCCCACCGATGCCTAACTGGTTCAAAGACAATCGCGACTTTGGCAACATCGCCGCTGGCTTGCGTGCAACGGGCATGAACGACACAGAAGTCGCCGGGATAATGGGCGCGAACTGGTATCGTTTCTTCGAGCACAGTTTCAAGCCAAGCTCCTGACCAAGGACCAACGATACGTTTGAATACCAATTGGAGAGAATGGTAACCGACCTGAAGAGGCAAGACCGAATGGCAGACGTTTCCCGTCGTGATCCGAACATCGTAATGCGCCTGGCCCGGCTTGGCTCGATGCATCAGTCACGTCTTTCATTCATGCGAATCCTGACCCGGCGCTTGGCTCGGGAAAACTGGCGGTTTGAAAGGGCAGCATTCGACATTGACTCGACGGGTGTTGGGCACGCGATCTATACCGCCCACGGGCCCGATCGGTCTTATTCGCTGATTGCCTATGCACATGATTTACCGCCGGAGAAGCGATCCGATAGAGTGATCGCAGAAGCATGGGATGCCACTTTTACATTATTTGATGGCGTTCCGACCGCCGACGATATCGAACGTCTTTCGCACAATATTCCTGTGCAGGAGGCCGGACGCGTATCTGAAACCGAGCTGTCCGTTTCTCGAGCCAATAGATCCGTTCGCCTTTGGGAGCATGTGGTCAACGAATTAGCCGAAGGTCGCCAACCGTCGTACGAAAAAATAGCTGCGGTGGGCTATTTGATGCGTACCACCGCAGTCTATGGGTCAGGCAAACTGGGAGCCGCCGACCGGGAAATGATTGCAGACCGACCCGAGTTTCGCGCTCCGTTCCAGGTCGAAATGCTGTCGGTCTATCTCACGCGTTGGTTCGTAGTTGATTTGGTGCAGCACATGGCCAAAGCGCGGGCGGCATTGAGCGGCACACAAGCCGCTGAATTAGATGCGGGAATCGCGCGTTCAATAGGCATCGGCAATTCAACCGGATTGGGTATGGCACCGTTCTTGCTAAACCATCCGCGACTGTTCAATAACTGGATAACCGCGCGTGAAGACGCCATACAGGCTGTGCGCAATGTCAAATGGGCACGGGACGAAGAAATAGCGCAGTTCCATGACATTCTGCTGCGTAACATCCAACTTATTGAATCGTGGCAGTCTCAGCACCCAGTTCAAATTGAAAAGCTAGCGGTGCTCGGCAAGGACATCGCTTTGGTAAAGGGCTATCTGTCGCGCACCGACCTCAGCATGAAACAGCCCTGGGACGCGTTGTATTCCTGGTCGGAAGCAGCCTTGTCGCTGGAGGGGCAAGAATGGATCGCCTCACTGATTCTGGAACCCTACGGAGCTTTGGTCGATAAATTCGCCAAAGCCATGGCTTCAGATGACGAGCCTGTTGCCCTCATTGCCGGCGCGACGCAAATCGGCAGCCTTCGCGCCGTTTTGGAGGATGTCTACCGTTGGGCCATTGATACGGATTGGACGGTTCCGACCAACATGGCCCGCGCTTGGTACATTTCGGAGGAAAAGCAAGAACCTCGTCTGGGCCAACGATTTGAAGAACCAATCGAAGAGTATGAACAGCCTTTGGCGCCCGGTCGCGATGCTGCAGTGCTCTATCAAGCGTTGACGCATTGGCCCGACGAAGCGGAAGTGGCCGATTTCTTGCTAGAGAATCCGGAACACCGGCATACCTTGCGTCGTATTCAAGTTGCAGGGTCCTCACCCTATGCGGAAATTCGCGACAATACGATCTCTAACAGCATGTTGCCCATCGACATGCTACGCTGCAAACTTTCCTTTTTCGGCGCGACCAAATTCGACCCGCGATCGGATCGATGGGTTCGCATTTGCATGTATGGAAACGCCCCGCTTCCCTATGAGCTCTCGCAAGCAAACGCCGACTTTTGGGTTTTTCCAAACTCGACCGAGACGACTGCATGAGCCATTCGCTGAACGAAATCGAAACCATGAGCAAACGTGCCGCGCGTGGTGCGGGTCTGCCATGGGGTTTGGCTGAAGAGGCTGGTAAAACCACACGCTGGCTGTCCGCCTATGGCTTTCCGGGTGTTAACCTGTTGGTCGATCTGCTTGAGATGCACGACGCGCTTCCAATTCTTGATGTATCTCCTGTCTCGCTGGAGGCGGAAACTTGGTCTGCGCCGATTGGCCGGATGAGCCCCCTGATCGCGAATGCCTCGGTGAGCGACTGTGCGGCCCGCCTTTTATCTCGCCGGACGATCACCCTCGAAAATGTCGACCTTCCATTGCTGGCAGTGCCATCCGTCGGTGCGGTCGCGTCAACTCTTGGGGTCTCGGTTGCAGCCGAGTGGCAGAATGCTCGGCTAGTGGCAGATGGATCAGCGATTTGTGTAGAAGGCGACCCCAAGGCGCTGGAAGCGCGCCACACGGCCAAGATGGTGTTTTCAATACCCGCCGAGTTGAAGCATCGACAAGAGCCAATGCTAAGGGCTCGTGTGTCCGATAGAAGCTGGAGCAAGCTCAGCGCATTCGCCCATCGAACCTATGCGCCTGCTACCGAAGAAAGCCGACAACTCGGTGCGGGTAGCAGCCGGAACGACAACGACTGACAACGCGCTCCTCCCAGAAAAGAAACAAAACGATGAACAGGAAACGACCATGATTGCCACTGAAACCCTGTCTCTGTCCGAAATCGAAGATTTGGCCTTTCAAGCGCTTGTCAAAGCGGGAACGTCCGAGGAAAACGCGCGCCCGCTTGCAGTTGCGACGGCAATGACCGAGGCAGATGGCGTCGCCTCTCACGGTCTTGCTTATATCCCGATCTACGCGCAGCATGTTGAGTGCGGCAAAGTAGACGGGTTGGCCGAACCCTTGATATCACGTCCACGCCCCGCTGTGGTCGCAGTAGACGCAGCAACCGGATTTGCCCATCGCGCAATAAATTTGGGTTTTGAAAGCTTGATCCCACTGGCACGCGAACAAGGGGTGGCCGTATTGGCAATCAACAATTCCTACAATTGCGGAGTTCTGGGCATTCACACCCAACGCATCGCTCAAGCGGGCTTGATGGGTATCGGGTTCACAAATGCTCCTGCATCCATCGCTCCTTCGGGCGGCGCCAAGCCCGTATTAGGAACAAACCCAATTTCGATTTCTGTTCCTGACGCAGATGGCAATCCGGCTCTGTTGATTGACCAGTCCGCCAGCACAATCGCAAAAAGCGAAGTCATGAAACACGCGCGTGAGGGCAAACCGGTGCCAGAAGGTTGGGTCCTGGATGTAGAAGGTCAGCCCACCACAGATGCTGCGGCTGGCTTAAAGGGTTCTATGGTGCCGTCTGGTGGCTACAAGGGTGTCGGAATCGCATTGACCGTCGAGCTGATGGCTGCGGCTATGACTGGTGCAAATCTAGGCTCTGTCGCCAGCCCATTCTCGGGCACCGAAGGCGGCCCACCGAAAACCGGTCAGTTTTTCATTGCAATTGACCCGCAGGCTACATCGGGCGGTCTATTTCAAGAAAGGTTATCGGATTTGATTGGCTCGTTTCGTGCTCAAGACGGTGCGCGACTGCCAGGCGATTGGCGCCGGAAGTGTCGCGAACGCGCGTCGACCGAAGGTGTTGCGGTGAATTCCGCTATTCTTGAAAAGGTACGCGCGCTGGTCTGACTTCGTTTCAGACAAGCTCTGTCAACGCGTACGCTAGTTGCACAAAAACTTGCGAAAGGCGGTATTCAACTGCCGCCTCTCTGGTCTTTCCCTGGCGCTTAATTCTCGAGTGCAATTTCCTTCAAACGGACCGCGACGCCCCCGTGGTCTGCAAACCATAGTCCGGATGGATCAAAGGCCGGTCCTGCGCTTCCAATCAAGTCAGAGCACTCGCTTGGGCATGAACGATATCTTGAAGCTTCTGCAAGACGTCGTGCTGAACCGGTTTGAAAGAAAACCGCCGCCCGCTGGTGGAACGAGACAAACCGAGCTTTCGATGCGATGCCAAATCGTGCTATCCGCACCATAGAGGGCGAGGCCTTTGGGAAACGTCAAAAATCTATTGAAACCGTAACGTTCGGGACTGAAGCAAAGGCGGGCCAAACAGATGAAACAGATTGCCTTGATCGCACATGACAACAAAAAACCTGATCTGGCCGATTGGGTGAAACGCCACGCGACCCAATTGCGCCCGCACAACTTGATCTGCACAAAAACAACAGGGACTGTGATCCAGGCCGGCGTCTCTTTAGAGAATATCGAACTTGTTAAGAGCGGACCATTAGGAGGAGACCAACAGATCGGCGCCTTAATAGCGCTCGACAAAATAGATCTACTTGTGTTCTTCACAGATCCGATGACACCTCATCCCCATGATGTAGACGTCAAAGCCCTGACTCGTCTGGCGACCGTCTACGACATTCCTATGGCGTGTAGCAAAGCGACCGCGAATTTGATTATCGCTTCAGGATTCTTGGAAAGCTAAACTGTTCCATCAATTGGCGTCGGCAGCCCAAGACCAAGCCAGCGGCGATTTTCGTTTGAGAGCACCGCTTAGATGACGCCTCATGCGATGAGAGGCGCCCAGGTTATCTCCCGCCTCCAACAGATCCAAGATTTCAATATGTTCAGTGCATTGCTCGATAAGGCGGTCGTGGTTCACATCGGCACGATACTCCATGAGGCGCCGCATGCGATTAACACGCTGCAGTGAAACCAGGAAAAACGGGTTTCCGGAAAGCTTTATGACCTCTTCATGAAAAACCGAACCGTTTTGTAAAAGTGTTTCTGCCGGAACCGAGCTGAAATCCATTTCCAGCATTCCTTCCTGCGTCCGCCTTAGTTCAGTCAGAACTCCTCGGTTCAACTCAAAGGATGGTTCGAGCATCGCAGCGGGCTCAATCGCCATACGAAACCGATAGATCTCGTCAAACGCTTCTGGTGTATTTGCCACGGGAAGAAACCGCCAACCATAGCCTTCTTTTCTCTCGACCCACCCTTCACGCGTCGCCCTCACCAGAACCTCGCTTGTGCAGGCCTTCGACCAATCATAGCGCTGGCGCAAAAACTGTTCTGTGACTTCTTCGGGAAGCTCTCCCCTTAGCCAATCATCCGCCAAACGATGATAAGGGCTTTGGTCTTGCTCGGGTTGCTGTTCCAGCACCTCTGCAACGACATCAGGATCCAGTTCTCCAACAAAGAACCCTCGGTTCTCCTGACGCTGTAGAAAACCTCTTTGTTCAAGTAAATTCAAAGCTTCTCTGATCGGAGTTCGCGAAACTCCGTAACGATCCGCCAATTGTTGCGCTCCCAGATGCTGGCCCGTTTGCAGCCCACCAGAGGCGATATCTTGCAGCAATCGTCTGGAAATTCTCTGTGGAAGGTCACTTGAGCGCAAACCGCCCTCCGGCTATTTACTAAGTTGAATTGGCTGAGTAGCACGACATGTTTCAGCTTATTGGTTTTTAGGGCCAATTTGCAACGTCAAAAATGGTTTTTATCGAACCAATGTGCAGCGCAAGTTAAGCGCTCTTAGAGATAACCACAATTCCCGACTGCGCAGTCTTTGGTGCGTTTGTAATCGAATAACGACCGCCAACCAGCTGCAGCGTGACGCGGTTTCCATCGGCTTGAACCATGTGACCCTTCGCACGAACAACATTTGGATCAGAGGCCAGCGTTTTGGCGAACGCATCCGCATCGACCGTTTCGGTCATTGACAGTGTATTTGTCACCAAAGGGATTTTGTGAGGCGCAATATCCAGGTCTGACGCACGATCAACGCTTACGTCATCCAATAGTAGTATACGAGCAATGCCATCTACCTTGCTTTCAAGCACACTGGCTGAAGGGGCATGGCGACCGACCAGTTCACGACTCAGGCTCGTTTTCTCAGGCGGCGCAAGATCGGTTTTGGTCAGGATCACAAGATCGGCCGAATTGAGTTGTCGTGTGATCGTGTCTGAGATGTAAGTATCGCTGAGAAGATCTGGCAGCGTTTCTGCATCCACCAAGGTCACAACTCCGTGGAACCGGATGTCGTCGCCAAACCGGCTGATAGAAGACGCGATTGCACGAGGCAAAGCAACGCCCGACGCCTCAAGCAAAATATGGTCAGGGGCCGGATCCATGTTGCGGATCTTCGTCAGCGCGAACATCAGGTCGTCACCATAGGAACAACACACACATCCGCCCGCAAGGGTCACCAGATCGCCGTCCTGCGCCTCGATCAGGTCGGCATCAATAGGAAGGCTTCCAAATTCGTTGACAAGAACTGCGAGGCGTTGCCCCTGTGCGTTGCGCAACAGTGTATTGACCAGGGTGGTTTTCCCGGCCCCCAGATTGGTTGGCTCGATATGCCAAGTCGGATTGATTATTAGTGCATGATTGGTCTCTGGTTCATCGGGGTAATGGTTTCCGGTGCCGATGGACGGTAACCCAAGGCGCTGTGTGGTCTCTTGTTGTTGTAGTGCTTTCTCCAACTTTCAATGATGATCTGCGCTTCTTTCAAGGAGTAGAAGATTTACCGGTTCAGCAGCTCTCTCTGACTCGAGCGTCGAAAATCTCAATATAGGCATTCTCCCAAGGGCTGCCTTGCTCGATGAAGGCTGTCTTGGCGCCGGCTGCTCCGATCCAGTCTCGAACCGCTTGGGCAACAATTTCCGGTCCCGTAACACCTTCGGAATGATGTTAATGCAGAGGCTATGATTTCCTGCGCAGCCCTCAAATAGCGCAGCAGGTGATCATAGCCGGTTCTCAGGTCTCTACAGTGGTTTTGCGACAAACCACACCGAAGAGGAGACCGACTATGACCGACACCATTATTACACAGTCAGAAGCCGTTTTAGTGGCGATTGATATTGCCAAATCCGACCACGAGGTTCTGCTTCAGATCCCTGGGACGAAGCGCCGACGCCGTTTCACCATTCTGAACCAGCTTGACGACTTCAATCGGTTGATCGCCATAACCACCTCGATTGTTTCAAACCGCGTAAGCAGTTCTTCCCACAAAATGCGCAGCTGCATTTCTGCTACTCCCCCTATCCAAGTCAAGACTTTCCCAATCAGGTCTTCTTTGGTGACACGCACTTGCATACGTCCTATTCGACAGATGCGGGGATGGTCGGTAACACACTTGGTCCTGACGAGGCGTATCATCATCATCAATCAGCGACAGGTTGATGTTCTAGCCAGTCAGTTCGAAGACACCTGGCGGCGCGCTCCGACGGCGGAGGAATTGGCAAAGCTGAAGGAGGATTGGCTGAACCGCGAAGTTCTTTACCGCGAGGCGATGGCGCTGGGGTTGGATGGGAATGACGAGATTATCCGCAATCGCCTGGTGCAGAAGATTAACTTTCTTCTGGCCTCTGAGGCGGGCGCGGCCCGGCCCGAGGATGAGGTGCTGCAGATTTACCTGTCGAACAATGCTGAGGCGTTCACGACATCTGCACAACTTGCAGCAAACCTTGTTTACCTGGGACAAAACCCCAGCGACACGTTTGTCGAACTGACACGGGCGCGTTTGGCTGCAGGCGAAGATCATCGCAGTTTGGGCCAGGCTTCACTGCTACCGACCGAGTTTGATATGAGCGCCCGAAGCTCAGTTGATGGCAACTTCGGAACGGGCTTTTTTGATCAATTGGAATCATTGCCGCTGGACGAATGGAGCGGACCTGTTCAATCGGCATTCGGGTTTCACTTTGTTCAGCTCGTTGAAAGATCTGACGCTGTTTTGCCACCGCTTGGCGCGATCCGCGATCGCGTTTTGGCGGATTGGCGAGAGAAACAAATTCAACGTGCGACAGAGACGTTCATAGACAATCTTCGATCCACTTATACCGTGCAAGACTTGGCCGAGGCGGGTACGCCTGCGGGTGAATCATGAGGTGCAGTCTGACGCTGATCGCGTTTCTGGCGGGGCTGCTGGCCCCCATATTCGCGCACGCCCATGCACTGGAACCGGGCTATCTGGAAATCTCGCAGGAAACCGAAAGCGACTGGTACGTGTTCTGGCGCAAGCCTGACGTGCAGGGCGCGCCGATGGATATCGACGTTGCTCTTCCGGATGTCTGTACCGCGCCAACTTTTGAAGCGCCAGCCTTTGACGGCCGCGCTTGGACGCAGATCTGGCGCATGACCTGTACCGAAGACCTGCGTGGCAACACGATCCGGATCGACAAGCTTGAGGCGCAACGCACGGACGTTTTGCTGCGGGTGGGGTATCTGGATACAGTGAATATGGCGACCTTCCGCCTGACCCCCGACGCACCTGCCGTCACGCTGCCCGCACAACAGGGGCTGGTCCAGACGCTATGGCAATATGGCGTGCTAGGCTTTGAACATATCCTTGAAGGCTGGGATCACCTGCTGTTTGTCTTCGCCTTGCTGTTTCTGATCCGCAACCTGCGCCAGCTCATCTGGGCGGTAACCGCCTTTACCGTTGCGCATTCGATCACGCTGGGGCTCGCCACTTTCGGCGTGTTGAACGTACCCGGCCCACCGGTCGAGGCCGTGATTGCCCTGTCCATCGTCTTTCTCGCAACCGAGGTTCTGCGGTCGGAGGACAAACCAAAGACACTGGCGAGCCGCTTTCCATGGGTGATTTCCTTTGGGTTCGGCCTGCTGCACGGATTGGGCTTTGCCGGGGCGCTGGCCGAGATTGGCTTGCCCGAGCAAGACATCCGGGCAGCCTTGCTGGCCTTCAACCTTGGGGTCGAGGCCGGGCAGCTCACCTTCATCTTAGCAGTGCTGGGCATTTTCCTGACGGCCAGGAAAGTGGCGCAAGCGCTTTGGGGCTGGTCTTTGGCGCATGGTCCGTCGCGCCAGATCCTGGGATATCCGATCGGATGCATCGCTGCATTTTGGCTGGCCGAACGTCTGGCCGGATTTTGAGTTAACCACGAAAAGGAGAATAGAAAGTGACTAAGATACTGGGGGGTGCGATGGTTCTCGCAATATTCGCGATCAGCGGTTGCGATGTCGTCGATCCGGATTGCACACCGGAAAAAGCCGCGAAGCGCCAAGTCCAGCAGGCGACGATTGGCATCAGCGCCAACCGATGCACACCTGCAGAGACTGCACGCGATACTGCAGGTATCGATGGTTAAAGAATTCGGATACACCAGAACTGAAACGTGAGTGGTGGCGAAGTGGCGTCCGGTACCATCCTGATCAGACCGGCGTCGCTTTCTCAGATTCTGGTAATCCGGATCGGTTCCCCGTTCAAACCTCGTAGATCGGGGAACCGTCAGAAATTGGTATTGAAACGCCCGGATAGGATGGAGACAACATGCGCTGGAAAGGACGACGCACAAGCAAAAACATCGACGATCGACGCCATACGTCACGCGGTGCGTCGCGCGCGGGTGTGGGCGGCCTTGGTTTGATCTTTATTGTTGTCGTCGGGTTTTTCCTGGGCGTCGATGTGACCCCGTTTTTGACCGGTGGTGGTCAACTCTCGGCACCGCAAGCAAATGCTCCTGTTCAGATTGACGATGAAACCGAAGAGTTTGTGGCCGTCGTTCTTGCAGACACCGAGGTGATTTGGAGCGAGATATTCAGGGGTTCGGGGATTCAATACACGCCACCTGTGCTGGTGCTGTTTGCAGGCAGAACCCAATCGGCTTGCGGACGTGCCATGTCGGCAACCGGTCCGTTCTACTGCCCGGTCGATCAGCGCGTTTACCTCGATACGTCCTTCTTTCAGGTGATGGAGCAACGTCTGGGCGCACGCGGTGATTTTGCCAAAGCATATGTCATTGCGCATGAGGTGGCCCACCACGTTCAGCATAGTCTGGGGGTATTAGACCGGGTGAACCGCGCAAAACGACAGTCCAGCCAAGCCGATGCGAATGCCTTGTCCGTGCGCGTGGAACTTCAGGCTGATTGCTATTCCGGTGTCTGGGCGCGGGCTATGGATCAACGGTTTGGAGTGCTGGAACCCGGTGATATCGAAGAGGCGCTCAACACAGCCGCCGCCATTGGAGACGACGCCCTGCAGCGAGCTCAGCAGGGCGTTGTAGTCCCTGACAGCTTTACCCACGGCACCAGCGAACAACGGCAAAACTGGTTTTACCGTGGATATGAAACCGGGGACCCAAACAGTTGCGACACCTTCTCGACGAACCGGTTGTAGGAACAGATGATGACGACGTACGTATTCGAGTTTCGGAACAAATTTTGCTTAAAAAACCTCTGAACTTCGCTCTTCGGAGAACCAATCTAATTGAACGATGTGAGTATGAAACGTGAAATCTCTTTTATCCTGAGTATTTCTGTGCTGCTCGCTTTGGTATCTTTGCCAGCCATCGGCAGAGCACAGGATCGTAGTGGCCCTGTGCCAATCGCTGCAGCAGTTTGTCCACCTTTCGTGATGCAGGAGGGTGAAAATCTGGATGGTCTGGCCATCTTCTTGGGGGCTCGCGTCGCCCGGGAGCTTGGGCTGGACTACGACATCACGCTGATGAATTTCGGAGACATGATCGACAGCGTAGCTGAAGGGCGATCGGCAGTCGGGATTTCCTGCCTGTCGATTACACCCGAGCGGGAAGAACGGGTGGATTTCTCGCATTCGTTTTTCGAGACGCACAAGGCCATCGGGATCAAGAAAGCCAGCTATCTAAGGTCCATTCGGCAGTTTCTTTTGAGCCCGCGCATTCTGACCGCGATCATCATCGTGTTGGGTGCAGCAGCTCTGGTGGGTGGGATTTTCTACCTGCTCGAACACAAGATAAACGCAAAGCTCTATGCTATGAAAACGCGCGGTGGGAAAGTGATGGAGGCGTTGGTCATCGGTATGCTGTTCGTGACGCGCGGACCCATTCGGTATTATGAGTTCAAAACACCAACGGCTCGTATTCTTTCAGCGGTGCTGGCAATTGGCAGTACCATCATGGTCGCAAGCATCACCGCAATTCTGGCCAGCGCGTTCACGCTGGAACAGATCCGATCCGAAATACGCTCGCCAGACGATTTGGTAAATGTAAGGGTTGCGACATTAGCGGATTCAACCTCATCAGAATATCTACAGCGTTCGGGCATTGCCGCGCGGTCCTATGATAGTCTGACCGAGGTGGTCACCAGCTTGGAAGCGCACCGCGTCGATGCGGTTGTCATGGACGCGCCCGCCCTGAAATACGAAATACTGCGCAGCCGCGAACAGGGGCGTTTCGAGGACCTTGAAGTGCTGCCCTATGAGTTCGAAGAGCAGAACTATGCCTTCGCGCTGCAGGATGAAAGCGAGTATGTTGAAGTTCTCAATCGCGCTTTGCTGTCTGTCCGCAAAAGCCTGGCATGGGACACCGAGGTGCTAAGATACATCGGGAAGTGAACCACAGAATTTCTGATATACTACCGGAGCTTGATATTGATTGAGGTGTGTTGATGGATTTCTTTGTTGATGGTCTGAACGGAATTCTCTGGAACTATGTTCTCGTATACGGCCTGTTGGGGGCAGGGCTCTACTTTACGATCCGGTTGGGCGCCCCGCAGTTCCGGCACTTTGGTGAGATGCTGCGCGTCATCACTGCCGCCCCCAGCACCGACAAGCGCGGAATCACTCCGTTTCAAGCTTTAACCGTCAGTCTTGCGTCGCGGGTCGGCACCGGAAACCTCGCAGGAGTCGCCGTTGCTCTGACTCTGGGTGGTCCCGGAGCAATCTTCTGGATGTGGATGGTTGCCCTGGTTGGCATGGCGACGGCCTATTCCGAAAGCACCCTGGCGCAGCTTTATAAGGTGACCACCAAGAACGGTGACTTTCGCGGCGGTCCTGCGTTTTATATCTCAAAAGGACTGAATGCCCCTTGGGCAGGTGCGATGTTCTCGGTCTGCCTGATCCTCAGTTTTGGTCTGATCTTTGTCGCTGTTCAGTCCAATTCGATTGCCGAGGCGCTGAACGGCGCGTTTGGGATCGAAAAGCTGTGGGTTGGTCTCGGCATCGCAGTTGGCGCGGCAATCGTGATCTTTGGTGGGATCAAGGCTATTGCGAGAGTCGCCGAAATTCTGGTGCCGTTCATGGCGGGTGGCTATCTATTGATCGCGATTATCGTGATGGTCCTCAACATATCCGAAGTGCCTGGACTGCTGTGGTTGATTGTATCCAGCGCACTGGGTCTGCAAGAGGCCGCGGGCGGTGTTGCCGGCGGTGTGATGGCCGCCATGTTGAACGGGATCAAACGCGGGTTGTTTTCCAATGAAGCGGGCATGGGATCGGCCCCCAATATTGCCGCTGTTGCGACGCCTTCGCCACATCACCCGTCAAGCCAGGGTTTGGTGCAGGCGTTTGGGTGCTTCGTCGACACGATCCTTGTTTGTACGGCGACCGCGCTGCTGATCTTGTTGTCTGGCGTGATTGATGGCGAAATTACTGGCATGCAACTGACTCAAAGCGCACTGGACGTTCATCTGGGTCCGGTTGGGACTTATTTCATCGCCATTGCCATCATATTCTTCGCCTTCACATCCATCCTCGGTAACTATTCTTATGCTGAAAATGCCATGGTTTTTCTGGGGCTGGAGGGCAAGGCCCCGATAACTATCTTGCGAGCGGCCTGTCTGGCGATGGTTGTATGGGGAGCACTGCAAACCGTCGCAACAGTCTTCAACTTTGCCGATGCAGCAATGGGTTTGATGGCTGTCATCAACCTGACCGCAATCCTTTTGTTGTCCGGGACGGTGTACCGGCTGACCAAGGACTACTTTGCTCAGAGAAAGGCGGGGCAGGAACCGACGTTTGTGCTGGAAGAGTTCGAAGGCGCGACGGACGGAATATCTGATAAAATTTGGAATGAAGATGCCCCAACTGCCTGATCCCCCTGAAACCCAGAAAGTGCTGGATGATATCGCTGCCCGAATGGCGGGAGAGACTGATCGCGGCGAGGTGGCAAGCTATATACCGGAATTGGCGCGCGTTCCGCTGAACCGGTTTGGCATGGCGTTTGCGCCGTTGAACGGAGAACCGATCATTGCGGGTGACGGCGATGTGCCGTTCTCGATCCAGAGCATCTCGAAAGTGTTCGCGCTGGTCGTGGCGCTTGGGCATGTCGGCGCGACGCTTTGGCGGCGTGTTGGTCGCGAGCCGTCGGGCGATCCTTTTAACTCGATCGTCCAGCTTGAATTCGAACGTGGAAAACCGCGAAACCCCTTCATCAACCCCGGCGCGATTGTTGTCTCTGACGTGATCTTGGAGCATCAATCCGGCCAGGCTGCACCGCATCCGGTTCTTGAGATTTGCCAGCTTCTGGCCGACGCACCTGATATCGCGGTCGACGAAGACGTCTTCGGCTCCGAAGTCGCGACGGGTGATCGCAACCGAGCCTTGGCTTACTTTATGCTTGCCGAAGGGAACATTCGTGGAGACGTAACCGCAGTCACCGAAAGCTATTTCCGTCAATGCAGCATCGAGATGAGTTGCCGTCAGCTCGCTGCGGCCACCCGGTTTCTGGCAACCGGTGGCGAAGGGGCTGATGCCGAAATCGCGGGTGTCACACCAGAACGCGTCCGGCGCCTGAATGCCCTGATGATGACCTGTGGCTGCTATGACGCCTCGGGCGAGGTGGCATTTCGGATCGGATTGCCCTGCAAAAGCGGGGTCGGTGGGGGACTTGTTGCCATTGTACCCGGTGTTGGGTCTATCGCTGCATGGAGCCCCGGTCTGGACAAGAAAGGCAACTCGGTCCTGGCCATAAAGGCCGTTGAAGAATTGGCACATCGGCTTGGCTGGTCGGTGTTCTGAGCGCGAAAAATCGACTCGCTTACCGACAAAACAAGGTGGAACAAATGAACCTCGTCAAAGCAATTCCGGCTGCGTTTCTGTTTGTGACAAGCGCCGCGCTCTGCGCTGAATACGAAGAGCCACCTGAACTGTCGGCGCAGGAAACCGTTCAAGACCTTCCGCTTTCGACTGAGACTTATCGGATAGAAGGACAGGTGCCGACCGACGGGTTCATGGCGATCTACCGGATCGATACCGCATTTGGACAATTCTCGGCCTCGGGTCCAGGCATGTTGCAGGCGCGTTTGACCGAAATCCAGGCTCTTGCCGCACTTGATCACATCCAGAACGATCAGCAATTCATCGATGCGGCCGAGGAAACAGCCGGAGAAACCTTCGAAAACCTGCGCCAATTCGCCAAGCAGCCGAAAGAAACTTTGAAAGGCGTGCCGGAAGGCATCGGGCGGTTTTTCAAACGCACAGGACGGTCGGCCAAGACCGGTCTGCAAAAACTAGGTGATGTTCGAGAGGGAAACTTGCCAGGCGTTGATCCCGAGAATGTTTCGAACCTTCCCGGCGGTTCGGCGGATCAACATGCAAGCCCGCAGGGCAGCTTTACTGAGAATGTTGCACGCGCTGGGGGCGATGTTGCGGTCAACATACTCGGGTTTGACAAACAACGCCGCCGGTTGGCCAAGGAATTGGGTGTCGATCCCTACACCACCAATCAATTGCTGGCGGCGCGTCTGGACGAGGTCACGTGGGCAGCGTTTGCCGGTGGGCTGTGCCTCTGCACATAGACTGGGGCCCCAGAGTCAGCTCAGGCAGGCTAGAGGCCGGCATGGTCGTCTGTGTCGAAAGCCTTATCGCCGAGGAAGGATCAGAGAGCGTAAAACTGGAAACCCAGGTGTTGGTGACCGAGAACGGTTATGAGCGTCTTGATACGTTCACTTTCGAGTGAATCAGTCACACCCGAGCTGCACATAGCTGTTGCAAACGGAGTCTTGCCAGTACGCGAGGCGCTGGTTTAGCGGCACGTTGTTTGTGTCGTAACGCGTCTGAATATCCATGTGGTCCCCTTGAATGGATCGACAAAGCATGTCGATCTTGCCCGAAAAAGCAAGTTTTTCCGCCCAGACGCAAAAGCACGACCGCCTGTGATCCGACAGCCTCTGTGCATCCAACGGAGGTGCACCATGTCTACTCAATTCAAAGTCGCTGCGGTTCAGGCGGCCCCCTGCTTTCTTGATCTGGACGCAGGCATCGACAAAGCCATCGGTCTGATCGAAGAGGCCGCGAAGAACGGCGCCAAGCTGATTGCATTCAGTGAAACCTGGTTGCCGGGCTATCCCAATCACATCTGGCTGGGCCCTGTTGCCTGGCAGATGCAGTTCGTGGGCCGTTACTTTGACAATTCGATTGTTGCCGGCAGCGATCAGGAAAAGCGCCTGTCCAAAGCCTGCCGCGACAACAACATCCAGCTGTCAATGGGCTGCTCTGAACGTGATGGCGGCTCGCTCTATATCGCGCAATGGCATTTCGACGAAACCGGTGAGGTGATCAACCGCCGCCGCAAGCTGAAACCTACCCATGTCGAACGCACGGTCTATGGCGAAGGCGACGGCTCGGACCTGAGCGTGGTCGACACCTCGATCGGGCGCGTCGGGCAGCTGGCCTGCTGGGAGCATCTGCAACCGCTGAGCAAATACGCCATGTATGCCCAAAACGAACAGATCCATGTGGCCGCCTGGCCGAACCTGGCGCTGTATGAGGGCACCGCCTATGCGCTGGGGCATCAGGTGAACAACGCGGCGTCCATGATCTATGCGGTCGAAGGTGGCTGTTTCGTTCTGGCCCCCTGTTCGCTGGTAACCAAAGAGATGCAGGACCTGCTGTGCGAGGGCAATCCCGAGAAAGAGGCGCTGTTCCCGCTGGGCGGTGGCTATACCGCGATCTTTGGCCCGGACGGGTCGGAGCTGGCCGAACGGATCCCGCATGACCAGGAGGGCATCATGTATGCCGATATCGATCTGCACATGATCGGCTATGCCAAGGCGGCGGCCGATCCTGCGGGTCACTATGCGAAACGCGACAGCACGCGGCTGCTGATCAACCGCAAGAAACAGCGCGCCGTCCTGCACTTCGACGATGCGCCCGGCTGGGAAGAGGTCGACCTGATCGACACCCAACCCGAAGCCGCGGAATAGCCGTCTCGGCGATGGCCCCCGGGGCGGGGCCATCCCAAAGCATCAAAAGGGGATCCGAAATGACAGACCCAACACCCGCAATTCCAACGCATGAAGACTAACACATTGACGACCGGCGGCGGTATGAGCACCGAAGAAGGTTGCATGGGAAAGACCATGGACGGACCCTCAGAGGAAGGACTGGCCCTGAACGGAATGTGCTTGCCGCATAAATCCCATGAACTCAACATTTGAGGGGATTGCGTCGAAGGACAGGGCGCTGACCAAATCAGGCCTTGCATCCAACGTTACGAGCCTATGTCATACCGCCATTGCGACTGGATGGTTTGATCAGAGGTTTACGTGTCTCAAGGCTTGGAAAAATCGACTGAAGAACAGCCCGCGCAATCTTCCCCGAAAGTGACCCGAACGCTTGGGCCCTGGACCTGCACCGCACTTGTGGTCGGCAATATCATCGGTTCGGGCTTTTTCCTGGCACCCGCCGCCCTGGCCCCGTTTGGAGCCGTCGCGATCATCGGCTGGATCGTGATGTCCATCGGCGCCTTGTGTCTGGGCCTGGTGTTTGCGCGCCTCAGCCGGGTCGCGCCGGAAACCGGTGGCCCCTATGCCTATACCCGCCTGGGGTTTGGGGATTTTGCCGGGTTTCTTGTTGCCTGGGGCTATTGGATCGCGGTTTGGGTGGCGCTTCCGGCGATTGCCTTGGGTGCAACGGATTATCTGCTGTATTTCGTACCAGGCCTGAACGACCTGCCGGGTGGCGGCACCACCGTAGCTTTGGCAATGATGATCGGGGTTGGACTTTTGAATCTCAGAGGTGCTGAAACCGTCGGAGTGTTCCAGCTTGTCATCGTCTGCATCAAGATGATCCCGTTTCTGGCAGTCTCATTTGTGGGACTGTTCTGGGTGGACTGGGGGCATTTTACTCCGATCAACCCGACGCCGCAGTCCTTTCTATTGGCCCTTGCAGGCACTGCGCCGTTCATCATGTTTGCTTTCACCGGTGTGGAATCCGCCACTGTACCCGCGGGCGATGTCAAAGACCCCAACCGCACAATCGCCTTTGCAACCGTCGTTGGAACGCTTTTGGCCGCACTGGTCTATACGTTCGGCACGCTCACGGTGATGGGCGTCATGGATGCGGACGCGCTTGCGCAGTCTACAGCTCCTTTCTCGGATGCCGCCAGCCTGATTTGGGGTGATTGGGCGGGATATGTCATCGCCGTCGCCGCCGTGTTGTCATCCGTGGCGGCGCTCAATGGCTGGACATTGCTTATGGCGCAGGTGCCGCTTGCGGCTGCGCGCCACGGGTTATTCCCCGCATGGTTTTCTCAACTGAACAAGAACGGTGTCCCGGCAAAGGGGATCGTGATTTCAATGGCGCTTTCCGTTGCGATCCTGCTGTTCAAATCCTTTGCGTCCAGCTCTTTGCTGGGGCTGTATGAATATCTGATCGACCTGTCGATTGTGACCGACATGGTCAGCTATTTGTTCTGCTGCTGTGTCGAAGGCCTGATCCTGATCTCGCTGGGCCGCCGTATCGGTTTCCTCAACCCGTGGACCTATCTGCCCGTCGCTGGCATCGCCTTTGTGTTTTCGCTGCTGACCATCTATGGCGCTGGGGCCGAAGCCGCGATGTGGAGCTTTTTGCTGCTTCTTGCTGGAATTCCGATCTTTGTGCTGAATCGGATCCGTCAAGCGGCTCGGCAGGACTAAGCGGATGAACGTGAATGCCAGAACGTCCTCTGAGCGCATCGAAACGCTGTCCCGTGCTGCCAACCCCGCCCTGTTCGAAGCTGCGATAGATCCACAGCTTTTGACGGTTCTGATGCTGGCCAATCTTATGAGCCCGACGCTCTGGCAGCTTAGGGACAAAGTGCTTGCCCGGGCCCACGCAAAATACCCCAACGAAGACCATCTGAGGCAAGCCCATATCACGCTTGAGATGCTGGCCTATGTGAACCAGCATTTCACCCATGACTATCCCATGAACACCGCACAAAAGGTTGGCGTGGCCGAATTATCCGACATTCGCCAACGTCTGGGGGCCGCAGGTGTGGACGACGCGCTGGATTTGATCCGGCAGCATTTCCATCACCGCGATGAACAAGGGCTGCTGACGCCGGCTCTGGATATCTTTCCGGTGCTGAATCAGGAAAAGTTCCCGATCTTCAACTATTCGACCATCGACGGCCTGCGTGCCATGCGCCGTCTTTTGGGGCATAAGAAACACAAGCCCATGGGTGTGACCATCTGCGCGGATGAGGCGACGCTGACAGCGACATTGGCCAATATCCTGCACGGTATATCTTTCGTAGACATCTTTTTGCTCGCCACGCCCGCCCATTACACGACCTTCCTGCGCAAGGACGGTGAAAGGTTCTGGTGCAATGGCAAGCCCGAGTTTTTTGACAAGCACACATGGGACAAGACCTGCGCCGCGCCTGGGTCTCCGGGGCCGCAAGCTGCCTTTGCCGCACGGCTTCCGTTCCTGGATCGGCTTATCTCACCGCTGGGCACGTTGCGGATCGCGACCGGTGAAAGCTCAATTCCCAAACCCGCGCTTGATAGGTTTCTGGACGAAAGCCGTGCCTTTTTTGGCTGTACCCTGGACCCGCTTCAGCAGGCCGTAGATGCAGGCATCACATTTCAGACGCCAAGCATCGATGCATCTGATCTGCGGGCTCTGGACCAATTGACGGGGGCCGATCACGCGCGTCAGGTGATTTCCGATCTTGCCAAGGCTCAACCGATGTCGGTATTCGATCAGGCCTTGTACTGTATCCGCGATCTGGATGTCCCCTACCCCGGAGCCTATCTGGCCGCGGCTTTGCACGGGACCAAACTTCGGGGCGCTGCGGCTCGGGTCGCGTCTTGGGCGGATGCCTGCGCAGTGGTTGATACGATTGCGGGTACCGAGCCTGTGCTGGGCGCCCGTGACAGGCTTGCGCTGCCTGATGAGGTATTGTTGTTTCAGACCGGCGACGATGTGGACAAGGGGCTGTTGCTGTTCTCATTGCTCTTGGCCAGCGCAGCCTTTGACGAAACGGACAAAGCATCCGCGCAGCTTCGAATTACCGAGCACGCGACCTACTGCACTTTTCAGGGTCAAACCATTGACCTTCGCACCCTCACGCCGGTGGTCACCCCAACGGGTCGGGACCGTCTGATCCTGACCCAAGCCAGCTTGAACACCTAGAAGAATTTTCGTCGGCTTGATCCGTTTGGGGGCTGGCGATCCGGCCCAATACCCACTATCGCCAAAGCCAGAGATCCTTGTGATCGGGACTAATTTTCATGGAGATTTCCAACGTGACCATCACCCGTATTGAAACCGGCCAGCGCATGAGCAAGATCGTGAAACATAATGGCGTTGCCTATCTGTGTGGTCAGGTCTCGGATGCCGAGACCGCAGCGGATCAGACCCGCGATATTCTGGCCAAGGTCGAGGATCTTCTGGCTCAGGCAGGCAGCGACAAGACGCGGATCCTGCAATGCGTGATCTGGCTGTCGGATATGGCCGATTTCGCCGAAATGAACCAGGTTTGGGATGAATGGGTGCCGCAAGGCCACGCCCCGGCCCGCGCCTGTGGCGAAGCCAAACTTGCACGCGATGTGCTGAAGGTTGAGATGATCGTTACCGCCGCCTGCGACTGACAAGGGCGGCATTAAGGTGCCCGACCAGGGCCCGGATCCCGCGCGGCTCCGGGCTTTTTCTACCAGATCGGCGGTTACAGTCCTGCCATCTCGCTTTGATAGCCGAACAGGGCCGGCAACCCGCCCGTATGCACCATCACAACCTTTTGCCCCGGATGGATCTGCCCGGTTTCCACCAGATCCAGCAGCCCGGCAAAGGTCTTGGCTGTATAGACCGGGTCGAGGAATATCCCTTCGGTCCGCGCCATGCGTTCAAGTGCCGCCTGTGTCTTGTCGCTCAGCTTGCCATAACCCGGCGCGAGCGCGCGATCCCAGATCTCGATCCGCGCTTGCAACGGTTCGGGATCAATCCCAAGCAGATCCGCCAGCTTTTCCAGCACAGTATGCATCCGTGCTGTTTGTTGTTCCGCGTCACGACGCACACAAACGCCAAACACCTTGGCTGGAACGCCCGAGACCGCAATCCCGGTCAAAAGACCCCCATGGGTGGCCCCGCTACCCGAGGCCACAACAGCCACATCGAAATCCGGCATCTGGGTGCAAATCTCTTGCCCGGCCACCACATATCCCAAGGCCCCCAGCGGCGGGTGGTGCAGCCCCAAATGGATGACGTAAGGGGTACGCCCCTCGGCCCGCAGCGCATCAGCGCGCGCGTGCAGGGCCGCATCGGCCCCAGCCTCATCTTCGCCTTCAGGATAACTCATGTGTTCAGCGCCCAAGAGCTTGGCCAGCAACACGTTGCCCGAACTGTAATACTCCGCACCCATATCCGGCACCCGCTCTTCCAGCTGCAGCACCGATTGCATACCCAGACGGGCGGCGGCAGCAGCAGCCGAACGAACATAGTTCGATTGCACCGCGCCGGTGATCAGGATCGTATCCGCCCCTTTCTGTTGCGCATCGCCAAAATAGTATTCCAGTTGCCGGGTCTTGTTGCCGCCAAAACCAAGCCCGTTCAGATCGTCGCGTTTCAGCCACAGATCAATCCCCAGCTCAGCCGATAGCCTGTCCAGCCGCTCCAGCGGCGTGACCCCCGACATCAGCCGCGCCCGTGGGAATTGCGCAAGAAGGTCTGTCTCTGTCATCGTCATTTCCCCAAATTAGGCCATCACATAGGCGCGTTGAAAGAGCAAAGCGCAGGCCAGCACGGAAATGATCCGTATGGTCACACTCACCAGGCGTTGCGGCAGATAAGGGCCCACCACGCGACCCATCAAGCTGCCGAACACCGTGGCGGCAACAAAGGCCCAAAGCTGCGGGCCCAAAGGCAGTGTTGACGTCCCGTGCAGCAAGAACGCCACCCCGTAGGCAACCAGCGCAATGGGTTGCACCAGGCGCGCAACCGCGCGCCCCGCATGGCCTTTTGCCATCAGCCCAAGCACCATCAGTGGCCCCGGCATCGCGGCCCACACCGTGGCCAGCCCGGATAGGCCCGACATGGCCATGAACCCCACAGGCCCGGTCGCGCGGCGCAGGGGCACCAAAGATGTTGCCAGCCCGATCAACAACAAACATCCCGTGAGGGCCAGAACAAAAGGCTCGCTCAGCAGCGGGTAGAGCATCAGCCCGATCCCCACCCCAATCAGACAGCCCAGAATGGCGATCAGAATGCTGCGCCGTTCGGCCTTCACCACGTGTGGATCAGTGGCCACCGCCGACACTAAGGTGTTGAGCAGCAGCAGAACGGGCACCGCGGTTGATGTGCCCAGCAGGATCATCATCGGCGGCCCGGCCAGAATGCTGAACCCGATACCTATTCCCACCTGCACCACGGCGCCCAGACAGATGGCAAGGATCAGAAGGGTCAGATCGACGGGCACGTTGCTCTCATGCGGTTTACTCTGCGGATCGCGCAGCAGACCCTAGACGCAGTCTTGACCTCAGGTCCATGCCCTTTCTCACCCGCTGCGGCACAGGCCCAAACGATAGCTAGAACCGCATCGGTGAGAACGCCGCCATGTCGGTGTTGGGGTGACGATCTGACATAAGGTCTGCCACAAGCTCAGCTGTTTTGGGCGCCATCATCAGCCCATAATGAGAATGCCCAAAGGCGGTGAACAGCCCTTTGATCCCTTCAATCGGACCGATCGCAGGCAAACTGTCGGGAAAGGACGGGCGACGCCCCATCCAGAACCGCACCTGACTGGTATCTAGATCAGGCACCATGGATTTCGCCTGATCGATCAGCATCTTCTGCTTTTTGGGATCGGGCGGCGCATCGATGCTGCCAAATTCGGCTGTCCCAGCCACACGCAACCCACCTTCCATGGAACTGGCCACTACTTTTGCGTCCACATCCATGATCGAATTGTTCAAGGTGGCCTCGGGGTTCGAAAACTCGACGTGATAGCCGCGTTCGGCCACCAGCGGCACGGAAAGCCCCAATGGTTTCAAAAGATCAGCCGACCAAACGCCCGCTGCCAATATCACCTGCTGGGACTTCAACGTCTTGTCCTTGGTGACAACCTGCCAACCGCCCTGCTCTAATCGCGCCAGTTTGGTGACCTCGGCACGCAGGAACTCGGCCCCTTGCGCGCGGGCTTTGTCGGCCAAAACCGCCCCCAAACGACCGGGTGAAAGGGCCCGCGCCTGGCCCTTGATCACGATCGCCGCCTTGAAATCATCGGACAGAGCCGGTTCCATCCGGCGCAGCTCGGCCCCTTCGATCCGTTCCAGATCGCCACCTTTTTCGCGACGCACGCGATAGCCGAAATCATCCAGACTGGCCTGATCCGCGCGACGGAACGCATGCAGGTAATAGCTGTCTGCGATCAGCCCCTCATGCCCCGTCCCCTGTAAATGACGCCGATACAGGTCAATCGACGGGCGGCACAAAACCTCCATACCGTCCGAAATCTTTCGCACGCTTTGTTCGCCCGAGATGCTGAGAAAGCGCAGCCCCCAGGGGATCATTCTGGGCCAAAACCCGGCCCTTACCGAAAGCGCGCTCCTGGGGTTCAGCAAAAGTTGCGGAAGTTGCTTCCAGATCCCTGGAACTGCCTGCGGGATGATCGACCAGGGCGATACCACACCGGCGTTGCCAAAAGAGGTCTCCTGTCCGGGCTCACCCCGGTCGACAAGCCGGACAGGAATTCCGCGGTCTTGCAGGGACAATGCGCAACAAATGCCGACGATCCCTGCGCCGATAATTGTGACCTGTTCAGCCATCCTTTCAGGCCGGTGACTGACTGCGGCTGCGGCCAATCAACTGGGTGATGATCACGGGTGAGGCCACAGCCAGAGCAACAAGATCAGCCGTCAGGCTGGGCGCAACAAAGATCACTCCGGCGATGGCCATCAGGATCCGTGACGCGAAGTTCAGTGGTTTCAACCAGTAGCCCACAACCGCCGCCGACAGGGCGATGACGCCTGCGATACAGCTGGTGGCGGTATAGGTGAACTCCCACAGATCAAAGCCTGTCGACGACACAAACAGCAGCACCGGCGCATAGACAAAGGCCATTGGCGCTATCACCTTGCCCAAGCCCAGGGTAAAGGCCGACAAACCAGTTCGGAACGGGTTCGAGTTTGCGATGGCCGCCGCCGCATAGGCCGAGGTACAAACCGGTGGCGTAATCTCGGACACCACGCCGTAATAGAGCACGAACAGATGAGACGCGATCGGCGGTACACCCAGCTGCGCCAGCGCTGGCTGCGCGACCGAGACCAGCATGATGTAAAGCGCCGTGGTCGGAATGCCCGCCCCCATCAGAATGCAGACGATGGCAATGAAGACCAGCGAGATGAACAGCTGCAAGTCTTCCAGCGCAAACAGCTGGAAACTGCCAAACGAGATCATGTTATAGACATCTGCCGCCAGATTGCCTGCCCCTTGGGTCACCATGAACCCGATGCGAAAACCGATACCGGTTGTGTTGATCACACCCACCACGATGCCGACCGCAGCAGCAGCAGCACCCACAGCCAGCGAATATTTCACACCCAGTTCGACCGCCTGCAGCATCTCAGGCACTTCGATGCGTTTCTGTGGGTTGAAGGTGGCGATCACCGACAAGCCACACAGGATGGCCGTCATGGTCAGATCAAACCCGCCATCGGAAAACTTCCACAGCACAAAGGCCAGGAACGCAGCAGCATAGATCAGTGTCGGCGGTTGCTTGACCCGCGACATGCCCGCGATGACAGCCAGCGAAATGCCGCAAAAGGCCGACATGAACGGCGTGTATCCCGTGAACAGAACCACAAGAAGCCCGATCAGCGGCACGATATTGGCCCAACCTTCGGCCCAAACGGCCTTGAGCTGCGGCAGTTGTTCCTTGGCCAGACCTTGCAGGTTCAGCTTGCGCGCCATCAGGTGCACAACGGCAAAGACGCCGACATAGTGCAGGATCGCAGGGAAAATCGCGGCGATCACGATTGTCGTGTAAGGGACCTCAAGGAACTCGGCCATGATGAAGGCCGCAGCCCCCATGATGGGCGGCGTGATCTGCCCGCCTGCCGATGACGCGGCTTCAACCCCGCCTGCAAAATGGCCGGGGTATCCAAGGCGCTTCATGTTGGGGATCGTCAACGCACCGGTCGAAACGGTGTTCGCAACCGAAGAGCCGGAGATCGTGCCGAAGAAGGCCGAGGATACCACCGACACTTTTGCCGGACCGCCAGTATAGCGACCCGCCAAAATCGTTGCATTGTCGATGAACAATTGTCCCAAACCGGTGCGCTGAGCGATCACACCAAACAGGACAAAATGGAATACGATGGTCGAGACCACCCAAAGCGTGACGCCATAGATCCCCTCTTGCGGGAAATACATCGACGACACGAAAGTTTTGAAGTTCACACCAGGATGTTGCAGCAACCCGGGGAAATACGGCCCCAGCAAGGCGTATGAAATAAAGACACAGATGATTAGCGGCAGCACCCATCCCAGCGTGCGGCGCGCAATGTCCAGCACCAGCAGGATGATGATAACACCCAGGATCACGTCATAGGTGTTCGGATTACCCATGCGGAAAGTCTGTTCCTCGATCCCGAGGAACGGAATACCGCGCCAGGCAACACCCACATACAGAGCGGCGATGATGCCAAGCCCCATGAAGACAAGATCATAAAGAGGAATATTGCCGATCCGGAACCGGCTGACCTTGAGAGCATAGAGGTTCTTTGACCCGATGATCGGGATCGTCGCATAGACCAGAATGAACAGCAGGGCCAGATAGATGCCCATATGCCAGTGATCGGCTGGAAGGCCAAACCCGGCGGTAAAGAATTCGTAAGCTGCGAAAATCAGGGCAACAACGCGCAACACCATTCCGGTTGTTGGGCTCACCTGACGAACCGCTGCGCCTTCGTCGAACTGTTCTTCGATGGCCGCAAGCTCTTCGGCGGTCAATTCGTGGTCATCAAGCTGCTGATTGTCGGTCATTGCGGCCCCCTGCCTTCGCATAGATCGGCTATGCGGTGCCCCGAGGATGGGGCACCGGCGATTTCATTGCGATGTGATGTGGTTACTGAAGAAGCCCGGCTTCTTTATAGAACTTCTCGGCACCCGGATGCAGCGGAACACCCAGCGCGGCAACACCGTCCAGCGCCGTGTCAGGCGTGATCTGCTTGCCTTTGGCGTGGCCGTTGTCCAGCAGCTTGCGGGTGTTGTCGTTCCACAATGCCTTGGTCAGTTGATAGACCAGATCGTCTGACAGCTCTGACGAGACAACCAGCATCGCGCTGACCGCAGGGGTTTTGGTTTCCGTATCGATACCTTCATAGACACCACCAGGGATGGCCGACGGGATATAGGCCGGGATGATCTCGTTGATCTTGGCCAGATCTTCGTCGCTGAACGAATGCAGGTTCATACCTTTGGTCGAGGACAGCTGCACCATCGCGGCAACCGGCCAGCCCGCCGCATAGAAATAGGCGTCCAGCTGACCATCGGCCAGGCGCTCGGCGCTCTGGCTGTTGTTCAATTCGGCCTCATCCATGTTGTCGCGGGTCACACCCCAGGCGTCCAGCATTTGCAAAACGGCAACCTGCGTGCCCGATCCGGCCTGCGCGATACCGACGCGCTTGCCTTCCAGATCGCTAAGATCACCGATGGTTTCGCCCGCAGGCAGCACCAGGTGCAGATCTTCGGGGAACAGGTTGGCGACGATCCGCAGGTTGGGATGCGGCTTGCCTTCGAACTTACCCTCACCCAGATACATCGAGCGGGTCACGTCAGCAGCCGCCAGACCGGCCTCAAGCTCACCGTTTTGAACAGCAGCATTGTTAAAGACCGACGCGGTGGTCGATTGCGCAATCGCGATCAGGCCCGGAACACCACATTGGCCGCCTTCTTCACACGGACGCGAACCCGGAGGGGCCGAGATGCCGTTTGCGATGGTGCCACCGATGGGGAAGTAGGTTCCGCCAGCACCGCCGGTGCCGATACGGAAAAAGGTCGGGTCCTGCGCCAAAGCCGGTGCAGCAAAGGCTGCCGCCAGGGCCAGGCCGGTCAAGCTTTTCATAAAACTCATCATGTTCTCCAGTGTTGGTTCGTCGGATTCGGTTTGCCCGAACTTCGATTTTGATGAGCCTAAAGAGAATTCGCATAAATACAAATTTGTTATATTTCATAAAACTAAAGTTTGGCTTATATATTTCCACATGAACCTGACGCAGCTCACCGTGTTTCGCGAAGTGATGGAAACCGGCTCCATTTCGCAAACCGCGAAGAAATTGAACCGCACCCAACCCGCCATCAGTTTGGCCCTGAAAACGCTTGAGAAAAACCTGGGCCTTACTTTATTCGAACGCAAAGGACGCAGATTGGTCCCGGTGCCCGAGGCGCATTACCTGCTGGCAGAAACCACCGGCATTCTGGATCGCCTTTCGGTCATTTCGAATACCATGGAAGGTTTGATCAAGGGCCATTCCGGCAGTCTGAACATCGCCACCATGCCCGGCCCTTCGACCTTTCTCTTCCCTCATTTCATCAGCAAGTCGCTGGGAGAGAACCCCGACATCCGAATCACGCTGTCGACGCGCAGTTCTCTGCAGATCATGGAATTGGCCGGCACCCAGAATATCGATTTCGGCTTTGCCGATTTCGAACATTCGTCGGGAAAAGAGCCGCAATACTCCGCCGAACTGATCCGAGCAAACTGCTTTTGCGCGGTCGACCGCGATCACCCGCTAGCGACGCGCAGCAGTGTCTCGATCTCAGATCTTGATGGCGTACCTATTGGCGGACTGCACGCGACACACCCGTTCCAAACCAGAATCCAGAACGCGTTTCAAGAAAGCGGCGTCGACTACAATCTGACTGTGAACTGCCAGTATTTCCTGCCGCTGATCCCCTTTGTCAGCTCGGGCCAATGCTGTTCGATCGTCGACCCCCTAACCGTCGCGACAGAGCGCGAGTTGAATGCATCCAAAGGCAAAGTGGTGTTTGTGCCGCTGAAAAGCCCGCTGCAGTATGAGTACGCCATTTTGGAACCAAACCACCGCCCTCCATCACAGCTGGCCTTGAAGATCAAAGCCGGATGGATGGCTGAAGTTCTGAACAAGCTGACGGAATTGGATGCGGAACCAAGCGTCAAAGAGATTGGTGCAAACGACAGTAACTGACATCTCCAACGATCCGAACGGCTTAACTCTTTGGCTGGTGGTTACGGCTCTGATGCAAAGATTTGGCTGTTGATGCACTAGTGTTTAGCGAGTGGATGGCCTTTCGGATAATGAAATTCGCCGCGCGCGCGCCGAAGAACTTGCTACGAAATATGGCGTCTCGGCCCATAACATCGCGACGGCCTGGGTTCTCGCGCAGTCATTCCCATCGCTTGCTTTGATCGGTCCACGAAGCCCGGGTGAGATCGCGTCGACACTTCCTGGCCTCGGTCTCGATCTGACGACCGAAGAAGTGGCTTGGCTCTATCTCGAAGGGTGATTGCGTCGCGAGCGCCCGGCTCGCGCTTACGAGGCATACCAAGATTTGCGAGAATGGTGAAACCCGTCAGGGATGTGTCACAAACTTTGAGCCTGGATTGACGAGCATTCTTCATCTGAAGTTTGTGCTGGTCGAATAGTTTTCGAAAAGGTTATTTGAGAATGCTTTCGTCAAAGCGGTAACGGCAAGCGGACCCGGTATTTGGTCAAGAAAAGCAGTTGTTAGTCCGCCCATGACAAAATCAGCAGGGTTCGCATGCTGCGGTTTTGTCGGAAAGAAAACGCCGATGACCCCTGGTTCGGGATCGTGACTGATCAATTCACCGCCCAAGAACTTGTTGATAGGCGGCACAGGAAACCTTGAACGACCTCACCTTGGGTCCAGTTCTCAGAGGTAATTGTATCTGCCTCCAAACATCCCTTTTGTGTTGGTGGCTCTTGCGGCAGGGGCTCAAGCCAAAGCTCGCAACCATGCAGCTAGTGCTTGACCGATCTGTTGCCCGCTGTCTTCCTGGATGAAGTGGCTGCCTTTGACGGTTATCTCCTGCTGGTTTTTCCAACTGCGGCAGAAGTCACGCGCTGCGCCGACGAGGATTGCGCCGGGGTCGGCATTTACGAAGAGTTTTGGCAGGTCGTTTTCCGCCATCCAATCCGCGTATTCCGCGGCAATCGTGGTTACGTCTGCCGGGTCGCCACCAACTGGAATCTGGCGCGGCCAGGTCAGCGTCGGCCAACGGTCTTCCCGGTTTCGGAAGGGGCGGCGGTATTCATTCTGCTCTGCTTCGGTCAGGTCGCGGAGGACAGAGCCAGGCAGAACCTTTTCGACAAAAAGATTGCGGTCGAGCACCAGTTCTTCGCCCTTATCCGAGCGGAAGCCCTGGAAGAGCGGCGCAGCCTGGGGGTTGAACTCGGACCAATCGGCCAGTGGTTTCACGATCCCTTCCATGTAGGCAATGCCGGAAACGGCATCGCGGTGACGGTTGGCCCAGTCGAAGCCCAGTGCCGAGCCCCAGTCGTGGATGACCAGAACCGCATCGCGCGTCACGCCCACGGCGGTAAGAAAGCCCTCGACAAAGCGGCGATGGGTTTCAAACGTGTAGGTATTTGGGCCGGGATCGGGCAGTTTGTCGGAATCGCCCATGCCAATCAGGTCGGGCGCAATGAGGCGACCCAGCCCCTCGCATTCGGGCATGACATCACGCCACAGGAAGGACGAGGTGGGATTGCCATGGAGGAACACGATTGGCCGCCCTTCGCCACGTTCGACATAGGCCATGTCATGACCATTCACTGCTACTTTGCGCTTTTGCGCTGCCCAGTCGGAACTCATTGCCGTTTCTCCTTTTTCGTCCAGCGCGAAATCATCGCGCGCATGTGGTCACTGCCGCCGGGGCCCAGAACCGGGGTTACATCGCGTGGGCCAAGTATCCGTCCGTCTTGCGCCGTCACGGCTATCTCTTGCACCGGCCGCCCTGTTTCCCGTTCCACCAGCGTGAGGCGTGGTCCACGCCCGTTTGGGGCCCATTTCTCTCCCCAGTGCAGAAGCGCAACCAGCACCGGGTAGAGATCGAGCCCTTTCTCGGTTAGCCGGTATTCATGCGAGCGCCCATCCTCGGGGTTGGGCAGCTTTTCGATCACACCTTGCTCAGTCAGTGTTTTCAGTCGTGCCGCCAGAACGCTGGTGGAAATGCCCAGGTGATCCTGAAGCGCATCGAAGGTGTGCATCCCGTTGAAAAGGTTGCGTAACACAAGAAGGGTGCGCCATTCGCCCACCACGTTGAGCGCCTGGGCCACACCACAATCGTCGGTGATCGGTGTGCGGGTCATTCGCCTTTGAACTCCGGCTTTTGCTTGGCCAGGAACGCGGCGATCCCGTGAGGGCCGTCATGGGTGCGCATCATGGCGGCGATGGAACGGGTTTCCTTGTCAATCTGCGCTTCGAAGCTTTCGGAGAATGCCGTTTCGAGAAGACGCTTGGCCCCGCCATAAGCTTTGGTTGGACCCTTGGCGAACCGGGTGGCGAGTTTGCGCGCCTCTGTCATCAGGTCTTCAGCCGCGACCACGCGGGTGACGAGGCCCCATTCACAGGCCTCATCAGCACTGAGAACACGATTGGTCAGTACAAGCTCTTTGGCGCGCAGAAGCCCCACATGCTTGGCAATGTAATAGGTCGATGACCCGTCCGGGGTCAGCCCCGAGGCGGTATAGGCCGAGACGAACTTGGCCCTGTCCGAAGCCAGAACGATATCGCCAGAGATGGCGATGGAAAAACCACCGCCGCCAGCGGAACCGTTTACGGCGGTAATGACGGGCGCGTCCAAATGGGTCAATCGTGCCAGCGCGGCGTGCAGGATCGTCGCCATTCGGGTCACGTGGTCCGACTTGTTCGCGGCGGCCTCGAACTCGGCCAGATCGCCACCACCATTGAACATCTTGCCCGCGCCTGTGACGATCACGGCGCGCGCGCCTTCCGCCTCGCATCGGCAGGCGACATCGAACAGTTCATCGGCCATCCGTGCATTCAAGGCGTTGGCGTTGTCAGGGCGGTTCATCGTGATCTCGACGACGCCGTCTTCAAAGGCCCAGTCCAGTGTTTCATATGTCATGGAGCCGTCCCTTTGATCATTCTGCGGCAACGCGAACACCGCCTGACATGGTGGCCAGCCGTTTGACAATGATCGCATCGGCTTCATCCATGATCCGGTCAATCAACTCTTTGCAGGTGGGGATGTCGTCAATCAATCCAGCGACCATGCCACAGGACCAGGCGCCGGCGTCCATATCACCATCGAGCATGACCTTTGGATAGACGCCCGCGACCTCTTCGACGATGTCCTCGAACCGGATCTTGTCGCCCAGATTCTTTTCCTTTTCCAAAAGGCGTTCGACCGCCGCATTGCTCAGCACCCGTTCGGTATTACGCAGCGGGCGCATGACAAGACGTGTGTCCAATTCGCTCGCCGCGACGATGGCATCCTTGACCCTCTGGTGTACCGGCGCTTCCTGCGTGGCAATGAAACGTGTGCCCATGTTCATACCTTCGGCACCCATCGACAATGAGGCAACCAGGCTGCGCCCATCGGCCATGCCACCCGACGAAACAAAGGGGATCTCTAACTCGTCCGCAGCGCGGGGCAATAGGATCATGTTGGGAATGTCATCTTCGCCGGGGTGGCCGCCGCATTCAAACCCGTCCACCGACACCGCGTCACAGCCAATCTCTTGCGCTTTCAACGAGTGACGCACCGAGGTGCATTTGTGGATCACCTTGATACCTGCATCCTTGAGATACGGTAAAACCTCGGATGGGTTGCGACCTGCAGTTTCCACGACTTTCACCCCTCCATCGATGATGGCTTTGACATAGCCCGGATAATCGGGGGCATTGACAGTGGGCAGGAATGTCAGGTTGACCGCGAAAGGCTTGTCGGTCATGTCGCGGCATTTCGCGATCTCATTGGCAAGGTCGGCAGGAGATTTCTGTGTCAGCGCGGTGATCGTGCCCAATCCGCCTGCGTTTGACACGGCGGCGGCCAGTTCGGCAAACCCGACATAGTGCATGCCGCCCTGCAGGATTGGGTGCTCGATGCCGAACATTTCGGTGATACGGGTTTTCATGGATTGTCCTTCGTTTTTCGGGCTGAACCTGAGGTCCAAAAAATAGCTTTCTTTATCGAAGTTTAATTTCCCCTATGGGCCACGCAAGCTGATTCCAGCCGGGTTCGGGAAAATGCCGTAACGTCGTGACGGAGTTAGGATTGTGAGTTGTCGGTCAATGTACCTGCGGCGATCCCCAAAGCAAACGTCGTCGGATCGCTGGCATCCGCAGAAAATCTTGGCAGTTCCCGCGCCAAGAAACACTCTGTTCCGTCACCGTTGACCCTGCTGCCAGAGGTCTGGTCGTCGTGCGATTTGGGATTCCGCGCGCTACTTCGGTTCAAGAAGCTGTTCTATCTCAACGCCTTGGTTTGCAGTGCTCGTTATGACAGCTTCCCGCAACGCCCTACTGCGCTCAACGAGCCTGCCGAATCGTTCCTCGTCCAGCACGAATAGTGTCGTGGGCACAATCGCTCGGACGGAGGCGCGGCGTTTTTGCCGAAGCAATAACTCGGCCTGCCCGAAGATATCACCACGCCCTAGCCTCCAGCTCTGGCCACCCATCTCCAATTCAACGGCGCCTGAAGCAATGAAGTAAACGCCTCGCGCTGGTGCGTTCTTTTGGATGACAACCTCACCTGCCTCGCCGTAGCGAGTTTTCAAGACGCGGACGAGCCGTCTTAGCCTTGCGTGATCCAAAAGCGCACGTTCGGCCAGACGAATTGAAAGAGATCTGTCGCGCACATTGCCGAGGACAAAACCGAACCTCCCTACACTATTATCACACCATACTTGCAATGCTCATTATAGCGCTATTTTGCACATCACTGGGTCGGCGGCTCTTCGGGCTAGTGATCCTCAAAAGCCTCGGGCTCGAGCTCCGCCCAGAAGTTTATGATCGCCGCGGCGTTCAGACCTGACCGCCAACCATGTGCCCGAAAATGTTCGCGGTCCAGATCATCTTTCAGCCCGGCCATAAAGAGCCGCTTATCAGCGTCTCTCTGGGTCGGGTTTCGTCGCGAAACCAGATCTTGGACCACCGACAGCTTGCGCGCACGCTCCGAGCGTTCCGCTGCGCGAGACGCATAGGCCAGATCCTCTCGCTGTTTTTCCTCAGACCGTTGTTGTGCGGCAGCAATAGCATCAGAGTTCGGTTCAGCAGGCTTTACAGATTCGGGCGGACGAAAGTCATCGCGCAGGGCGGCCGACAGATAACCAACTGTCGATTTCACACCCCCCTGCCCTTTCACGTAATCCAGTTTCTCGCGCACATAGTCTTCACCATGTTCCGCAATCCATTGCCGCGCCAATCGGTCCGACACACCTTGCGCCCGAAGCGTTTTATAGACTTCCAGGTTTCGAACACCATCATTGTCGTCAATCTCGAACATGGCTTTCTGAGGATTGCCTTTGATCCGAAACCGTATGTCCGTCACGCTCCGGCCTTTTTTCTGAAACTCCGGTTCGATGAAAATGTCCGAGCTTCGGTTCACTTCCGACACAGCGGGTTTGATAATCTTGGCGTTCAGGTGTTTGAAACTTGCATAATAGTCGCTGCCATCCACACCCATCAGTTTGCGAAATACATCCAAAGCCCACCATCCTGTCGAGCCTGTTCGGACGAATCGATAGCAATTTTCGTATAACGCCAACCCATGACCAGAGCTGAAATTGCGCTGTATATGTACATTGATCAGCGCATAGATCTTTGGGTCGTAAAGCTTCTGCGCCAGCGCGGGTGAATAGGCATATTCACACACGCCTGCCTTAAGTTTGGCGAAACTCAACAACGAGGATACGCCCCATTCCTGCCGCCCCTGCTCGTCCAGCATATCCCATTCGGCGACCGTCTCCGCTAATGCACGCAAGCTGGCCCGCAAAGTGTCAAAATCGTTCGAGTTATAGCCAACCATCATCGCCAATGTGCGCGCATCAATGGTATGGGTGGTCGCCGAGGTCAGCGCATCATAGGCATTGAGAAGCAACACGTTCGAAAGCTTGCGCTGCAACAGCGAAAGCTTACCGCTGATATGTATCGCGGCAACGTTCTTCTTCACCGTCTCTCGACGCAGTGCGCCCGAAAGGTGATCCATGTCCAATTGTGTATCCGGCATGATTCTGCCTGGCTGCTCGTTTTTTGAATTTGTTGCACAAAAGGTACCCAGGTTGCAATTATATTTGGGTGCCCAAATACGGGATTGGACTGATCCCGCAAACAGGTACCCTAAGCGTGGATTTCAGAGTTATCCACAGAAAGCCTTTCATTTGGCCTCTCGTCAATCTGGTCATGGCCCGAAGAAGCAGGCTCTATATTCCCAATTAGACCCAGTTCAGCCATTTCCCGAGAATCAGTGCCCGTAAAACCGAAAGCAGCGACCCGACATCCTGTATATTGGTTCCTTTGATCCCGTATCCGGTTACCTTTGAACCTGTTTTTGGTTACCCTAACCTGGCTAAGTATATGTTTATGATAGATAATATTATCCCAAAATATACAAAGTAACTAAATAAAAGAAACGATTTGTGTGGTCTTCAAATTATTGATTCAGGAGTTTCGTGACGAAACACCCCTCTCATAGCCCTGTTCTGTGGAAAACTCGAATTTCTGGGATAGCCACTCAGGAAAAGGTTCGCTAACTTGGTGAATATACGCCGCAAAGGCGAACATTTTTCGAGGCAACGACAGTGAACAAATCCAACCAACCTCCGCTCCCGCCTTATTTCAATTTGGACCCGGGTACTGCGGCGTCGAAATTACCTGATCCTATCGGGACATCACGATTCGCAAAAGCCGCCACTTTCTGTGCCAAGGGTCGCGAGGATCTGGCGCGGCGCGGCTATGCACCCGATGGCGAAAAGCGGCTCCGACGGTTCTCGACCTGGGAAATCACGAAGTACCTGATCCCTATCGCACCAGCCCATCTGCGCCGCGTACTCAAGGCCAACCCGGACTTGCCACAAGGCGAAGGCGAAGGTGGATCAAAGTGGTTTACACTCGATGAGGTGTTGGTTCTGCGACAGCATTTTGCGGCAGAAGGCGTCAGCACCAAAGAGTATCTGCCCTATCGGCCCGAAGGTCTACCGGCCAAGGTTGTGGCCGT
Source organism: Ruegeria sp. HKCCA5839 (assembly GCF_013035585.1). Classification (NCBI taxonomy): domain Bacteria; kingdom Pseudomonadati; phylum Pseudomonadota; class Alphaproteobacteria; order Rhodobacterales; family Roseobacteraceae; genus Ruegeria; species Ruegeria sp. HKCCA5839. The sequence goes on along the minus strand of NZ_WQIE01000004.1, from coordinate 27,865 downwards.
GGCTAACTTCAAAGGTGGTGTCGGCAAGACGTCGACCGCCGCGCATCTGGCCATGTCAGCGGCGCTGGATGGCTACAAGGTTTTGGTGATTGACCTGGACAGTCAGGGTTCGATGACCTCGATTCTCGGAGGGCGCGTGGCCGATGAGTGGCAAACGGTATTTCCTCTGATTGCAAAAGACTATGCGCGCGCAGTGCAGTCGGAGAACCGTGTTCGCGCGGCTGCGGGTCAGGCTGAAATTCCTCTGGATGAGACCTTGCATGAGGCATTGTCCACCTCGCCGCGTGATGTGATTCAGAAAACCCATTGGCCGAATATCGATCTGATCGGGGCGCAGTTGAACCTCTATTGGGCAGAATTTCAGATCCCGGTCTGGCGGATGGGGCTGCGCAGCTGGCCCTTATGGGACGGGTTGACCAACTTCCTTCAGGACGAGGGTGTATTGGATGACTACGACATCGTCTTCCTCGATACGCCTCCTGCTCTTGGGTACCTAACGATCAACGCCTTGGCTGCGGCGGATATATTGTTGGTTCCTCTCGGTGCGAGTTTCCTGGAATTCGACTCCACCGGTCGGTTCTTTGATATGCTCTACACCACCTTCGCCAGTATCGAAGACGGGGAAAATGCAGCCCACAGGGCGGCGGGTTTACCAGAACTTAAGTTCGAATGGGATGTAGTACGGGCTATCATCACGCGGTTCGATGCCAGTCAGCAAACGGATATGGCCAATGTAATCCAAGCCTATTTCGGCGATTTCATGAATGCCTACCGGCAGGACTTTACCGCTCTGGTTGGTCAGGCCGGGGAACAGGTCAATGGTATCTACGAAGCCGACTACCGCGATTTCAACCGTGACACCTATGTACGGGGGCGGGAAACTTTCGACAGAACCTATGCCGAGTTCAAAGAGGTTCTGATCGGATGTTGGTGGCGTGATGCTCAGATGGGAGGAGAGGCAAATGGCTAAACGCAGAAGACTTATCGCCCCGGACACGGCTGAGCTGGAGCAAATGGAGGCAGGTTTCGCGACGAAACCCTCGATCAGCCCGTTCGATACCAAGTCAACGCCACCCATTGCGCAGGTCGCCGGAGAGGCGGCGGCCTTGGGCGGGATGGCTGCTGTGACGGATCGGGTTGCCATGGCCAAGGATCACACAGATGCCGAGCTGTGGCGGGAAGCGCAGACGGCAGGGTTGGTCGCCGAAAAGCTGGCGTTGGATCAGATTGATGCGGATTTCATCCGTCGTGACCGTATGGTCGAAGACGAAGAGGCGATGGCGGAACTGCTTGAATCGCTGCGTGTTCACGGATTGCGCACCCCGATTGAGGTAACGCGGACCGAGGACGGGTATGGCTTGATCTCGGGCTTCCGGCGCCTGAACGCGTTCCGCAGGTTGGCCGAGACCGATCCGGCCTTTGCCGCAATTCCAGCATTCGTACGCGATGCCGGGACTGGGCAGGGCGCGTATGTCTCTATGGTCGAAGAGAATGAGCTGCGGTCCAATCTCAGCCCCTATGAGCGCGGTCGCATCGCTGTTTTGGCGGCGGGGCAGGGGATCTTTTCCAGCACCGAGGCAGCGGTTGATGTTCTGTTTGGTGCTGCGTCCAAGGCCAAGCGGTCAAAGGTGCGTGGTTTTGCGATGGTGCATGAGGCGCTTGGGGATCTGCTGCGCTTTCCGGTCGCGCTGTCCGAGAAAGCCGGGCTTAAACTGGCCGCCGCTTTGCGGGAAGGAGCGCAAGCCAAGCTGCGCGATGCCCTGGCAAGCGCTGATGCTGTTGACGCCAAAGCCGAGTGGATGGCACTTGAAAATGCGCTGAAAGCCGTCCCGCAAACGGGTACCTCAAAGCCGCGCGGTGGCCGCCCTCAGCAAATCTCGCGACTGCCTGCAACGGATTTGGCCGGTGGTGGCGCAATCCTGGCAGAGCTGTCGAGTGACGAGCTGCGGATCCGGATCAAAGGCCGTAACCTGTCAACGGATGAGGCTCAGACGCTCTTGGCTCAGATCGCAAAACTCCTGAGCTAAGGCAAACAGACAGGCGGGGTAGGGGGGCTAAACGCCTCCCTTTCTTTCACGCGAGTAGAATTCTTGTCTGAATCGACACTTAGTGTTTGCAGCTCTCAGTGGCGAGAAAAAACAATTAAAAACAATAGCTTATGCGCCAATATGAGCGCAGCACCTCAAAATATCGTGAAACCCAGATCTAAGCGCAAATTCACCCCCGCAACACCCGACCCAAAGGGTCAAAAGGCGGTTCATGCAGGATAACCGCCTTGTGCGGACGGCCCAAAACCATCACTTCAACCGCGTCTCCGGGCTGGGCGTTTTTGACATACCCCAGCGCCAGCGACATGCCGACGGAATAGCCGTAAGCACCGGATGTGACACGTCCGATACCCTGGCCATCCTTGAAAATCGGCTCACCTCCGGTTGCGTCCGCATTCGATGCGGTGACGTCCTCTGCGTCCAGATGCAGCATCACCAGCTGCTCGCGCGCGGGGTTCTGCAACACCTTCTGCGCGGCGTCTTTGTTCAGGAACTCTTTTCCGAACTTGCACAGCCGGTCCAGACCGACCTCATGGGGCCAGTATTCGGGGCTGTATTCACGGCTCCACGAGCCGTAGCCCTTTTCGACGCGAAGCGACATTAAGGCCCGGCTGCCGACGGGGCCTGCGTCAAATGCCGCTCCGGCCTCCAGCAGCGCCGTGTAGAGGCGGGATTGGTGTTCTGTGGGGCAGTGGACCTCCCACCCCAGATCGCCTGTGAATGAGACGCGCAGGGCCAGCACTTCGATCCCGGCCAGTTCGATCCGGGCTGACCGCATAAAGGGGAAGTCTTCGGTGGCCAGAGAGGTGTTTGTCAGCCTCTGCAAAATCTCGCGGGATTTCGGGCCGGCGATGTTGAAGCCACATATCGCGTCGGTCATGGATGTGAAGGTGGTGCCTTCGGGCAGGGGGACCTGTTTGAAGAACCGTTTGTGATAGCGTTCGGCCATGCCGGAACCGATGATCCAGAACTCATCCTCGGCCACGCACGTCACGGTGAAATCGCCCGCGATGCCACCGCGTTTGGAAATCAGCGGGGTCAGGCATGATCGCCCCACCGTTTTGGGCATGGTATTGGCAAAGACCGCGTTCAACCAATCCGAGGCACCGGGGCCTTTGCAGACGTATTTGGCAAAGTTCGAAATGTCGATGATCCCCGCCCGATCTCGTAGCATCTTGCATTCTTCGCCCACTGGCCCCCACCAGTTCTGCCGGGTAAAGCCGTTGGTCTCGACCGCGCCGGGCGTGTCGGAGAACCACAGCGGATGCTCCCAGCCTGCGTTCAGGCCAAAGACGGCGCCCATGGCCTTTTGCGTCTCATAGACCGGGCGGATGCGGGCAGGGCGGCCCGCGCTGCGTTCCTCGTTCGGGAAATGGATGGCGAAGCGATGGGCGTATTGATCCTGCACCCGCGCCTTGGTGAAGTCCTTGGTGGCCCAGTTGTCAAAGCGGGCCAGATCCCAGGCGAACATGTCATATTCGGTCTCACCTTCAATGATCCACTGCGCGGCCATCAGGCCCATGCCGCCGGATTGGGAAAAGCCGGGGATGATGCCGTTGCAACAGAAATAGCCATCGACCTCGGGCACCGGGCCCATCAGAACGTTGGAATCCGGAGACCAGATCATCGGGCCGTTGATCACCCGTTTAATCCCGGCCTCACCCACAGCAGGCAGACGTTCGATGGCGTTCATCATGTTTTCTTCGATCCGGTCCAGATCGTCGGGGAACAGGTCATGGGCAAAATCCAGCGGCGTGCCCTCTTCGGCCCAGAACCGCATGTCTTTCTCATAGGCCCCGACCAGCAGGCCCTGACCTTCCTGCCGCAGGTAATATTCACCATCCCGATCGGCGACCGAGGGCAGACGGGTACCGTGCCCTTCAACATCCGACATGGTTTCGGTGACGAAATACTGGTGCTCGGTCGGTTGCAAGGGCAATTCGATCCCGGCCAGCGCCGCCACCTCGCGGCCCCAAAGCCCTGCGGCATTCACCACCCAGGGCGTGCGGATGTCGCCCTTGGGCGTTTTGACGATCCACGACCCGTCGTCCTGCTGCTCGGTCGCGGTGACGGGGGTGAAACGATGGATCTCTGCCCCGCGCTGACGCGCGCCCACCGCATAGGCATTGGTCACGCCCGAAGGGTCAACATTGCCACCATCAGGTTCATACATCACACAGCGGATACCGTCGAAATTGACCAGCGGGTGCAGCTTCTGCGCCTCTTCAATGCTTATCTCATAGAAATTCATGCCATAAAGCTTGGCCTTGGCCGCCTGCAATTTCAGCTGATGCTCGCGCTGTTCGGTCTGCGCCAGATAGAGCGAGCCGGGCTGAAACACGCCGCAGCTTTGGCCGGTTTCTTCTTCCAGCGATTTATACAGGTTCATCGTATAATGCTGGATGCGGCTGATATTGGTGCTGTCATGCAGCCCGTGGATATTTGCCGCCGCGTGCCAGGTCGAACCCGAGGTCAGCTCGTCGCGTTCCAGCAGAACCACATCGGTCCATCCCAGCTTGGCCAGGTGATAAAGGATCGAACATCCGATCACGCCTCCGCCAATTACAACTGCCTGTGCTTCTGTCCGCATGTCCAAATCTCGCGCGCTTTTCTGTCTGATGGATGATCTACGATTGCCGCCTAGCCGACAATCCAGACAAAATTCATTGTCGCGTGAGGCAGCCTCATCTCAGACCACAAAAGCGACGGGATCAGGGGGGCATATGACGGGATTGGCACATGCGTCTGCGCACGCGCCCGTTTGTCGGCCTGTGCGGGTACATAGCGCCAGAATCAACGTATCTGCCGCAGGGATTGGTTACGCGATCTCGTGCGACCAGGGCGGGTTTGCACCTGCGCGCGATACGGTCACTGCAGCGACCTTGGCCCCCAGCGCCAGCGCTGCGCGCAAGGTGGCGGGCGGTAGCGCACGGAGGCCAGGTTTCGAGAGATGACCTGCCTCTTCCAATGCGGCCAACACACCTGCGTTAAACGTGTCGCCCGCGCCCACGGTATCGACCACCTTTACCGGCTCGACCGGGACCGAGGTTTGGCGGCCATCCGCCAGATAACCCGTCGCACCTTCGGCGCCGCGCGTGACGATCACCACGGCAGGACCGGCTTGCAGCAGCAAAGGTACTTTCTCATCCAGGGTTTCTGGGCCGGGGATGATCCAATCCAGATCCTCATCCGAAACCTTGACGATATCGGCCTGCGCGATCATCCGGTTCAGACGGGTGCGATAGCGGGTTTGATCCTTGATGAAACCGGGTCGGATATTGGGGTCCAGCATCACCGCGCGATCTGCCCCATGTTGCTCCAACAGGGCTGCATAGGCATCTGCGCAAGGTTCACAGGCCAGGCTTATGCCCCCGAAATACAGTGCGCTAATGGCACCGGGCAGTTGGCGTGGCATATCTTCGGGCCGCAACATCCGGCCAGCGGTGTTTTCGTCGACAAAGTTATAGCTGGCGTGCCCGTCCTTCAGCTGCACGAACGCCAGGGTTGTGGGGCGGTCCGACTGGATCACATGGCTTGTTTCAACGTGGCTGGCCTGCAGGGCTGCGGCCAGTTGCTGGCCGAACATATCCGTCGACAGCCCGGTCAGCAGCCCAACGGGTGCGCCCAAACGGCCTAATGCAATCGCCGTGTTGAACACCGCACCGCCGGAATGGGGCACAAACCCGTCCGCGCCCGAGGCCGTGGGTTCTGCGATCATGTCGATCAAGGCTTCACCGCAGCACAGGATCATGAGGTCCCCTCCCAGGTGCGTGCTCTGTCAATCGGACAGGGCAGATTTGCAGAAGTTGTTTGCACCGATCACACCGAATTCGGCGTGATTCGAAATGTATAGGTTCAGCCCTTGCCGCACGGAATCGAACCGTCCTCCAGCGTTAAAGGCCGACCGGAAGGCTTCTCCGAACAGCCAACGGTTCTTGTCGGCCACACCGCCCAGCAGGAAGATCCCGCCCGTGGGCATCAGAGTGACCGAGATATCGCCGATCACCGCAGCCAGATGGGTGGTAAACATCTCGGCACAGCGGACGGCAACAGGGTCTGTAGCGGTTTGGGCATCTTGCAGGATGTCTTTGGCCGGGCGGGCGGCCACATCCGTCAGCCCTTCGGCCAGACCAATGGCTTGATAGAGAACCGGCAAGCCGGTTCCGCTGAGGAACATTTCGGCCTCAACCGCCAGGCTGTCACCAAAGAAGCATTCTGGTACCAGAGTGCGGGCAGCCTCGAACACCGCCACTTCTTCGCGATAGCGCGGGGCCAGACCCACATGACCGCCTTCGCCCGATGCCGTATGATAGCGGCCCTGTGACCATAGTAAGGCACCGACCCCAAGACCGGTTCCCGGACCAACCACAAGCCGGGTACCCGCGGGCGGGGTCGGGTCGCCTTGCAGCACTTGTACGTCATCCTTGCCAATCTCGGCCACCGACCAGGCGGCGGCGGTGAAGTCGTTGATAACAAAGGTTTGTTCGGCTCCGGTGGCCTTCGCGATATCGGTCTCGGACAGGGTGACTTGCGCATTGGTCAGGTGAATTGTGCCGTCACGGACCGGCCCCGCGCCTGCGGCCACGACGGCCAGCGGGTTGCTGCCCACCACATCGCGGGTTGCGTGAAACGCATCCAGCAGGTCGCTATTCGTACCGGTCGGGAATTTGTGCAGCTCAGTCACTTCTCCGTCAATGACCACACCCAATCGCATATTGGTTCCGCCGATATCGGCGACCAATGTCCAGCTGGGCTTGGCCAGTGTCGGAGTAGGGAAACGTGCGGTGGACAAGAGACTGGTTCCCAAAAAGCTGCTTTCAAGTTCGATACGTGCTTCGGTATTACGGCGCAACACCCGATCAGGGGTTGCACAGCCTCTAGCAACTTATGTTAGCGGTATCAATTCTTATGATCATCCGTCTATTCGACTTACAGTTCGTTGAAGACCACACCGCAGCCCGGTACCTGCGTGCCGTTCCACTCGACCGCCTTGTCGTTATAGTTGATCAGGACCTCATGCCGCGCCGTTTCGCGTCGCCGCAGGCCAGGGGGCATCGGAAAGATCTCTAAGCCCGTGGCTTGTGCCGCCAGAGCGATGACCCGATCCCATAGCGGCTCATCCGGGAAACAGCCCAAGTACCACATGTCATCATTGCCCATCAGTGCCGGGGTGCCGTCTTCGAACTCCAACAGTTTGGGCGCTGTGCCGGACAAGCGTTCCACCCAATGCTGCGCCGCACCGCCACCGGTGACCGGACGTTCGACAGTGGGGGGCAGGCTTTCGACCAGCTCGACCTGGCAGTCCAAAGCGAAAAGGCCGGGGCGCCCGCCCGCCGGAATCTGGAAATCGGGCGTGATCGCACCGCTGCGCGGACCAAAGAGGGCCAGATCACAACCGTTCGCGATGCGCGCCGCCAGAGCGTCATCCACCGAGGCCAGCCCTGGGGCCAGGATCAGTTTGTAAGCTTTTTGCGGGATGTTCTCGGTCGATACAAAGTCTACCGACAAACCGGCCCGCCGCAGGGCGCGATAGGTCGAAAAGACCAAACGGAAATAGTCAAACCCCGCCCCTTGCGGTTGCGTCGCCCAGGCCCAGTCTGATGCATAGTCAAACACGATGGCCACCTTTGCCGGGCGCACTGATGTGTCCCCCAAACGCGCAAGATCTTCGGCAGTTTGGCGCGCCTCGCCCATGCCGGGGGCCTCGGTGTCATGCGGTGTCAGCAGCCCCGCATGCATTTGCTCTTGCGCAAACGGCGCCTGTCGCCAGCGGAAATAGCTGACCACCTCGGCCCCATGCGCCACGGCCTCAAGCGACCACAGGCGGACCATGCCGGGCAGGGGGGCCGGGTTGAACGGCGCCCAGTTCACCGGGCCGGGCTGTTGTTCCATCACCCACCAGCGTCCACGCCCGACAGCGCGATAGAGGTCGTGGTGAAAGCCCTGCATATCGGGATCACCCTGCTGTAGATAGGCCGCTTTGTGCGCCTCGTCAGCCTCAAGCCGGTCGGACAGAAAGCCGATGGGATAGCTGTCCCATGTGGCGATATCAAGATCGGCACCCACTGCGAAGTGATCAAACTCCAGTACGCGGCCCATGTAATTGTGCAGCAGCGGCGCGTCGGTTAACTCGCGCAGTACATCGACCTGCGCCTTGTTGAACGCCACCACCTGATCCGAGCTGAAGCGCCGGAAGGCCAGAACATGCGCCGGGTTCGGTTCGGTCACCGTCAGGTTTGGCAGCTCGATCTGATCAAAACTGTCATAGTCCATCGACCAGAACACATTGCCCCAGGCTTCGTTCAGCGCCGCGACCGTGCCATAGCGTTCCGCCAACCAAAGGCGGAACGCGGCCAGCGCAGGCTGCGAATAGCTGAGCGTGGTGTCGTGACAACCATATTCATTGTCGGTCTGCCAGGCGGCCACATGCGCATTGCGGCCATAGCGTTCAACCATGATCCGGGTGATGCGCCGGCATTCATCGATATAGCCCTGATGGCTGAAACAGTAGTGCCGTCGCGACCCGAATTTACGGGGGTTTCCCTGAGCATCCACCGCCAGCATGTCGGTGTGCCGGTCCAGCATCCAGCGCGGCGGCGTTGCCGTGGGTGTACCCATCACCACCTTGAGGCCCGCCGCGCCCAGTGTTTCCACCGCGCGGTCCAGCCAGTCAAATTGCAGATCGCCCGGTGATGGCTCCATCCGGCTCCAGGCAAACTCACCGATCCGAACCCATGTCAGGCCGGTTTCAACCATACGTTTGGCATCATCGGCCCAGCTGTCTTCGGGCCAGTGCTCGGGGTAGTAACAAACACCCAGTTCGGGTTTCATAGAAGGACTCGTGGTTCTGCTTGGCCCTTGCCCGCATTGGCGGCTGCAAAGGTCATGCCGTTGCTGGGTTGACGCGCCATAGTGTCCGCATCGACGTCAACGCTGGCGGTAGTGCAATAAAGGGTGGTCAGATCCGCGCCGCCAAAGGCAGGGCACGAGGTATGCTGCGCCTCGAAACTGACGGCCTGAAGAAAACGCCCTGCAGGGTCATAGACCGCCACGCGCGATGCGCCCCATTGGGCGATCCAGATGTTTCCCATTGCGTCCACAACGGCCCCGTCGGGGTTCAAGCCTTCATCCCGAAGATCAAGATAAAGCTCGGCCGTGCCAGCGGGCCAGCCGGTTTCTGGGTCAAGTGCCTGACGCATGACCTGCCCAGAAGCTGTATCGCTGTAATAGGCGCAGCTTTTGTCCGGGGCAAAGCAGATCGCATTGGTGATGGTGACATCACTCACCAGCTTGCGAAGTTCGCCTTGGAACAACCGGTAAATCGAACCGGCACCGGTTTCGCCAGATTTCCCCATCGTCCCGATCCAGAACCCGCCCCAGGGGTCTGCACGCCCGTCATTGGAGCGGGTGACCGGATTGTCGGCCTCAAGCGGAACCACAAGCTCTTTCGCACCGGTGTCCAGGTTGAACGTCCACAGCCCGGTTTCCGAGGCGATCAGCAGAGTGGTGGTGTCGATCCACCCTGCAGCCGAGACATGCTCGTCAAAGCTCCAGCTTTTCGCCTCGCCGTTTTCGCGCGTCATCAGCTGTTTGCCGATGATGTCGAACCAGAACAGTTGCTGTCGTTCGGGGTGCCAGAGTGGTCCTTCCCCCAAGGCGCAGGGGCGGTTGTCGAAAACCTGGCTCATGCCAGGGCCGCGTCATAGGCGGAAACGATCTGGGCTGCGCGTGTGGCGATGTCATCCACCGACATGCCGGGCTTGTAGAGCGCCGAGCCGATGCCAAACCCGTCGGCGCTGGCCTTGAACCAATCGCCAAAGTTTTCAGGGCCCGCGCCGCCTACGGCATAGACCTGCGTGCCCTCGGGCAGCACGGCGCGCAGCGCGGCCAGCCCGGTTGTGCCAGCCATTACGCCCGGAAACAGTTTCAACCCGGTTGCGCCAGCCTTGAGCGCCGCAAAAGCTTCGGTGGGGGTAAAGATGCCCGGCCAGCTTTCAAGGCCCAGCTTGGCGGTATGGGCAATCACCTCGGTATCACAATTGGGCGACACGATCAGCTTGCCACCGACCGAGGCGACACCGTCGACCTGCTCTACGCTCAGCACGGTGCCTGCGCCGATCAGGGCACGATCCCCAAAGGTCTGGGCCAGCGCGCCGATAGAGTCCAGCGGATCGGGCGAGTTCATCGGCACCTCGATCTTGTCGATGCCTGCGTCGATCAGCGCCTGACCAACGTCCGCGGCTTCGGCGGGAGTCAATCCGCGCAGGATGGCGATAAGAGAACGGCTCATGCAGTTTGCCTCGTTCGGTTGCGGGCCATGGCAAGCCCGGCCAGAGTGGTTGTTGTGGCGTCTGCGGTCTCAACGCTGGCCCCTTGGGCACCGAGCGCTGTGGCATAGGCAGCGGACAGGGTTTTCGAGCCGATGATTGCGATCTGCTGACCCAGCCAATAGGCACGCGAGGCGGCCAGCTCGGCCCCGATCAAAAGGCCCGACAGACGGGCGCGTGCGACAGAGGCATCTTGCGCGTGCAACAGATCCGCGGCGCGCAGACCAAACAGGCGTGCGGCCAGCTGTTCGGGTTTCGACAGCGCATCTGAGACGGCCTCGGCAAAGGCGTCGTCATCCCAGCCGTCCCCGATCGAGTGTTTCAGAACCGATTGCTTTCGCAGCAATTCGAACATTTCACCGGTCATGAAAGTGCGGAAGCTCACCACCTCGCCAGCGCTGATCTGGGCCCATTTGGTGTGGGTGCCCGGCAGGCAGATAATTCCGTCCCAGTTGGGATGGGTGGCCAGAAAACCCGCGATCTGGGTTTCCTCGCCGCGCATCACGTCTGGCGGGCTGTCCTGTTTCAGACCGGGTACAACAAAGGCGCGGATGCGCGGATCGGTATCGGGCACACGGATCGGAATGTCGGGCACAGGTGCAGAGGGTACAGCCGCATAGGGTGCCTCGACCCAGCCCTGACGGGCGCCAACCATACCGCATGCGATGACATCAACAGGGTCAATACCCAGCCAGCAGTCGACAAGCTCCAACAGGGCGGGTTGAAAGCCGCTCTTGTCCAGGCGTCCCATGCCTTTGGCGGATTGCTTTTGGTCCTGCACAGCGTCGCCGCGCATTGCCCAAACGCGCAGTTGCGACGTGCCCCAATCCACCGCGATCCATTCAGCGTTCATCGCATCACCCCGACACCACAACGCCGCCGTCGACCGCCATGCACTGCCCGGTCATGGCCCGGCTGGCTTCTGAGGCCAAGAAAAGTGTAGGCGCAATCATGTCTTCGGGCGACAGATGTTCTTTCAGACATTGACGGTCCAGATGGGCGGCCAGATCTTCCGGCGTGGCCCACATATCCAGTTGTTTCTGCGTCAGCACCCAGCCCGGTGCCAGCGCGTTAACGCGGATTTTCTGCGGCCCCAGCTCACGCGCAAGCGACCGGGTCATGCCCGTGATACCCGCATTCGACGTGGTATAGATCGGGTATCCCGCATTGCCCATCATATAGCTGATCGAGCTGAAATTGACGATGGCGCCGCCTTTGCCCTGCATCTGGCGCGCGGCCTCCTGACAGGCAAAATAATAAGCCTTGAGGTTCACCTCGATCATCCAGTCCCAAAACTCGGGCGTGGTTTCTTCAAGCGAGTGCCGTTTGTCATTGGCCGCGTTGTTGATCAGCACATTCAGCGGGCCATGCGCCTCGGCCGCCTTTTGCATCGTGGCATGCAGCAGTTCGGTGTCGGTCATGTCGCCCTGCATGAACAGCGGCGCGCGCCCGTGTTTCTCGTGCATCTCCTCGACAAAGGCCGAAGCGTCCGAGCGCCCGATAAAGGCGACATTTGCGCCTTGTGCCAGGAACCCATCGGTCAAGGCCGCGCCAACGCCCGAGCCTCCACCGGTGATGTAGACAGAGGCGCCGTTCAGATCGTGGAAAGTGGCGGTTTGGTCCATCAGTGACTCTCTCGTGTGACTAGGCGTGTATCTTTGCCGACAAGAAAATCAAGGTCGGCACCTCGATCGGCTTGCAGCACGTGGTCGATATACAGCCGCGCATATCCGCGGGTATAGTGCGGATCGTCCGGTTGCCACGCGGCGCGCCGGGCGTCCAGTTCGTTTTGATCCACCAGCAACTCAAGCTCACCCTTGCTGGCTGAAACGCGGATGCGATCTCCGGTTTTCACCAAGGCCAGGGTGCCACCGGCCTGGGCCTCGGGGCTGACATGCAGGATCACGGTGCCAAAGGCGGTGCCCGACATGCGTGCATCCGACACGCGGATCATATCGCGGGCACCCTGTTTTACCAGCTTGCCGGGGATCGGCATATTGCCCACCTCAGGCATCCCCGGATAGCCTTTTGGTCCGCAGCCCTTGAGCACCAGAATGGTGTCGGCGGTCACCGGCAGATCGTCGCGGTCAATATTGGCCTTTAGGTCTTCGATGCTTTCAAACACAAAAGCCTCAGCCTCGGTTTCCAGCAGCGTATCGGTCGCCGCCGACGGTTTCACAATCGCGCCGTTCGGGGCCAGATTGCCGCGCAGAACGCGCAGACCGGCAGCGGGTTTCACTGGATCATCAAAGGGGCGGATGACATCGCTGTTATAGCATTCGGCCCCCTCATAATGCGCCGAGATATCCTTGTTCAGCACCGTCTTGGCCGGACGCAGGAAGGATTTGAGTTCATTCAGAACGACGGGCACGCCACCGGCGTAACAGAAATCCTCCATCAGGTATTTGCCCGAGGGCATGCAGTTGACCAGCAGCGGGATTTGCGAGCCGATCTCGAAAGCCTTCAGTGTCAGGTCAACACCCACACGGCCCGCCAAGGCCAGCAGATGCACCACGGCGTTGGTTGATCCGCCCACGGCCGCATTGGCCAGAATGGCGTTTTCGAAGGCTTCCTTGGTCAGGATGTCCGAGGGTTTCAGGTCTTCATCCACCATCTCGACAATGCGCTTGCCGGTCAGATGCGCCAGCGCCATGCGACGGGCATCGACAGCGGGAAGGGCGGCGTTGGTGGGCAGGGACATGCCCATCGCCTCGACCAGAGACGCCATTGTGCTGGCGGTGCCCATGGTCATGCAGACCCCGGCGCTGCGCGACATGCCGGATTCGGCGTTCATGAAGTCCTGCAGGGTCATTTCGCCCGCGCGAACCTCTTCCGAGAATTTCCACACATCGGTGCCCGAACCGATATCCTTGCCTTTGAACTTGCCGTTCAGCATCGGGCCCGAGCTGACCACAATCGACGGCAGGTCGACCGAGGCCGCGCCCATCAACTGGCCCGGTGTAGTCTTGTCGCAGCCACCCAGCAGAACCACGCCGTCAATGCCATAGGCGCGGATCGATTCCTCGACATCCATCGCCAGCAGGTTGCGGAACAGCATGGCGGTAGGCTTCATCTGGGTCTCGCCCAGTGACATGACCGGGAATTCCACCGGAAAACCTCCGGCCTCCCACACGCCGCGTTTCACGCCCTCGGCCAGATCGCGCAGGCCCGAGTTGCAGGGCGTCAGTTCCGACCAGGTGTTGCAGATGCCAATAATGGGCCGCCCGTCAAAGGCGTGATCGGGAAAGCCCTGGTTCTTCATCCAGGACCGATGAATAAACCCGTCCTTGTCGAGTTTCCCGTACCAGTGCTGAGACCTGCGTTTTCGGGTCATAGCTTGTGGCCTTCGATGACCCACATGGATTGTGGGAAGCTCCAGGGCAGCGACAGGCCCTGGCTCATCAGATATTGCCCGCTGACGGTGATCGGCCCCTGTTTCAGGGCCGGGTTGCCGCGCGACAAGGTGGCCGGTGCGGTGGCCGTATCCCGCAGTTCGACGCGGTATTGGGCATCCGCCTCAAGCCGGGTCAGGCGCAACGGGCGCGGCGCGATTTGCGAGGACGTGTCGGTTTTGCCGGCAAAGACCACAAAGCGCGAGCCATCACTGGTTTGCTGCTGTTCGGCAATGACCGACGGGTCTGGGCTGTCCAGTCGCAGGATGTCGGCATAGTACAGCCAGTCGCGGTTGTCCTTCCACCATTGGGTGACCTCGCGCAGAACCGTCTCTTCTTCGGGGGTCAATTCGCGAGGGTCCATCTCGAACCCCATATGGCGTTGGGCGGCAACCCATGCGCGGAACTGGATGTCCAGCACGCGGCCCGAGGTATGGCACACGCGGGGCCCCACATGGCTGCCGGTTACAGCCATGGGCAGGAAGATCGCGGCGTTGTGCTGAATGCGCAGCCGTTCCAGAGCGTCGTTGCTGTCGCTCAGCCAGACCCTCTGAGTACGTTTGAGAATGCCGAAATCAATACGCCCGCCGCCGCTGGCGCAGCTTTCGATTTCCACATGCGGGAAGTCCTGCCGCAGCCGGTCGATCAGCGCATATGACCCACGGGTCTGGGCCGCATCGGGCATGGGCAGCACGCGGTTGTGGTCCCATTTAATATAGTCGATGTCGTGGCCCGCAAGGATTGTCGACATGCGTTCATAGAGGAACTCGCGCACCTCCGGCAGCGCCATGTTCAGTGCTTTTTGCTGGCGGCCCAGGATCTGATCTTCACCCCCCAGCGCCCATTCGGGATGAGCCCTGTGGATGCTGCTGTCAGGGTTGATCATCTCGGGCTCGAACCAGATGCCGAAGGTCATGCCCAGCGAATGCACATGTTTGATCAGCGGGTCGAGGCCATCGGGATATTTCCGGGTATCGACCTCCCAGTCACTCAGAGAGGATGTGTCATCGTCACGCTGGCCGAACCAGCCGTCATCCAGCACGAAGCGTTCCGCGCCAAGCGCGGCTGCGCGGTCGGCAATGTCCTTGAGCTCGGGGAGGTTGTGATTGAAATAGACCGCTTCCCAACAGTTGTAATGCACCGGCCGTGCACGGTCGGGCTTGGGAAACGCGACGATGCGGTCCCGCAAATGCCGTTGGAACGCAACTGCGCAGCCGTTGATGCCATCGGCCGAGAACACCGCATAAAGCGGCGCGGTTTCAAACCGGGTCGAGGCCTCGCGCTCCATCCGGGCGGCCTGTCCGAACTGGATCTGGCGGCGCCCGTCGGGCAGCTCTTCGGCCACCATACGGTGCCCACCGGACCAACCGTAGTGGAAGCCATAGGCCTGGCCTTGCGCGTTGGTCGCACCCCGGACCGGGACGATCAGGCCGGGGAAATGCTCGTGCCCCGTGCGCCCGGTACGGTTCTCGCGATAGCGGATACCGGGCGACCACGGCGTGGTGTTCATCTGAAACTCACCACACCAGCGACCGGCAAAGTCGATCAGCTCATCCGACAGCTGTGGGGCCGGAAAGACCGGGGCCGACAGCCAGTGCAATAGCACCGGGCGATCCGCCTCGACCGCTGCGCGGGCCTCGATGATGTGAGTTTTCGGGTCGATCGAAAAGATCGCCTGATAGGTCAGCCGATGATCATCATCCCGAAAGGTCAGGGTCAGGTGGTTTTCCGAAACCTCTTCGCTTTCGAAACAGAATTTCGGAAGGATCGGCGTGCCATCCCCGTCCCGCATGATCAGGCCTGGCTGGCCTGGGAAACTGCGCGTGGCTTCAGGACAGATGGACAATTCCGGGTTGGCATCCAACATGCCCCCGGTCACGTCCAGCCCGTAGGCGTCAAATAATGTGTCTAGGTTTTCGTCATCCGGCAATCGAGGGCCAAAATACACAACTTCAGGAAGGTGCTCGCGATGGGCCGCGAGCACCAGAGATTGTCGCTCATCATGAAGCGACCATGTTCTTATCATTACTTTACAGCTCCGAGGGTAAGACCTGCGATGAAGTGTTTCTGCATCAGGAAGAACATTGCCACCGGTGGCAGGGCCGCGACGATAGAACCCGCACTCATCAATTGATATGCGGCACGGTACTGCGCGTTAAAGCTGGTAATACCGGCTGTAACAGGTTGGCTTTCAGGACCTTGTGTCAGCACGACGGCCCAGAAGAAGTCATTCCAGATGAAGGTGAAGATCAAGACGCTGAGCGCGGCAATCGCCGGTTTCATCAGCGGCAGGACAACATACCAGAAGATGCGCCATTCACTGATGCCTTCAACCCGTGCGGCCTCGATCAGCTCGAAGGGCAGGGCGCGGATGAAGTTGCGCATGAAGAGGGTGCAAAAGCCGGTCTGGAACGCGATGTGGAACAGAACCAGCCCGGTCTTGGTGTTGTAGAGGCCCAGCTCCAATGTCAGGTCCCGAACCGGAACCATCAGGATCTGGAAGGGGACGAAGTTGCCCGCAACGAACATGAAGAAGATCCAGATGTTCGACTTGAACTTGTAGATCCCCAAGGCAAAGCCGGTCATGGTGCTAAGTGCCACCGCTCCGATCACCGTTGGAATGGTGATCATGAACGAGTTCAGCAGATACCGGGGCATGTCCGAGTTGAAGAAAACCTGCCCGTAGTTGAAGGCCCCCTCAAAGCTGGAGGGAAGCCCCCAATAGTTGGCGTTGGTGAAATCCGCTGCCGGTTTGATCGAGAACAGGGCCACGGCCAGAAGGGGCCCCAGCCACAACAGCAGAGCGACGGGCAACAGGGCCTGATAGGTGATCTGCGCGGGGCGGGATTGTTTTTCTATAGGTGTCGGAAACATCTTAGTGCCCCTTTTCTTCGCGATACATCGACCACAGGAAGTAGGCGATGAAGCAGAGCATGATCAGGAACAGGACCACGGCGATGGCAGCACCATATCCCATGCGGAACCCGTATTCGGACAGGGCGACTTCGAACATGTAATAGGCCAGCACGCGGGATGAGCCGAACGGGCCACCCTGTGTCATGATCGAGATCAGGTCGAATGAGCGCAGAGCGCCGATGATGGTCACGACAAATGCAATGAAGGTGGCCGGGCGCAATTGCGGCAGGATCACATGCCACAGCATCCGTCCACCCTTGGCACCGTCAAGACGCGCAGCCTCGATCTGTTCGGGATCCACCGCGTTCAGACCGGTGAGATACAGGATCATGCAATAGGCCGTTTGCGGCCAGAGACCGGCAAAGATGATGCCGTAGGTTACGAACCGTTCATCCCCCAGTACGTTCAGCGGACCCATTCCGAATAGGCCGAGAAATTCGTTCAGAAGGCCGAAGGTCGGATCATAAAACCAAGTGAAAACCAGGCCAACCACAACCTGCGAGATCACAAAGGGGAAGAAGAAGAGCGATTTGTAGAGCCGGATGCCCCAGACCGTCTGGTTCAGAAACAGCGCGATGAACAGACCGGCGGGGATCGCCAGAAGATACAGGACCAGCCAGATCAGGTTGTTCTTGAGCGAGACATAGAATGCGTCGCGGTCAACCCATTCCCAATAGAGGTCTTCATAGTTGCGAAACCCCACATATTCAGCGGCCCCCAGACCGTCCCATTCGTACAGGGACAGGTTGAAGGATTGGAAAACGGGGATGATTACGTAAACCAGGAAAAACAGCAGGCCGGGGGCTAGAAACAGCCATGGGGCGAGGCGTTGCTGGTTTTTGTGGAACCAGCTTTCCTGTTCAGGGACGTCGACGGCTACGGTCATGGAAATACTCTGGCTAGGGTGAGACAGGGCGGGATCATGGCCCGCCCTGTGCTGAGCTTTGGCAATGGCCGGGACATAGCCCGGCCGTCACCCCTATCAGTTGTCGTAGATGCGCTGACGTGCGCGTTCCAGCTTGGCCAGAACCTTGTCAGCATCGTCGGGCTTGACCATGAATTCCTGGAAGCCTTCCATCGACACTTTCGCCATTTCCGCTGGTGCGTCACGGTCCCAGAACTGTGCAACACCGCCCGGGCTGTTGGACGACAGCATCTCAAAGCCTTGCAGCAGGAATTTGTCGTTATCCACCGAGGATTTCGCGTTCACGGGCAGCTGACCCAGGTTCGCGCCGTTGTTGATCTCGGTCTGCTCGTCCGGAGAAACCACAAAGCGCAGGAACTCGCGCGCGGCTTCTTTGTTCGATGCATTGGCCGGGATGTGGAACGTGTCGGTTGGCGCGTCTTCGGCCAGTTCGACATCAGGGTTGATCGATACGAACTGGTAGAAGTCCAGTTGATCATCGGTCAGGCCTGCTTCGCGCAGTGGCGCAACAGCAAAGTTCCCCATCAGATAGGCCGCGGCTTCACCGTTGACCATGAAGGGCAGAGCTTCCTGCCAGCTGTAGGTCTGGTGGTTGTCGATGAAGGCACCCATGTCGATCAGCTCTTTCCAGTTCGCGAAAGTCTGCTTGACGCGATCATCTTCCCAGCTGATTTCACCGTTGGCCAGCTGGTTGTGGAACTCATAACCGTTGGTGCGCATGTTCAGATAGTCGAACCAGCCGCCGGCGGTCCACAGGAACTTGGTGCCGATGGTATAGCAGGCACGGCCCGATGCGACGATCTTTTCGCAGTTGGCCTTTTCTTCTTCCCATGTGGTCGGCTCGGACAGGCCCAGCTCGTCAAAGATGTCTTTGCGATAATAGACGCCCCACTGATAGTAGGTATAGGGCACGCCCCACTGTTTGCCGTCGATGGTCATCGCACCTTTGGTGGATGCCAGGTTCTCGGCGATCTCGGGCTCGGCCCACAGATCGGACACGTCTTCGAACAGACCCGCCTCGACATATGGCTTCATGCGGTTCGCGGCGTACCAGGTTGCAACGTCAGGCGTGTCCGCCGTCAGGAAGTTGCGGATCTGGGTTTTATACGCTTCGCGGTCGATCACGGTTGTCTCGATTTCCAGGCCCGGGTGCTGGGCTGCGAAACGGTCGATCATCGCTTCCATCGTCGCGCGTGGCGCAGGGTTTGATGTGTCCAGGAAAATCCGCAGCTCACCTGTGAGCTCGGCAGCAACGGGTGCTGCAAGTGCAACGCTGGCGGCCAGCGCGGCCGCGGTGCGCTTGAACATGGAATGCATGGTGTCCTCCCTTAAGCTTCCATATATTCAGTTCCAAATATTGAAACCAAGTTTTATATGTTGAAAACTACACATCGAATCGGCTAGTCTTGTCAAGACCCTCGTCGGGAGAGCGATGGTCAAACGGAGGAGACTGACACCCGTGTCAGGTGATGGAACGATAGGCAAGGCATGTGACGTGCTGGATCAGGTGGCCGCCTTTGGCCGGCCTGTGCGATTTGGGGAATTGCTTGAACACAGCAGCTTCCCCAAGGCGACCCTTTATCGGTTTCTGCAATCGCTCAGCAATCAAGGTATGCTCAGCTATGAGCCGGATCGGCAGACCTATTCGCCGGGCATCCGGTTGGTGCGTCTGGCCCATGCGGCCTGGATGCAAAGCTCTTTGGCACCGATTGCGCGCCCGGCCCTGGATGCGCTCAGCCAGGACACGGGTGAGACCGTTCATCTGGCGCAGTTGGACTCGGGTCAGGTTATCTATGTCGATAAGCGCAACGCGCACCGCCCGATCGAGATGTTTTCGGACGCCGGCAAGGTGGGCCCCGCCTATTGTACCGGTGTTGGCAAGGCGATGATGGCCTATCTGGACGAGGCGCAGCTGCAAAAGACGATCTCTCAGCAAAGCTTTCATCGGTTCACGCCAAAGACATTGACGTCAGAACAGGCGCTGCGCCGAGATCTCGCAGCCATTCGCAAGCGTGGCTATGCGGTGGATAACGAAGAACACGAGCCCGGCATCATATGTGTCGCCTGTCCCATCCTCACGGATGGGGGCAGGTTGCTGGGTGCCGTGTCCGTAACCGGTTCGACCGAGCGGATGAAATTAGAACAATTGGAGACATGGGTTCCCCGCGTGCGTCGTGTCGCCGAACAGATCGGAACCGAGGCGCAAGCATGGCGCTTTCCAGAGAATCAGCAGAATAGGATGCAAGTAACATGACGGGTGTGACTCTGAACGGTGCAATCAAGCGCTATGGTCAAACGCAGGTGATCCACGGGATCGATCTTGAAATCAAGGATGGCGAATTCTGCGTTTTTGTCGGCCCGTCGGGGTGCGGCAAATCCACTTTGCTGCGGATGATTGCCGGGCTTGAAGAGACCTCGGAAGGGCAGATTCATATCGGTACGCGGGACGTGACCCATCTGGACCCGGCCAAGCGCGGCGTGGCCATGGTGTTCCAGACCTATGCGCTTTATCCGCACATGACCGTGGCTGAAAACATGGGTTTTGGCCTGCGCATGAACGGCGTGCCCAAGGCAGAGATCGAAAAGAAGGTTCAGGAAGCCTCAAATATCCTGAAGCTGGATCAATATCTCAAGCGCAAACCAAAAGCTCTGTCTGGTGGTCAGCGGCAGCGGGTGGCCATCGGTCGTGCCATCGTGCGCGGCCCCGAAGTGTTCCTGTTTGACGAACCTTTGTCCAACCTTGACGCCGAATTGCGCGTCGAGATGCGGGTCGAGATCGCCCGTCTGCACAACGAAATCGGCGCGACGATGATCTATGTAACCCACGACCAAGTCGAAGCGATGACCATGGCCGACAAGATCGTTGTGCTGCGTGATGGCCGGATCGAACAGGTTGGTGCGCCAATGGATCTCTACCGCGATCCGGACAACAAATTTGTGGCGGGCTTTATTGGCTCGCCTGCGATGAATTTCCTCGATTGTGAGGTCGCAGATGGCGCGGCGCATCATTCGGCGCTCAGCGCGCCGATCCCGCTGACCAACAGCGTGCCAGCCGATGCCAAGAAGGTTACGCTGGGCATTCGGCCCGAACATATCGAGGTTGACCGGAACTCCGACGCCTGCACCGTGGATCTGACCGAAGCGCTTGGCGGCGTGTCTTATGCCTATTTGCTGGCCGCCAATGGCGACAAGCTGATTGTCGAAGAACGCGACGATCACCGCAGCACAATGGGTGAGAAAATCGGAATCTCGGTCCGTACTGACCGGGCGATGATGTTTGATCCCGAAACCGGTCTGCGCCTGCGCTAAGCTGGTCCGACAGTTCTTGTAAGTCTCAGGGGCGCCGTTGAGCGCCCCTGACCTTTTTGGGCGCGTCGGTTTTGTTAGTGGGATTTTAGTTTTGGATTCTGTATCCAAAATCCATTACTGATTGACGCAGCTGACCAACCAACCGAGTCGCAGATTTGCGAGAAGGAGCCCAACCATGCAGCCGACCATCTTTACCGGCATGATGCCTGCCCTGATGACCCCGTGCAAACCTGACCGCACGCCAGACTTTGATGCTCTGGTCCGCAAGGGGCAGCAGATGATCGCGGCGGGGATGTCGGCAGTTGTCTATTGCGGGTCGATGGGGGATTGGCCGCTGCTGACCGATGCTGAGCGGATGGAAGGTGTCGAACGGCTGGTTGCGGCTGGGTTGCCAGTGGTGGTGGGCACGGGAGCGATCAACTCGAAATCCGCCACCGCCTTGGCCGCGCATGCGCAGCAGGTTGGGGCGGCGGGGTTGATGGTGATCCCGCGCGTGCTGTCGCGGGGGTCATCCGTGACCGCGCAACGCAACCATTTCAAAGCCATTCTGCAAGCCGCGCCAGACGTGCCGGCCATTATTTACAACAGCCCGGTTTACGGGTTTGCGACCCGGGCTGATCTGTTCTTTGCGCTACGGGATGAACATCCCAACCTTGTGGGGTTCAAAGAGTTCGGTGGCAAGGATGACCTGCGCTATGCGGCGGAGCATATCACCTCGCGTGATGATCAGGTCACGTTGATGGTCGGTGTGGATACCGAGGTCTATCATGGCTTTGTCAATTGCGGCGCAACCGGTGCAATCACGGGGATTGGCACCGCGCTGCCGAAAGAGGCTTTGCTGCTGGCGGCCTTGTGTGAAAAGGCAGCACAGGGTCATGCCGAGGCGCGACTGCGTGCGCGCGAGCTGGAAGAAGCGTTCGGCGTTCTGGCCAGCTTTGATGAAGGCACCGATCTGGTGCTGTATTACAAACATCTTCTGGTTCTGAACGGCGAGGAAGAATACCGGCTGCATATCAATGAAACCGACATGCTGTCGGATGCGCAGCGAAATTATTGCGAACAACAATACCGCCTGTTTCAAACCTGGTTTGCCGATTGGTCCCGGCAGGGCGGGGTGATTGCCGAATGCATGTGATCGACAGCCATACCGGGGGTGAGCCGACACGTGTCATCCTGAACGGAGGGCCCGATCTGGGCCAAGGGTCCATGGCCGAGCGGGCACAGCGTCTGGCGCAGGATCACCGTGCCTTCTACCGCTCGGTCCTGTTGGAGCCGCGCGGGCAGCCAGCCATGGTGGCCGCGCTTTTGGTGGAACCGCAGGATCCAAGCTGTGTTGCCGGTGCGATCTATTTCGATCTGGATGCGGTGTTGGGGATGTGTGGCCATGGCACCATTGGCTTGGCCGTTACCCTTGCGCATCTAGGGCGGATCGATCTGGGCCGCCACCGGATCGAAACCCCGGCGGGAGTGGTAACGATTGAATTGGAAGATGCAAACACGGTCACCGTCACCAATATCGAAAGCCGCTGCGTGGCGGCGGATGTCGTGCTGGACGTGCCGGGCTATGGCCCGGTGACCGGAGATGTGGCCTATGGCGGCAATTGGTTTTTCATCGTCGACCCCAGCCCGATCCCCATCGATCCGGCCAATATTCCACAGCTGACAGCCTTCACCACCGCGATCCGACAGGCATCCATCGCGCAAGGCATTGGTGGAGAGGCGGGCGAGCCGATAGATCATGTGATCCTGCAAAGTCCGCCTGAAGGCGCGGTACACAGCCGAAATTTTGTGCTCTGCCCGGATGACAATTATGATCGTTCCCCTTGTGGAACCGGCAGTTCTGCCCGTTTGGCCTGTCTGGCGGCGCGCGGGGTGCTGCGCCCGGGCGAAGAGATCGTGCAGGCCAGTGTTATCGGCAGCACCTATCGCTTGTCCTATCAACCGGGGTCCCGCGGTGGGGTGATCCCGCGTATTACTGGCAAGGCCTTTGTGACCTCGGACAGTACGATGATCTTTGACGCGAAAGATCCGTTCCGGTCGGGCATCGTGCTGTGAAGCGCGTTGTCATTGTTGGTGCCGGTGTCATCGGGATTACCACGGCGCTGGAACTGCAACGCCGGGGGCACGCGGTTCAGGTGCTGGACCGGGACGGAGTTGCGGCGGGTGCCTCTGCCGGCAATGCGGGGGCCTTTGCCTTTGCCGAGATCGAGCCTTTGGCGACACCGGGGATCCTGCGCAAAGCGCCGCGTTGGCTGCTGGATCCACTGGGCCCGTTGTCGGTACCGCCTGCCTATGCGCTGAAAATCGCGCCTTGGCTCTGGCGGTTCTGGCGGGCCAGCCGCGCGCAGAACTATCAGCACGCATTGGCGGCGCAAGCTGGTTTGATGCAGCTGTCCTCGGCCGCTTTGGACCGGTTGATCCCCTTTGCGGGGATGCAGGACATGGTGCAGAACGACGGTCAATTGCAGCTGTATGAAAGTGAGGCCGCATTTCGCGCCAGCCTGCCCGGCTGGGAGCAGCGCCACCGTCATGGTATTGCGTTCACACTGCTGGAACATCCCGAGGCGATTGCCGAAATTCAGCCGGGGCTAAGCCCTCGCTTTACCCATGCGGGGTTCACGCCGGATTGGATCAATACCGCAGATCCAAAGGCCTGGGTCGAAACGCTGGCGAAGGCGTTTCAAGACAAGGGCGGACAGATCGACCGGCGCGAGGTGTGCGCCCTGTCTGTGTCTGATCAGGCGGCGCAGGTGCACACGACTGATGGCACGATTGCAGCCGACAGCGTTGTGGTGGCTGCTGGTGCCTGGTCGCATTTTCTGGCGCGGGGCATGGGTGACCATATCCCGCTGGAGACCGAGCGTGGATACAATACGACCCTGCCTGCAGGCGCGTTTGACCTGCGCACGCATTTGACCTTCTCAGACCACGGGTTTGTGGCCAGCCGGATCAACGGCGGTGTGCGTATCGGCGGTGCGGTTGAACTGGGCGGGCTCGACATGCCGGCCAATTTCAAGCGGGCAGATGTGATGCTGACCAAGGCCCGCGATTTCCTGCCGGGGCTGAAGGCCGAAGGCGGCCAGCCATGGATGGGATTTCGCCCCTCTTTGCCCGATAGCCTGCCGGTGATCGGGGCGGCGTCACGCAGCGATCGGGTGATATATGCGTTTGGCCATGGTCATTTGGGTCTGACGCAATCAGCAGGCACGGCTGAACTGGTTGCAGCGCTGATTGATCGCCAACCACCGCCCATATCGCTTGCCCCATTCGCGCCGACGCGATTTTGAAAGAGTTCTTATGCGAAGCCGTCACGACACAGACAACACTCTGAACACAGGACGCCAGACATGACAGCGAAACGTGCGATCCAGCGCCAAAGCCTGCCCGATGTTATTGCCAGCGATCTGCGGGAGCGCATCCTCAGCGGCGATTTGGCCGAAGGCGAAACCATCCGGCAAGAGGCGCTGGCCGACGAGTACGATGTCTCGCGCATGCCCGTGCGAGAGGCGCTGAAACAGCTGGATGCCGAGGGGCTGGTACAATTGACCAACAATCGCGGCGCCACGGTGACAGAGCATTCACTGGCTGAGATTGCCGAAATCTTCGACCTTCGCGCCTTGCTTGAGGTTGATCTGTTCCGACGTGCCATTCCGGCCATGACGACGGTGGATTTCTCAGTCTGCACCAAGATCCTTGAGCAGATGGAACAGTCTTATGACGCCAATGATGTCAGCGCCTGGGGGGCGCTGAATCACAAGTTTCACACCGCACTTTATGCGGCGGCGGATCGCGGGCTGACCAACGATCTGCTACACCGGGTGGCGCTGCAATCGGACCGCTATGTGCGGATGCATCTGAGCGTGATGGAACAACGCGAACCGGCACGCAAAGAGCATCGCCAATTGTTGCAGCTGGCCCAGTCCGGTCAGGTCGACGCGGCCTGCACCTTACTGTCACATCATATCGGACGCACGAAAGAGGCGCTTTTGGCACTGATGGCCGCGCGAAATGACCCAGAGACTACTGTGTGAACATCAACCGCGCGGTTACGGGTATCGTGCGGGTAATGCTGGGCAGCTGCGCCAGCTCCATCAACTTGTCGACCCCGGCCGAGACATTTGCGTCTTCGGTGCTGATGAACACCATGTCATTGGTTGAAACCATGACCCGGTCTTCGGCCACCCGCAGGATGAACATATCCGCATAGAATTCGACATCGGCGCTTGCCAGCGACAGGGTGGCATCCACCTCGATCACCGATGTCTCACCAACGCTCAGCCCGGAAACAGCATCCATGTCGATCTGGGCGGTCAGTTTGGCAGTTGGGGCTTTGCGAAACACATGTTCGATCATCCGTTCGTTGCGAATATCGATATTGGTTTCGACCGAGGACAGATCGATCTCAATCTCGACCTGACCATCATCGCCGACATGACCCGACAGGTTGGTGAAGGAATTCACCTCGCCCAGATCCTCAAGCTTGATCGTGCCATAGGCCAGATGCGAGGTGTCCGGGTCCAGCGTCCAATCTGCGGCCAGGACTGGGCTGGCCAGCAGGACCGACGCAATCGTGATTGTTTTCATCATCAGTTTCATTTCTTTCCTCGCCGTAATATGTCACTCAGGGCAGGGGTTCTGGCCCGTCTATGACATAAACACACACAGGTCGCGGCTTATTCGATGGATGTCGATCTTAACTCGGAACAAGCCGTGCGCGGCGCGATCCAGACGCATTCGAAAAGGGTATGGCGGTTTGCTTTGTCGCTGTCGGGGGCGTCGGATATCGCTGATGATCTGCTACAAGCAACTTGCCTTCGCGCACTGGAACGCCACCATCAGGTGACATCAACGGCCCGGTTGGACAGTTGGCTGATGACAATCTGCCGCTCGATCTGGCTGAATGAAATACGGTCCCGCTCGGTCCGCAAGGCGCAGGCCTTGTCGGTGACGCCCGAGGTCGAATTGATTTCACAAGATGCCGACGCAGAAACGAATATTTTTGCGGCTGAAGTGTTTACGAAAGTGATGGAACTGCCCGAAGCGCAGCGTGAGACGGTGATGCTTGTGTTTGTAGAAGGATACAGCTACCGCGAGGCGGCGGATATTCTGGGCGTTCCGATTGGCACGATCATGAGCCGGCTGTCCAATGCCCGGCAGAAACTGAAGTCTGCGATTCAGCCTGATGAGGCTGGGTCTGATCGACGGAGTGGCAAATGAAGTTTTCCGACGAGACGCTGTTGGCGTATCTGGAAGGCGATCTGGATCGCGACACGGCCAGCGCCATCGAAGACGCTGTTGCCGAAGATGCCGAGCTGGAGTCGCGCCTGATGGCGCTCGACCCGATAGCGCCCATGGTTCAAACCGCGTTTGAAAACGTGCCCGCCAAAGCACCCGTTATCGATCTGCCCGAACCAGAACTGGCACCCATTGCAGGCCCCTCACCGGCGATGGGAATTGGGCGTTTGTTGGCTGTGGCGGCTTCGGTCTCGGTCATTGCGGTCTCGGCGACCTTTTGGGCCACCCGCCCCGAACCGATGGGATGGGCCGAGCAGGCGGCGATTTATCAGTCGCTTTACGCGCCAGAAACGGTTGCCGCGCTTGACCCGTCACCCGAGGCTTTGGATGCGCAATTTGCGCAGGCAGAAGAACAGCTTGGTCGATCTTTGAACCGCGATGTGCTTGAAACCCTTCCGGGGCTTGATCTGAAGCGTGCGCAAATTCTCTCATTCAAGGGGAAACCGCTTATTCAGGTGGTATTTGCAGACGCACAAGGGCAGCCATTTGCCTTCTGTGTCATACGCCAGGGGCCTGGCGCACCAGCAAAGAATGTTGAACACGCCGTTCTCAGCGGTTTGGCAACCGCGACCTGGGCGCAGGATGGCTATGGCTATATCCTCATGGGCAGCGATGCCGACAGCCCGCTTGAAGGGAATCTGGATATTCTGACCACCAGTTTTGCAAGCTGAGCCGCGCACCGCGAAAAGAGCTTGAGAACAGGTGAAAATCTTCGAAGAATGGGCGGTATGAAGCCCAAATCCGCCATACCTGATCCGGACGAGGAAGAACTCGGGCCGCGCAGCATCTATGATTCCGATCCGGTGGATGAGGATGACCTGTGGTTCTTGCCACCCGAAGAGGAAGTGGCCGATGAGGATTTCCTGCCACCCGGACCGCGCGCGGAACAGGGTCTGCTGTTTGATCCCCGCGACTGGCAGGCGGCGCAGAATGATTTGTCCGCCGAGCTTGCCGATCTGTGTCTGACCTTCGGAGCGCTCGATGAGCGCTTGCGCGCGGGCCCCAAGGGCTGGGGCCATCGGCTGGCCCTGATGGACGTGTCGGATCTGGGCTGGTGGACCGGCGACCGGATCAGCGTTGATCGGCTGGCGCTCTGGACCGAGTTGCGGATCGGAGCCACCTCGGATGATGTGCAGGCGCTGTACCGCGCCGGTTGGGCCGTGCGCCGCCTGACCTCGGGCGCGCCACCTGCGGATGGTGGGTGGGAGCAAGGGTTGACCGCGTTTCTGGATCGCATGGCACAAGGGCTGGACGCGGTGCCCGAGGCGGTGGCCGATCTGGCCGAGGTGTTGCACAACGCGCAGAGCCTGCATCCGGCGACCCAATCCGCGATTGCCTTTCATGCCTGGCGGGCCCTGTCGCAAGGTATTGGTCAGGATACCGAGGCGGCCATCATCGCCGCACGCCATGCCGCCAGCATGGGCCGGGGTGGCGCGCTGTTCATGCCGCTGGCCCTGTCCGGCCCCGGTGCGCTGCGCGGTGTCGGCGACCCGCATGAAAAACTGGGTGCCTGGTTGCGTGGGGCAGGGCAGTCCGCTCTGGCCGCCTTGCTGCATCTGGACCGCGTCAGCGCGTGGGACACCCGCGCGCGGGGCGCTACGACAGATCTGAGCGGCCGCACCCCACCGCGGTTGATCGAAGTTCTGACCGCGT
>NZ_WQIE01000003.1:0-602511 GCF_013035585.1 Ruegeria sp. HKCCA5839 | reverse complement strand
CAAACGGTTTGTCTCAGACAGGATATCTCAATGAAAATACATATGAGATGCTGCTCGCCCGAGTGCCAAAAATAGACAACCGAAGCGTTGAGCCCAATTCATCTGCGACGACGACAAATCTCGCCGCTTTGGATGGGAGCTATGAGGTTGTTGTTCGCCGCCGTTGGGACGATGAATATGCCAAATACCACTACGATCCGTATTACAAACCCGGACGTCAGGAAGTGCTTTCGGTGTACCGTTTCAGTCGAAACGGAAGCGACGAATTATCTTTGACCTACCATCGCGACTTTACCGGCAATTCAGCTGGGTTGCCCAAAGCCAAAGCAACCCTGGACGAGAATGGTAACTTCAAGTTTCGAGCATCTCTAAGCTCTCATTTTGGTAATGCCACAATTCGACAAGTTACTTTTTCAAGAAAACTGGTGTCGCTTCAAAAAGGACAGTCCGCGAGGTTCGAGCCTGGTCGGTTTGATCAGCAATTTATCAAGAACGTAGAGCTCAAGCGCTTGAAATAGGCAGGAGGTCTTCAGAATGAACTTGACCACTAAACCAGCTCGACTATCGCGGAAACCTGCGTGCCGTACGAAGTAAGTATACTGATTAACAAGTAAAAATAGGAATGGGTAAAATGTCAGACAAAAAGAAAACTCTAACGCGTTACAAGCAAGTTCTGGGCAAACTCAAGAAGCTTCGCGCGGAGATGAACAGTGACTTTGAAAGACTTCGCAAAGAAAACGCGCGCGACTTGCAAAAGTGCAAGAAAGCTACGGATCAGAAGGATTTGATTGCGATGCTGGCCACCATGGCTGTGGGCCTTAGCAATCTGGCTGTTGCCGCACAAAAATCTACTAAAGTAACCGGCGCCGAACTCGCAAAGCTGAACAAAGAAACGCTAAAGGGTTTTGTCGGTAGTAAAGCGGACCAATACGCCCAATTGGTCGGTGGCGCAGTGTCCGACGACGTAAAGGCGGACGGGAACCTTGTCCTCTTCGCGAAAGCTACACTGAAGGCATGGTCTGATATGAACAAACCTTCGTTTTGGGCGGCGGCTTATGTCGACATCGTGGAAAACAGAAAATTCAAATGGGATCCGGTTTCTTGGGCGGCCTACGCCAAGAAGATTCAAAAGGAGAGCGACTCCCGTATCACAAGAATACAACTGAAAACTCAGAAAGACCTCGATTCTAGGATCAGGAAGTACGAAAAACTAGTTAAGCAGCTCGAGAGAGCCGCGTAAAAAAACCAGATACCGAACTCGTCAGAGGCGGTATCACTACCGTCTGCAAATGGCCCGAAAACTGACTTGGTCAAAGTGGGCTCAGCACCGAACAACGCCGTGTCGTGGACCGTAAGCCACTTTGGAGTGGCGAACGGCGCGACTGCTCGCCAAGATGGCTTGGATACCGCATCATCTAGCCCGAGGCGACAGCGCAAACTGGCAATCGGATTCACTTGTTCAGTCAAAACCCGCATCCGCGTCTGCTGACTATTTCTCATTATCTCTTACCCGCAACAATCCGGTCCAGGATGAGTGCGCAGAACAGGATCGCAAGACCGGCAAGTATCCCCTGCCCCGCCGCTGCATATTGCAGAGCTTCCAGCACGTCCTCACCCAATCCTTTTGCGCCGATCAGCGAGGCGACAACCACCATGGCCAGCGACATCAGTATGGTTTGGTTTACACCGGCCATGATTGTTTTATGCGCCAAGGGCAAGTCAACACGCCAGAGCAAGTAGCGCGGTGTTGCGCCAAAGGCCAAGGCGGCTTCGCGCACGGTTTCAGGGACCTGCTGCAAGCCAAGCACTGTGAAACGGATCACTGGTGGGCTACCAAATATCATGGTCGCGACCACGCCAGCAGGCTTGCCAGAGCCGATAAAGGCCACAACCGGAATCAGGTAGACGAAGGAAGGCATTGACTGCATGAAATCCAAAATCGGCCTCACGATGGCAAACGCACGCGGACGACGCGCGCAGTAGATACCTAGAGGGATACCCAAGGTAATCGAAATCAGCGCGGCGGCGCCAAGCAGCGCGATGGTCGTCATCGCTTTTTCCCAGAAATCCAGAAGCCCGAGATAGGCCAGCGCTGCGCCGGTAAAAATCGCCACGCGGGCGCCAGCCGAAAGGTAGGCCAGCATGATGATCACCATAGCCACTACCGGCCAGGGGGTATCAACCAGCACAACTTCGATCCAGTCCAGCAGAGTACGCATCCCTAAGGTCAGCCCGTCAAAGAAGCCTCGCCCGGCGGTTTTGGTCCATTCAAACACGGCCTGCACACCGTCTCCGACATTCAACCGCCAGTCGCGGTTGGTGGGGAAGGTTTTGAGCACAGCCAAAGCATCAGGCTGCGCGAATTTGATCATCGACAAGATCACCACCACGAAGGTCAGCGCTGTAGCCACGGCTAGTCGGGTGACCGACCACCCGTGCGCCACGCTCGGGTCAGAGCGCCACCGCGCAAATTGCCCTTCAAGCGTCCAATTGGCCAGAGATGCGGCAAGAAACTTGACGGCCAACAACAAAACAATGCCGACGGTCAGATAGGTTAAGCCAGTTGAGTCTGCTGTGCGTGCAGCCTCTTGTGCGCCGGCCAAGGCCCCTTCCAAGGATTCAGCTGCACGTTTCAGCGAATCCAGCGACGCAGCTCCAGATTGCTCTGCAGCCGTGATCTGTTGGCGTCGAAGTTCCAACGTTTGCTCGATTTGTTCCGCGCGCTCGCGAAACTCGCGCCCGAGATCTCCGAACAAGCCCAGCCCGATCTGGATATAGGCTAGTGTTTCCAACACCAGAAATCCCAAGAACCATGACCATAGCCCCCGTGCGCCGAACCAGATCGGTCCGAGGATCGCCGCTGCCTTGTTCAGCGTAAAGCGATAGCCTGGCGCCTGCATCATGTAGGAGAAGGTCTTTTGGTAATATGACTGTTCCTGCCCCACGAAATCTCCGATCAGCCCATTTAGGCGGTCGGCGGTTTCCGGCTGGATCTGTTGGACATCAACATGTTTCATAACGGTCCCCTTATGCCTGGCTGTCCTGGATCGCACGGATTAGGCCCGCACGATTGATCACGCCTACGGTCTTGCCGTCCTGTGTCACCGCCACTACGCCGTGACCATCCACGCAGAGGTTCATTAGATCAGACAAATCCATATCCGGATGGGCTTCTTTTGCGTCCTGAGGCACCTCTCCATGATGTGCTTCGAACTCGTCGACGGGTTTCATAACAGCATGGGCGAAGATCATATTGAGCTTGGAAATCCCGGCTACGAAGTCGGCAACATAGTCATCGGCAGGATTGAGGATGATCTCTTCGGGTGTTCCGATTTGAACAATGCGCCCATCCTTCATTATCGCGATCCGGTGGCCAATGCGGATCGCTTCGTCCAGGTCATGAGTGATGAACATCGTGGTCTTGTTCAACTTGTGGCTCAGGTCCATGAACTGATCCTGCAACTGTTTGCGGATCAGAGGGTCAAGAGCCGAAAACGGTTCGTCCATCAGCAAAATCTCTGGATCGGCGGCGATCGCGCGAGCGAGGCCGACGCGCTGCTGCATCCCGCCCGACAGCTCATGTGCGTATTTGTCTTCCCAGCCGTTCAGCTCAACCAGTTCCAGCACGCGATCCGCCTCTTCCCAACGGCGGGCCTTGCCGGTGCCGCGGATTTCTAGCGGCATCGCTACGTTGTCGCGCACTGTCCGGTGCGGCATCAGGCCAAAGTTCTGAAACACCATGGCGACGCGACGGTTGCGCAGATCTCGCAAGCCTTCATCATTCAGGCCCATCACATCCTCACCATCCAGATAGATATGGCCGTCTGTAGGCTCCAGCAGTCGGTTTACATGGCGCACAAGGGTTGATTTTCCCGACCCCGACAGGCCCATGACGCAGAACAGCTCACCTCGTTCGATCTCGAAACTGGCATCAGCCACACCTACAACACAGTTGAAGCGCTCCAAGACCTCGGCCTTACTCAGCCCCTCACTATGGATGGCGTTCAAAGCTTCTTGCGAGCGCTCGCCGAACACTTTCCACACGCCTTTTGCGTCGATTGCAATTTGCGCTGTCATTTTGGCCCCATCGGAATTGAGTTGGATCGCGCCCCCGGCACCCAGGGGCGCGCAGGTTTTAGTTGGTGGTCAGACCCAACCAGCTGTCGACGGTATCGCCATTGGCGGCGATCCATTCAGCGACGACCTCATCCGTGTCGCGGCCTTTGACCACGACCTCGTAAGTCAAGCCGCTGAGTTCACCCGCATCCATGTCGATATTGGCCAGGAACGACGCTGCTGCCGGGTTGCGCTGATCCAGCGATTTGGAATGTGCAACAGTTACGGTCTTGACCGGCTCACCCGTGCTGACATGAGACTTGTTGTACCAATCCGCATCCTGATCGGGCTGCACCATCTTGTAAGTGGCCGCATCATGCTCGGGTTCTTCCAGAATAGTCACGTCATACAAGGCGTGTACGTAGTGTGGCGCATAACAATAGAAGGCCGCACCTTTCTTCTGGTCGATCTGATCTTTCAGACGCGAATAGAACACGGTTTCGTCCTCGGTGGTCGGTGTTAGAAAGGTCTCAATACCGTAGTCCCGCACACGCACTTTGAAGGTGTTGGTGGAAGCCCAGCCCGAGGCACCAACCCAGACTTCGCCCATGCCGTCACCATCAGAGTCGAATAGCTCTTGTGCGACAGGTGTCGCCAGATCGTAGATTGAGCGGATGTTGTGATCCTCAACCATGTAGTTCGGCACGCAGATCCCGGCACGGCCTTCGTAGCTGCCAGCAGACAGACCCACGGTACCTTTTTGGTCAACATATTCATCGGTAAAGGACGACTGGTTCGGCAACCAGACATCCGGATGCACGTCGATGTCACCACGCCCGCCATCCATGGCAGCAAAGATCACTGCGTTCGCGCCGGGAGCATAGCCGACTTCACCACCAAGACGAGTTTCGATGACCTGCCCGATCACGCGGCTCATGATCTTGGCGCCGGGCCAGCTGGGTTCGCCCACCATGACCTTGTCCTGTGCCATTGCCGTTGTCGCGCCCATGGCCAGAGCCAAGATTGCTGTAAGCTTTAGTGTTTTCATATCGTTTCTCCCGTTGCGTAGAGTTATTTGCGCCATCAGGCGCGCGCCCGCTTGCGTTGCGGGTCGATGAATGGAATGTCCGTGACGGTGGCCCGCAGTCGTTTCATCCGCCCGTCGAGTTGACCGACCTCCAGTTGAGTGCTGTTCTCCGCGTGTTCGACCGAAAGCCGCGCCATGGCGATTGCGTGTTCCAGCATCGGAGAGCGCGTAGCCGAAGTGACCAGGCCCACTTGCCGTTCACCTGCATAGACAGGGGCCCCATGGGCGGGCACGTCGTCACATCCAATCAGCAGTCCTTTGAGCACCCGGCGCGCATCGCGCGCATTGCGTTCCAGTGCCGCTTTCCCGGTGAATTCGGACTTGGTCAGATCGACCGCAAAACCCAAACCGGCCTCAAACGCATCGACGCCCGGCGCGAATTCCGCGTTGGCCGCGGCCAGCCCTGCTTCGATCCGAATGATGTCGAGGGCGGCCGAACCCATTGGGGTGATCCCGAACTCCTCCCCGGCAGCCACAACTGCGTCCCAGATGGCAACGGCGTCGGATTTGGAACAGAAAATTTCGTACCCCAATTCACCGGTATACCCCGAGCGCGACAGCATAAAAGGCGCGCCCTCACGGTCGTTCAAACGAGCGACGGTGACACCGAACCATTTCAGATGATCCAAACCGGGGACATGTGGCTGAGTAAAGGCAATCTTGCGCAGAAGGTCGCGCGACTTCGGTCCTTGAATCGAGAGGTTCGGCATCGCCCCACGCAGCGCATGCACCCTCACTTGCAGATCGCGCGCATCGGCCAGTTCTTGCAAAGCCCGGCCACTTTCCTCGGACCCGCAGCACCAGCGGTATATCTCGGGCGCAAGGCGGAACAGTGTGCCATCGTCGATGACCGAACCGCTTTCGTCGCACATCAGCGTGTACGACCCGCGCCAAACCGGCAGTTTTGCTACGTTGCGCGTTGTCGCCAACTGCATCAAAGCCTCGGCATCGGGGCCGACAACGTCAAATTTGCGTAAGCCACTCATGTCCTGAATAGTCACCGCCTGACGGCAAGCCCAATATTCACCCAATGTGCCATAGGCCGGATAGCTGACCGGTGCCCACAGATCGCGCGCCGGGGCAAAATGCTGGGTGAGAGGTGACAAACGGTCGTGAAAGGCAGACTCCTGACTGATCGACATGGGCGCGTCTTCCTTTTCGCGATAGGCAACCGCTCTGCGGATGGGCGTTTCGGGTCGGTAGATGCGCACATGCACATCAGTCGGATTCCAGCCGTTAATGGGATCGATATCGTCAGGACAGGCGGTCGAAACGCAAATCAGGTCCTCCAGCGCGCGCAAAGCGACGTAGTCTCCGGCGCGCGAATGGGATTCTTCGGTCAAAATGTGATGGGTCTTGGGATCGATCCAAGTGCTCCAGAAGAAATTGATTGCGGGCCACGCGGCTCGGCGCGCCACACCGTAAGGGGCCAGAGCGTTCGACATGTTATCGGAGCAATTCAGATGCCCGGGAAACCCGCGTTCTTCATAACCGCGCGCGGTGCAGGCCAAACCAAATGTGTCATGCCGCCCACATGTGTCTTGCACCACGTTCAGCAACGGACGCATCTCGCGATCAAAGAACTTGTCTAATAAGCCGGGGATGGGATAAGAGCGCCGAACCATCGACCGGGTCGCGGTCGAGTCGATCATCCACTCTTGTCCCTGATCCAACCCAATGGCTCGCAGAGCCATAAAGTCGGAACATTGCTGACCCTCAACATCGATGATTTGAACAAATTCGCCGGCCTTCAACTCATAGGCCTGCGCGCTGCCGCGCTGTACCGTAAATTCGTCGCGCGTATCACCGAGCAAGGGTGGCAGATGCGGCTCTTTGGTCATAGCCGACTTGTGCAGGACCGTGATGTTCCCAGTCGCTCTGCCGTCAATAAACCCGTCAACCCCGGTGGGACGGATCACCCAGACCGTAACCGCGTCGCCAGTTCGGAGAATCAACGGCTCGGTCCCACGGTCCAGCCTGTGACAAGGAACCTGCCGATCTCCACCCTGCGCCTCAATCCAAGCCAGAAACCGTGCACCGTCAAAATCGCCCCATTTGACCACCCCGGTTTTCGACAAATTCAATGCAGTCAATCCCGGTCGCCCATCTTGGGTAAAGGCCACAACTTCCAGTGCCTGCTCTGGGCCAAACCCTTCTATCGACAGCAAATCTCCTGACTGCAAAACCAGGCGGACAGCCTCTCGCGGGGCAAGGATGTAGGTGCGGGTGTCAGACGCTTTTTGGAATCCGGGGAAATGGCGGCCAGGGCCATCAAACCCCGAGTTTGTGAACGTATGTAAGACAGATGCCTCCAGCATATCCGTATCAGATTCCCAAAATGTAACTAGTTACAGAGGTTGCTGAAACTAGTTACATATGTCAACTCTTTCCTCAGAAGCCCGCCAAACGGACATGAATCCTCTCGATGAAAAAAACCCCAGAGCCCAAAAAACGCGCAAATCTCAGAGATGTGGCTAAAGCTGCTGGCGTATCTGTCGCCACAGTCTCGCGGGTTTTGAACGAACCGGCTGTCGTAAAGAAAGACACTTTGGAAAAAGTTCAGACCGCCATTGCGGATCTGAAATTTGTACCAAGTGCCGCCGCTCGTGCGATCAATTCAGGCCGTACCCGGTTTGTCGGAGCATTGGTTCCCACTCTGGACAATGCAATCTTTGCCCGGTTTCTCGCCGCGTTAGAGCGCAAACTGTCAGACCACCAATTATCTCTGATCGTGGCGACCACCGAGGCAGATCTGGACATCGAAGCCGAAAAAGCCAAAAGCCTAGTGGATATCGGCGCAGAAGGCTTGATCGTCACAGGAGTCACGCACAGCCCTGCATTTCACGATCTGATCGAACGCACCATGATGCCAACGATCATTACGTCATTCTTTGATCCTGAAAACCCGCTGCCGACGATCGGATACGACAACGCGGCGGCGGCACAACTTGCATTACAGCATCTTAACGATCTGGGTCATCGTAACATAGCGGTCGTACATGGCCCCGTTCATAACAATGACCGCACGCGTGCCCGTCTTGCCGGTCTCAAAGACTTTCCGTTCACCGGAGAGCTTACAACCTTCGAAACCGAGATCAGTCACCAAGGCGGTGCTGACGTAGCACATCAGCTGAGCAATCTTGACACGAAGCCGGACGCTATTTTGTGCCTGTCCGACGTTGTTGCGCTGGGTATTTTGCTTGGCTTTCAAGCCCAAGAAATCGCTGTACCGGATCAGATTTCCATGGTGGGTGTTGACGATCTTCCAACGTCGTCTGTGTCAGTTCCGCCCCTTACCAGCGTACATTTACCGGTTTCTCAAATGGGAGAACGCGTCGCAGACGCGCTGGCACATTGGATCACGGCACAACAGCCGCCAGAACCAGAAAGACTCGATGCATATATTGTCGTCAGGAATTCCACAAAAAGTGCTGACAAAAGCTCAACTTAAGCGAGATCATCTCATCTTATCAGACGGAAACGCGCCGTCTCGGCGATCGCACTGAACACCACGCAACGGTTGCATTGCAAGGTTTGCGGTTACCGGAAAACCAATTGCTCGTGCCAACAGCTGCTTAGAAAACCAGATCGGCAGAGCCCTATACTTCGCGACGTACGGCGGTAAGCAGCATTCTCACCAATGCGGACTGCGATCGGACACCAATTTTGTCATATATTCTTTGCAGGTGCGTTTTCGCAGTGTTTGGACTTATACCCAGAATTTCGGCAGCCGTTGAGATATCAGCACCTGCCATAAGCTTTAGGGCCAGTTTTTCCTGTGTATCCGATAAGCCATAGGCTTCAGCAGCAGCCGCAACTTGGCTATTCAGCCGCTCTTCGTCGTCAAATGCAATGAAAAATCTGCCGTCGCGCAGCAGAGCCCAGCAGACATGTGCAACGCCAGCATCGTCTTGTCCGAGTGGAACAATGCGGCTTAGAGCTTCCTCGCGCAAACCGGGTGTGAGATGACTTCTGATCTCATAAAGCCAATTCAGCGCCCCCAGAAGCAACATTCGCGCCTCGTCGTCGATTGCACAGAGTTTCCGCCCTTTCTTACTGAGCATCGGATGGAGCGGCAGTCGCTTTTTTGCACTTTCGTTCATCCAGATCATTTCGCCAGACCTATCGACCTCAATCAGGGGCGCATTTTCATAATTCGCTCTTATTTGGGTGCTTACCAAGCAACTGATTTTCCAAACCCCATCGACCTTTTGCAGAATCTTGAGCTCATGATATCGGCGCAAGGTTCCATCAGCGTTGCTGGACATATCGCTGTTCTGGTCATAGCTGACCCAGGCCATCTCTGGGCTGATCACCATATTCAGGTTTTCGCGTTCGAACGCTTTCGGCGGACTCCATTTAACAGGTTCCAAAAAAATGCGTCTCATTTGCTCTTTGATTTCGCCCCCTTTCACCAAAGTGACGCCTGTAGCGACATGGGTTTGGACGCGACGTGTCTGAGGACCATCAAGCCAACAGGATTGCCAGGCGTCATAGTCACGTTGGAGATAAGCTTCGGTCTCGGCTTCTATGACGGCGAGGACGGCGTCGCGATCTTCATTCGTTCCTTGCGTCATGATCGGGTGGTAAACTTTGCTCGTTGTGGATGTTGTGCAATGCTGATGGAGCGGTGGCGTTTAAATACCCATTTAATCATCAATCGTGCTTTCTCTTGCAGCCTACTGATAAATTCCAATCTGGCCATTTTGGTATAATAAGCGTCTTCATCCCCAAAGTCATAACTCGTCTGATGTTTTTGACTGAGCGCGACTATTCCAATTGATTGCAAATCCATGCTGGGCTCCGAACTCTCGTTAACGCCTGAGCAGAAGAGTAAGGGGGTTGAGCCCAATCAGCTGTCATACACGCGGATGACAGGTGTACATTTTGCAAGAAAACAAGAAGAAAGCCGCCTCAGCCGCTCGCTGAGGATCTGGGATTTTGTTGTTGCGAAACTGTCGAGCGCCGGATTAACGGCGCTCTCTGAAAGTAATAATCCCGACGACTGCCGTCGAACCTGCCGCTCTTCAGACAGCAGCGTTTGTAGCGCCTCCCCGAGCCGCAAGGGCAAGGATCGTTACGTCCGAGTTTCTGTTGGAGTTCTACATCGCCCGCGCACCTTTTGAACGCCAGTTTTGACGCGTGTCTCCGATGGGAAAGACTTGCGACGCTTAGATATGACCTCGAAAGGAGGCGTGGTCTTCGGGTTTGATGAGATTGGCCATGATACCCTCCATCATTTGGTTTTGCCGTGAAGGCGCATCTACAGCCTCAAGCCTGAACCTCAAAGAGTTTTCGCTACGATCGACCGTTTTGTACGGGTCGCTTTTTCGAAAAGTTCGGCTTCACCCTCATCAGACCGGCCCTTCGCGCAGCCGCAGCCAGGGCCCGCGCGGATCGCGATCTGTGAGTTCAATGGCAAAAGGTGCAATGCGTTGCGCGAATGGCCCTCGGGGAGCGCAGCATAGGTTCAAAGCCATCCCTCATGACGCTGTACAGACAGCCCACAACCGCCGTTCACCAGCCCACCCGGATGCTGCAAAAGCGGCCCACAAAACGGACAATCCTTCGGCGCACAGATTTGATAAAGTTATAAAAAGACACTCAAGCACCAAGCCAACCCACGCATGCCTTTGGATCAAGTAGGCGGGACCTGCTCGCATCCCGCCAACTCTGTTCCAACGTTTAGGTTTTGGCGCTATGCCGGTTCTCCAGCCGGTGCCACGAACGTCATGCCCACCTCGCTTGCGATGGACAGAACCGAGGTCAGGTCCGGCTCGCCAGGTTCGGGCAGCTCGGTCTGGCCTTCCGGCAGCGGCTGACCCACACCGGTGAAGAACCGGTCGTGCATGTGACCCGGCGCGTTGATTATCAACAGGCGGGCCGGTTTGTCGCCGACGGCCTGGAATGCGTGTACAGCTCCATCGGGGATTGCGATGTGGTCGCCTGGGCCCGCGAGGATGTCCTTGCCATCGACCGAGAAGCCAATCTGACCGTCAAGGACGAAGAAAGACTCGGTCTCACCGGCGTGGTGGTTCGGCGGCGCCCCTGCGCCGACCGGAACAAGGCATTCAACGAGGCAAAACTTGTCCATCGTTTCCGACGGGAACGCATGAAATTTCATAAGTATGTTCAGAACATTGTAAGTGCGCGGACGATCCAGCATTTAGTGCTCCTCCTGCGGCAGATCGTTAGAACTGATCAAAGGGTAGGCGCATCTTATCAATCTGTGAAATCGATTAATTATATGATATAAATTCACATGGCCAATTTATCTAGTTTTGACCTGAACCTTCTGCGCGTTCTAAATGCGCTGCTAATCGAGATGTCGACCGTCAAGGCAGGTGAGCGTTTGGGCCTCTCACAACCGGCGGTATCCGGCGCGCTGAAACGGCTGCGGCTGTCTCTTGGCGATGAGCTGTTTTTTCGGAACGGGCAGAAACTTGAACCAACCGCGCACGCCCTATCGTTAAGAGAGCCTCTGCAAGAGATCCTGAGCCGCGTTGAAACACTCATATCCGCGAAAGACGCCTTTGATCCTGCAACTGCGGCGCACAGGTTCCGGATATCAGGAAGCGATTTCTTCGCAGAGATGCTCATGCCGGCGCTCGCCGAATATTTGACGGTGCATGCACCTAGGATCAGCGTTCATCTTGTCGATCTTGTGCCAGATAATCGTGTCAACGCCTTTGCAGACATTGAGGTGGATTTCGCGTTGCTCCCCGAAACGCCGTTGCCTGACTGGGCGGAAGCGCAAGAGATGTTTGCTTCTTCGTTCTCCGTCATTGCGCGTAAGGATCAACCAAAGGCAGTTGAAAGAGGGCTTGTACATGGCGATACCCTGCCGCTCGATCTTTTTTGCGAGCTAGGGCACGTTCTGTTTTCGACGACGGGCACTCCGAATGGTCTTGGGGATGAGGCGCTTGCGCGCGTCGGACGTCGGCGCAATGTGGTGATGACACTTCCCGTATTTTCTGGTGTTTACCGCGCGGTCGCTGGGTCCGACCTCATCGCCTTGCTTCCATCGGCTTTGGCGCATCGCGTTGCCGAATCCGCCGGTCTGAACGTGTTTGCCCCACCGATCTCGGTAGACCCCGCCCGTTTGAGCCTGGTCTGGCACCGGCGGGTTTCAGACAGCGTGCCACATCAATGGTTGAGAGAACGGATCGCTCAGATATTGCACCCCCTCAATGCATGAAGAGCGCGCACAACGGCCCGCTCCGGACATTGACGGCCACTCGAGGTGCTTTAACGCAGAGTTCTTCAAAACCATCGTTGGTCCCATTGCATCTTCTTTCTGCTCGCAAAGGCGCAACGGGCTGTTAAAGGACTGCGGACGCATATCTTTTCCTCTGCGCATCCCTAACAAGTGCAGCTAGCCGATAGAACCCATGAGCCATTTTTGTGTAAGGCATCAGCAGGAAAAAGGTCAGAACCGATCCGAGGTGAATGGCCAATAGCGCAGGCATCAGTGGCGTTGCTCCGAGGGCATAAAGAACCAGCCCGCTGAACCCAACAAACCCGAGCAACAGGATAAAGCCGATATCCCCACCCCATGCCGACGGATCGCCGAGGTCTCGGTCTGACTTTAGCTTGAGCAGCGCCATCGCACCGCACCCTACTGTCAGCAAAATACCTCCGGAGATTCCGAACAGTTTCGGCAGCGACCAGAACCCATACGGCGCGTGCAATCCGAAGACATAGTGCAGGACGGTCGCCACCGAGGTCGACGCAAAGCACAACAGGAACCCATACATGATGGCGTGGTGGATGTGGCGTCGGCCCTGACTGAACCGGTCTTCGTCCTCAAAGTTGCAGCCTTCGCCATGGCCTGCTGCCAAATCCTGCATCTTGCCCGCGCGTTTGAGCGCAGCCGTCAGATCAGACATCTGGATCGGCTTGCCCTCCACCTCGGCCCAGTAGCGCCGAAGGCTGATGGCAATGCTGAACAGAGGCAGCAAGAACGCGGGTGCGAAGATCGCAACCATCGCGTTGTGCGACAGGACGGCGTAGAACCCCTCGCCTCCACTGGAACCGATGGCTCGGATGGCCCAGAACAACAGGGCAAATCCGATCACAAGTGCCAACGCGATCGCGCCGCCATGGGTGTGGAACCGGCGCGCTATCGGCTGCGGCCACGCAAAGCTTTCCCAGCTATCGCGCCGCACTTCGGCCAGCGACTTGGGCAGATTCAGATCGAACTCATGTGGGGCGGTGTACTGACAGGCGTAATAACATCCCCGGCAGTTGTGGCATAGGTTGGCCAATTGCGTGATGTCTCCGTCCGAGAACGCCCGTTTCGAATGAAGCGACGGAAAGACCGAACAATATCCCTCGCAATAACGGCAAGCGTTGCAGATCTCGGCCTGACGGCGGGCTTCCTGAATTAGATCAGTTTGCATAAGCGGCGGCCTCACGTCCTGCGATGCGTCCAAACACGGTTCCGATGGTCATTCCGAAACCGGCCAGATAACCCTGCCCAAGGATCGAACCGGCCATGGTCTCGCCTGCGGCCCACAGGTTTTTGATCTTTCCATTTTGGGTCGAGCACTGGGC
Source organism: Ruegeria sp. HKCCA5839 (assembly GCF_013035585.1). Lineage (NCBI taxonomy): Bacteria > Pseudomonadati > Pseudomonadota > Alphaproteobacteria > Rhodobacterales > Roseobacteraceae > Ruegeria > Ruegeria sp. HKCCA5839. Next base: position 588,812 of record NZ_WQIE01000003.1, on the reverse strand, counting down.
CTGAGCGTCGACCTTCAACCCAAGATAGGTAAAGGTCACACCGGTGCGCAGTGAATAGCCATAGAACGGTGGTTCGATAATTGGGCGCGCCCAGTTGGTCTTGGGAGGTGTCAGGCCCGAGGTCGCGACCCCGTCCAGCTCGGTCGGATGAAACCCGCTGGTGTCACCGCAAGCGGCGTTGAATTCGCTGATCGTCGCTTTCAATTTGTTTGCAGGCAGGTCCATCAACCCGGCCAATTCCTCCAAAGTGTCCGCCCTTAGCGGGGGGAATACGGACGGCATGAACAGATTCAGCGACTTGGCGTCGATGATCACATAACCTACCTGATCCGGCTGCGCCGCGACCAGTCGCCCCCAGATCGCGTAGCGTTTAGGCCAGACATCCTCGCCTTCGTCATAGAACCGCTGGGCATCCTTGTTCACGACGATGGAAAACGGCACGCAGTCCAGACGCGTGACGATGCCGCCGTCGTATTTCGGCGCACGGCCGTCAATAGCAACAGCGTGGCATTGGGTCGGGTCACCGACACTATCGACGCCTTGGTCCAACAGATCGGCCAGCACGACGCCCCTGTTGTAAGGTGTGCCGCGTATCAGGAAATTTTTGGCTGGTTCACCCCAGGCCCGCGTGAGCCAATCCGTATCCGCCTGAAACCCGCCGGAGGCAACGATGACGGCCTTGGGTGTAATGCGATGGGACTGACCTTCGTAGGTGTAATCGACCCAATCGATCCGATCACCATTCAGCTCCAAATGAGTGACCGCGGCTTCATACAGCACGTCAGCGCCCAGCCCAGCCGCCGTCCGATAATACGCGTTTACCAGAGACTTACCGCCCCCCATAAAGAACGCATTGGTCCGCGCCAATGACAAAGTTCCCGACAAAGACGGCTGAAACCGAACCCCGCGCTCTTCCATCCAGGGCAAGCATTCCTCCGAGGTACGGATTGCAAGGCGGGCAAGATACTCGTCGGTTTTACCACCAGTGACTTTCAGCAGATCCGAGAGATATTCGTCTTCGCCATACTCCTCGATCAGAGGACCCAGGGGAGATTTGTGCATGCAGCGAAAATTACGCGTGTGGCGCGAGTTTCCACCGCGATAAGGTTTTGGCGCCGTTTCAAGTATCAGAACGCGGGCGCCTGACTCGGCAGCGGTCATCGCGGCGCAAAGGGCCGCGTTCCCGCCCCCAATCACAGCGATATCGTAAGCTTCCTTTGGGGTGGCCATATCCTGTTTACCTACTGGCTTTCTTCGATTGAACGGTCGCGGTCCTGCAATGCGCGGATTCGCATCCGCTGCGCAGCCTGAATATGCGCCCGCATCTCTGTTTCGGCCGCTGCGCCGTCGCGGTTCTTCAAAGCGGCCATGATGCGCCGATGTTCCGCCACCGCTGCCTCAGCCCGGTCGCCATCCAGCAACTGAGACGGTCCGAGGATCAACAGCGCCTTTTGCAAGGACAGCATGGATTTCGCGAGAAACCTGTTCTTAGCCGCGTCCAGAAGCGTTGCGTGAAAGACCCTGTTGATTTGCGCCGCGTCCGCACCCGTACCTGCCTCTGCCAGCCGGTCATTCAGAACCTCGAGCTCATCCAGCTCGACATCCGACGCCGCGCGGGCTGCCAGACGGGCCGCCGTCCCTTCAAGCACCGCGCGCATCTCATAAAGTTCCATAACCTCGGCGTAATCCAGACTGCGCACAGTCGCGCCTTGCCGCGGAATATGCGTGACCAACCCGTCGGCCTCCAATTGCCGGATCGCTTCGCGCACCGGGGTACGGCTGACGCCCAACCGTTCCGAAAGCTCAATTTCACGCAGCCGGTCACTGGGCAGAAGAGTGCCTTCGCGAATCTCGTCCAGCAGGCGCTGATACGCAGAATTGCCTTGCGGGCCGGGGTGTTGCAGGTCGTTTTGAAAGGTCATCATGCTCGCGTTTCTTTCATTGCGTCCACTTGTATACATTTGGATACATTTCGAGTCAACCGCATCGGAACCACCCCTTGCCCACTAAGTTGATCGCATCGCCACTTTGGAAAAAGCGGATTGCAGCCTTCAGCCTTGCGGTGCTGGGCACTGGAGTCTTTTGGGTACTGAACCTGCCGTTGCATTTCTTGTTCGGCACGATGGGCGTCTGCCTTTTTGCAGCCTTCGCGCCCGGCGGGCGGAGAGATGACGGTTCTGGCTATCGTCTCGAGCGCAGATTTGAGCTTTGCAATAACCCATCATCTGACAAGGATCGCGTTGGTGATCATCGGTGAGCCCATCGCCAAATTTCTATCCTGCGATGGTCCAAACCTCGGGGTTGATCATGTGGATCGGAGCACCTTTGGCAAAGGCGTTCACCTGATCGAAAATATCCGCGAATTGAAGGTCGAACTCATCCTCGGTGACGAAGCCGATATGCGGTGTCGCGATCAGGTTTGGATGCGACAACAAAGGATCGGTCGGATCGGTCAAAGGCTCGGTATCGAAAACATCAATCGCCGCTTTGCCCGGGCGACCGTCGTTCAGCGCCGCCAGCAAAGCACCCGGCACGATCAGCCCGGCCCGCGAGGTGTTCACAAACAACGCCCCCGGCTGCATCTGTGCGAAATCCGATGCGGTAATAATCCCGCTCGTGTTCGGTTTCAGGCGCACATGGACTGAAACGACATCGCTGTCACCAAAGAACGCCTCTCGGCTGTGCGCGACCTGCACTCCATCCGCCTGCGCACGTGCCCGGCCTTCCTCAGACGACCACCAAACAACATTCATCCCGAACGCCTCGGCATAGCCCGCAACCGCGCGAGCAATCCGGCCATAGCCATAGAGCCCCAGTTGACGGCCCCGTAGCGTCTTGCCCACGCCTGCTTGCCAGTGCCCTGCTTTGACCGAGGCCATTTGTGCGGGCAAGTCGCGCATCCCAACCATGACCAACGCCCAAGTCAGTTCTGCTGCGGCATAAGACGGCGTCCCGCCATGCATATTCGAACACAGCAGTACTCCGTTGTCCGAGCATGCCTGCACATCGACATGCGGGTATACGCTACGTTGACTGATCAATTTCAGGTTTGGGAGTTTTTCGATCAAGTCACGGGTGATGTTGGTGCGTTCGCGAAACAGCACAAGCGCCTCAGCTCTCTGCAAGCGCGCGGCCAATTGGTCGGTATCCTCGACATGATCTGTCCAGACCTTCACGTCATGGCCGGATAGCTTTCCAAAACAGGGCAAGCCCTGCAGTGTATCAAACCAGTCATCAAGAATGTGGACCTTCATCGGCTTTCTATTCCCTGCTCGGTGGTCAGTTTTCTTGGGGTCGGAACAAAATGACGTGTGTCGAGAGCGGCAAGCGCATTGCGGACCCGTTCGCTTTGATCCAGCAGATGGTTGAACTGCTCATCGCAGCCAGCAATCGGTGTCGGGTAGTCCGCGATGTCGCGCCGCAGGGCCGACTGCGCCAACCTGAGTTCCTGACGCGCGATATCGAGGCATTCGGAATAGTTGTCCATCGTGGCATCTCCATATTGTATACCAAAGTATACAATATGATCATCACCACTTCAACTGCCGTTCCACACAGATTTCGGTACATAAACATGTCCATCGGCCAACTTGCGCGCGGTTCGCACCAAACCTGCTGCATTGACGGTGAACCCGTCATCGCAGGAGAGATCCACCAGCACGTCGATTTTGCCCGAGGCGTGTTCCAACACGACCTCAGCCGGGCTTGTCGTGGGTCGATCCAGCAATCCATCTGCAACTGTGCCGGGTGTCAAAGCGCAAGACGCCATGCATTGCGCGCCGGTGACCGCCATGGTCGGGTGGGTTTTCCACGGCATGAAATACCGCACTGCAAGCGTTCCACCCTCTCTGGCCGGCGCGACGAGGCCGAATTTGGGGGTAACCGATTTGGACACATCCCCCATACCCATCCGCTGCCCTGCTTCGATCCGAACGGTCTCCATCTGGTCAAAGAACACGCGGTTTGCGTCCAACTCCTCGGCGCTTTCATAGCCCGTCAACCCGAAGTCGGCGGCGCGGGCAATAGCCATCGGCATGGCGACATCCATGCAGGTGAGTTCGATGCCCTGAACTGTATCGCGCAGGTTATCCGTGGGTAGGAACGCTCCAGTAGCCGAGCCCACCACACCCATAAAACTCAGCTGCACCGGAGCAGAATGACCGGGCACGCCCGCGATCTCTGCATCGCCCTCGTAAGTCAATTCGCCCCCGGGCGTATTCACTTTGGCGACAACCCGAGCTCCGGTGTTAACAGCCCGGATGCGAATTTCGGTTTCATCGCCCTGCGGCTGGAACAAACCCATTTCGATTGCAGCAGGAGCAACACCAGAAAGGATATTGCCGCAAGTGGGTTTGAAATCGACCAGTTTGTCCTCGACCGAGACCTGCGCGAAGAAATAGTCGATATCGGCCCAATCATCCTCACTGACTGACAGCATCGCGACCTTGGTGGTCACTGCCGCGCCTCCGCCGATGCCATCGATATTTAGCGACTGCCCGGAACCAAGGGCGGCGATCAGCACCTCGGCCAGCGTCTCCAAATCCTCGGGTAAATCCGAGCGGCGGAAATACGGGCCCTTCGAGGTGCCGCCGCGCATGAAAATGTAAGGAATTGCGGTTTGGGTCATTTTGAACTCCTCACTTCAACGGCCAGGGCAGGCTGACCATGTCCTGCAACAGACCCGGTGGGAAATCGCGGTTGAGAGCGCCCGCCATCAGGCACATGAACCCGATGCCGCAGGCCGTCAGGATCAGCGTCATCTGCCAGCTTGCCCCGGCACGGATGCGGAAAAACGCGATCAGGAAACCCAGCAGCGCAAGGATGAAACCCACCACCCAGGTTGCCGCAATCAGGCTGGCGAACCACCCCAGTGTGGACCAAAGTCCGTGAGGTGCAGTTGCGTCCTCACCAGCGATTTCCTTGTCGGCAAAGATCGCGTCGCCCTCGGGCCGCCGCATCATCTGGATTAACAGGATCACACAGCAAAACAGCGAGACGCTGCCGATCACTAGCGGGATGATCTTATCGGTCGTATTGTAGTCGGGGATCATGTTGGCGTTGACCAAAGCAACAATCAGATAGGCCATGATCACCAGCAGGAAGATCAGAGGCGCGCGCTTTGTACCCGCCTGAACGTCACCTTCAGCCATGATCATCTTGGCCTGTCGGATGCCCAGAATAACCGAGACGACTGTGACCACGATCAGGACGATGACGATGGGGCTGAAGACGTATTCCATGCCTTCACCAAAACTCTTGCGGAACCGGAACGAGGCGATCTGGAAGGCTTGGTTGGTGAATTTCTCGACCGGGTTCGACAATACGAAGCCAATCAGAAAGGCCGGGCGCGACCAGTCGAAACGGCGCAGGAAGATGCCGATCAGGCCAATCACGAACAGGGCCAGCAGGTCTTCGAAGTTCTGGCCGGACTGGAAGGCGGCGAAGCTGATCAGCATGAATAGGAACGGGGCCAGATAGGTAAAGCGGATCGTGGTCAGCTTGGCGATGCCGCCCGAAGCTGCGATGCACAGGATGGTGCCTACGACATTGGCAAGCGCGAGCAGCCAAACGATCGAATAGGTGATGTCGAGATTGTCCTTAAGCATGCTCGGACCGACCTCGATATCACCCGACCCTAACAGCGCCACCGCGCCGATGAAGATCGCCATCGAACCCGAGCCGGGAATACCAAACAGCAGGGTCGGAACTAGTCCACCACCTTCTTTGGCGTTGTTTGAGCTTTCCGGGCCGATGACCCCGCGCACTTCACCTTTTCCGAAATTGCTTTTGTCTTTTGTGGATTGAACCGAATGACCGTAAGCGATCCAGTCGACCACTGACCCTCCAAGGCCCGGAATGACACCGACAACTACGCCGATGATAGAACAACGGACCGAAAGCCAGATGTTGGCGAACCAGTCTTTGACCCCGTCCAGCCAACCGGCCCCCAGAGATGCCCCTTTGGCGATCGAACGATCTTGCCGCAGCAGTGAGACGATTTCGGGAACGGCGAAGATACCCAGTCCCACGATGACCAGTTTCAGACCATCTGTCAGATACGGAATGTCATAAGTCGCCATGCGCAGCGAGCCGCCCGCGTCGGCCTCGCCAATCGTGCCGACCATCAGGCCCAAACCGGCAGCTGCGACGCCCTTCAGCGGGATGCGTCCCGCCAGAATGGCGACCATAGACAAACCGAGGATTGTGATCATCAGCATCTCGGGCAAGCCGAAGGCCAAAACGATAGGCCGCGCGATCAGGATGAACATGGTCAGGAAGGTTGCGCCGACCAGCCCACCGAACAGGGACGAGGAGAAGGCTGCCGACAGGGCCCGCGCAGCCTCGCCCTTTTTCGCCATGGGGAAGCCGTCCAGCACGGTTGCTTGCGACGCAGAACTACCGGGAATGCCCATCAGAACTGATGCGAAAGTGTCAGAGGTCGGAACCACCGCAACCATCCCGATCATCAGGGCCAGACCCAGGATCGGATCCATACCGAACATGAAAGGGAGCAACAGCGACAGGCCGGCAATGCCTCCGAGACCCGGGAAAACGCCCACTGCCAGCCCCATAACGACGCCAAGAACGAGATAGCCCAGAACGATAGGTTGAAGGATCAAACCCCACGCATCACCAAGCGCAGGTAGAGCTGTGGCGAAAACCTCCATAGCGGCCGCCTTTCATAAATTGTCTTGGAAGTAGAAAAGTGCGCGCCCTTCATTGGGCGCGCGACTAGGTGTCGGCTTAGTTTAGCTCGACACCGTAGGCCTCTTTCAGCCAATTCAGGACATATTGCTTGGCATCATCGTCCACGCTGGTCGCTGTTTGCAGTGCAGCTTTCGAGCCGTCGCCGACGAATACCGGATACTTGCCTACGCGTTTGGACGAAATGTCCGCAAAGTCTCCACGCTCAGTTACGGCCTGGAACGCTGCGGTGTATGCGTCGACCACCTCTTGTGGTGTGTCTCTGGGCAGGAATGCCAGCTTCTGAACCGGGAAACCCGCCACGAAGAAGGCTTTCCATGCATCCCAAGCTTCACCGCTCGTTTCGCATCCATCGGTGGCCTCGCAGACCTCTTTAAAGGTCGGAATGTCCGGAAAGGTCGGGTCACGAACGATATTGCCATCAGCATCCAATGCGCCCCAAGTCATCATGGGAACGGCCTGACCGGCTTCGACCAGCGGGACCGAACCACCCAGATAGCCCGAGGACGTCTGGTAATCGATATTGGCTTCGCCACGTTCAAACATCAGCCGACCATCCCCGCGGCCTTTGATCCCAAATACCGGTTCCACATTCATACCCAACATCTGCCAGGCCAGCAGAGGTACAAGGTCCAAACGGGTTGCACCCTGCGAGCCGTAGATGAAATTGGTGTCCTTCAACGCATTTGCAGAGCCGTCGAACTTGGCTCCGTCCTCGGCGTTCAGATAAGCAACACCACCCGTTCCGGATGCCATGACCGGAATCCAATCGTTGTATTCATAGCGTACGCGAGGATCGCTCAGCAGATACGGGAACTGAGTAGACCCGGACGTGCCAAACAACAGGGTACCGTCATCATGGCTTTGTTCCTGAAACCAGTTCGCGCCTTTGGTTGATCCAGCGCCCGGCATGAACTTGACTACCACAGTCGGCTGACCGGGCAATGCCTCGGATAGCAGTGGCGCGAAGAAATTGGCCCATTTAGCCGACCCGCCCGTTTCCGAGAACGGAATGACCCATTCGATGGTCTTGCCCGAGAAATCGACCTCGGCAGCGGCAGGTGCAGCGAGTCCGGCAGCGGCGATCAGCCCCACGACGGCACGACGAGTGAAGTTGGAAATGGCCATTGGTTCCTCCCTGTTGACCAGACAACCACGTCGGCGCCCTCCGCGCCACCGTGATTGCAATTAGAACTGCGGGGTTGATTCCCCCTCCCATCTGGCAATCATGGGGCGCCAACCTTGCGCGAAACTTGCAGGAGCCCGAATGCGGATCGTCATCGTCGAGGATAATGAGACCCTTGCGAACGCTATTGCCTATCGCCTGCGGGATCGGGGCCATGCCGCTGACGTGCTGACAGATGGTGGCGCGGCCGATTTGTATTTGGAGCAAGAAGGCGCAGACCTGATCGTTCTGGACATCAACCTGCCGGGTCGGTCAGGGCTTGAGATCCTGCGGTCTTTGCGCAACCGGGGTGACAGCGCACCCGTCATCTTGCTGACCGCACGCACCGAGACGAGCGACCGCGTTTCGGGTCTTGATATGGGTGCCGACGATTACTTGGTGAAACCCTTCGAGATGGATGAACTTGAGGCCCGTATCCGCGCGCTATCCCGCCGCAAACAACTGAACTACGGCACGCGAGAAACCATCGGAGACCTCGAGTTCGACCGCACCGCCCGGCAGGTTAGCGCGAAGGGTCAAGTGCTCGATGTGCCGCGACGGGAGATGGCTGTGCTTGAATGTCTGTTGGAACGACGCGGCAGGATCGTCCCCAAAGGTCAGTTGACCGACTATGTCTACGGCGTCGGAGCCGATGTCGACGATTCAGCTGTCGAACCACATGTCTCGAGACTGCGGAAGCGCCTTCAGAGTTTTGGCCTCCGGATCAAGACGGCCCGTGGCCTCGGATATCTGCTTGAGGTGGAAAAGTGATCCGGCACGGTTCGCTCAGGCTTCGGCTCTTCATTCTAATCCTGACGCCACTGGTGTTACTCGCAATCCTGCTTGGATACTGGCGCTACACGGTCGCTCAACAAACGGCACAGGAGCTTTTTGACGACAGCCTGTTGTCCGCTGGCCTGGCCATTTCGCGCGATGTAGCGGTGTCAGAGGGCGATGCTCTTTCGCCGACTACACGCAGCCTGATCCGCGATGCATCGGGCGGAGAGATTTTTTATCACGTGACCGGACCCGGTGGAATTTACGTCACTGGGTATGCATATCCTCCGGCCGCTGCAAACCCGTCTGACCAAGACGCGTACCAACCGCAGTTTTTCGAAGCAGTTTATCGGGATGAGTCGGTGCGTGTCCTGAAAATGACCGAGCGGGTCACACTCGATAACCTCGTGGGCGATGCGACGGTAACAGCTTGGCAGCGCGTTGCAGACCGCAACGCTTTTGCCAACGAACTGTCGATCCGCGCCGCGATCTTGATGGGCATCCTGCTGGCCACACTTTCTGTAGTCGTGTGGTTCGGGGTCGCACGTGGTCTGCGGCCCTTGCTGGATTTGCAGGATGCGATCGACCTACGCTCACCCGACGACCTCAGCGAGATCAAACGCCCGGTTCCAGTCGAGGTTTTTGGCATTGTTCAGACCTTGAACCGGCTGTTTGGACAGGTCGAGCAAAGCATCAACGCCCATCAAGTGTTTATCTCAGAAGCCGCGCATCAACTGCGAAATCCGGCGGCAGCGGTTCAATCCATGGCCGAGGCGTTGCGAGACGCAAAAACGGATGAAGACAAGGACAAACGGATTATCGAGCTTGTGGCTGCAGCGAAAAACTCCGCCACGGTAGCCGAGCAGCTTTTGTCTTTGGAGCGGTTACGGCAGCCCACGCATCAGGATCAGATGGACAAGATTGATTTCCGTGCGGTTGTAGAAGAGGCCTGCGCTGACATGGGCGTTCATATCCTCGCAAAAGGGATCGAATTTGAAGTCACAATGCCAGAACCAACAGTCTGGGTGTCCGGAGATCCGGTTTTTTTGGCAGAGGCTATTAAAAACCTTCTGGACAACGCAGTTAAGCACGGCGGCGCCGAACTCAGCCGAATTTCTGTAGTGCTGCGCTACGACGAAGGGTGGGTCAAACTAACTGTATCCGATGACGGAACCGGCCTTTCACCCGACCAAAGCGAAGCCGTGTTCGGTCGATTTTCGCAGCTGGAGTATTCCGAAGGTAGCGGTTTAGGGTTGTCGATTGTCTTAGCTGTAGCGAAGCGCCACGGGGGAATGGTCTCAATCAACCAAGTCGAAAACGGCGCTAGTGTTACGCTTGAGCTTCCCATTGCGCCATAGTTCGTTTCTAAGGTGCTGCCAGACGAATTCGAACATGTCTCTGGTGGGCAAGTGATACTGCCCCTTATCCCGCGCCAAGTTCAAGCCGCTCGGCGAGAGCGGCGCTGCGTTTCTGCTTGAAGATGTCGCTGCTGGTGAGCGAACCTTCCTGATTGCAGTGGTTGTAGACCGAGGAATGGACGGTGGCGAATTTCTGTAAACTTCGCATGGGCCTGAGGCGACCCGCATAGCCGACATTCGCCGCGACCGTAAAGTTCTAGGGATTGCGAAGGGTAGTAACAAACGACAACGTCGCCGCTCGCTACGACGCTGGCTTCTTCGAAAATTTACAAAACACGAGTGTCTAGAGATGAACGGAATAGATCGACCACTTCTCGGAAAACCCCTTGAGCCTATGCTCTCCCTCATCCCTTAGAGTATGGCCTGAACCGGCAACAAGGTCCCGCACGGTTCGGGAGACAAGCAATTGATCCGCTCCTGCCAGTGCTGAAACGCGGGCGGCCAGATGGACAGCCACACCTGCTATTTCCTCGCCACGCAGTTCACACTCTCCTGTATGCAAGCCACAGCGAACAGAAAGCCCCAAACCACGAGCTATGGTAACGATTTTCTTTCCGCATGATATACCCCTTCCAGGACCGTCAAAGGTTACCAGCAGTCCGTCGCCGGTTCCCTTTACTAGCCGACCATTATGCTCAGTGATGGCCCGAGCACACAATTGGTCATGTTGGTTGAGCAGGTCTTTCCACGCGGCATCACCGAATCGATGGGCTAGATCCGTAGAACCAACAATATCGGTAAACAAAATCGTCGCCAAAACGCGTTCACTCGGAGGGCTGGGTTTCTCACCGGTGACAAAAGCCTGAATTTCGTCAAGGATCGCGTCAGAGTCTCCAACCCACGGAAAATGATCGTCACCGGGCAGCTCCCTGAACTGGGCGCCTGAGATCCGATCTGCAATCCAACGCCCTTCTTCTACATTCGCATCTCGATCACCACTGCGGTGCAACACGAGAGTTGGCACGTGGATGGCGGGGAGCACATTGGTCAAGTCTATCTCGGTATTCATCTTGAGCAGCGTTACAGCCGCACCGGGACTGGCGCTTCGCCTTAGGTAGGCGCACGTTCGTCGCATAAAAGCCTCATCATTGGCCTTGCTGGGCGCATAATGCTCCAGGTCCATCAGGTTACCCCACTCTCGTTCGACGAACTCGTAGTCTTTTTGACGTTCTTCCGGAGTGGGTGCCCAGGGATAGTCCGGGCTCCAAATGCGCTTGCCGAATGCGCCAAACATAATCAGCCCGGCCGTGCGTTCAGGGTGTGACGCGGCCAAGAAAGCCGCCAGGTTGCCACCTTCTGAAAACCCGATCAGCGCGGCGCGCGAAGAATTAGCTGCATCCATAACCGCAAGCAGATCGTCAGCGCGTTCTTCAAGCGTAGGCAGTTGATCGTTCGAAACCCGGTCTGACAGACCAGTTCCCCGCTTGTCAAAAATGATCAATCTCGCAAAAGACGCAATTCGGGACAGGAAACGGTTAAGTGTCGGCTCTTCCCAGCAAAGCTCTACATGAGAAACCCAACCGGGCACATAGACTACATCTAAATCGCCGTCACCGACCACCTGGTAAGCTATGTAAGTGTCCCCGCTTTTGGCGTACTTGGTTTCTACTGGGTTCATCTCAGTCTAGCGCCCTGCAGTTCGAAAAGGTTGATCCAACATATATACAGACATTGCGTCCGAGAAATTGAGTTTCTTGTCAGCAAATTTGGAGGAACAATCTAGTTTGCCAAAACTTCCGCATTGGGCTCTATGCCGTCGATCGCCGGTCTACGTATTCGTGAAGCGGCGCTCTGCCCTGCCAAATCTCTCACAGCCCTTTGCAGTTCTTGATGGGAAAAAGGGAATGCCGCGTTCGCAACCGTTGTTGCCGACATTCGCTGCAGGTGCAAAGTTTTGATACTGTTCTTCAAGCTACCTAGGGCGGTCTGGTTCGTCGGGGTTGCGAGCAATCAAGTTTTCAATCTCGTTCATCGCTTCAACCGGCAAGGCACCAAAAGTCAGTGCGCCTGAAATGCCCTCAATTTGTTTTTCCGTCCGCGCGCCTGGAATCGGTACGTATGTCTCTGATTGGCCCCATATCCACCCGAGAGCGCCCTGCACGAGCGTCCGACCATCTGTTGTCAGTAGATCCCGAACCGCTTCGAGTTTTCGCATGAAATCAGGGTTTACCCTTCCACCGGTATAGTACTCCATCCAGTTTTCGCCGGATGCGCGCACGTCATTTCGAGACATAACGCTATTTCGATCATACTTGCCGGTGAGCAACCCCATCGCAAGAGGCGAGCGGATAAGGGACAAAAGCCCCTCCTTTTTGACAACCTGTTGCATGCGAGGTGCGTCGAAAAAGACGTTCATCACGTATTCGACCGCCCTGAAATTCTCCCTGGATGAGACGGCCAGTGCGCTTTGGGAATAATCTGTGCTCCAACCGTAGGCACGTAGTTTCCCGGCTTCTTTCAATTGCTCCAGCCTGTCAAACACAGCTTCGGCCTGGGCAACTGGCATATCGTTTACATGCAACAGCAAAAGATCGATCCGATCACGTTCTAGCCTCGACAGACACCCATCGACGGCAGGGCCAACCTGATCCGCAGTGAAAGGGTCAAACGATATCTGCTTGCTTGCCTCATCGATCCCAACTCCGATCTTTGTTACAATTAGGGCGTCGGGCCGATGCTTTAGCGCCTTGCCCAACAAACGTTCCGAATGTCCGGCACCATAGGCAGCGGCGGTGTCAAACAATGTGATCCCACCATCCAATGCAGCGTGGATCGTGCGAATTGAAGTTCCGTCATCTGATCGTGTGTATCCAAGCGACTGTTCGCCCCAATACATCTTGCCGCCGATCGGCCAGCATCCCATGCCTAGGGGTGCGATTTCGGTTTCGAGAAAGTTCATCTGTGGGCCTCCTGACTGATCCTCAGGAAAAAACGTCATCACAGCCTTTTCATCAACAACACAGAATGCAATCTTCGTTTCATGAATGAATGTAACTTTGACTGGGATAACCTGCGTCTTTTCCTTGCGGTTGCTCGAGCGGGCGGTCTTGGGCCAGCTGCCGAACAGACAGGCAAGAGCGCACCCACCTTGGGCCGGCGCATGATAGAGTTGGAGCGCAACCTGGGAAGCGAGCTGTTTCACCGCAAACCGCGAGGGTATGACCTGACCGAAGATGGGTTAGCGCTGTTGAAAAAGGTCGAAAGCATCGAAGCACGTGTCGTACCTGTCACCGAAAGCAGCCTCGCCAGCGCGCCGCCTTTGGTCAAAATCTCGGCCGGGACCTGGGTGACAAGGGTTTTGATCGGCGCGGTCGGAAGGCTTACCGAGTCGATGCCGGTTCGGCTGCGGTTCATCTCGTCAGAAGAGGTGTTGAAGATCGGACACCGGGAGGCCGCGATCGGCATTCGAAACCACCGGCCAGAGGAGATCGGCCTGGCAGGTCGCAAGATCGGGCGGGTTCGGTTTGCAGTCTATGCCGCGGATGAAAGCGTTTCGACCTGGGCACGGGTCATGTCAAACACACCTTCGGCCAGATGGTTGAAGGCGCATTCGCAAAAAGACAATGCCATCGAAGTGACTGCACCGCACAACGCGCTGGAGCTTGCAAATGCAGGGCTGGCCAAGGCGGTTCTGCCCACCTTTATCGGAAACACGCAGCCGGGCCTTAAACCAGTGTCACCTTTGATTGATGATCTGGAACATGATCAGTGGCTGGTCACGCATCATGAAGACCGGTTTCTTGCAGAGGTGCGGCATGTCATTGACCGCACCTACGCAGTGATGTCGGAAGCCTGTGAAACGGAGTAGAACGAGGCCGCAGTTACCTATTCACCCAACCGTTCCATTAACCGTGCGTAGGCTGTTTGGCCGCGTCGGAATGTCGGCAGACGGAAGAACTCTTCCGGGGCGTGTTGGTTTTCATCCTCATGTCCGAAAGCAAACATGACGGCATGCAAACCCAGCTCGTCCAACAGGGTCGACATCACAGGAATCGAACCACCGACACGGGTTTTGTACGCGGGTTTGCCGTATACCTCTTCGAGAACCTGTCCCGCGATCGCGGTTGCGTTGTGACCTGCCGGCACAAGAAACGGGTCCGCGCGCCCGGGGTTGCGCGATACCTGAGCGGTCACGCCAGGCGGGCAGTGAGCTTCGACATGGGCTGAGATCAGGTCGAATATCTTTTCGGGGTTCTGATTGGCGACCAGTCGACACGTTATCTTGGCCGAAGCCAAAGCTGGCAAGACTGTCTTTGTGCCTTCGCCCTGCCAACCGCTGGTCAAACCGTTGACTTCAAGCGTTGGACGCGCCCAGAGATTTTCGCGCGTCGTGTATCCTGGCTCACCCAGCGTCGCCGGAGCGCCTGTCTGGGCCAGATAGGCTGCTTCGTCCCATGGCACCCGTGCAATTGCCGCGCGGTCTTCATCCGTCAACTCAACAACATCATCGTAGAAACCATCGACAGTGATCCGACCGTCAGGGGATTTCATGCTGGCCAGCAATTGGGCCAGCGCCATTGCCGGATTTGCGACCCCGCCGCCATGCATCCCTGAATGCAAATCCGACTTTGCACCCTGAACCGAAATCTCAAGCGAGGTGAGCCCTTTAAGACCCAGAACCAGTTGCGGCGTCTCGGTATCCCACTGGCTACCATCGGCGGAAAAGATCATATCAGCCTGAAGCCGGTCGAGATTTGCCTCGATAAAGGGTGGCAGGTCAGGAGAGCCGATCTCTTCCTGGCCTTCAAAGAAAAACCGCACATTGACGGGCAATTTCCCGGTCTCAGCCAACAAAGCCTCGACCGCAAGGATCGGAATAAACATCGCACCTTTGTCGTCAGTCGCCCCGCGCCCGTAGATCCGATCCCCGCGGATCGTCGGCTCGAACGGAGGCGAGGACCAGAGCTCGAACGGTTCAGCTGGTTGCACGTCAAAATGACCATAGATCAGGATTGTGGGCACATCGGACCCGGCATGCAGCCAATCGGCACAGACCACCGGATGGCCTGCCGTCTCCATCATCTGGACGTTTTCCATTCCCGCCGCGACCAAGCGATCAACGACCCACTGCCCGGCCTTCCGAACATCGCCTGCGTTCTCGGGTTTGGCTGAAACCGATGGAATACGAATGAATTCGCACAATTCTTCGATAAAGCGCGACTGGTGTGTGTCGAGATATTCGGACCAGTTCATTCCATGCCCTCTCTGATGTCGGCGCTTAACTTACGAATCGAAGCGTGGTCCGCAAGCCTGAGGTCAAAAACCTAATGCTCGTAACAAGCCAACATAGTCGAGCGATACGAGACCGGCCCGAAACAGTCATTGAACACTAAATCCGGACGTCGCAGCCGCTCGCGCATAGCAGACATTTGTCAGCGGCAATCGTGGAACTCAATTTGACAGGGCGCCACCTAAGACGAGGAGATCCAGCGATCTCAATCGAAACAACCAGAATCCGACAAATTTGCAGAAAACATCAGACATTCTACAGGTCTTCTGCAAGTTTCAAATCCCGACTTTTGGCAAGAGTTGTTCCATTGAAAGCAAAATCAATGGAGACAGACAATGAATACAGCCACCTCACTTGCCGCCGCACCAGATCTGGCCGCGGTGAAGTCAAAACAACACGCTACATGGTCTTCAGGTGACTACGCCGCCGTAGGCACGACATTGCAAATCGTTGGTGAAACCCTTGCAGAGGCGATGGATTTGAGACCCGACGCCCGCGTTCTGGATGTTGCCGCCGGAAACGGCAACGCCACCCTGGCTGCAGCGCGGAGACACTGCAACGTCGTTTCCACAGACTATGTTACCAGTCTGTTGCGCGCGGGTGCCGCCCGCGCAAAAGCCGAGCAGTTAACCGTTGCATTTCAAGAAGCCGACGCAGAAGATCTGCCATTTGAACGGGCGACTTTTGATCACGTCACATCTACGTTTGGCGTCATGTTTACGGCCAATCAACGGGCAGCGGCCGGTGAAATGCTGCGCGTCTGTCGCAGCGGAGGCACCATCGGTCTTGCCAATTGGACGCCAGAAAGCTTCATTGGCGAAGTTTTTCGAACCATAGGGCGGCATGTGCCACCGGTTTCGGGCGTTCGTTCTCCGTTGGAATGGGGTACCGAGGCGCGTTTGCAAGAGCTCTTTGGGGCAAAAGCTCGAAAGATCGAAATCACAAAACGCCAATTCACCTTCCGTGAGCGTTCGCCTCAAGATTGGGTGGAAAGGTGGCGCGAGATTTACGGGCCAATGCACAAAGCCTTCGACGCCGTCGGCGAGCGCGCACCGCAACTCGCAGCAGATCTGATCGCAGTTGCACGAAATCACTCGACCGATACTCAGGCCATGATTGTTCCAGCAGAATACGCCGAGATCATCATTCACAGAGCATGAACAGCCAGCGGCCCGGCGGCAATTCGCCGGGCAAGCCATTCTCAGGAGATATTCCATGCTAGGGCAGACCGAATACCAAAGATCACTCCCGCTTTTTGACAAATATGGCGGCATGCGGGCTTTGCATTCGGTGATCATCAATTTCTATGATCGCGTGCTGGACAGCGATATTGTGGGTCCTTTCTTCGACAACGTTGATATGGCCAAATTGATTGATCACCAGATGAAATTCTTCGCGTCGATATTGGGGGGACCCGCAAAGTACACAGATCAACGACTGGTGAGTGCACATCGTCACATGGCCCTAACAAACGCGCAATTCGATGAAGTTATCGCGCTTTTGAGTGAGACGCTTACCGAAGCGGGCTTTGCTCCAGACGATCTTTCCAAAACGCTATGCGCCGTTGAAGCGCGCCGTTCGCTGATAGTTAGGTAGTTCCATGCAAATCCAAGAAATTAGTGCAAGCCTGCTTGGCTCCATCAATGTTGGAATCTGCATCGTCGACGCTGACACCGGCGTCATCGTTTCGCTGAACCAAACGTTTGAGACATGGTTCAGCGACGCGGCACAGGGTCAAGTTTTGAATCTGGGTACATCGTTCACATTGAAAGACCTGCCAAACAGGAAACCGGTGGAGGTTCGCACAAAGGTCAAACATCGAACACTGGTCGTTGAACTCAGTGCTCATGAAGCAGAATACGAGGGCAACACTTTGATTGTCATCGAAGGTCAAAACATTTCGCGCCTGCGCGAGACCGAAGCCATGATCGACAGCTATGCGTCCATGGTTGATAAGCGCACCCGCGAGTTGGAGCGAGAAAACCGGCGGGTTGAAAAACTGCTTTTGAATATGATGCCGAAATCGGTCTTTGAGGAATTCATGACATTTGGATGTGTGACGCCGCGGTTGTTCGAGCCTGTGACCGTCATCATGCTGGATTTTGTCGGGTTTACCAAGATGGCCGCAGCTGGCGATCCGAATGTAACGGTTTCCGAACTGAACTCAATTTTCACAGCATTCGATCAGATTGGTGAGCATCACGGCTGCGAGAGGATCAAAACCATCGGAGACTGCTATATGGCGGTGACCGGGTTACCGCATTCCACGCCAGATCACGCGCTTTCAGCCGCGCGCGTCGCAGCCAAAATGATGCGCTTTCTGGAGAGACGCAATCAAACGCACCCGCACACATGGCGCGCTCGTATCGGCATCGCCAGCGGCTCCGTCGTCGGCTCAGTGGTCGGTGTTCAGAAATACGTCTATGATGTCTTTGGCCCTGCGGTGAATATGGCCGCGCGTTTGCAGGCTCAGTCCAAGCCCATGGAGATCACGGTATGCGACACGATGCGCGACGAACTGATCGACGATTTCAAGCTCTGTGAGGCCGAGACAGTCTCCTTGCGTGGATTTGGCGATACGCGAATTGCGCGCATGAAACACTACCAACCAAACAGAAAGGTCGCTTGAGCCGTAGGCGCTGGATCTGAGTTTCAAAAACCTGCCTTGCGAAACGAGTTGAGCATGCGATCACGGTATGCCTGATCTTGCACGACACTTGCTTCTACAAGTTTCTCGGCAGTGGCATCCGGCCTCACGCTACGAACTTTTGCGGCCATGGTATGCATCCTGTCGGTCAGGTTAAGTTCGGCGGCACAGGCTAAGATCAATCGCGGCGCCCATGTCGAGCCGGGCGCTTCAATGTAACCTTGTTCCAGCAGAGATAAGGCATCTTCATATTCGCCCAATCCGTATCGGGCGGCGCCAATGCCAAAGTAATAGCTAAACCTCATCGGATCATGCGGGCTAAGACGCAAAGCTCTTTCATAGTTTGCGACTGCTTCGTTCATGTTCCCAGCAAAGGTTTCCACGGCTCCCAACATGGCCCAGGCCCAAGCCAGACTTGGGTCCAGCGCAAGGGCCGACTCAAGGTGATGGCGCGCTGCAGTATGTTGCCCTGCAGCCACCTCGGCCGTGGCTACGAAAGTCAGAACCAGTGCATCGCGTGGCGCAAGGTCAAGTGCGCTTTTGCCATGTTCCATCGCCTCTGCAAGTGCAGCCGGTCCGTCAGGGGCCCAGTCGGACATCGCCTGTTGTCCCAGGCACCACGCAAGCATGGCATGTGACAAGGCATGTTCGGGATCTGATACCAATGCACGTCGCAAATGGACCACGGCCTGCCGATTGTCATCCGCGTCCATCCGCATGCAAAGCGGTGTCGCTCGCAGGAGTTCATGATAGGCATCCGTCAAGTCAGCCTCGGCTAAGGCGCGTTGCACTTCAACCATCATGATATTCGGGACGAGGCGGCCCAGAATGGCCGCAACCACCAGGTCTTGCGCCTCAAAAGGGTTTTCAAGCTGCCCTTCAAAACGATCTGCCCAAACCTCTGCCTGCCGTCCGGCATGCAACAAAGAAGCATTTAGGCGAAACGCATTCCCCGCAAATCTCAGCTTGAAGCCAAGCACGTACCGAACACCCAATTCTGCGGCGGCTTGCTTTGCGTCATTCTGGCCAGAGTAACGCGCGACATAAATCGTTCCCACCCGACCAATGGCTGCGCTAATATCGTCCTCCAACCCTTCGCCAAAGGCCCGTTGAGCATCTGTTGGATGCACCATTGTGGTTGCCATGATGGCAATGGAGGGCTGCGATAAAACCGCTGCAGAGCCGGTCTTGTCATGCCTTTCCTCGACCGTGCCAACAAATTGGAACCCGTGCCCGTGCACAGTTCGGACCAAGGCCTGCCGCGCGCCGTCATCTCCAATCGCCGCTCTGACCGCTTTGACGCGGCTGCTGAGAGCTGCATCTGAAACGATCCTGCCTTTCCAGATCACCGAAAAAATCTCATCCTTCGACACAACACGATCACGGTTTTCAATGAGATGTCGAAGCAGCGCAAACACTTGCGGCTCGGTAGCAATTGGAACGTCTTCCCGCGTCAATTGCAGGCGACTTGCGTCCAGAACGTACTGATCAAATGCATATTTCACCGGGTAATTCTGCGCGAATTCAGTTTTTTCGTAAAGCGTGAACGCAAATCGCGGCACCCATATGGCGCTGATTTCGCACCCAAGCAATGCGCTTTGGCAGCGGATGGTCCGCATGATCGTCAAGTCTTCAGAAAATAACCAGAAAACCTCCATGAAAGGATCAAGCATCGCATCATCCGGCTCGGGCAAACAGGGTTCATCTGAAACAAAATGAATTGGAGCGTGACTTATGAACCGCCCTGGCCTGATCTTATATGGCGCTGTTGCCTATGTTCTTTTCAATGTGGCCTTTCTGTACATGATCGGCTTTCTCCTGCAACTGCCTGTTCCGAAGGCGATCAACGATGGGACCACATCCGCTTGGCCCGTCGCCGTCGTCATCAATTTCGGGTTGATCTTCCTCTTCGGCTTTTTTCACAGCCTCATGGCGCGACAGGCGTTCAAATCCTGGTGGACGCGGATCGTTCCTGCCGATGCAGAACGCAGCACATATGTGTTGCAATCGGCCCTGTTTCTGATCCTGGCCATGTGGCAGTGGCGCCCGTTGCCCGAAACGATCTGGATCGTTGATGGCGCTTTGGCTTGGCTGACCTATGGCATCTGTGCACTTGGTGTCTTTCTGGTTTTGCTTTCGACCTTTCTGATCGATCATTTCGAGTTGTTTGGCCTGCGGCAGATTTGGACCGCGAACAGATCGCAACCTATGCCCAAACCACATTTCAGAACGCCCGGGCTTTATCGTTTCGTGCGTCACCCGATGCAGTTTGGTGTCATTCTAGTCTTGTTCGGCACTCCACACATGACCGTTGGTCACGCGCTCTTTGCCGGGCTGATGTCGGTTTACGTGATGATCGGCCTATGGTTCGAAGAAAGGTCTCTGGAACGCGAGTTTGGCGATACGTATCGCGCGTACCAGGCGATGGTTCCCATGCTGATCCCGCGCCTGAAGCCCTTGCGTTCGAGTGATCTGGAAACGCAACACGGCTGAGCCTTCCCGGACTCCTGATCGTTCTGTCGGAACACCGGGAGTCCTTTCATTGGCAACTCACCACTATGCAAGCCAATTGCGCTACTTTCCCGTCGTCAAAGACACGTTGCATCTAGATTTGGCAATCAAGGGTACATAGTTGTTTCGCGACAAGATAGATGAGTACCTTCGTTCTGAAGAATTTAAAGGGCTCAGAGAAGGTGCTGTCAGACAAACTCGAACGAGTCTCAGCCAGGCCGGTAGCCCTGCCCTTTATGCCACACCGAGTTCGCGCCACTTGGCGAGAGCGGCGCTGCGGGTTAGCTTGAGGATCTCTCGTTTGGCTAGCGATCTTTCCTGATTGAACTGGTAGTAGACGGAGGAACGGACGGCGGCGAATTTCTGTAAACTTCGCATGCGTCTGAAACACTGCATCGCGCGTTCTCGTCGCCGGAACGGAGGTGCGGGTTCTCAACGCGGTTATTGAGCTATCTGCCCTTCTGCTGTTTTTCGGTAGTTCCAAGCTCTCTAAGAACCGCCCGACACGATGCGAAGCGATCTGAGACAACGGTTTTCGCTTTACCGTGCCGTTTCGTCAATTTCTTAAAAAATTTCAGTGCTACAGCTTGGTTTCGGCGTTTGGCAACAACGGCTTCCACCACCTCGCTTTTATGATCTCCGGCATGACAAAGATAGTGCCGCTTACCGTTCACCTTCACAATGACTTCGTCAAAATGCCACTTCCATTTTGAGCGTGCAGGCAATTGCTCGACTCGCTTTTTTTGATCTCCGAGACAAACATCGGGTCGAAACGGTTCCACAAATATCGGACGGAATGTGGCTCACCTCAATCCACCGTTCGTGCAATAAGCCTTCCACATTTCGAAGCGAAAGCGGAAAACGGATATACAGCATCATGGCGAGACGGATGATCTCGGGACTGGTTTTGAAATACTCGAAGGCGGCAGGTTTGGTCATTCCCAGTCGCTACGCAACACCCCTGCCCTGCTCAAATAAAATTAGTCTGACAAGTCCCATTCCTGCATTGCTTCGGCAGCGAAGCCCAGTCTTATGTCTGTCTGGATGTATTCCGGAAAACTGGGCCTCAGGAGCAGCGGATAGATCGCTTCTAGGACATCTTCTGCTTCAATCTTTGTCCGGCCGGTTACAGCCGACGCCTGCTACCTGAACTCTTCAGAACCGTCAGCATCTTGTAGCTCCGCCCCCCTACTGAGCTTAGCAAGCTTTCGACGGATGCTGCAGACACTGGGGCTGCATCCGCTGCGCTCGGTTTACCGCTTGCACCTAACCAGTCGTCTTGCGCACCAACAGTCGCGGAGTCAGCGTTTCGATAACCGCGTCTTGCGCGCTTATTCCCGACAGGATCTCGCTTGCACATCTGCCTGTCAGTGTTCCGATCTCTTGCGCGCCCACATCCAGCGTTGTGATACTTGGTCGGCTGATGCGCGAAATCTCGAAATTGCCAAACCCGGTCACCGCGATATCCCCTGGGATTGTCAGGCCGAGGCATTCGAGCGCCATCATGGCACCAAAAGCAACCGGGTCGGACACACAGACAAGCGCATCAAGCCCTCGAATTCGGTCGATTTCGCGCATGACCAGTTCCAAGCCAGAAGACATGGTCGCAGGCGCGGGTCCGATCTGAAGGTCAAGCACCTCGGGCAGACCAAGCTTGCGCGCCGCTTTGATCGTGCCCAGACGGCGCTCGTGGCCCCGTGCGTCGGTGTCCGCTGACGCGCCAACAAAACCCAATCGCTGACGCCCGCTCTGCGCCAGATGGTCAACAATCAACCCCATCGCGTCCGAGTTGGAAAACCCGATCACATGTCCAATCGGCGCCTCGGGGATGTCCCAGATTTCAAAGACCGGGATCGAGGCTGATTCCAAAAGCCTTCGCGTGGTATCGGTATGGGTGCCACCGGTCAGGATCATCGCATCAGGTCGACGCGCCAGCAGTTGACGCACCATCTGTTCTTCCCGGACCACATCGTAATTGGTGATCCCAAGCAGCAATTGCAGATCGGTTTCGGCCAGAGATTCGGTCAGTGCTTTGTGGGTCGTCGCGAAATTCGCGTTGTTGATCGACGGCAGTGTCAGCGCCAGAAACCCGCTGCGCTGTGCCCGAAAGGCCTGCGCCGTAGTATCATAGACATAACCAAGCTTGTCGGCCACATCCTGAACCATTTGGCGGGTCTTGGCATTGACCGAGCCATCGGATTTTAGCGCACGCGAGACCGTCATCGGAGAAACGCCCGCCTCTTTTGCGATATCCCGCATTGTAACGCGCACGCTCAATGAAACCTCACTCGTTATAAGCGTTCAGTTCGGTGACATGATGGTGGATCTTCCCCACAAAGAATTCGGACACGATGTCACCGGTAACATCCTTTGACTGATAACGGGCTGGAGATTCAAGGGCTTCTTCCATCGTTTTCTGATCAGGATAGGATATCGCAAGGATCAAAGGAAACTCGGGCGCGCCCGCGTCGCGATCTTCGCCGAACATCACGCGCACGCCCAGATTGCCAGTGAACTGTGTCCAAAGCGGAACAAGCCGGTCCTGCACCGCTTGCCGAAAGGCTGCGGTCTGGCCGTCCTTCACGGACCCCTCAAAAAGAGCAAAGCGCGTGATCATTCCGGTATCTCCTGTTTTGCACCGCTGAAAAATTCCATCACCGCGGCCTGATCCTCTCCTCCCAGACCGGCAGCGGTCAGCATCCGGTGGATTTCGGTGCAGAGCGCCGTCATTGGCATCGATGTACCCGTATGCCGCACAAGATCGTTCACCATGTTCAGGTCTTTGACCATGTTGTCGATCCGCCCCGTGCGACGGTAATCTTTGGTGGCAAAGCGTGGCATATACTCCTGCAACAGCGCACTGTCCGCACGCCCGCCCTTGAGGGCCACGGGGATCTTGGTTGCGTCAACGCCCGCGTCCAGTGCAAGCTGCGTCGCCTCAGCAACGGCAAGAAATCCCAGCCCACAAAGCACCTGGTTGATCATCTTGGTGGTCTGCCCCGCCCCAGGACCGCCCATATGGGTCATATTGGCGGCAACATCCGACAGGATTGCCATCGCGCGGTCCACATGATCGGACGCACCGCCCAGCATCAAGGTCAGCTCTCCGATCAACGCCTTTGGGGCGCCGCCGGACAGAGGACTGTCCACCCATCCCAACCCTTGCTCATCGGCCATATTGGCAAATTTGCGCGTCGCTTCGGGGTCGATGGACGACATATCGATAATCAAAGCGCCGGTATCCGCGCCTTCCGCGATCCCGTCTTTGCCAAAGGCCGCCAGACCCACGATCTTTGAGGCATTCAGGCTGGTGATCGTGGCAGCCGCACCGCTGGCGGCCTCGGCAGCGCTTGCCGCAGCCGTTGCGCCTTTCTCGACCAATGCGGCGACCTTATCCGGGTCGAGGTCAAAAACCGCAAGCTGATTGCCCGCCTCCAAAAGCCGAGTGCCGATGGCACCTCCCATGGCTCCGGCACCAACCAGGGCCAGTTTCCGTGTCATATCAATGTCTCCCTAATGTAGGATTCTGATTGCCCCACCACCGCTGGGAACGGGCGGGCAATACTGATCCGCGTACCAAGCTCACCTGCGGCCAGCCCTTCCAGCGCGTCAAACTGGCTTTGCAGCAAAGACGGCGGCATGAAATGCCCCGCCCGCGCACTGACCCGCGCCAGCATCACTCGTTCGGCCGCATCCAGGTGCAGAAACCGGACCGGTTCGGCCACGCGTGCGCGGATAATGTCGCGATAGGATCGTCTAAGCGCAGAGCACCCGACAACAACCGGGCCCGGTGTCTGTGCAAGCACGTCCCCGACCTGTTCCAGCCAGGGCGCGCGATCGGCATCGTCCAACGCCTGGCCACTTGCCATTTTGTCGATATTGGCTTGTGGATGCAGGTCGTCACCGTCGACAAACGTCATATCACAGGTGATCGACAACGCACGGCCAATGGATGATTTTCCGCATCCAGAGACCCCCATCAGAACATAACAACGCATCACAGCGACGCCGTAATGCCGCCATCCACAAACAGCGTATGGCCATTGACAAAGCTCGACGCCTCCGACGCCAAAAAGACCGCCGCGCCCACAAGTTCCTCGACCTTGCCCCAGCGTCCGGCAGGGGTGCGGTTTTCCAACCAGGCGCTGAACTCGGGGTCGCTGACCAATGCCGCGTTGAGCGGGGTGTCAAAATAGCCCGGCGCAATGGCGTTGCACTGCAACCCGTGTTTTGCCCAGTCGGTAGCCATCCCCTTGGTCAGGTTCGCAACCGCACCTTTGGTGGCTGTATAGGGGGCGATGCCCGGGCGGGCCAAGGCCGTCTGGACGCTGGCGATATTGATGATCTTGCCCGCTTTGCGCCCAATCATGTGCCGTGCACAGGCCTGCCCAACGTGAAACACGCTGGCGACATTGGTCTGCAACAACCGGTCAAACGCGTCTGCCGGAAAGTCCTCCAGCGGGGTGCGGTGCTGCATACCGGCATTGTTGATCAGGATGTCGATGGCACCCTGATCGGCCTCGAACCCGTCAATGGCTGCGCGCACCGCATCATGATCGGTGGCGTCAAATGCAAGCGTGGCAGCCCCTTCGATCTGCTCAGCCGCAGCGCTCAGCTTGGACAGATCACGCCCATTCAGGACAATCTGCGCCCCCGCGCGCGCCAAACCCTGCGCCAAGGCAAAGCCGATCCCCTGCGACGATCCGGTGATCAGCGCGCGCTTTCCCGCGAGTGAAAATAAGTTTGTATCAGGCACCCTGACCTCTCCTTCCTTGCGCATATGGAATGCGCCTTGTCAGATCATTTTGTTACCGATAACATGATACCGGTACCATAGTTTGTCAATACAGGATTCTCAAATGGCCAAACCCGTAATTCTGCAAGTCGGACCCTACCCGGATTGGGATCAAAACCCAATCGATACTGTCTTTGACGCAAAACGCCTGTTCGAAGCGCCAGACAAGGCCGCGTTCCTGGCCCAGCATGGCCCAAATGTGCGCGCCATCGCGACCCGGGGCGAGTTGGGCGCGGATGCCGACATGATTGCGGCCTGCCCACAGCTGGAGCTGATCAGCGTCTATGGCGTGGGCTATGACGCAGTTGATCTGGACGCGGCCAAAGCCCGGAACATCCGCGTCACAAATACGCCGGATGTTCTGACCCAGGATGTGGCCGACCTGGGTGTGGCGATGATGCTGTGTCAGTCGCGCGGGATGATCGGGGCCGAGGCCTGGGTGCGCGACGGGGATTGGGCAAAACAGGGGCTCTACCCGCTCAAACGTCGGGTGTTCGGGCGCAAGGCCGGTATCCTTGGGCTGGGGCGGATCGGGTTCGAAGTGGGCAAACGGCTGGCTGGTTTCGACATGGACATCGCTTACAGCGACATCGCGGCCAAGGACTATGCCCCCGATTGGACATTTGTGCCCGACCCGGTTGAACTGGCGCGGCACAGCGACTTCCTCTTTGTCTCCCTGGCCGCCTCTGCCCAAACACGCCATATCGTCGGCGCAGATGTGATCGACGCCGTGGGGCCCGACGGCATGATCATCAATATCAGCCGCGCCTCGAATATTGATGAGGATGCTCTGATCACCGCTCTGTCAGAGGGCCGTCTCGGCTCTGCCGCTTTGGACGTGTTTGAAGGCGAGCCCGCGCTTGATCCCCGTTTTCTTGATCTGCCCAATGTGTTGTTGCAACCCCACCACGCCAGCGGCACTATCGAGACACGCAAGGCCATGGGGCAACTCTTGCGCGACAACCTGACGGCTCATTTCGCGGGCCAACCCCTTCCCACCCCGGTTATCTGAGGTCGAAAATGCCTGACATGATGAAAGCCATCGTTGCCCATGCGGCCAAAGATCTGCGCATCGAAACGCGCGAAATCCCAAAGCCCGGCCCGGGCGAGGTTCTGATCCGAATGGCGCGCGGCGGCATTTGCGGGTCGGACCTGCACTATTACAATCACGGAGGTTTTGGCACGGTCCGCCTGAAAGAGCCGATGATCCTGGGCCATGAGGTTTCGGGCACGGTGCAGGCTTTGGGCCCCGATGTTACAGGGCTCGCCGCCGGAGATCTGGTCGCTGTATCGCCGTCGCGCCCATGCTATGACTGCACATATTGCCTGGACGGGGCTCATAACCACTGCTTGAAAATGCGCTTTTACGGCTCGGCCATGCCCTTCCCGCATATTCAGGGCGCATTTTGCGAATATATCGTTGCCGATGCCCGTCAATGCGCCGTCGCCACCGGCCTGACAGCGGGTGAAGCGGCGATGGCTGAACCGCTTTCCGTGGTGCTGCACGCGGCCAGACGCGCCGGTGACCTTATGGGCAAAAAGGTTCTGATCACGGGATGCGGGCCAATCGGCCAGCTTGCGGTTCTTGTGGCCCGCGCCGGCGGGGCCGCTCGGATCGTGGCCACCGACATGACCGGATTCACGCTGGACATGGCCAAAGCGGTGGGCGCTGACATCGTGCACAACATCGCAACCGACCCAAACGCGCTCGAGGCCTATGCCGCTGACAAAGGCTATTTTGACCTGCTGTTTGAATGCTCGGGCGTCGCCGCAGCGCTTGCTGGCGCGGTTCCGGTCCTGCGACCGGGCGGTGTGATAATGCAGCTTGGGCTGGGCGGCGACATGTCCTTGCCTGTTCAGGCCATGACCGCCAAAGAGCTTGAGTTGCGCGGATCCTTCCGGTTTCACGCCGAGTTCTTCACCGCCGTTGAACTGATGCAAAACAAACGACTGGATGTGACGCCCCTGATCACCCAGGCCCTGCCCCTGGACGAGGCCATCGCCGCGTTCGATCTCGCCTCTGACCGAACAAAAGCCATCAAGGCGCAAATCGCCTTCGATTCCTGATTGGCCTGCGCCAGTTCAGATATCCGCACCCACAGCGCGCAGCGCGGCACAGGCAACATCGTTGTCCTGATCCGGGCTGCCCGACCCAACACCGATGCCACCTACCAAGACGCCCCCCATGCGGATCGGAAGCCCTCCGCCTAGACCGGTCACAGCGCCCTGAGTCGCCGCTGCGATATGTGGCCGGACCGCTTCGGGGATCGCATCCGAAGGCAATCCGATGGACGCCGCCGTCCGGGCCTTGGCCCGCGCGCTCAGGCGGCTGAGATACTTGGCATCGGTCATGCGAATCTCACCCAGCGTCTCACCGCTGGCATCGACGACGATGATACATTGCGGTTGCCCGATCTCCTCAGCCCGTGCGATAGCAGCGCCCAGCATTTTCATCACCGCGAAATGGCTTAGTTTCAGAGTTTCAACCGTCAGAGCATCCATACCGCTTTTCCTTTTCTATCGACAATGGTACCGGTATCACAGCTCACGCAACCAAGGAAAGAACACAGATGACAGCGCATGCCGATTTCGGACTGATTGGGTTAGGAACAATGGGGGCGATGCTGTCGCTAAACATGGCCGACAACGGGTTCCGCATCGCGGTCCACAATCGCACCACCTCGCGCATCGCAACCTTCATGGACGAGGCCGGAGAACTGGCCAGCAGGTTTGTGCCCTGTGACACACTTGAGGCTTTTGTCGCCGCGCTCAAACCGCCGCGCAACATCATCCTGATGGTGCCGGCTGGCGCGCCCGTGGATGACCAGATTGAAGCGCTGCGGCCCCTGCTGGACTCGAATGACCTTATCATTGACGCGGGCAACGCAAATTTCCACGACACCGTGCGCCGTGCCAACAAGGCGGAACAAGACGGGCTGCCGTTTCTGGGCATCGGTGTATCCGGTGGGGCTGAGGGCGCGCGTTTTGGCCCGGCAATCATGGGCGGTGGCCTCAAGGCGGCCTGGGACCGGGTCGCGCCCATGCTTTCGGCCATTGCAGCGCAATACCAGGGACAGCCCTGTGCCACCTGGATGGGCCAGGACGGCGCCGGGCATTTCGTGAAGACCGTCCATAACGGGATCGAGTATGCCGATATGCAGCTGATCGCCGAAACCTATGGGATTATGCGCGATGGGCTAAACCTGTCCTCCAGCGCCTGTGCCGAGATTTTCACCGCCTGGAACGAAGGTGCGCTGCAAAGCTATCTGATCGAAATCTCTGGCAAGGTTGCAAACTCTGTCGATCCCGCCACCGCGCAACCGATGCTGGATGTGATCCTGGACAGCGCAGGGCAAAAAGGCACCGGTCGCTGGACCGTGATCGAGGCACAGATGCTCGGCGCTCCGGTCACGGTAATCGAAGCTGCGGTTGCGGCACGCAATCTGTCGGCTGGTAAACCCCTGCGCCAACAAGGAGAACGCCTGTTCACCCCCGCCGAGCGCAGCTTGCCGACAGACACCACGCTGAATACGGATGATCTGCGTGATGCGCTGACTGCAGGGAAGATTCTATGCTATGCGCAAGGCTTTGATCTGCTTGAAAAGGCAAGCGATGACCGCGGCTGGAACCTGCCAATGCCCGACATCGCCAAAACCTGGCGCGAAGGCTGCATAATTCGGTCATCCATGCTGAACGACATGGCAACCGCGCTTGAAGCAAAGCCCGCCAACCTGATCTTTGCGCCCTATTTTGCCGATCTTGTCAGTCGCACCCTGCCCGCGCTGCGCAAGGTGGTGGTGACCGCCGCCGGGGTGGCCATTCCGGTGCCTGCAATGGCCGCTGCGCTCAGCTATTTCGACACGATCACCCAGTCACGCGGAACAGCCAACATGATCCAGGGTCAGCGTGACTTTTTCGGCGCACACGGGTTTCAGCGGACCGACCAAGAGGGAACGGATTTCCATGGGCCTTGGTTGAATCAACACCTTAAATGAGGCGCTTGGCGCCTCATCAAACTGGCGAAACACCATTCACGTTCAGGTAAACCGAATAAAGCGATGTGGTTCCGCAAATGAACAGCCGGTTCAGCTTTGCGCCACCAAAACAGACATTCCCGACCATTTCGGGGATCTTGACCTTGCCGATTAGCTGACCCTCGGGGCTTAGGCAGTGCACCCCGTCAGCGGCCGAACTCCAAATCCGGCCGTCAGTGTCCACACGGAACCCGTCGAACAGGCCTACGGTGCATTCGGCAAATACCTCACCGCCTGAGAGCGTACCATCCGCGTTCACCGAGTGGCGACGAATGTGCCTGGGGCCACCTTCATCGTGGGTCACACCTGTGTCGGCAATATAGAGGCTGCTTTCGTCCGGCGAAAAGGCAAGCCCGTTGGGTTTGAGATAATCGTCAGCAACACGCGCGATTTCCCCCTCGGGCGACACGCGATAAACATGGCACCCGTCCTGTTCAGGCTCTGCGCGGTCGCCCTCGTAATCCATCAGGATCCCATAAGAGGGATCGGTGAACCAGACCGAGCCATCGGATTTCACCACAACATCATTGGGTGAGTTCAGACGCCGCCCCTCAAACTGGTCGGCAATCACGGTGATCGACCCGTCATGTTCGGTGCGCGTGACGCGGCGGGTCAGATGCTCGCAGGTGACAAGGCGCCCCTGCCTGTCGACGGTCTGGCCGTTCGAATTGTTTGAAGGTTGCCGGAACACCGAAACCGACCCATCCGTTTCATCCCAGCGCAAAATGCGATTGTTGGGAATATCGGACCACAAAAGATAACGACCCGCCGCATGCCATACCGGCCCTTCTGACCAGCGCGCACCGGTGCATAGGCGCTCGACCCGGACGTGACCGACAAAGCAGGCCTCAAACGCCGGATCGATCACTTCGAACCCGGTTCCTTCGATAACACCAAACATTCAGTCTTCCTTCTCGTCCATTAAGGTGTTGCCGTAGCTAGGCTCGCCCCAACTGATTGATTTAGATGATTTCCCGGGCTGTTCGGGCCAGGCTACCAGATGGCCTGATTTGTCTTGTTGGCCCAGCGGCAAGGTTGCGACAGGATACCGGCGATGATCGACCCGGCACGAAGAGACCGACCAGGATCTGCGGCAGACAATCTTCGTTCTGTCATCGTGGCTTCTTCATTGCTTCCAGTCCGGTTGCGAGCGGACAATTTACTGCACCCATCCCGCTCAGATCACGCCATCAGACTTAACCTGAAGGGAGGGGTGCTTCTGTTACACGAACTCAGCGTTCCAACGCGCCAATTCCTGAAAAGCGGAACGCTTCTTGTTGCAGCGCGTCAAGTTCCTCTGCCGACATCTGGTCATGAGCGACCGTAATCCGCCCGAGGAAGACAAGCGGCAACTCGCTTGCGCGATCCTCAAGATCCGCTTTGATCGCCTCGGCTGTCGCAGCGCCGACATCATCGCCCATGCGCATCGGTGTGGCGTCCAGCTCTCCGCGTCGGATCGCATCCAGCTCAAGCCCCGTGCCACCCCAACCGGTCGAGAAGATGTCTTTCTCTTTCCCTTGCGACAGTTGCGCCTCTACGCTGCCCATTGCCATCGCTGTGTTGGCGTTGTGGATGATAGTGGCCTCGGGATAGGCCTGCATAATAAGCGATGTGCCTTCGAACCCGCCTTCTCGCTGATACTCGCCATAATGCTCGTAAACGGTGGTCCAACCGGCTTTGTCTTCCACGCAGGCTTTGAAGTCACCCGAGCGTTGATTGTCAGTAATGCCCGGAATGCCACGGTTCATGGCCATGGTTACACCTTCTCCCAAGCGGTCAATCATGTAATCGCACATGGTCAGTGCGCCCGCAGCCGACGAGAAGTC
This sequence comes from Ruegeria sp. HKCCA5839, assembly GCF_013035585.1. Lineage (NCBI taxonomy): Bacteria > Pseudomonadati > Pseudomonadota > Alphaproteobacteria > Rhodobacterales > Roseobacteraceae > Ruegeria > Ruegeria sp. HKCCA5839. The sequence goes on along the minus strand of NZ_WQIE01000003.1, from coordinate 557,704 downwards.
GAACCACACATCGGGCTGGTTCGCTAGATCCTTCAGCGGTGTGTGGAATGCCCAGACAAAGGTGCTAAAACCATCATTGCCCGCCAGCTTGTCGATATTGTCCGCCTGAATTTCCAGCTCGGAGGGCCCGAAGATCACATAGTCATACAGGTCCGCATCCTGTTCGACCTGGTTTGCGTAGGTCGACTGCAGCGAGTGTTCGATCTGACGTGACGCGAATTCGGTGGTCTCATAGGCGATGCCCAACTGATCCAGACGTTTGGTCAGCGCCAGATAGTTGCGCGCCCAAAAGTCCGACGTATCCGCCGAGGGATAGATCAGCGCGATTTGAATTGGGTTTTCCAGCGTACCGCTGAACGGCACCGCCTCGGAACCGACAACCGCTTGTAAGGCTTCCAGCTTGCCGTCCGCATTCACCTCATCCGGCACCCAATAGTTGCGCTCGGCGATATCTGGCAGCTCTTTCAGCGGCAGCTTACCATGGCCGTCCGCGCTTGCCGCGGCAGACCATGCTACGCTTGTCATCAACGATACAGTGGTTAAAAGTCTCATGATGGTTCCTCCCTTTGCATGAGAGCGGAGCCTAAGCCGGGCTCGGGGCTGCACCCCCGACCCGGCAACCCCGCATGATGCCGGTTAGCCGCTTGGTGCAGCCGATCCGGAAAACAGCGCCCCAATCGCCAACAGAGCGATCAGAATACCGATAAGAGCTGCAGAAAAACGCAGCATTTTCTGACCTTCAGGGGTTTGAAGACCGGCCAGCCAGCCCCCTGCCCCATCGCGGTCTTTCTTTTGCATCCAGGCATACAGCGCCACAGAGCTGACGATCACAACGCCCGAAGCCACAGATTGCCAAAAGAACTCGATCCGAAGTGTGACCAATGCGTTGATCATCATGCTGAGCAGAAGAACACCCGCGAATGAGCCGAGCATAGACGCCCGGCCCCCGAACAGTGATGTGCCGCCTACAACCACAGCCGCAATCACATGCAGGTTGAAATATGGCGCAGATGTCGCCTGAATGGCGTTCAGCTTGCCTGTCAGCATAACACCCGCCAATGCAGCACAAGCCCCGCACAAAACATAGGCGTAAACCTTGTGACGGTTGACTGAAATGCCCGTCAGCTCTGCCGCTTCGGGGTTCGACCCTATTGCGATGGTGTAACGTCCGAAATAGGTGCGCTTGAGCACAATATAGCCCCCGACCATGGTCGCAATTCCCAGAACAACCGGAATCGGAATAAAGCCGGGGATCTGGCCGCGCCCGATCTCGGTCAGGAAATCGGGGAACCGGGCCAGCACCAGCCCCTTGGCAATCACCAGAGCAAACCCGCGATAGACCAGATCCATCGCCAGTGTCCCGATCAAGTCGGGCACATTGAAACGGGTGATGATCAAGCCGTTGATCAAGCCCATGATCGCACCCAAAGCAATCGCAATCGGAACCGCGATATAGACGCTGAACCCGTATTGCTTGATCAGAAAGGCCATAAGGATGCTGGACAAGGCAGCGATCGAGCCGATGGACAGATCAATGCCGCGCTGCGTGATGACAAAGGTCATCGCCATTGCCATGGGCATATATAGGGCTGCATCAAGCAGTATGAGGTTCAGGTTCGTTGCCCGGAAATACCGCGCAGGTTCGGCAATACCCATGAACATAAGGATTGCCAAAATCATCACCATCGGGCCGATGATCGCAATATAGGGCTCCAAACGCTCGGTGAACGGTCGAGAGTCTGACATATGTGTATCTGTCTGAGCCATCAGGCTGCCTCCTCAGCGCCGACGATCATGCCCAGCACTTCCTGTGTATTGCTTTCACTGGTTTTTACGACGCCAACCCGCCGCCCGCGCCGCTGAACATGCACTCGATCGGAAACCTGAAACACGTCATCCAGCGAGTGGCTAATAAGGATAACGGCGATGCCTTGGGCTTTGACCGTTTCGATCAGTTTCAAAGTTCGGGCCGTTTCCTGCGGGCCCAGAGCCGCAGTCGGCTCATCCATCACAAGCACACGCAGGTCGTCATGATAGACCGCGCGCGCAATCGCCACCGCCTGACGCTGACCACCCGATAGGCTTTCGGTGGGCGCATCCATGGATTTGAGCCGCACGCCCAACCGTTCCATTAACACCCTCTCGGTTTCCGAGCGCATGCGCTTGTTGTCCAGAAACGTGATCCCTGCGACTTTGCGGGTCAGCTCATTGCCCAGGAACATGTTTGCAGCAGGATCAAGGTGATCGGCCAATGCCAACGTTTGATAAACCGCATCGATCCCCATCGCAGTGGCCTCGGCATGGCTGGAAAACCGTACCGGCTTATCATCAAGAAAGATATCTCCCTCGGTGGGTTGATAAACACCGGTCAGAACCTTGATTAGCGTTGATTTGCCAGCACCGTTGTCCCCGACGATGGCAAGCACTTCCCCGGCATAGGCGTCCAGATCAACATTGCTCAGCGCTGTCACGCCGCCAAATCGCTTGGTTATCCCGCGCATCTTTATAAGTGGCTCAGCCATAAGAAAGATACCCCTTCTGAAGGCGGTCGCCATCTGTCGGCCACCACCGGTTTCACCTGGCCAGAAGCCGCGTTTGCGCTGGCTGACCGTGTTTCTATGTGTATTGGTTCAAACCGGCCCCGATCCGCAGACCGAGACCGGGGGGGAGAAGCTAGTTGCCCCAGATCGCCTTGTAGGCTTCGCGATAGGGCGTATCGGGATCAAACGCATTGCCCTCGATCTTGTCCAATCCGGCCTTGGTCACCAGCGCAGGCGAGGTAACATAACCTGAACACGCCTCGCCCTGGATCGCGCGGTTCAGCTCATCCACCAGTTGCCAACCCTGCAGGTTCAGCGGCTCGGCCACAGTGATCGTCTGGTAATTGTCCGACCGGATCCGCTGGAACGAGGCCTCAGATCCGTCCCCCGCAGACCCCGCTTGCGGCCCGCTGGCGCTGTCGATCCCCGCCGATGCCAGCGCCGGGCCCATGAAGTCAAAATAGAGATCGTTGATCGCCAGCGCATGGGTCCAGCTGTCGCCGTATTTCTGCAACAGTGATGTGGTCAGCGGCCCCATCCGAGATGAAGTATCAGCAATGGGCGTGTCCACATATTCCAGCACCTTGCCGCCGCCAGCTTCGATCACCTCTTGCAACCGGTCCGCCTTGTCGATGGCAATCTGATAGGTCGAGTCGGTAAAGATCACCACACCGATATCGGTCCCGCCATCCTCAAGCGCCCATTCGGCGGCCACTTCGGACACGGTCATCGCGTCGGTCGACACGTTGGCAAAGATCCCGCCGGGCGCGTCGCAGCCGATCACGGGTCCAGAATGCCAGGCGACCATCGGAATGTTGGCACCGGTCACACCTTCCAGCGCGGCCTGCTGCTCGACAGCGTCAAAACCGTTGATGATGATCCCGTCGGGTTGCAGTGCCAACGCCTGACCGATTGCCGCCGTCCGCCCCTGGATCGAGCCCGCTCCATCCAGAACACGAACCTCCCAGCCAATAGCGGCTGCGGCTTCCTCAACACCGCTGGTGACCCCTAGGATACCGCCGTTTTTCAGATCACCCGCAAGCACCACGATCGATTTGCCATCAGCCGCCGCAGGGCCGGTTGTCGGACCATCCCAGGGAACTTCGGCAAGGCTGGTCCCCGCCAACATCGTGCTGGCCAACAGACCCGCCATGAATGTTCTTTTTTGCATCAGATTTCCTCCCTTTGCATAGATGTCGCCCACACCCCAAGGTGCGGCGGTTTGCTTCAGCGCTTGGCTGCACCCTTTCTGCGCTGTGCGTATCCTGCGATGCCGATGGCGATCAGCAGGGTAACCCCGTTGAAAAGCGGCTCGACCCAGAAAGAGCCGCCAAATTGTTGAATACCGGAAATGCCCACGGCCAGAATGGCGACCCCGACAACCGTGCCCCAAACATTTACCCGACCGGGTTTGATCGTGGTGGAGCCAAGGAAGGCACCGACAAGGGCGGGCAATAGAAACTCCAACCCGACCGAGGCCTGACCGATCCGCAGTTTTGACGCCAGGATCACACCGGCCAGCGCCGTCATCGTGCCCGATGCCATGAACGCGCCGATAACATATTTGCGGGTCGGAATGCCGTTCAGCTGCGCTGCACGCTGGTTTGCACCAATGGCATAGAGATAGCGGCCCACCGGCGTGTATTCGAGCACGATCCACAGCACCAATGTGATGGCCAGCAGATAAAACCCGGTAATCGGAAGCCCGAAGACAAAGGTTGTCGATAGATCATAGAACCCTTCGGGCAGTGCGCCCACCATCTGCCGTCCGCCGGTATGCCATAGCGCCAGCGCATAGAGAACGGTGCCGGTGCCCAGCGTGGCGATGAAACTGTCGATCTTGGCAACTTCGACCAGCATGCCGTTCAAAAACCCGGTAAAGGCCCCTAGAACCAGAACAATCGCAACCGCGATGGGCCAGGGCAGACCAAGCATGGTCTGCAAGCTGATGGCCAGGATGTGCCACAAAACGATGCCGTAGCCCACAGTCAAATCGATGCGCCCCGCCGCCATCGGGATCATCGCCCCCAGCGACAGCAAAGCAATGATCGCTTTGTCCGAAATAATCGCCCGCAGGTTCAGCATCGTCGGAAACGTGTTCGGCAAAAGCACCGAAAAGAGGCCAATCAGGAAGACAGTCAATAGGACCAGACCGTAAACCGGTAGAAACCGCATCACCCGTTTGCCAAAACTCAAACCTTTCAGTTCGGCCTTTGTGGGTTCCAAAGCGCTGCTTTCAAGCGACTGCATGCGAGATATCCTTTCCTTGCCCGGCGTTGCTCGCCGATGCGGATTGAATGAGGTTTTCCGTCGATAGCCGGGTGCCACTCAGCTCTTCGACAATCTTGCCCTGGCTGAACACAATGGCACGGTGGCAGATCGTGGCGATCTCTTCGAAATCGGTCGAGACGACCAGAATGCCCACCCCCTGCCCTAACGCCTTGTTCAAAAGCGCATAGATTTCCGCCTTGGCCCCCACATCTACTCCAGCGGTCGGGTCTTCGCAGATCAACAGCTTGCGTTGGGTAGCCAACCAGCGCCCGATCACCACCTTTTGCTGGTTTCCGCCCGACAAGGCTTCGATGGCCAGCGTCGGATCATTGGGCGACAGGCCCAGTTCAGCACCAATGGCTTCAGCCTGTTCAGCCTCGCGCGCCGGGGTCATGAAACTCAGCAATCGGCGCCCCAACCCGTCAGGGTTCAGAAATGTGTTTTCCCGGATGCTCAGGCTCATCGCCACGGATTCTTCGGTTCGGTCCTTGGCCACCAGACCTATTCCGGCCTGCATGGCCGTTTTCGGCGATGTAAGATCCGGTACCTCACCGGCCAGCAGAACCTGCCCGTCATGCGGCTCGACCCCGAACAGTGCGCGCGAAACCGCCTCGTGCCCGGCCCCGCGCAAACCGACAAGGCCAACGATCTCGCCTTGCCGAAGCTCGAAGTTCAGCGCGGTGACATCACCGGCCGAGAAATCCGTCAGCGACAGGATGACATCGCCCGGCGGGGTCTCGGACTTAACAGTGGCCCGCGTTTTGCGACCCACGATCTTCAGCACCAGCTCTTCCGGTGTCGTGTGTTCGATACTTCGGATCCCAACCATTTCGCCGTCTCGCAAAACGGCCACACGGTCGGCGATCTTAAAAATCTCGTCCAGGCGATGGCTGACATAGATCATCCCCACGCCTTTCTCCCGCAAAGGCCGGATTGCCGCGAAAAGCCGCTCTACCTCGTCCGCAGGCAACGACGCGGTCGGTTCATCCAGAACCAGAAACTCGCTGTCCACGGCCAATGCCCGCGCAATCGCCACCAGCGACTTTTCGGTCCGCGAAAGATCCTCAACCCGGGTCGTGGGATCAAAATCACAATCTACCCGCGCCAGCGCATTTCGCGCGAACCGCTCAACATCCTTCCACTGGATCAGGCCCGACTGTTTCTTGAAGCCAAGCGCCAGCGCAATGTTCTCGGCAACCGTCATCCACTCGATCAAACCAAGATCCTGGTGGATGAAAGCCACTTTCTGACGTTCACCAAATCCGGCAGGCCGATGATCATAGGGTTGACCGTCAATCAGAACACGGCCCGAGTCCGGTTTGTGGATACCACCCAGAACTTTGATTAGTGTCGACTTGCCTGCCCCGTTCTCGCCCAGAAGCGCAACAATCTCTCCGCGCTCGACGGCCAGCGACACGTCGCGCAGCGCATATGTCCCACCGAAATGCTTATCGATGCTGTCAAACAACAGACCACTATGACGCTGCTTGTTCATTTGTCCTCCCCACGACACGGCATTTGCTTTTCGACAGCGTTACCCGTAACGTTCCGATAGTGTTCGAGGAAAACTCCGCGCAGTCAAGAAAAAAGTTACCGGTAACGTAATTTGCGAAAATGACAGAAAAACCAAGCAAAACCAACAAGGTAAGCCTAGCCAAAGTGGCCGAGGCGGCGGGCGTTTCAAAAATGACCGCCAGCCGAGTCATACGGGGTGAAGGGGGCTATTCGGAAAAAACCCGCGACAAAGTGATGGCCCAGGTGGACGCTCTGGGCTACTTGCCGAATCGGCTTGCGACCGTTTTCGCCGGGGATCGTTCCTCGACTTTTGTAGGCGTCTCGATACCGGATCTGGGCAACGAGGTCTTTGCTCAGGTGCTTGAAGGCATCGACCAGAAACTGGGGTCACACGGCTATCAAACCGTCCTGGGGCTGACACAACATACGCTGGCTGAAGAAGAGAAATGGATCGAAACGGTCCTGTCCTGGCAACCCGCCGGGCTTATTCTGACAGGCCGGTCTCATTTGCCCCGCGCAACCGAGATGTTGCGCAACGCAGGAATTCCGATCGTTGAAATATGGGACCTGAATTCCAGTCCCCTAGACATCAGCGTCGGGCTTGCGCATTTCGACAGCGGCTTCGAAATGGGGCGCCACTTGATCGGGCTGGGATACCGAAACTTTGGCTATGTCGGCACGTCGCATGATACAGCGAATGCGGCGTCCAGGCGTCTGGACGGGTTCACCAAAGCGATAACCGACGGGGGCGGAACTCTCACCCGGCAATTCTGTCTGCATGACACGGCCAGCTTCTACCCAGGGTACTACGGTACCGAACAGTTGATCGCCACCGGGGCCATTGTCGAATGCGTCTTCTATCAAAATGACTCGATGGCGTTTGGCGGCATGCAGTATTGTGATCGAATTGGCCTGTCTGTCCCCCAAGATATTGGCATTGCCGGCTGGGGTGACATGCCGATTTCATCTGTGCTGAAAGCCAGACTGACGTCCATCCACGTCCCACACCTTCGGATCGGCCAGGCCGCCGCACAAGCGCTGGTTGCTCGGCTGAACGGAGAAGCGGTGAAGCCTTGCATCGACGTGGGTTTTCACCTCGTCCCTGGGCGGACTGTGCGATCTTAGGTGTTGCTCTCTCCTAGAGAAACACAACCAAGTTGGATACCTAACATTCCAGTTTGTTTTGCCGCGTGGGTCGATGTGCATTCGAAACCACTGCAGAGGCGGTCTTTACATAGGTCTGTGACGGGTGCTGTCAGACGAATTCGAACCAGTCTCAGTTCGCCGTAGAAACCGCGAACCGGTCCAGAACAAAGCTGACGCCACTCGGCGAAGGCGGCGGCCAGGGTCAGCTTGAAGGAGTTTCGGCTAGTGAGCGATCTTTCCCGGTTGAATTGGTTGTAGACGGACGAATGAACGGTGGCGAATTTCTGCAAACTTCGCATGCGCCTCAAACCTTCCATTACGCAATCAACCTATTCTGTCCCATGGATGCTGATGGCAGACAATTGTCACCAATCTGGCCCGATGGTCTCGAGTATTCAGGGATCGATTTTTTCGCCTGGATGCTGAAAGTAAGGTTGTCGAACACTTTGATATTCTTCAGGAAGTTCCGGCAAAACGCGCGAATGACAATGGCATGTTTTAACCTAACCGTTCTGACGACAACAAAGGAACTTTGAAATCTCTCATCGGCTGAGCCACGATGATGAAAGGGCACAAGTCTGATCCAAGAAACCCGCCGAACCATATCTATCAAGAACCTTGTATCTAGGAGAAACGTATGCTCCCGAAGTGTATTCTCGTGGCGACCCTCGGACTTTTGCAACCACCTCGCTTAAAGCCGGCGTTCAAATTCGTTTTTTGGCAGGCGCGACCAAGGACCGATTTGTTTTGACAAACGTCGGAACGTGCGAATTAGCAGCATCGACCCTCAAAATTGACTTGTCGCTATCTGCCGGACGCCTGATCTTCGACGTTACCGAAAAAGGCGTGGGTGTGGAGGTCTTTCAACCGCTCGAATTCGTAGAGGGTGCTGAAGCTCTGCTTCATTTTCCATCGGTTGTGGACGCGCAGAGTACAATTGAGCTGGAGATTGCGTCCCTCACCGCCGGGGACAGGCTAGCTTGTACCATCGATGTAGATGACACAATCGGGCAACGCGAAATCACTGTAACAGGATCGGAGATCGAAGGCGCCACAGTATCATATTCTGATGCGGATGAAACCAGTACTGCGACTTTCTCATCCGAAGCACTTGTCAACGTGACAACGAAGGACTGATGAAGGCTGTCTCACAAGGTCGAATTGGTTCATACGCATAACTTACATCAAGCTTCGAATTTGGTAACACCAACGCAGAGGAACACTCAACGCCGGCAATCATGACGCGACAAACTCTTCAATAGTTGTGTTGCGATGCGGTGCCCCGGGTCTCGCTGCGATGCAAGAAACTGCTCCAGTTCTTCACCTTGGATTGCATCGCTGGAGAATTAGAACTCACGTGACGTGGCGCTGTTTTCTGACGTTCTGCGTCTCTTTTTACCGGAAGTGTGATGACCTCTGTTTTGAGGAGATATATCGTTCTTTGTATTGACGCGTCACGACACCGCCCCACTTTTCTAACTCAGCTAGGAGCATCCTGAGTGTTTGTGAGGACCACCGCTTTATTGATTTTTGCTGTGTCGACCCCGGCCACGGCATTGCAGCTTCGCGAAACAGGGCGCTATGAGCTCGATCAACCCGCAAGTCTTGACTACGATCCGACGTTTTGTGGGTTGTGGATTGCGAACGAGGGCCCCGAGGCCATTCTCGTTACATTGCAGGGTGATGAGTTGCGCCGCATATCCAGTGATCTCTTCCGCATCAAAGCAATTGCTGTTGAAGGGGATCATTTGTTGCTGGGCGATGGTCTCGGAAGTCTTCAACGTGTTACAAAGGAAGGAATGCCGCTCGGAGCACCTTTCAAACTGGACGGCGGTTTCGCAGATACGGAGGGGATCGCGATCAATGCCAAGGGGCAGATCGTGACCGTTGAGGATGACCCGGAACGGTTGTCCTGGTTCACTTCAGAGGGTGCTTTGACGGCGAGGTTGGATACCATGAAGCTCTCTCCCCCCTTAAGCGAGGCACAGGGCATCGCGATTGACGCACGCACCGGTCACATGTTGATTGTTGATGACTGGGAAGGGTCAAACAGCCTGTATGAGTTCACAGCAGATGGCCAATTGCTCGCCCAGCAAAGTCTGTTGGAATTCGGTACCGACCCGGAAGGCATCGCCATCAGACCGGGGTCTAACCAATTGTTCGTGGCATTCGACGGCGGCGCAAAGATTGTGACATTTGACTACACTCCCACCTTGCCTGAAGGATTCCCGCCGCCTCCCCCGGGCGGAGATTGCATGATGTTTTAACAATTTGGCTAAGCTTTCTGGTTGGCTCTGGTTTTTCCTAATCCCGTTCGTTGTCCAAAGCTTCGCGTATGAGCGTCAGATTTGGCAGGGAATTTCTAAATGGGCCCGACCCGAGTTCGGACAAAACTGGAGCCAGAGCTTCCGACATCCGCTCGTTACACGCTTTCAAAAACTCCGCGCCTTGTGGCGTAGACCGGGCGATTTTCGAACGCTTGTCACTAGAGTTGACTTCAAGGGTAACTCGCCCCAGCCGAGGTTGTCGACCATCATCAATACGACATTGGGTTGCTCAGTGGTCTGGGCCACAGATGAGCCGCCCCAAAGGACACAAGCTGCCACCGACATAAGGATTGGTTTGAGTGGACTTCTCATTTGGGTGCTCCCGTCTTGGTCCGAGTATTCGTGAAACGACCTTGCCCATAGGTCATCGACTCACGCATGTGTCATTAGGACTATCGTCCTAATCTTGGCGGGCGGAGCGATTTGTGTCAACGTTGCGTTACGACCACTGTGAGAACCGGCATACGCCTATGTTGATATTCTTCACCTGTAAGACGCAAAGTGAACTGGAACGATGGACAAGAAGATCGAAAGCTTCATTCCCGAAAGGGTGACACACCTGCTACAGGATCTGGTCATCCAGCGCCCGGTCGCAAAAGAAACCCGTGGTCTTTCCAGTGGTGACAGCACCAAGCGGCGGATACTTGATGCGGCCTTTGCGCTCTTCATCGGCACCCGAGCAGAAGACTACACGATGCGCAATCTGGCGAATGCCTTGGATATGCGCGTCGGCAATCTGACGTATCACTATAAGACCAAGTCAGAACTCCTCGACAGCCTCGTTCGCGATCAGCTTGCGAACTATGCTGACGACATCCTGACGTGTCTGCAGATGAGCGAAACAACACCGCAAGCTGCGCTCGAACGGGTGGTAACGCTCCTTGTTCAGGACTTGCGCCAACCAGAGATTGCATTCTTCCCGCAACTCTGGGCGCGTTCATTGCATGACGATGCTGCGGCCGAGCTGATGGACAAAATCCACGAGCTGGAGCGACAGGTGATTGCAGGGCTGATAGGAGCCACCCGTCCCGACTGGCCGCAAGACGGCTGCGAGTCACTGGCCCTTCACGTCACTGCGGCAATTGAGGGGCTTACCTTGTTTATCGGGCGAAACAAGAAATCACATGGCATCTATGCAGCGCCCGAACAGGAAATTGCCCGCGTACTGCGAGTTGTGCTGGGAACAACGCGCCGTCCGAGCCAGCGCGAAATTTGAGATTTAAATTGACCGGCTGCTCTGGGCTCAAAGCGGCCGCTCGCAGAGTTTGGGCGAATTTCTGCTGTGCGGACAGAACAGCCATTGGCCCGCTTTCACCGGAGGACCGCACACAAGCGAAGGAGACATTTGCGAGCAAAACTCTGAGAACAATAAATTACGATTTGATTATACAAAATGCTGAAGTATCCTTTGTTGAAGTAACCACATATAGATTGGCTGTTTAGGAGGGGATGGTGAAAGTTCTTAGATCGGCGGTTGCAACAGCAATGATTGCAACGCTGATAACATGCCCTAATTTGGGCGCAGCAGACCAAGTCTCGGAGCAGATAAAAGCGCTGCTACGGTCAAATACGAATGCGAGTAATACACTTTCAAACAACAAGAGTTTGGACGCAGAAATCCTTCTACCTCGTTTCTATGCGGACAGAGAATTTAAGCCAGCCTGGACCAGTTCTGAATTGGTTGACGAGCTTTTTGAGGAGTTGGATGGAGCCATTGATCAGGGCTTTACGCCGAGGGACTTCAAACTAAAAGAGCTTCGATCCGCATTCAAAGCCTCACAGGGAGGCGATGCCTCCAGTCGAGCTTTTTTCGATATTCTGGCGACTGACGCGGCCGTAAAACTCGTACACCATCTGGTGTTTGGAAAAGTCGATCCAAATGCGCTAGACGACGATTGGAATTTCTCAAAACCAGTAATTCAACAAGACCCTTCCGTTGTATTGAGCCAATATCTTCAAGGCGAAGGTTTCAGTGCTTTAATTGAACGCATCGATATCGACAACGGGCAATACACGATGCTCGTTGATGCATTGCGCAAATATAGAGCTATCGCATCAAAGGGAGGCTGGAACACCGTTCCCGAAGAAACGGTTCTGAAGCCGGAAATGGTGGATCCTGCCGTCGCCGAACTGCGCAAAAGGCTAGCGACAGAAGGCTACGATGGAGCAAATGAATTTCCAGAAATCAGCCAAAACGGAATAAATCCAGCTTGGGTTTATGACGATTACTTGGTGCAACAGGTAAAAACCTTTCAAAATCGTCACGGCTTGGAGGCAGATGGCGTCGTTGGTGGTAAGACCTTCGCGTCTCTCAACAAACCTGTCGAAGATCGCATAGATAAATTGCGGCTCAGCCTGGAGCGAGGCCGCTGGCTCATGCGCGAAATCGACGAAGAGTTCGTGCTGGTAAACATTGCAGGCGCCCGTACTTACTTGGTCGCGTCCGATGGGACGCTTTGGACCACTCGGTCGATCACAGGATCAGCCTACAGAAAAACCCCAGTGTTCCGAGATGAAATTGAATATATGGAATTCAATCCGACTTGGACTGTTCCCGCTTCGATTTTTCGGAAGGATAAGCTTTCGCGCATCCGCAAGGATCCAGACTATCTGGCGCGCAACAATTACGTAGTTCGGAACAAAGACGGGCAGACGATTCCTGCCAACGCTGTGAACTGGGGAGCAAAGAACCCCGGCGTCACTTTGGTTCAGCAGCCGGGCCCAGACAATGCGCTAGGTTTAGTCAAGTTCATGTTTCCAAATAAATACGCGGTGTACTTGCATGATACCAACGACCGCAGCCTTTTCGACCGAAATGAACGGAACCTCAGTTCCGGCTGCGTTCGCCTTGAGTATCCGTTCGAATTTGCCAGCCTTTTGATGGAGGGAGAGCCGGACTGGAGTCGGCAAAAAATGCAATCTATTCTGGATAGCGGGAAGACAACGCGAGTTGACCTACCCGAGCCCATGCCGGTCCTTTTGACCTATTGGACTGCATGGGTCGAAGATGGGGCCGTTCATTTCCGTGAGGACCCATACGAACGAGACGCTCGAGTACTTGCAGCTTTGGACCGATGAACACGTCATCCTAAAAGAGATGCGCAATTCCAAGCGTGCTAAATTGCTAGTAGGGTTGGTGACTTCTTATTGGCGGAAATTCGAAGCAGTGTGAGCAGCAATAGGAGAGCACATGAGGGTTTGGCTCGCAAAAATAGTTGGGCTTGTTGCACTTCTCGCGTTCGCGGCAATCGCCTTTGTTTGGTTGTTGCTCGCTGCTCCCATGTTCTCGGACATGCGGCGCGATCTTTTAGAAAGAATTCTTTCGGAACAAATTGGTCGACCACTTCTTGTCAACGATGATGTAAGCGTCGCGCTTGGCCGCACGAGTTACATCTACGTCGGTGGTGTGGTCATCCCGAGCCTGACAATGCCGGACTCAGCTCTTGTGGAATTGAACCTGCTGGAACTGGAGCTGGATATTGCCGCTTTGGCCAACAGGCGCCTGCACTTTGACAATCTCGTCGTGGAAGGCCTCCAAGCAAATCTTCTGACGACCGAAGACGGCATCACAAGCTGGCGAAAAGGCGAGCCAACACCCAAGCCAACTTCAGAGGAAACAGTTTCAGCGGATGATCAAAAAGAGGTTGCGAGCGCTGATGGTTCCGATGAGACCGACACAGAAAGCAGTGGAATCCTGAACTTCTTGAGCGACAAGAACGTCAGTTTCAAGTCAATCGGGCTAAACATCGACGACAAGGTCTCGGGCTTCTCATTTGTGTTTGACCTTCAGTCCCTCGTGCTCGAACAAGTAGATAATGGACAAAGAACACAGGTCTCTGGTTCCGGCTCCGTCAACGGTCAGGTTTTCGAAATCGAAGGCGACTACCCCCGTGACGCACCATTTACGACACGCGCCAGTTTTGGCGAAATGACCGTAAGCTACGATGGCGAGCCCTTCTCAGCAGACGAAGGGGGCGGTTATCGCGCAGTCTTGGAGATGGACACCGGTGAATTCGGTGATTTTCTGGACGTCGTTGGGCTGGAACGTGTTCTGGAAGGCAATGGTCAGCTGCAAGCAGAACTCGTGTCTCGGGACGCTCTGAAGATTGAGGCGTTTACAACAGCTGTAAGCCTGGAGGATGGGCAAAAACTCGAAGCTGAAGGTTCAATAGATGACCTCTACAACGCTCAGGGCGTCGATCTGCTTTTTAATGTGCGGCTTCATCCCGAAGGACGGCCGCCGCCAGCAGCGAAAAGTGTCCAGGAACTGAAATTTACCGGCTTTGAAATGCACATGGTCGGATCCCTGGCTTCCTTCGAATTCGAGAAGTTGCTGTTCCAGACTAATGCGTTTGACCAGGGGTTAGACGTAATCGGTCCAGCCTCTATCGAAAGCATTCGCCGCATGCCAGACGGCCGGCTCGCCATGCTGGGTATCGCGTTGCAAGCCGGGCCAATTGAAGAGCCTGTCCTGAAAGCCGAAGGTGAAATCCTCGATCTGCTTCAGCTTCGGGACGTAACATTCGATGGCGTGGTGAACGGGCCCGCCAAGTTGGTTTTGTCCAACCTTGATGAAGACTATGTTGACCAGTTCGGGGGCATCAAGGCCGATTTCAACATATCCAATGCGGGCGGGCCGGTTTCACTCAACAGGTTTAACGCGACTACTTACGACACCTATCTCTGGGCGCTCGATCTCGCACTATCTGTCAACGAGCTAAAAGGTCTGGCCGGTCTCGATTTCGACGTGGAACTGGATGTCGACGACAGTGCCCAGTTTCTGACCGCGCTCAAATTGCAACCTGTCGGAATTGGCGCACTGGCTATCGATGCTGAAACCTCTAGGCAGGGTGAAGACTTTGATGCCGCAATCCAGTTCAAAGCCGGGTCTTCGCATCTTCTTGCAGCTTTGGATGCGCGGTTTCCCGAAGGAGCATCCGTCGTCCGTGGCAACATTACGAGCGAGAGGCTCGATCTCAACGACCTGAAGAACCTCACCTCCGTACTGGACCAATTGAAAAGCCTGGTAGGCGAGACCTCGCAAGAACCTGAAGCAGAAGTTCAGCCTTTGGTTCTGCCGAAGGAGACAAATGTCCAGCCCTTGGTGTTGCCAAAGGATAAAGGGAAACCTGCCGATCTTCTGGATGTGCAGCGCGTGCTACGTGAAGCTAACGTCGAGGTACAGATCGAATTCAATGAGATTGTGGGCCAGCAAGGCGTAACATCCGTTTCAAGCCAATTGTCCGCAAAAGACGGAACCGTGGATTTCGGCCCCCTTCAGATGGCTTACGGTGGCGGAAACTTCAGCCTTCGGGCGGTCATGGACCTGGTTGATTCACCTGATTGGCTTTCGTTGTCGGGATCGACCTCAGGATGGGAGTTCGGTGAGATCCTTGATGAATTGGGAATTGGTATCGATGCCGATGGACGTTTGAGCGGTGAATTCAACGTTTCTGGCAGTACCGCCTCGGGCAAGGACTTCATCAACTCGATGCGCGGCAAAGCGTCTTTGTCGATGTCGCAGGGCTACATCAGTACCAGCCTATTGGAACTTGCGGGGCTGGGTATCTTCCCGTGGCTGTTTTCAGAAGAGTTCCGACAAGGTTACACCGACATCACTTGCGTGGTCGCTCCGGTTGAAATTCAAGCTGGTCGGGTGAGCTCGAACTCCATCGTCATTGAAACGGGATCGGTTCAGTTGGTTGCAAAGGGCCAAGTGGATTGGCTGAACGATACGATAGCAATAAGAGCGGAGCCGCGGCGCGTTGGCAAACCCCTGTCCCGAAGCGCTTGGCCCTTTGATGTTACGGGCCAGCTTACGTCACCGAAGTTCAAGCTGGATGTGGGCGGGTCGAGAAGCAAGGCCCCGGAAGGCGCTGATGCCATGCCTGTCGACAGGCAACCTTGTGTGCCGGACGTCAATCAATTGCAATAATTGGACGCTACCTAGTTCTTTAGTGGTTCCGGTTGTTCGGCCTGACACGTCAGAACGGCCTTAATGGCTTTGGCAGACCCACTGAGATCGAGTTCAACTTCGGCCCCACTTTCACCAATAACCGTAACACTCTGGCGTTTTCCAAACTCGGTTACAAACGCCGGGTTGTCGAAAAAGGCGTAGCCACCGGGTACGCCATTCTTGAAGACACCAACCGCCTCGCCTTCGAATTGCGCATCACCAAAATCGAACTGTACGATCCCGGTCACCCCGTCCTCGATTTGAACCCAGGCCGGATTAAAAGCAGCAAAAAAGCCGCCGGCCTGATTGGGTGCTGCGCCAATTTCAACGGTCATGCCATTTTCAAAAAGCTTCCACGCGAGACAGCCGTTTCCCTTTTCGGGATCTATCAGGATTGTCCAGTCCCCGGATTCACCCCACCGTTCCATACCGGCGGCATGAAGTAAGCTTGCAAAAAACAAGGCCAATGTTGTCAGCACATACCTGTACATTTTTAACCCCAGATTAGTTTTGAAGGTTTACCCATCCTACCAATCAAGGAAGATCAATCAAACGATACAGAAGAAGCGTAATCAGGACACAAGTTGTTCGAGCGCAACCGTAAAATCTGCTTCCTGCTCATAGCCGTATACGCTGCTATTGGTGGGAATGCCTGGTTTGAGCAATCTGCTGCACGAGATCGTCCCGCGACTAAAAGGAGACCTGGATGACCGATAAACCCACAGAAAACCTTCCTTCCGACCCCGCTAAGCACAGTTCGGCGAGACCAGTTCCGGAGCCTATAACTGAGACGCTGCGAAAACTCATGGCGCGCCGCACCTGAGCAACAGGTGTGCAGATCCAAAAGCAGTTGGCTGGCAGCGGCATACGATACGCGCGGCGATCCCGCGCCTGCGGTCGTCGGGCGCACCTGTTGAGCATAACAGGTCGAGCATCCTCAGATGACATTCGCTTCAACCGCATCGTTAAAGAAGTTTCTATTGTCCGCACGCGGTCGTTCCTGACATTCGACACAGTTCCATAAAGATCAGCTTTACTGCCTTCGGTCTGCGCACGTTACCTGTGTCGCCCTCTCCATATGCCGCCAGCAGAATGTAAGCGCTTGCATGGCGCGGTGTAAGCGCTTACATTGCTAAGAATCGCCTGAACGAGGCGACGGGGAGAACAAATGCCGTATTTGATCGCACTGGCTCTGGTGACGCTGTTTACCGTTAATGTCGTGATAGGCGCGATAGGAGACGCGCCCATCGTAGGCACGGTGACCGAGATGGTGATCCTTTTCGCGGCAGCGATTTCGTTTTCCGTTGGCATCCTGCGTAGCGAAGCGCGGGCAAAGTCAAATCAATCAACAACAGACTGAACCTATCTAAAGGGAGGATGTATTTTGGATAGCGAAGATAAGGAGTTGGTGTCAGCTGAGCGCCGAAATTTCTTGAAGCTGGCGGGATCCGGCGGGTTTACAGCCGCGTTGGTGGCGGGTGCAGCGGGCGTGCTTTGGTCAGACCAAGCGGCAGCACAAACCGCTGCCGAAGAGAGAGACCGAGAGCGGGCAGCGGAACACGTGATGACTTTGGCAACGGCATACGTCATCGGGGCCTCGCGTTCGTACCCGATCATGCAGTTGAACTTGAAAGAAAACATCCAGAACATGACCAATGGAAAGGTCTATGTGCGGCTGGCGCCCGGCGGCCAGCTGGGTGCAGGTGGTGCCCTGGCTCAAGCGGTTCAGGGTGGCACGATTCAAGCTGCGCAGCACTCGGTGTCTAATTTCGCACCGTTTGCGCCGGTCACAGACCTGATTAACCTGCCCTATTTTTGCGGCTCGAACCAGCGGTTCACTAACCTGACCTCGTCAGATGCGTGGAAAGCAGAAGTCGACCCGAAGATCGCTGCTTCCGGTTTCAAAGCGCTCTTTTACATTGTGATCGACCCGCGTGTTGTTGCTGTACGTAAAGGCGGTAGCGCGATCATAACCCCAGGCGACATGGCTGGAGTCAAGTTCCGTGTGCCAGGCTCAGCGATGCTGCAGCAATACTACGGCCTCGTAGGCGCAAATCCCACTCCGGTTGCTTGGGGTGAAACACCTTCTGCAATCCGACAAGGTGTGGCTGATGCGCTTGATCCCTCAGTCGGGGCGCTCAATGTTTTCGGCTTCGCCGAAATCCTCAGCCACGTGACATTCACGCAAGCTGTGCCGGACAGCCAAGTCTACTCTATCAACCTCGAATGGTTCAACGGTCTACCAACTGACGTCCAAGAAGGCATCGAGTTTGCGGGTGAAGTGACCCAGCACCAGAACCTCGCCACCGTGCCAGGCTCACGCTCTTACGCGATGGCCGAGCTGATCAAGAATGGCGTCGAGTTCCACTCGCTGTCCGAAGATCAACTAGCCGAATGGCAAGAAGCAGGTGGCTATCAGCGCAGCGAATGGGACGGGTTTAAGACCGATCTCGCGGGCTCGATGGATACCTTCGCCAAGCTAGAAGAGGCTGCGGGCACCCGAGGCCGCTTCTACGTTCACGACGCCTAGTACAACCACGGGACCTGCGTCGCCCTGGTGCAGGTCCTATCCCGCTTTTTCCAAACAGACCGACCGCGGTGTTTCCAGACATCACGCAAGCGCGCGTCGAGGTAGGAGAGTCGCATGTCAGACATCTACAAAGCTATAGACAAGAACGGCGAACGATGGATGCTATTGGTATTCTACGTGATGCTCGTGGGAACCATGTTCATCGAAGTTGTCCGGCGTGAGGTGTTTTCATATTCCTCAATCTGGGGTGAAGAGATGGTTCGCTATTCATTCATCTACCTGGCATGGATTGGGGCGGCTGCGGCGGTCAAAGAACGCGGACACATCCGTATAGACGTCCTGATGCACTACGTTCCCGGCACAATGAAAACGCTGCTCTACATTTTTGGTGACATCGTCATGTTCATCGTGGCTTTGGTGGCCATCTACTGGTCCTTTGAAACCGTTCACGTTTCTTGGAAGTTTGGCTCGGTGACACATGGCTTGCGGATTTCCCAGGTGTGGTTCCTCATGGCTGTGCCCTTTGGTTTTGCTTTGGTGATCTTACGGTTGGTGCAAAGCTTCCTACGCGATGTTTCAGACCTTCGAAACGGGCGTCCCGTTTACGAAGGCGACAAGCTGTTTGATTGAGTGAGACAAAGCGATGCTATTTGGAACACCCCAACAAGTTGAACTGATCCTTGGATGGGACTTCTACGGCCCGGTCCTCCTATTTATCTTCCTGGTAGCAATGGCCGTGCCGGTCTGGGCTGCTATTGGCGCTGCAACGATCTTGATGCTCGTTTGGTCAGGTGCGTTGCCACTAAGTTTGATGGGCGAAAAGCTTTTCTCGGGCATAGATGCGTTTGCGCTGACCGCTGTGCCGCTATTTATCCTTACAGGTGATGTACTTGTTCGCACTGGGCTCAGTCGAAAGTTTCTCGACGTGGCAGAGGCTCTAACATGCTGGGCCAAGGGTGGCTTTGGCTCTGCCACGGTGCTCGTTTGTGGCATGTTTGCCGCGATTTCGGGCTCTGACGCCGCAGGTGCCGCGGCCGTAGGCCGGATGACAATCGATCGGCTGGTGGAATCTGGCTATCCGCGCGCTTATGCTTGCGCACTCGTCGCGGCCGGGGCATGTACTGGCATTCTGATCCCGCCTTCGATTGCATATATTATTATTGGCCTCGTCCTTGGTATCGCTGTTTCGACGCTCTTCTTGGCGGCGGTCATCCCAGGCCTACTGATCCTTCTATCGATTCTCGTGACAAACATCGTGATGAATCGTCTCAATTTGTGGGAAGGCGGGGGCATTATGACGGCCGCTGAATGGCGCGCAAATCTGTGGAAGACCGTGAAATCAGGCTGGTACGCCTTTCTCGTTCCCGGCATCATCTTTTTCGGTATATTCTCAGGTCGCCTAACCCCTACGGAAGCGGGCGCTGTCGCGGTGGTCACCACAATTGTGATTGGCTTCATTATTGGAACGCTCAAGTTCTCGGACTTTCCCGCGATGCTTGTCAGTTCCGCCAAGGTCAACGGTGTGATCTTGCCGATCATCGCGTTCTCGATCCCACTGGCTGAAGCTCTTGCTATTATCGGAGTACCGCAAGGTTTTGTCGGCGCTCTGACGTCTATGACCTCTAATGAGTACTTACTCATTGGCATCATGGTTCTGATCCTCGTGGCCGCCGGCTGCGTGATGGAGACGACGCCGAATATCGTGATCCTTGCACCGATCCTCTTCCCACTAGCGCAAGAGATCGAGATGAACGATATCCAGTTTTGCATTATGATGATCACAGCGCTTGGTGTTGGGTTTATCACACCTCCGCTTGGGCTAAACCTCTTCGTGGTATCCGGTATAACCGGCGAGTCGATCCTAAAGATCGCCTATCGCGCCATCCCGTTTGTCTTCTTCATGCTAATCGTTACGCTGATGATCGCATACATCCCCGCGTTCTCGACTTCACTGCTTCCCGACGTTTACCAATAGGACAATAGCTAGGTGACGCGCGACTTTCTCAGTAGGACCACACTGTTCGCACATAGTGTCGCAACCTACGTCAACGAAATCGTCCAGAGGACGCTCTATGTCGTTGAAGGCGGCGGCTATACCAAAGAGCTTGAATGCGCGGCCAAGCGCATCCTCTTTGGGCGCGCTAACGTCGAAATGCTCGCAAGCCCATCGGAAAACTTAGTCCTAACCGATAGCAAAGTCGCCCCGATGTTTGCTGCAACCGACCGAGCGATCAGGCCACGCACTGCCCTAGCTGGCGCGTCTGCCGTGTGACAGATAATTTGACCAATGTGACCTATGTCCAGCCCTGACTTTGAGAGAAACAGCTATGCCGAAATCAATTCTCATACCCGTCGCCATTGATCACGAAGCGATGGTAAGCGCCAAGATCGCCACTGCGCAAAGTATGCTCGAGGAAGAGGGGACGATCACGTTGCTCACCGTGCTCGAACAAATTCCTGGTTTTGCTGCAGAATTCGTCACAGTTAAGACCGAAAACCACCTGACAACGAAGATAATGAATAAACTCGAAAACCTTGCCGTCGGTGAAGATAACATCGAGTGCAAGGTGACGACTGGAAAACCTGGGATGCGCATCGCGGAAATTGCGGCCGAGATCGGCGCCGATCTCATTATCGTTGGGGCTCATCACCCCTCAGCGGTCAACTACTTCATGGGGTCCACCGCCTCACGTGTAGCGCGTCGTGCGCCGTGTTCTGTGCTAATTCAGCGATAAATGGAGGGTTGGATTTGCGGCACAGAAAGGAATGAATGCTCGTCGGGGTGCTGTCAGACAAATTCGAGCCAGTCTAAGCTTGCCGCGGAAACCGTGAACCTATCCGGAACAAAGCTGACGCCACTCGCTAAGAGCAACGGCGCGGGCTAGCTTGAAAGTGTCGCGACTGGCTAGCGATCTTTCCTGGTTGCAGTGGTTATAGACCGAGGAATGGACGGATGCGAATTTCTGTAGACTTCGCATGCGTCTAAAACACTGCATTGCGCGTTCTCTTCGTCGGAATGGCAGGTGCGAGTTCTCGACGCGGTTGTTTAGGCACCTGCCCGTCTGTTGTTTTTCAAGCACGCCCATTTCTCTGAGCGCAGCCTTGTAGGAAGCGAAACGATCTCTGACGATTGCTTCGGCACAACCGTGCCGCTTCATCAATTTCTTTCGGAATTTCAGTGCTGCAGCTTTGTTTCGGCGTTTACTGACAACGGCTTCCAACATCTCGCCCTCATGATCGACGGCCCGCCAGAGGTAGTGTCTCTTGCCATTCACCTTCACAAAAACCTCGTCCAAGTGCCACGTCCATTTGGAGAAGGCGCGCAGCTGTTGAACACGCTTTCTTCTAATCTCAGCAGCAAAAATCGGGCCAAACCTGTTCCACCAATATCGGACAGTTTCGTGGCTCACGTCGATGCCTCGCGCATGCAACAGATCTTCGACATTCCGAAGCGAGAGCGGGAAACGGATGTACAGCATCACCGCAAGGCGAATGATCTCGGGGCTGGTTTTGAAATACTTGAAAGAGGTAGAATTGGTTATGTGCAAAACCTACGCAACCGCCCTGCCCGCTCAAGCAAAGTTCTTTTGACAAGACCCTTCTGACAAGACCTCTCGACAAAGGCTGGTATAGTCTTTTGCTACACCGTGTCTTTCGTAGTTTCCCTCAATACCAAGCGCGTTGAAGTCCGCGTGTGTTGTGCTGGCGTGGCACCATCCTGCAACCACAGCAAAACAGTGTCCGCAACTTGTTCGCCAAATTCAGAGACGCCGCAGTGTACGGTAGACAAAGCTGGCCAGCATTCTGATGCTTCCTTGATGTCGTCGAAACCGACTATCTGAAACTCTGTGCCAATCTTAACCTGAGCTTCATGGCAGGCATTAATCATCCCAAAAGCAACAAGATCATTGAAACAAACCGCGGCATCACACGCCGGTTGCTCCTTGAAGAGGCTGACTGTTGCCTTATGTCCGAATGATCGGCTGGATTCCCCCGTTTTAACAATAGGCTGCAAGTGGTTGTCTTTCATTGCACTAATATAGCCGGACAGTCTTTCCTGAGTGACTTCAGCACCATCCAGACCACCGATGAAGGCTATGTTCCGCGCGCCCGTTTCGATCAGATACTGCGTTGCCGCGCGCCCACCCTCTGCGTAATCAGGTGCGATAAAGGGAAATCTGCCTGTTTCGCTTTCAACCTGTCGCAAGACTTGCATCAACGGAATGTCAGCTCGCTCTACCGCGGAGAGGGTGTTTGTTACATCGCCATAAGCAGGCGATAGGATCAAAGCAGAAACACCGTGTTCAAGCATCGCGCTCACCACCTGATCCTGAAGTTCGGGGTCTTCGTTTGTGTTCGCCAATACGACCGCATAGCCTCGGAACGCCAGCGCCATCTGCAACGAAGTTGCAAACTCGGTGAAAAACGGGTTGGTCAGGTCGTTTATCACCAAACCTATTAGCGCCGTCCCCGTAGATCGCAGATTTGCCGCCGATCGGTTATAGACATACCCGATCTCTTTCATCGCGGATTGGACGAGCTTGCGTGTCTCCGGCTTTACGTGCGGACTGCCCCGCAACACAAGGCTTACCGTCGACTTGGAAACGCCCGCCGAGTTGGCGACATCTATGATCGTGGGTTTTCGCATTCAGGCTATTGTTCAACTCCATGCAAGCTGAGAAGCGTGGTCATCCGTGCTTTAGCCAGTTCAGGGTCTGAGAGTAAACCGGCTTGATCCGCCAATCTGAACACTTGCGCGTAGTGGCAGATGTCACGGCTGGATTGGAACCCACCCGGCATGATGAAATGGGACTGGGCTCCGTTAAGCCATGCCAGATAGGCAATCCCGGCTTTGTAGAACCGCGTCGGAGCCTTAAAAATCTCTCGACTGAGGGGAATTGTCGGTGCGAACAGCGCGTTGTAGCGATCCATGTCGCCCATAGCCAACGCCTCAAGCGCTTGGCTGGCGGCGGGGGCGATAGCTGCGAAAATGCCGAGCAGAGCGTGGGAAAAATGCTTTCTATCCCCGGCAATAAGATCAGCGTAGTTGAAATCGTCACCAGTGTAGAGGCGCACGCCGTCCGGCAACCGCGCGCGGAAGTATTCTTCGTGTGCCTGATCCAGCAAGGATATTTTTATCCCATCAACCTTGGCGGGATTTTCGTTAATCAGGGACAGTACAAAGTCGCTGGCCGCGTCGATATCCGTGCTACCCCAATAGCCCGTCAATGCAGGATCGAACATATCGCCCAGCCAGTGCAGGATAACAGGCTCCGCAGCCCCATCGATCAGCGCGCGGTATACATCATGGTAGGTGTCCGGACCTGCCTTGATCGATGGGAAGGCGCGTGACGCCATGAGGATCAATTGCCCTCCGGCGGCTTCGATCGCCTCGGCCTGTTGCTCGTAGGCTGACAGGATTTCACCTGCTGTGTTCAACGCGCTTAGAGGCAGGTGATCAGTCCCTGCCCCACAAGCCACCCGAGGCGACAACGGATGTGCCTGCGCAGCCTTCATTGTGCGCTGGATCAGCTCCAGCGCGGTCTCCCAATCGACGCCCATACCCCGTTGTGCGGTATCCATGGCTTCGGCCAGACCCAGCCCCTGATCCCAGAGTCCCTGACGAAATCGCAGGGTCGCTTCCCAATCAACTGCGGGACGCCCATCCCAGGGATTACGTTCCGCCATCGGGTCTGAAACCACATGAGCTGCCGCAAAGGCCGTGCGCGTCAGAGGCACCTGCGGCTTGCGCGGTACTAACGGCGTTCCGGTCAGCGCATAGGGTTCCGGCTGCCCCTCAGGATTCGGCAAAATCAATTTCACTGTCTCAAACCTCCAAATCCAGAACCAGAATGCCGTCGATGCCACCCACGGCGTTCTCGACCAGTTGCGCGCCCAGCGCCTTGTGCGTTTCGTTGTTCTGATAGGTCTCCAGCGCGGCCCAATCGTCGAAGTCAATCATGAAACCATGCATGTATCCGCGTTCGATCTGCTCGGGGCTCTCACTGCGGCCACCGGTAAACCCGCTGGCCCCGGGAAGGGCCTTGGAAACGTCCTCAAGACCTTTGTAGATGGCTCCGATTGTCTCCTCGGTCACGCCGGCGCGGAATTTGGTCAGTACGATATGGCGGATCATTTTTAGAAACCCTGATCTTGTTTGATCATGTCGGAAGCTTTTTCCCCGATCATGATAGTAGGTGCATTGGTGTTCGATGAATTGACCGTCGGCATAATCGACGCATCCGCGACGCGAAGCCCTTCGATCCCATTGAACCGCAGGCGCGGGTCCAGAACGGCTTCGGCATCGCTGCCCATACGACAGGTACCTGCGCAGTGGTGTGATGTTTTGGAGTGTACACAGATAAAATCGAAATACTGCTGCTCGGTCCGCACGTCCGGGCCCGGCAAACGTTCTGCCAAGATGTACGGTTTCAGCGCATCCTGAGCGAGGATGTTCTGCACCAGCTTCAGGCCCCGAATGGACATCTCGCGGTCGTAGGGATCCGCCAGATAGTTGGGATCTATAAGCGGCATCATCGCGGGGTCCGAGCTTTGCAACCGGACGGTTCCGCGTGATCTGGGTCGCAGAAAACAGGCGTTCAGTGTAACGCCACCGTTGGGCATCGCCTCGACCCCTGCCTCAATGCCGGTACCAAGCCCCAGATGCATCTGAAGATCCGGCGAACGCGCGTCCGGGTCTGCGTACCAGAACCCACCCGTTTCGAACAGGCTGGACGCCACCGGTCCCTTGCGAGTGAAAAGGTATTGCAGGCCTGCAAAAGCTGAAAGGTGCAGCTTAGCGAAACGGTCGTAGGTGTGCGGGCCGGTCACTTCGCAGATGGAATACAAATCCAGATGGTCTTGCAAATTCGCGCCCACCTGCGGCTGATGAAAAACCGCGTCGATGCCAAGGCTGTCCAAATGATCCGCCGGGCCAATTCCCGACAGTTGCAACAAGCGCGGCGAACCGATGGCACCTGAGGACAGAATGACCTCTTTCGCGGCTGAGATCTTGTCCCCGTTTATCATCTCGACACCAGTCGCCCTGCCCTTATCCACCATAATGCGGCGCACCTGAGCGCCAGTGCGCACGGTCAGGTTCGGGCGGCTGCGGTTCGGCGCGATAAACGCCATCGCAGCAGAGGATCGTCGCGCATTGCGCTGGGTCAGCTGATAGTACCCCGCTCCATCTTGTTTGGCCCCATTCACATCGCGTGTTTCAGGAATCCCCACTTCCCCAGCGGCCTTGATGTAGGCATCGCAGATTGGCAAAGGGGCTGCGGGCATGGACACGCCCAGCGGTCCGCCCTTGCCGTGAAATTCGTCGTCGTAGGTGTCGTTGTCTTCAGACTTTTTGAAATAGGGCAGCACGTCGGCATAACTCCACCCCTCGCACCCCATCTGTCTCCAGTCATCGTAATCCTGAGCTGCACCCCGCGTATAGATTTGCGCATTAATTGCAGACCCTCCGCCGATCACTTTGGCCTGGGTGTAGTTGAACACCTTGTTCTGCATGTGCTTTTGCGGAACCGTGGACCAGCCCCAGCTGCCGATACCCTTGGTCATCTTCGCGAACCCAGCTGGCAGGTGAAAGAGCGGGTTACGGTCGGTGGAGCCAGCCTCTAGCAACAGCACACGCGCCGACGGTTCTTCGGAAAGACGCGCAGCGATCACCGAGCCTGCCGAACCGCCACCAATGACAATGAAATCATATCCTTCAGACATTCTTGTGTGCCCTGACCTACAGACGTGAAATCGACAAGCCGCCATCCACCGGGATGGCGGCGCCGTTCGCAAAGTGCATGTGCCCCTGAACCAGTGGGACAACAACGGACCCAATATCCTCGGGCTCACCCCAGCGTGCCGCGGGAACAAGACCGCCCTCGATACGGTCGGTATACTTGTCGCGCACGCCCGCCGTCATCTCGGTCGCGATGATGCCCGGTCGCAGCTCAAAGACACCGATGCCTTCGGCGGCCAAGCGTACTGCGAACAACTGAGCCATCATCGCTGCGGCCGCCTTGGACACGCAGTACTCGGCGCGTTCGATCGATACCATTGTCGCGCTAACAGAGGTGACAAAGGTGATCGAACGATAGGTATCTTGCGGCTGCGCCAACATGCGCCGGGCCACCTCTTGCGCCAGAAAAAACGCGCCACGCAGGTTGATGTTCTGCACGAAATCCCAATTCTCGGGCTTCAGGTCCAGCATGTCACCACGCACTGGCGCTCCTACGCCAGCGTTGTTTATAAACGCCGTGATCGGGCCCAAATCGGCTTCGATCTGATCCAGTAGCTCTGGAACGTGATCAATGTCGGATACGTCGTGCTGCACATAAATTGCGCTTGGGCCAAGCTCTGCCAAAGCCGCCTCCACGACCGGTTTGTAGGGCGCCGCGCGAGAGGCTATTGCGACCTTGTACCCCGCGGCGATCAAGGCGCGCGCCACCCCGAGTCCAATGCCCTGTTGTCCTCCGGTCACCAATGCTGTTCCGGTCATGCGGCGAACTCCGTTTCAATAATGTGACGACCTGCCCGGAGTGCGAGTGCGGCTATAGTGAGAGCCGGATTCACTGACGCAGATGTCGGAAGAACTGACGCGTCGACGATGAACAGGTTCTTGTGGTCGTGGCTGCGGCAGAACGTGTCGACGACACTGCTTGCCGGGTCATTGCCCATTCGCGCTGTGCCGCATTGATGCGACGGAGTGCGCCGATCAAATGGTCGCGACAATACAATAGGAAACCCGGCCTGCTTAAGATGCGCTTTTAGCCGCGCAACCAGGGCCTCGTGCGCAGCCCAATTCGAGCGTTTCCAATCCAGCTTGATCTGGTCACCTTCGACCG
Organism: Ruegeria sp. HKCCA5839; assembly: GCF_013035585.1. Taxonomy (NCBI): domain Bacteria; kingdom Pseudomonadati; phylum Pseudomonadota; class Alphaproteobacteria; order Rhodobacterales; family Roseobacteraceae; genus Ruegeria; species Ruegeria sp. HKCCA5839. The sequence goes on along the minus strand of NZ_WQIE01000003.1, from coordinate 530,573 downwards.
TCACCCGGCTTTCTGGGTTCGGCAGATCCTCGGACATAGCGTAGAAATCAAAACTGCGATTTGCGATCAGTGCTGCAATTGGACCAGGAAGATGGGTTTGCGACGCAAGGATCGGCCCAGTGATCTTTCCCAACATCTGAATGTTGCCCAAAGGCAAGCCACCCTGTCCGTCGCTGTTGTAATAGTCGTTGAACATCAATGTCTTTTGATAGACCGCCCTGTTTCGGCGCAGCGGATGAAGGGCCAGCACCGCCGAACAATTGTGGTTCATGAAGTTCCGTCCGACCTGATCGGACCGATTGGCAAGACCGGTTGGACAATTGTCGTTCGCGGACTGCAGCAACAGTACCGAGGACTGTACCGCACCTGCTGCAAGCACGATGAGCGGCGCACGCAGGGTACCGTGGCCATCAACTTCGACACTTGTGACACAACCAAGGGCATCAGCCTTCAATTTTCGGACACGCGCGTCAGTTAACAGCTCGACATTCCCATGCTTCAATGCCTCGGCGAGGGCACAGGTTTCGGCGTCCATTTTGCCGCCGCATGTATTGGGAAACGCATCCCAAGTTGTTTGCCCAGCCCGCAACCAGGTTTCGATATCCACGCCCAAAGGCACTGAGGATGGCGTCAGGCCTGCGTGGCTTAGCCGGTTTCTCAGGTCTGCAATATCAACCTCATCCGGCACAGGTGGGTGCGGGTAACCCCTACTGTGCGGCGGTTCGGTGGGGTCCTCTTTGGTGGTCCCACGTGCGTCGTAAAGCTGTTCCGCGGTGGTGTAATCCGCCTCCAGCTGTTCATAGGGCATGGGCCAGCCGTGCGAGTAGCCACCCATATGCTGACGCGGCTCAAAATCCTCTTTCCGATAGCGTATCAAAGCTGCACCGTAGAACTTGGAATTTCCACCAACGCAGTAGTAGTTTCCGGGGTTGAAAGGTTTGCCCGCTCCGTCCAGCCATGTTTCATCGGGGCGAAAGTGCCCTTTGGCAAAGATCGCTTTTGGGTCTCGATCCTGAGGTGAGAGCTGCAACCGCTTTCCTCGTTCAAGGATCAAGATGCGACGACCGGACGGAGCCAACGCCGCAGCCAGCGTTGCCCCCCCGATACCCGACCCAATGATTATGACGTCAGCTCGATTCATGGAAGGATCCGCTTCTCGCTTTCGGGATCAAAAGCCACAGCCTTTTCCATGTTCACTGCAAAGTTGAAATCCTGACCCGGTGCCACTTCGGCATCCGAACGCATACGCGCGATCACATCTCGCCCGCCCAATTGCATCGAGACGAACGTGTCAGATCCAGCGGGCTCCGTCACCACGATACGGTTGGCCATCTGCGCGATGTTCGACGACTTTCGATCCGCACCATCCAAATCGGTGATAGTCTCAGGGCGGATTCCCAACAAGATCTCGCGTCCGTCCCATGCGGCCAAGTTGTCTTGGCTGAACGGAAGTTGCGCCATAGATCCGTCGTGAACGGCGACCTCTGCATGAGGGCGGCCATTCAAAACCGTAACCTTGGCCGGTACCACGTTCATCGCAGGAGAGCCCATGAATGTTGCAACGAAAATATTCGCAGGCGTGTCATAGATTTCCTGCGGCGTACCCAGCTGTTGGACGTAACCGCCGTTCATCACGGCGATCCGGCTTGAAAGCGTCATCGCCTCGATCTGGTCATGCGTCACATAGACGATGGTGGTCCCGAGATTTTGATGCAGCTTCTTGATCTCGGTTCGCATGTCGACGCGAAGCTTGGCATCGAGATTCGAGAGCGGTTCATCGAACAGAAAGACATCAGGGTTCCGTACCAACGCGCGACCCATTGCAACCCGCTGGCGCTGACCGCCCGACAACTGACCGGGCTTACGATCCAGCAGCTGCTCGATCTGCAAGAGCTTGGCAACTTCTTGCATCGCTTTTTCGCGTTCAGGCTTGGGCACACCATGCATCTCAAGACCGAAAGTGATGTTCTGCCCGACTGTCATATTGGGATACAAAGCATAGCTTTGGAAAACCATGGCAATGTTGCGGTTGGACGGGTGCACCCCGTTCATCACCTGATCCTTGATGCGGATTTCGCCGCTGGTGATCTCTTCCAGCCCCGCGATCATGTTCAGCAGAGTGGATTTGCCACAGCCCGAGGGGCCGACCAGAACCAGGAACTCTCCTTCCTGCACCGAGATGTCGACCTTGTGCAGAACCTCGACCGCCCCGTAGGATTTGGTCGCGTTGTCTATGTCTAGAAAACCCATGAGGTCTTATCCTTTCACCGAACCCGCCATCAGGCCGCGGACGAAGTATCGACCGGCCACGATGTAGACGAGCAGAGTTGGCATGGCCGCCAGAATGGCGCCTGCAAAATGAACGTTGTATTCCTTCACACCGGTTGATGACTGCACCAGATTGTTCAGTGCCACCGTCATCGGTTGGCTGTTGGCATCGGCAAAGGACGCGCCGAACAGAAAGTCATTCCAGATGTTGGTGAACTGCCAGATGATCGAAACCACCGCGATCGGCCCGGAACTGGGCAAAAGAATGCGCCAGAAAATCTGGAAGAAACCTGCGCCATCAATCTGCGCCGCGCGGATCAGCTCGGTCGGGAACACAGCGTAGTAGTTGCGGAAGTACAGCGTGGTAAAGCCAATCCCGTAGACAACGTGGACAAGTGCAAGACCCCAGGTGGTGCCTGCCAGCCCGATTATGCCCAACATCCGTGCCATCGGGATAAGAACAATCTGGAACGGGATGAAGCAGGCGAACAGCATCAGTCCGAATAAGATGGTGTCGTACTTGAAGCGCCATTTGGTCAGCACATAGCCGTTCAACGCCCCAAGAATGGTCGAGACGATCACCGCCGGAACCACCATCTTGATCGAGTTCCAGAAGTAGGGCTTCAACCCTGTCGGATCGACGCCGATCTGCGCCGAAGACCACGCCTTGAGCCACGGCTCAATCGTGAACACCTGCGGCAGGTTCATCATGCCGCCGCCGGTGATTTCTTCCAACGGCTTCACCGAGTTCACCAGCATGACATAGAGCGGCAGCAGGTAGAACAGACCGAACAGAAGCAGCACCAGATAGATCAACGTGCGCGTAACGCGGCCCGTTCGGATTGCGGTATCCTGAGTAGCTTGAGACATCAGCGTTTCTCCCGCAATTCGGCGTAAAGATACGGGATCATGATCGCGGCAATGGTCATCAGCATGATCGTGGCCGACGCCGCACCGATCCCCATCTGGTTTCGCGTGAACGTGTAAGAATACATGAAGGTCGCGGGTAGTTCTGTGGCGCGACCGGGGCCACCCCCGGTCAGGGCGATGACAAGGTCAAAGGTCTTGATCGCCAGGTGGCTGAGGATCACGAAGGCCGACAAGAAGGCTGGTCGGAGTTGCGGGATAATGATCCGGCGATAGAGGTTCCAGTTCGACGCGCCGTCCATCTGCGCAGCCCGCAGAATTTCATTGTCGATCCCACGCAGGCCAGCCAGAAACATTGCCATCACAAAGCCGCTCGTCTGCCAGACGGCTGCTAGAACAACTGTGTAGATGGCGTAATCACGGTTCTTTATCCAATCGAACTCGAAGCTGGTCCAGCCCCATGTGTGCATCACGTTTTCCAACCCAATGCCAGGGTCAAGGAACCACTTCCAGGCTGTACCGGTGACGATGAAGCTCAGAGCCATCGGATAGAGGTAGATGGGACGCAGCAGCCCTTCCCCCCGGATTTTCTGATCAAGGAAGATCGCCAGACCCAGGCCGATACAGGTGCAGATCACGATGTATAGGCTCGCGAAAATCCCCATATTGATCAACGAGGTTTCCCAATGGCTCAGCCGCCACAGTTTGTCATAGTTTTCCCATCCGACCCATCCAAAGGACGGCAGGATGCGACTATCGGTGAATGACAGGTAGACCGAAAACAGAATGAACCCGTAGACAAAGACCAGCATCATCGCCAGCGACGGTGACAGGACCAGCTTGGGTATCCAGTTCTGAAGGCGTGTCTTAAAATCCGCGTCGGCTGAAGCAGCCATGGCGCGCCCTCCTCGTTCGAGTCGTGTTAGATCGGAGCTTTTGCGCCCGTTTGGTGACAGGGCGGCCAGACCGCCGCCCCATCGGGAGGATCACTTGTGGATCACTTGGCGATCGAAACGGCGTCAACCAGTTCGGTCACGGCATCTTCGCTGCCGTACTCGCCGTTAAAGTGGGCAGTCACCACGTCATAGACTGCGTTCTTGACTGACGCGGGCGCGGCATGTCCGTGTGCCATCGAGCCGAACAGGTTGCCTGACGAAGCCGCGGCGGCCAAATCTTTCATGCCCTGCTGACCACACGCATCCAGATCGCTGCCATCCACATCGGTACGAGCCGGGACAGAGCCCTTCACCTTGTTAAAGGCAATCTGGAAGGATGGCGAAAGGATCGCACTGGCAAGTGCAGCTTGCTCGGCCGATACCGTACCGCCCTGATCAAACATCATGAACTGGTCAGCGTTGAAGGTGACCTGATCCTGAGTACCCGGGAAGCGGAAGCACAAAAAGTCTTCGCCCGGCACTTTGCCCGCGTTCAGGAATTCGCCTTTGGCCCAATCACCCATCATCTGGAAACCGGCTTCGCCGTTGATGACCATCGCTGTCGCCAGGTTCCAGTCACGACCCGAGAAGTTCTCATCCACGTTGTCGCGGATAAAGGCCATGCGGTCGAACGCTTCTTTCATCGCGTCGCCACCCAGCGTTTCCTCGTCCAAGTCGATGAAGGCCGCTTTGTAGCCGTCAGGCCCCAGGGTCGACATCGCGACAGCATCGAACACGGTCGCGTCCTGCCATGCCTGACCACCATGCGCGATCGGAGTGACACCAGCAGCTTTCAACGCCTCAACTGCGGCGACGAATTCGTCCCAGTTGGTGGGCTGTGCAATGCCGTTGGCGTCCAGCACCGCCTTGTTAGCCCAGACCCAATTGGTCGAATGCACGTTCACAGGGGCCGAGACCCATTTGCCGTCATGCTTGGCGAAGGCTTTCAGCGCATCTGGGACGACGTCATCCCAACCTTCCTGGGCTGCCACTTCATTCAGATCAGCCAGCGCACCCTGATCGGCCCAGTCCAGAATGTCAAAGCCCAGAGCCTGAACGGCTGTTGGTGCGTTGCCTGCGGTGACGCGTGCGCGCAGAACGGTCATCGCCTGCTCGCCACCGCCACCTGCAACAGGCATGTCGGTCCAGCCGATGCCCTGTCCGGACAGGTCGTCCTTGAGAACGTTCAATGCTGCAGCCTCACCGCCAGAAGTCCACCAGTGCAGAACTTCCACGTCTTCAGCGTGCGCAAGGCTGGTCGTGCACAGTAGACCTGCCACAAACAGCGATTTTGTCTTCAAAAATTTACGCATTCTCGTTTCCTCCCTTAATGCGTTATTCTCATTCGGGACCAATCTGGTTCCCGGTCTTAGTCTTGCGGAACCCATGGCGCCCGGCTGTTGCCGACGCGCATGACCACTGATTTCACTTCGAAGAATTCCTCGAACCCATATCGTCCGATTTCCCGCCCCTGCCCGGATTGTTTGACCCCACCGAAAGCGACCTCGGGGAACCCGTCCATCCAGGTATTGGTCCAGACCGTCCCCGCTTCTGCTCGGCGGGCAAACTCTAGGCAGGTGTGAACGTTTTCGCTCCAGACCCCTGCCGACAGACCGTATGCGCTATCATTGGTCAGCGCGACGGCTTCGTCCAGTGTATTGAACGTCAGAACGGATAGGACGGGACCAAACACTTCGTCCCGCGCAATCGGCATCTCAGGCTGAACGTTCGTAACAATGGTAGGCTGATAGAACTGATCGCCCAGCCCTTCGACCTGCAGCGGCGCACCACCCAAGGCGATGGTGGCACCCGACGCCTGCGCCTGTTTGACGTATGCGTCGATTTTCGAGTTATGCTCGGGGGTGACAATCGCGCCAACTTGCGTCGTTGGATCCAGAGGATCGCCGAACTTGACCTTACGCGACAGGGCAACGACACGTTCGCGGAATTCATCGGCAATGTCTTCGTGTACAATGATGCGACTGCAGGAGTTGCAGCACTGGCCGACGTTGAAATAGACGCCGAACACAACAGCATCGGCGGCTGCGTCCAAATCTGCGTCTGGGAAAATGACTTGTGGGTTCTTGCCCCCGAGCTCCAGCGCAACTTTCTTGAGCGTGTCCGACGCAACAGCGCTGATCGTCTTGCCCACTGCGGTAGAGCCGGTAAAGCTGACCATATCCACACTGTCGTGGCTGGACATCAAACTGCCAACTGGAACGCCATAGCCCAACACCATGTTGCAGGCACCTGCAGGCAATCCGGCCTCAATGAGCAGCTCGCCGAGCATCAGGGTCGTCGATGGTGTTATCTCAGACGGCTTCACAACAACGGTGCAACCAGCCGCCAACGCGAAGGGCAGCTTCTGACTGAGAATCCAGAAGGGGAAGTTCCACGGCGTAATGATGGACACGACACCGACGGGTTCCTTCAGCACGACACCCATCATGTCTGCGCCAAGAGTGTTGTGGCTATCGCCGTGTGTACTGCGTGCCAATGAGGCCGCATAACGCCAAAGGTCTGCTGCACCGCCGACCTCGCCCTTGGATTGGCTGATCGGCTTACCGCTTTCCAGCGTTTCGATCAGTGCGATCCGGTCGACATTCTGCTCAATCAGTTCGGCAACCTTCAGCAAAACGGTGGCCCGTTCTTTGCCTGATGCCCGGCTCCAATCACCGCTGTCGAACACCTTGCGCGCCGCCTGGATCGCGGCCTCGGCTTCAGCCTCGCCACCCAAGGCCGAACGGCTGACGATGTGCCCGTGCGAGGGCGAGCGCCGTTCAAACGTCTCACCCGACGCGCTATTCTGCCACCTACCATAGATGAGATGCCGACCTTCGAACAACGGCGGCAACTCGAACGCGATAGCAGGGTTGATGGTGATATCTTTCATATTGTCAAAGGCCCGAAAATGTGGGGTTACGTTTTTCCATGAACGCGGCAACGCCTTCTTCGCGGTCCGCTGAGGCGGCAACCGCTGCGCTACCAAGGGCTTCGACCACGGCATGAGTGTCTTCACCGACCGCTGCATGGATCATGTTTTTTGAGATTTCGGTGGCGCGAGGCGAAAGGTCGCTAAGTTCGGTGGTGATCTCAAGCGCGCACGCCAGAACGTCGTCGGTCACCTCGGTCGCATAGCCCAAGGCGACTGCGCGGTCAGCACCAATACGGCGCCCAAAGAGTGCCATCTCTTTCACCACAGCTTCGGGGATCAGCCGGGTCAACCGCTGTGTCCCGGACCAGCCGGGTACAATCCCGACCCGAGCTTCAGGCAAAGCCAGCGTGGACCGCGGGGTCATCAGGCGCAGATCGCAGCAACTGGCCAGCTCTAGCCCGCCGCCGAACGCATGACCGTTGATCGCAGCAATTGTTGGCTTGCCGATCCGCGCCAGGCGGTCAAAGATGCGATGTCCATCACGGACCCAATGGCGCGCGAATTCGGCGGGGCTCAGATCACCCCAAGCGCCAATATCGGCCCCACAACAGAACGCTTTTTCACCCGCGCCGGTCAGAACAAGCGCACGAATAGACACGTCACGCTCGACCTCTGTCAGGCCAGCTTCCAGCGCGTGCAGCATATCTACAGTTAGCGCATTGAGCTTGGCCTCGTTGTCCAAAGTCAGGACGGCGGTTGCACCCTCGATATGAATGCGCAGTTTGCTCAAAGTGTCATCCCCATCGGGCCAACTGTGAATAGCGAGTTGGGCATCTGAACCGCGTTTGCCGCGACTTTGACGCGACCGCCTGAAGCTTCGACAATGTCGCGCTGTGCCTCAATGCCGGGCATGATTTCCGTCGCCACCAGCCCCTGATCCGTCAGGCGAATAACGCAACGCTCGGTTACATAGAGCACATCCTGACCGGTTTCCCGGGCACGGCGGCCCGAGAATGTGACATGTTCGACCTGGTCCACCATCTTGGTGAATTTTCCGGGGGCATTCACACGGATGCCATCATCCACCAGATCAATCTTGGCGCCAGCTTCGAACCAACCCGAGAACACGATCTTTTTGGCCCGCGCGGTGATATCGACAAAACCGCCGCATCCTGCAGTTAGATAGGGCTTCTTACCAAGTTTGGAGACGTTCACATTGCCTTCGACATCTACCTCGAGGAACGAGAGGAACGACATATCGAACCCGCCGCCCTGGAAATAGATGAATTGCTGCGGTGACGGCACATAGGCATGCGCGTTGGATGCACAACCAAAGGCAAAGCCGGTTAGTGGGACACCACCGACAGCCCCCTGTTCAATCGCCCACGTCACCGCCTGAGGATGGCCCTCTTCCAACAAAACACGCGGGACCATTGCGCTGATGCCAAAGCCCAAGTTGGCGCTCATGCCGCTGCGCAGTTCTTGGGCAGCCCGTCGCGCGATGATCTTCTCGACACCATGTTCGGCCAGCGAAAAACTGTCCCAAGGGCGCATAATCTGGCCTGAGATTGCAGGGTCATAGGGCGTCTCTGTCGTTTGCATCTGCTCTGGGTCTTCAACGATCAGATCGATCAGATGTCCTGGCACACGCACGTCATGGGGGCGCAAGCTTCCGGCGACAGTCACACGTTGAACCTGAGCGATCACGAGTCCACCGTGGTTGCGTGTGCAAATCGCTTGCTCCAATCCACCCAGATAGGCACCTTCATGTTCATAGGTCAGGTTGCCAAACTCATCCGCCGAGGTTGCGCGCAAAACGCACACGTTCGGATTGATGTTTGGGAAGTGCAACCAGGTCTGACCGTCGAATTCCTTTCGGTTAACAATTGGAGCCGCCGCACCACGCGCGTTCATCGCGCATCCTTCACGAACCGGATCCACGAAAGTCTCAAGCCCAACCTGCGTCAGAACACCGGGTCGATGCGCTGCGGCTTCGCGATGCATATCGAACAGAATTCCAGACGGCACGTTGTAAGCGGCCACTCGATCTTCGACGATCATCTTCCAGATTTCCGGCATCTCGAGGCTAGAGGGGCCCGAAGGGTATGATCCGGCGAGAACGCGGCTTAGCAGTCCATCTTGGGCCAGATAATCCATGCCCTTCACGCCATACATATCCCCTGCAGCAATAGGGTGCAGCGTTGTAATGTTGCGCGGATGCCCTTCAGTGCGAAACCGCTCTCCCAGCGCCTTTAGAACAAGATCAGGACAACCCAGAGCCGAAGACGATGACACAGAGACGACCGCATTGTCCGGGATGCGAGAAACGGCCTCGGAAACAGAAACCAGTTTGGTCATCAGAAACCACCATAATCTACATTGATACGCCGACCCGAGGCTGCGGCTTCTCGCACACAAAGCGCCACGGACAACGATTTCACGCCATCGGGCCCGTCAGCCGCCGGGCGACCTTCGCCGGTGGTCGCGGCGACAAATTCTGATACGCCCTGAACGTATAGCGAATGATCCGAAAACGGGATCTCTTCGCTTCCGGCTTCAGTCACCAGTTTGATCGACCCAACCGGGCGCTGCGTCATGACGCCATCTGCAAAAATCGAACCCTTGGTTCCGTGAACTTGAAGGTCCGACCCGGCAAACGGGTGCGTAAAACTTTCATGTGTGATGACCATTGCGCCCGAGGGCATCGTCCAGACAGACATGCAGGAGTCTTCGACCCCCTGCCCCATCCCAGAGCTGGCCATTTGCGCGACAACAGTAACCGGGTCCTCGTTCAACAGGAAACGCGTCACATCCGCGTCATGAACAACGATGTCAGGGATCACGCCACCGCCAGCATCGGCTGAGTTGATACGCCACCCCTGTAAGTTCTCGGGCAAATGCACCGCGTGATGGATTCGTAGCGAGAGAACGTTTCCGACGCGCCCGGCTGCAATTAGATCACGAATTGCGCGATGGCTGCCAGAGCAACGCAGGTGATGATTGGTTCCAAATGTCACGCCAGCCGTGTCAGCCGCACGCACCATTTCGATAGCTTCCGCTTGCGTCATCCCAAGTGGCTTTTCACACAGTACATGCTTACCAGCCGAAATGGCTGCCATTGCCTGACCGTGGTGTTTCTCATTGGTTGAGGAAATGTAGACCGCTTTAACGCCATCGTCAGACAGCGCCGCGTTCAGGTCTGTGGTTGCATTGGGAATTCCGTGCTCATCAGCCCATGTTTGCACCCGGTCAGGGGAATTGCTCACGACCCAGGTCACGTCGTTGCCTGCCTGCTGACGCACCGCGTCCAACATATATTGCGAAGCTATCGTGCTCGCTCCGACAAATGCCCAGTTCATCTGAATTCCTCAAATTTGGAACGTTCCAAAATGTGTAGTGGAACGTTCCAATTTTGGCAAGAAAAAACTCTAAGCGCTCCTTAAAGACAAGAAAACATGGCTAAAAAGCGCGACGTTCGATGCCTCGTTCAATACTATCACAGGGAATCTAAGAGATTCACAGCGTGACTGCACTATGACTGAGTCGCGGAAATTCGCCGCGCGCCATTTACATCAATGCGTCAGAGCGACCCCTTCCACGGTCACCCTGTGCATAAGACGTCGAAACCCATGGTAGTCGTTGATCGCCTTGTGCCACGTCGCTCTGTTGTCCCAAATGGCGATATCCCCTTCCTGCCAACGCAGACGACATTGGAATTCAGGCTGCTTGCAGTGATCGTAAATCATACCCAGCACCGCAGCAGACTCATCCGCGCTCAAGCCTTTGATTTCGGTCGTGAACACGGGATTGACGAACAACCCTCGCCTACCGCTGAGAGGATGCGTGATGACAACGGGGTGCAAAGCGTCTTGCGTGGCAGCTTCGGCGTTACCCAAACGGCCGCTTTTTGCGGCTTCTGTGTCCATGATGCTGGCGCCAAAGACATGGCGAGAGGAATGCACCGCCCACAAACCATCTAAGAAACCACGCATCGTGGGCGATAAAGCTTCGTAGGCAGCAGCCATCGACACAAACAACGTGTCGCCACCCTGGGGCGGAACCTCTAGGGCGTGCAGGATCGAGCCCATAGCAGGCTCCTGATCATAAGAGTGGTCAGTATGCCACCCCTCTCCCACAGCTTCTTGCTGATCCTTATCTTTCAACACTATGGCAATCTCTGGCTGGCCGTCCACCGCTTTGAAAAATCGGTTCACGTTGATTGGGCCGAACCTTCTCGCAAAGGTCAGATGCTCTTGCGGGCTAACACTTTGACCCCTCAGTGCGATAACGGAATACTCTGCGAAGGCTGACTTTATTGCGTCGAATTGATCTTCACGCCGGATGTCCACCCCGAAGATTTCCGCACCCAAACCACCGGTAAGAGGTTTTACTTCCATGCGCCTTCCTCCCTGCTTCGCTCAGCCTAAAAGACGAGACATATCACTTCAAAGCAATCGCCTTTGCTTCATACAACTCCAATGGAAGATCGTCCGGGTCGCGGAAGAAAGTGAACCGATGGCCAGTATATTCATCGACACGGATGTCTTCGACTAGGACACCTTTCTGTTCCAGACTGTCTTTCAGCTCATCGATATCATCCACAACAAATGCAAGATGCCGCAGACCTCGTGCTTCGGGGCGAGACGTGCGTTTGGGCGGGTTGGGAAAGGAAAACAGTTCAATCTGAGAACCGTCTGGCAACGCCAAATCCAGCTTCCAAGATTGCCGCTCACCCCTGAAATTCTCAGCAATAATCCTCAAACCAAGTGTCTCTGAATAAAACGCCTTGGACCGTTCATAGTCCGAACAAATAACTGCAGCATGGTGGATTGCTTTCAGATTGGTCACGAGCCTATATCCTTATTTAATCAATTAGATAAGCCGAACTCTTGAGGTATTTCTTCGCTTCATTTTCGAAACTGATCGAGAAAACCAAGAGCCGTTTGGCCAAATTTGGCAACCGAACAATACAGGAAAACAGAGTAGTATTCATCAAGCGTCTGCTGGCTCAACGTCGTTGTTTTAGGCAACTCGTGCCGGTGGCAGCTCGCGATTCGAGACACACCTTCAATACCAAGTTTCATGAGCTCTGAATTGAGCGCTAATGCCGCCAAACTAGGCTGTCTACGAACTCGTTTGAAACGCCTACCAACTCGTTTGAAACGAATGAGTGTTGTTCTAAAGACAAATTCGAAGCGGTCTCAGTTGCGCCAATTGGGAATGTCCCCAATGCCGCGCACGGATCGCGCCACTCTAGCAAGCCAAATCTGAACGGGATCTTTGACCGACATGACTTGACCGGCAAAGCAAGACTTTGGAAACATAGTAGAGCTGGCCACCGCCTCTTTCACCTTTCAAAAGAGATATTTAATCGGCGCTCCAGTTGCTCCACCGCCCCACGGAAGACGGAGGCTTTTTGAAAGTTCAGCGCCGTCCAGGCCAAGCATGACCAACCCTAAGCAGTGTTTATGAATCGTCTAGGTAGCATTCAAAATCGGACCATCTAACAATCTGACCAATTCTCCAAAATAGCCTCCAGAACGCGCGGGACGCGTAGGATCAGAAGTAATTGCGACAGCAAGGTTTCGCTCAGGATGGGCCGCTATGATTTGGCCTCCGTACCCACGCGCCAAAGCATAGCCTGAAGGGGTCAGAAACCAGCCATAGCCGTAGTCCAATCCAGAGAAAGGCGAACGGCCGTGTGGCTTGGTCGAAGCCATGACCCAACGCTCAGGAACGATTTGCGTGTTGGCAAAAGCCCCGCGGTCCCGAAGCAACACCGCGATCTTCAACATCGACCTCGGCGTAATCGCCATCTCGTTCCCACCCAAGTAGTAGCCCTGTGGATCCCTTGTCCAAGCAGGTATCTCGATACCAAGCGGCGCACCTAGCCTTTCGCGCGTCAGTCTCAATAGGCTTTGTCCGGTTGCTACGGTCAATGCAGCGCCAAGCACATGGGTCGATCCAGTAGAATAGAGCATCCGCTGTCCGGGCTCAGCGACCATCGGTCGTGTCAACGCGTCTGCGATCCAGTTGGGAGAGTTGATCCATTCTCCGTAGTTGCTGCCCGAAGTTCTTTCGAGCCCTGCGCGCAGCGTCACCAGATCCTCCATCGTAATGCTTTCGGAACCGGGTGTCGCATTAGCGGGCAAAAGCCGTGGAGCGACCTCCTGCAAGGTGGATTCTACAGATGGGATTTCCTGCCGGTCAATCGCTGTACCCAACAACAAAGCCACGATGCTTTTCGAACAAGACTTAATATTGGCCAGCCTATCCAGGCCTGCACCCTGTTGGGCCTGCGCGAAAATGACATCGTCGCCGCGTTGAATTTGGAGTGAATGCAACTGCGGAAGACCGCTGATTGCATCATTCAGCGCCACCGTTCGTCCCCGCGCTACATACGGAGCACAAATTGCGGCTGCGGTAACCAACAGGAGCTTTCGACGTGTGATCATGGCCTTCATTTGGAAGCAAATCTCGGATTGTCCAGACACTTAATCAACATCCCAAGATTTATTGTCCAAGATGTCAGAAAGCCTCCGCAACCGAAAAGTGGGATTTGAGGCAATAGGAGGCTTCGTTCGTACAATTGACCAGCATCCTTGCGATTGCGAATTATGTTAGACTGACCCCGAGGGCATTCTGGCAGAGAATCTCCCGTTGCCAACGAATTCACTCCGTCTCGCATTCTCGGTCATAACAATCGCCATGTCAGTGGGCGCCCTACCAGACCGCGCCAATGCGATAACGCAAGAAGTTCCAGCGTGGCTACAAAAGTACGTCGGTACGGCTGAGGGGCAAATCGCACCAATCGTATTGGAAAGGGCACGAGTGATTTACATCAAGAAACTACGCCGAGGCGAAGTCAGGAACCCTTGCTACCTTGCCAAGGACGCAACCCGCCCCAGTACTGCAAGTAACGGCATTCCGGGTAAGCGTATTTGTGTCATCTGCGAGTCACAAAAGTCCTTCCAAGCGGTTTCCTCCGGCTACGGCAATGGCAGAAAACTCCAGCGCGCCAATTTTTCGAATGGCCGACAATGCGCGAAGAACTTCAGCAATTCAGAGAGCTCTAAACTAACCGCCGGAGGCGCACATCTGACGTCTGAAACCCGCACGTCCTTTAAAGGTTACCACAGTCATTCCGGCAAAGCACAGCCGTTCTAACGCACGTATCTTTTGTTTGATGGTGAAGGCACGCTCGTTGAACTCATCCCAGACTGGTCGATCCCGGACCTCGGCACCTACGCCGTCTGGCTTGACACCAGCCGCCGCGTCTCTCTCACCCGGCTGTTGGTCGACCATGTCGGCGGCACAACTTAGAGGCGCCCCAAAAAGCCGCGGCCCATACCTGCCGTTCGTCGCATTTTGGTGTTTCTACAGTCGCAGCCCGCTCAACGGACATTCGCCGCGCCGGCAAAGTCGACGACATGCCGAACTCACCAAAGCGGACTTTGCTGCCCTCCGTTCCTCCTGATCATTGCCCGCTTACTGCGCCACAACAGCTACGCGAGCTTGGCGGACATATCCGGATAAATGGTTGAGCCTCTTAGCATCACGTGTCATCGTTCCTCTTCCGAGCGATTTGGGAGGATCGGGATGGACGTAAAAAACATGAAAGCCGCGCGACGGCTTGCGGTTTGGCTGGATGAGAGCGTAGGCGATTTGGCCGCGTTTCGGGACGAAATTGAGGTCGAGACGCAACGTGCAGATTGGCCCTTCGCCGTGGACGTCATGTCGAACATTCCGGTCTATGACGGGGCCAAGGTGCGCACCGAGGCAGAGGCGCCGCTGGACTTGATGGCGGAATGGAACGCTGTCTTCGATCAGGGTCCGGGCGTTATCGTGATCAAGGGCGGGATGGAGGACCTGTCCGTCGTGGACGCAGCAACAGCGATTTTCGAACAAATCATCGAAACAGAAAGCGCCACAGGCTCGGGCGGTGGAGATCACTTTGCCAAGCCGGGCGCAAATGATCGAGTATGGAATGCGGCGGAAAAGCATTGCCGGGCGGCGCCCGAGAATTTTGCTGCCTACTATTCGAGTGACGCAATTGCTTTGGCTTCGCGTGCATGGTTGGGGCGCGGGTATCAGCTGACGGCGCAAGTCAATCGGGTGAACCCGGGTGGAGCGGCGCAGACAGCGCATCGTGATTATCATCTGGGCTTCATGAACCCCGAGCAATTGGCGACTTATCCGGTGCAGGCCCACAGGATGTCACCCTGTTTGACGCTGCAGGGGGCAATTGCCCATTGCGATATGCCACTGGAAAGCGGGCCGACGATGTTGCTCCCCTATTCGCAGCGTTATCAGGCGGGTTATGTGGCGTTTCATCGACCTGAGTTTCAGACTTATTTCGCGGAGCATCATGTGCAGGTGCCGCTTGAGAAAGGCGACGTCGTATTTTTCAACCCAGCCGTGATGCACGGCGCGGGGACGAACCGGTCAACCGATATTCAGCGGATGGCGAACCTATTGCAGGTCGGTTCAGCATTTGGGCGGTCGATCGAAAGCGTGGATCGCTCAGCCATGTCCCTGGCGCTCTACCCGGTGTTGCAGAGCATGTCAGGGCGGATGGTTGCCAATGTGATCGCAGCCTCCGCCGAGGGCTATGCCTTTCCAACAAACCTTGATCGCGATCCTCCGGTGGATGGTCTAATCCCACTCAGCCAAGCCGAAATGATGGCGGCGGCGTTAGAGGGAGGAAGATCATTGAAGGAATGGCAAACCGAGGTGGCCGCAATGAACACGCGGCGTCAGGCCTAGTTGCTGGCCTATCGAGCGTCCGATGGGTGTCTTCTTTGCGGACGAAGCTGACAATCGGGATCAATACCTGTACTCTATGGCGATCGATTAGGGAGGCAGCCAAATGACCAATCCCAATGAAGTCGCACACCACTACCATTCTGGACATTTGCTCAAGAGGATATCCGATGGTTGTTCAAGGCTGGACTTGACCCCTCCGATTTCCCACGACCATTTGGCCCCAGTTGACGAGTTTCACATTGGCGGGCGTCTCGCGACCGAACCGTTTGTGAAGTCTCTCGACCTTTCAGCAAAAAGCCGGGTTGTTGATTTTGGATGCGGTCTCGGAGGGCCGGCACGCTATGTCGCGGCAGCCACCGGGGCGCATGTAACGGGCGTCGATCTTACCGCTGAGTTTGTGGAGACCGGACGCGCACTCACTGAATGGACAGGCTTGTCAGATCGGGTTCACATCATCGAAGGCAGCGTGCTCGACTTGCCGCTAGAAGCAAAGTCAATGGACGCGGCTTACATGATCCACGTGGGTATGAACATCGCGGACAAAGTTGGTATCGCCCGCGAGGCAAAGAGAGTGCTGAAACCAGGGGGGATTTTCGCGATTTATGATGTGATGCAAGTCGGCGAGGGGCAGATGGACTATCCGGCGCCATGGGCGTCGTCGTCAGATCAAAGCGCACTTGCTCCACCGGAGACGTATGAGACGGCTTTGAATTCCGTTGGTTTCGAGGTGAGCGAACGGATCGACCGTACAGCATTCGCGAAGCAGTTCTTTGCCGATCTGGCGTCTGCGCAAAGCCGTTCAGATGGCCCTCCACCGTTAGGCCTTCATCTTATCATGGGCGAAAACACCGCGCTCAAGGTTCAACATATGGTCAGAAATATCGAACGTGGATTAATTGCCCCAATTGAAATCCACGCGCGCCTTCCAGTTTAGACTAGCGCCCGTTCTTTGCTTTTGTCGTCTGCTCCAAGGTTTCTGAACGCCAACCGTTTTGTCGTTTAGTCGCCCAAATCGGAAATAATGGACCTTAGCCGACGGATTGCTTGGGAGCTTATGCGGTCTTGGTCCACGGTAAGTGAGTAGCCCTCGTCCTCTTCGTGAATTATGCGGCTCTCACGCGGATCAGCAGCGTAGATCGCTGTCGCCGCGTAAGTGCGGACGGGATTTTTGAATCCTTTCACGTGAACTGGCTCGCGCTCCTCAACGGCGAGCCAATCTTTCACCAATGAATAGGTTTCCGCTGCGAGCAAGATACCTCCCGGATCGCACTCACCCTCAAGCCGTGCAGCAAGATTCACTTCTCGACCAATCGCTGTGTAATCCATTCGATCATCTGAACCGAAATTGCCAATTGTGCAGTAACCGGTGTTGATGCCTATGCGAGCGAGAAATGGTCGATCGATCAAGCCTTTGCGTTGCCACCCCGTTTGCAAATCATTCAGGCGAACTTGCATGTCGATCGCCATCTGAACGCAAGCGGAAGCATCTTCCTTGGCCCCGAGGCTTTCGGGTTCACCAAAGAACAGCATCATCGCGTCGCCAATAAACTTATCGAAGTATGCGCCGTGCTTCATCGCGATCTTGGACATTGCCGAAAGATACTCGTTTAACAAAGAGGTCAGTTCCTCTGCTTCGAGCTGATCTGTAATTTCGGAAAAATCCGCGATGTCGGAAAAGAAGATCGTGAGCTTGCGACGTCGGCTCTCGATGGCCGCTTGCTGGTTGCCAGCTATTATTGACTTATAAAGTTGCGGCGGCATGTACTTGGCAAGCTGTTCGGAGACGTTTTCCAAGGTCTCATTCGCTTCTCGCATTTGGTTCAGCAAATGCAGATTATCCAGCGCGATGTTTGCCTGTGCCGCAAACGTCTTTAGAATATCGAACTGCTCCTTTTGCAGTTTACCAATTGAATGCCTTAACACGGCGAGAGCTCCGACGGTTTGTCCTCCTTGTGAAATTGGAACCATTGTGACTGCCCGAAACCCTGAGGCGAGGAAGTTTCCGGCACCCATGCGAAACTGATCTTGGGCTGTTGCGACATCCGGTAAATCAATCGCCTCACCAGCCAATATGACGTGGCCATGAATGGTTTCCGGGTGAAGTGGAGCCGGAAAGCGACCCCGCCAAGCCTCAACACCAGCAGGCTCTGGTCCAGAAATTGCGCCCAATACCAGTGTTTCACCTTCCCGCAATCCGATACTGACTGTGGATTTTGGAAACAGCATTTGACCCGCTTCAACAATGGAGTTGAAAACCGGTTGGGGATCTCTAATCGAGCTGTTTACCACGTCCAGAATTTTGGCCGTCGCCACTTGTCGATCCAGCGCTTCCTTCAGCTGGATTTCCAAAGCCTCTAACGCGTCAGCTGTTTTGTTGGGCGGATCGGGCACGACGTCCGGTTGCGATGTTCTCTGACCCTTTGACATGTCGATCATCCTTTTGGGTGATCAACTATCAACCAGATCGTAATGCTTGATGGATCGAGACTCGACGAGCTCCGCTTCTGCTGGATCAATGTGCGGGCTTTGGTAGTCTTCTCCCACGAAGGCCCTAAGGGCCTCCAAGCTCTCCCATACCATGACAAAACTGAATTCTCGTGGGGACTCCTCTCTCGGCCCCCCCGGAAGAACGCGCACGATCCCCGGAGTACTATTCATTAGGGGAATAGCAGTTTCATGAAAAAAGCTGCCAAACTCAGCCTCTTTTCCGGGACGTGTTGTCACCTGAAAGATACGCATAATCATACACAATCCTCCCAAAGGTCCGGTTCTTGGATGAATGCATGCCTCGGAAGTTCATACTAGCACACTTGGTTGGGACTGTCTGCTGCGGGCTCGCTGCCGCCTTCGGATGCCGCTCAGCAAACACCCGCCAGCGATCCGTTTCACCGTCGCACACGGCCCTTTGCCGCCATCGGCCAAGAACCTTCATCGCTGCATTGCGGCCCGCCAAAGCTGTCATTCGCCGCTACTGCAAACTCGGGGCTTTTGCGAACTCACAGTCAGCGTACGAAGCTGCCGTTCTCTGCGATACGAAGCAAACTGCGGTTCTGCGGTTTATCCGGCCCGGCATTAGTGTTAGCCAGCAGAATGAACAAATAGAAGCGAAATTGATCCCACAAGGATCAAACTCAGCGCCCAAACGACGTCCAGGTTGAACCACCCTTTTGAGAGAAATCTCAGACCCAGCCAATGATAAACACCGAACGCAAGAATACCGCCTGAGGCTGTCATGGCCAAGGTGTGGGCTAAAGCGACACCAAAAGCGATTTTGACGTTTCCGGTCATCAGATCAGCGGCCGCTGCATGGCCAGCGTCAATGGCTATTGTACGACAGATGCCCAGATAGATAGGAACCAACATCAGCCCTGCTCCGTGCGCCATCGCTGCCAGAAACGACCATAGCGCAAGTCGCGACGGTGGTACCCGAGCAAGGATCCGCGGGTGACGCCGGTTGAACAACAGATAGACACCTAGTCCGATTACGAGGCAGGCCGCGAAGATTTGAATCTCACGCTGCCATTCGGCCAGAAACAACAGGGCGGTAAAGGGAAACAGAATGGCACCCATCGCCACCAGATGCCCGACCGCCAAAGCGATCAACGCCTTGAACAGGCTGTTGCGCTGCTTGTCCATCAGCGCCGCGGACACGGCCAGGGGCCAACCCATACCGGGATTGACCCCGTGATAAATGCCCGAGGCGACAACAGCCCACCACAGGGCTGTCGCCGTGTTTAAACCTTCCACGCGTCAGACAGACGGGTAGCAAAAGCTGTCGGTTGAGCAATCTCCGCCTTCCAAGCGGATCTGGTGGCTGCGATAGCCTTTGGGGAACTCGACATAGAAATCCTTGTCCAGTTCCAGACCACCGTTTTCCCCGACATTGGCCATGACCATTTGTCCGCCCTCGTCATCAGGATAGAACTGATCATCCCACGTCGAATACAGCGAGTTGGTCCAGTAGACCCGCTTGCCGTCCCGGCTGATCTCAACCATCTGGGGGCCGTAGACAAAATCCTTGCCGTTTGGATGTTTCGCCCCGCGCGCAATCCCGCCAAGCTCAACCTTGCCGGTCAGCTTGGGATTCATCGGGTCGGACACATCATACTGGTGCATTTCACCCTGACCCCAACAGGCGACGTAGAGGTACTTGTCGTCCAGACTCAGGTCAATATCGGTGACCAATGGGGGTACGGCTTCAAAACCCTGCAACAGAGGCGGAAGATTCTCGGCCTTCTCGGGTCGCGGATCAATTGTGATCGTCTTTTTCGCCTCGAAGGTTCCGTCATCCTTCTGCCACCACGTGAAAATTGCGCCCTGGAGGTTTGTTGTGTCCACGACAACGCCGCAAAAACCATAATCCTTTGCTGGATCATGCGCAGGTCTTATTTCCAAAGCCATCTGATGGTTTTCACCCAGATCTATGGTTTGGACGTTGCGACGCTCACGCAGGTTCCAGAAATGGATCTTGTGACCGTATTTGTTGGACAGCAGATCCTCGGCCACGATGCCATTTTCAAACTGCGGCGGCAGCCCCCATTCAGAACTTACCATGTAGTCTCGCGGCAGGTTCCACCAGAAATCATAGTGCTTGTCCTGTTCACCCCGATCCATCTCGTAGCGGCCAAGGATATCAAAGGTCTCGCAATCCATGATGAAGATACCCGGAGGGCCATCTGTGCCGTCGGCACCTCCGCCGCCGAGTGTCGAAACATAAATTCCTTCAGGACCGCAGTGGATGGTATGCGGACGGGAATAGCCCGTTTTTGCGAACACCTCTTCGGGTTCGATAATCTTGTGAATTTTTGCCTTCAACGGTTCCTTCACGTCTATCACGTAGATGCGCGAGGACCGGATACCCGGTACGATCAGATATCTGCGTTCCAGAAAGGCATGCCCTGTCAGGGGCGAAAGTGCAGAAGAGCACGCGTTCCAGCCAAAGTGATGAAACTCATCACCCTTGTTGGGCATGATGAGCTGATGAACGATCTGGCCGTAAGTCTTCGATTTCGGGTCAACATCTACAACGGCCAGGCCATCCGGCTGTGAGCCGTCGGGACTGAGCATCAATGTAAAAGCGAGCGTTTCCGCAGGTGCCTCCATAGCAAGTTTTGGAGTTGCGTGAAAAGTCGGGTCAGGTCTTAGATTCATAGCTGGCTCCTCCCAGGCCGCGGACGACAGATCTAAATCAAGTTTTTTCCGATTTCGTCCAGAACTGAGAATGCCACATATTCAAGATTCGCGAAAACGGGCCAAACTCAGGCACTTGAATTTACCCTTTTGAATCGGCCCTTCTAATGGCTGAAATGGGCTCAAGGCAGTCATCTGACTCAATTAGTCAGATGACGGCTTGGGAACGGATCGTGATCATTGTTGGTGGTCATCTCGAGAATTTTCGCCTTAATGTCTGCATTGAACGCAGAGCGGTCATCGGGCGAAAAAACGCGGATGACCGCTTCGAGCCCGAAGCGGGCGACGCTCAGTCAGGCTTTGGCAAGGCCGCGGGTCCACGCGGCCGCGTAACTCAAAAGGGCCTCGCTCATCTGCTTGTCAGGAACTGGAACTGCGGGCATTTGGTGTCGTAGAGGATTATCCAGCGCCGCGAGAAGGGCTGCCCCTTGGCTTGTCCCCGTTGCGCTTGCTGTAGGAATGATTGGCGAATGCGAGACCGTTCCTAGCATCAAGAGGTATGCTGAATTCCGTGCGAACGGTCCTTCAACGATCACGGGTCCTTCATGACCAATGAGTTCGAGGCAATACGACGTGACCATGGCAAGATAAAAGCCGACGGCAGCACTTCGCTGCCCCGACCCCAGTTGTGGCTCGTCACCTACCCATACTGATTGAGCCCCTGCGAACGGACCTGTCTCAGACACCACAGCTGGCAAAAGCATGCTCCCGCGGCTCAACACTTGAAGCATATCAGCTTCGGTAGCTTGAGCGGTAGCGCCGCCGAGAGCAATGTCGTGTTCTCGCCCCCCCATGAAGCGGGCGGAAGGCACGGCATCACCGAAAGCGTTTACGTTGACCAGCGTGTCGAGGGCCGGGTCCAAAGTCACCGGTCTCGCGCCGACTGCCATGGCAATCACCCAAGTGCCGGTCGAGACAACGCTGAATGGGGGCTCTTGAGCGATGAGATGCGAGAGAAGAGAGGCGTTCGAGTCATGGATGCCGCAATAGACAGCTGTGTCCGCCGGGAGACCGGTAAGTTGCGCGAGCTCCGCAGTAACACTGCCGAGGACATCGCTGGGTTTGCGTGGCGGCGCGATCTTGTTTTCGATACCCAGTCTGGCTGGCAGAGATGAGAACTGGCCTTTGTAGGGATTCCACAGGTCCGTATGGCAGCCCAGCGACGTGACATCAGTAGCGAAGACGCCGGTTAGTCTGTGCGCCCAGAACTGAGGATAGGTCACGACGTGAGAGACGCGCTCCTTTAGCAGTGGATCGCGTGCAAACTGCCAATGAAGCTGCGCCCCCAGATTCAGACCCATTTTCAGACGGGGTGACCCTGTTTCTGAAAAAGGCGGCCTGATCGCGTCATAAGCCCTCGCGCATTCGTCCGGACCTGTGTGCTCGTAGTCGAGAATTGGCGCCGCAAGCGATCCATCCGCAGCGATCAAAGCGCCCGCTGCGCCGTGTGTCGTGATCGTGATGGCTTCGATCCCTAAATCCGCATGGAAGGACGCAAGTCCATCCAATAGGAATTGCCAATGGCCTTCGACGTCGAAGTGAGGATATGGCCGGCCCGGTAGGACGGCATTTGGCCTGGTGACGACGGCAACTTCGGACAGGTCTGAACGCCGCACGAGCGCCAGTTTGGCATTCGTCTTACCGATATCGATAACCGCGACGTGTCCGCCGGTCATGACATGTGAAAAACGTTTGAGAGCGGAACAGTGACCGGCTCATTGTCATCATGTGTTTCCATGATATCGGCCATGTGCGCCCACCACTTCTTCATGATGTCTTGGGACGGAAGATCGTCCATTCCGTGATCGTCTGCGCGCCAGAGAACGCCAAAAAGGATATTCGTCGCTTCGTCGAGGTGAATGGAATAGTCCGAGACCCCCGCCTCTTTCAGAAGGGTCACAAGCTCTGGCCATATCTCGTCATGGCGCTTCTTGTACTCGGCCTTCATCCCTGGATTGAGGTGCATCTTGAACGCATATTTCTCCATCACGCTCTCCACTTTTCCCAAAGGCGCGGCAATGCGATGACCCCGATCAGGAGGAGTCCGATCACAATAGACATCACGATGCCTGGCACGTTGAGCAGGCCAAGACCGAAGGTGACCAGCCCCATTACGAAAGCCGCGATCACGACACCCGGGATCGATCCGGATCCGCCAAGGATGCTGACCCCACCCAGTACCACCATCGTCACGATCTCTAGTTCCCAACCGAACGCAATGGATGGGCGGGTCGAGGCCAGTCGCGAGGTCAGACAGATGGCAGCAATACCGGACATGAGCCCGGTCAACAGGAACAGGATGAATTTCACACGGGCGACGCGAATGCCTGAGAACTCTGCGCCGATCGCGTTGTTTCCTATGGCATAGACCGCCCGACCGAAGTTCGTTTTGTGAAGAATGACAAAGTATAGGAGGGCGATGATGGCGAAGAGAACGAACTCAAACGAGATCACCCAGAACACGTAGCCCTGTCCGAAGAACGAGAAATCCGACGGGTAACCTCGATAGGCCTGATCACCGAGAACGATGTAACTGATCCCTCGGAAGAGGCTCATCGTGCCAATGGTCACCACGATGGATGGCAGTCCCATCTTTGTGACAAGAAAGCCGTTGAAAGCCCCGCAGATCAGCCCGACACCGAGACCGATCAGTACCAACCCCGGCGTGCCCACGCCAACCTGCACCGCAGCGCCCATGGCCGTCGACGCCAGCGCAATTATCGAGGCCACGGAAAGGTCGATCTCGCCGGCAATGATCAAAAGCGCCATCGCGAAAGCGATCATCGCTTTTTCCGTGAAGTTGAACGTCATATCGCTCAGGTTCCACGCGTTCAGGAAGTAAGGCGATGTAAAGCTGTTGACGATGAAAATGCCCACTGCCACGGCCAGCAGAAGTGTCTCCCAGCTTTTCAAGCGCCGTTCCAAAGGCGACTCCAGGCGATCCGGTATGAAACGGGCGGTGTTGGTCATGTCGCATGCTCCGCGCTCTTGAGGATGATCCGGCCCTTCTCACGGTTCGCCTGTGCATTCAGGGCGACGGCGATGATGATCGCGCCTCCGGAAATTGCGAGTTGCCAGAAAGGAGAGATGTTCACGACCGGCAACGCGTTGCTGATGATACCGAGGAACAACGCACCGAGCATTGCTCCGACAACCGTACCGATACCTCCCATTATGGCGACTCCGCCAATGACACAGGCCGCAACGACGCTGAGTTCGAACCCTCCGGCGAGATCGACAAATGCGACCGCGAAGCGAGACACCCAGAGGTATCCGGTCAAACCCGCCAGCGCGCCCGAAATGGTGAAGGCCCAGAACTGGGTACGACCGACATCTATCCCGGCGTAAGTAGCCGCGTGCGGGTTGCCCCCGGCGGCATAGAACGCCCGGCCAAGGGTGGTCCGGGACATTACGATGGAGAAGAAAATGACTGCGGCGATGGCGATCCAGCTCATCAGCGGCAGACCAAGAAGTTCTGCCCGGGGGAAAGCCTTGAACGGATCGCTAAACTCGTGCGCGTTGATCCACTTGCCCTCGGACAAGAGGAAGATCGTGCCACGAAATATTGTCATCGTCCCAAGGGTGACAACGATCGGGGGAATCTCGAGCTTCCAGACGAGGACACCATTTACCATTCCAAGCAGTGCGCCGAACCCAACCGCGACGGAGATGATTATCGGCACAGGCAGCCCCGGCATGGCGACGTTGATCATTGAAACGACCATCCCCGTCAGGGCGAGGTTTGCCGCGACGCTCAGGTCGATACAGCGCGTCAGGATCACGATCATCTGGCCGATGGCCAACAGGATCAGCGGCGCGGTATCGTTGAAAACATTGGCCAGGTTCGATGGCGTAATGAACGCGGGGAAGCGCGTGGCGATGATCGCGAGAAGAAGCGCGATTGCGCCGGTCAGCAGCACTTCGCGGGACATGAGGATTTGCTTCGGCATCGTTCGCACCTTTAGATTCCGGCCGCGTGCCGCACGAGTGTTTCCGGGGCCATGTCGTCGCCCGAAAGTTCCGCCGCAATCCGGCCCTCGCGCATGACGATGACGCGATCAGACATGCCTAGAACCTCGGGAATTTCAGAGCTGACCATGATAACCGCCAACCCTTGAGCGGCCAGTTCCGCCATGAACTCGTGCACCGCGGCCTTGGACCCGATGTCGATGCCCTTGGTTGGTTCATCCAAGATGATGACCTTGGGCTGGGTCGCGAGCCATTTGGCAATGACAACCTTTTGCTGGTTGCCACCGGACAGATTACCCACGTCGGTATCCAGCGAGGCTGCACGCAGGTCGATCCGTTCAGTGTATTCCCGCGCAAGCTTGAACTCTTCCGCCAACTTCAGAAAACCATTCTTGGAAGTACGGCCAAGCGATGGGAGCGTGACGTTCTGAAAAATCGGAAGCGCTGCAATGGCGCCCTGTCGTCCCCGATCTTCTGGCACATAGACAATGCCCTTACCAACCGCGTCGGCAGGGGAGCGGATGATTTCGCGCTCGCCGTCGATGGTTACTTCACCGGCCGAGGGACGGGTTATGCCAAAGAGCGATTGCATGAGCTCTGAACGCCCCGCGCCCACAAGACCATAAAAGCCCAAAATCTCTCCGCGGCGCAGAGTGAAACTGATGTCCGCGAACTCGGTGGGGTGTTCATAGCCTTCGACCACGAGAATCTCGTCACCGGTATTGTGCTCCCGGTTGGGAAAAATCTGGCTGACGTCCCGGCCCACCATCATCTTGACGAGCTCGGCCTCGGTCACATCGGCGATCGCGCCGTTCCCGACGAGCGCACCGTCCCGGAAAACCGTGTAACTGTCGGCGATACGGAATATTTCATCGAACTTGTGGCTGATAAAGAGAATGGCTTTGCCCTGAGTTTTCAGTTCTTCGACCAGCTCATAAAGCTCTTCGATTTCTTTCTGGCTAAGCGCGGCAGTCGGCTCGTCCATGATCACCACACGTGCGTCGATCGATAGCGCACGGGCAATTGCCACAAGGTGCTTGTTCGCGATGCCAAGGTCTTTGAGTTTCGTTCTGGGATCGATGTTGGCGCCGATGCCTTCAAGAATTTCGCGGGCCCTGTCCATCATCACAGAGGTATCGATTAAGCCGAAGCGCCCTCGCGGTGCGTGGCCGAGAAACACGTTCTCTGCCACCGACAATTCGTCGAAGAGGACCGTTTCCTGATGGATTGCGGTGACACCAGCGTCGCCAGCGTCCTGTGCCGTCGGAAACCGAATGGGCGATCCATCGATTTCGATTTGGCCGCCGTTCGGCTGATAGATACCGGTCAGGATCTTGACGACGGTGGACTTTCCGGCGCCATTCTCTCCAACTAATGCCGTGACCTTACCCGGGAACAGTTCGAGCGAAACCTCAGACAAAGCAGTGACGCCCGGAAACGTCTTTGTCACTCCGTTCAGCGCAAGTACCGGCATATCGTTTTCAGCGCTGGCGGGCTCGGACTTTTTCTCTGCTTTCATCAACATCAGGGTCAGCTGCCATTTCGGAGGAATGTCGGCGCAGCGGTCATGCTGCGCCGATCAACTTCGACGATCAGAAAATGTCTTTGAACTGATCGATATTGGACGCGTCGTAGGTGAACGGATCCGACATCGCGGCGGCGTTCGTGTCATCGAGCGTGACAGAACCCATACGACCCGTCGGGATTTCCGCGCCCGGTTCAGCCGTCGCGGTACCCGCGGCAAGTGCGTGCGCGATCATCGTTGCCGAATAGCCGAGGTCGATCGGGTTCCAGATGGCGAAGCTCTCCGTCGCACCAGACTCGACGCAGCCCGCCATCTCGGACGGCAAGCCAAGTCCGGTGACGTTGATCTCTCCGATCTTGCCGGCGTCAGATACGGCCTGGCACGACGCAAGAATACCGACCGTGGTTGGCGCGATGATAGCTTTGAGATCCGGATAGGATGCCATAAGGCCCTGTGCTTCACGATAGGACTTGTCCGACAGGTCATCGCCGTAAACCGTGGCGACCAGCTCGATCCCCTCGTAGTTCGGGAGCACCTCTTCCGCAGCTGCAATCCAGGCGTTCTGGTTTGTCGCGGTTGCCGATGCCGACAGGATAGCCACCTGGCCACCATCGGGCATGTGGTCCGCGGCAAGCTTGATGATTGTGTTTCCGATCAGCGGGGTCGAAGACGGGTTCAGGTGCATCATCCGACCTTCTTCGTTGACGCCCGAGTCCCACGAGATAACCGTGATGCCGCGCTGCATAGCCCGCTGGAGCGCGGGGGAGACAGCATCTGGATCATTGGCGGAGATCGCGATGGCGTCGACACCTTGGGCGATCAGCGAGTTGATGACCTCAATCTGGCCTTCAGCGGTGGTGTCGGTCGGCCCGGTATAGATGATCTCGACGTTGCCGAGCTCAGCCGCCGCTTCCTCAGCACCTTCAGCGGCTGCTTCAAAAAAGCCAATACCCAGTGCTTTAACCACGAGCGCGATACGCATGTCGTCTTGTGCGTGCACAGCACTTCCGGCCAGCATTGCGGCCGCTATCGCGGTGCCGCCAAACAGTCTTCTGGTAATGCTCATGGATAATCCTCCCCGTCGAGCGATAGTGAATGGTTCGCTTAAGTCGAACCGGTTTCGGCCGCGGCATTCCCTTCCGCCACGATCAGTTTGATTTCAGCGGCTTCCAGCATCGCAGCAGCACGATCCGAGATCCCCGCATCGGTGATGACAGTGTCAATTCGATCCAGCGGACAGAGCACGAGGCTGGAGCGAGCGTCGAACTTGCTACTGTCGACCAGAACGATCAGTTCGTCCGCTTGCCCCATCAATTTTTCCTCGGCCTGGATGAGCAACGGATCGCCCTCCATCAGACCCATTGGGCCAATGCCCTGAGCACCCATGAACATGCGACGCGCATAGAAGTTGCGTGTGACGTCATTTTCAAACGGGGAAAGAATGATGTTTTGCTCGCGGTAAATCGCGCCACCTGGCAGCATAACCGTGTTCTTCGAGTGCTTGAGCAGGTGCTCGGCAATCGGAAACGAGTTGGTGAAGACCTGCATCCGCCTGTTGGCCAGCGGGTGCACCATCTGGAAAGTCGTGGTACCCCCGTTGATGATGATCGGGTCGCCATCTTCGCAGAGTTCTGCCGCAGCCCGTGCGATCGCCTGCTTTTCGTCTATGCGTATTGTTTCGTTCACGGCAAACGTCCGCCCCGCGAGACCGACGAATTGTGGTGGTGCAATTGCTTCGGCACCCCCGCGAACACGGCGCAGCTTTTTCTGCATATGAAGCGTAGCAATGTCGCGACGAATGGTGGCCTCGGACGCGCCGGTTAGCCCGCAAAGATCGACAACGCTGGCGAATGGGCGATCCTGAACCGCCGACAAAATAACAGTATGACGCTCAGTTTCGTGCAATTTTCGCCTCCCTTGGTACTCCACGATGTCCAGATTCGCATCATCTGTCAATCATTTTCAATCATATTCAATCATTCTGCATTGCAGCATGATCGTTTGTGATCGTTTATGATTGACAAAACAACGCATCTCGCTCACCCTCATCGACAACGCACATCCGAAGTTTGGACGCAGCCGGGAGGGCCAGATGTTGAAGACCTTAGAGAAACAACCACTTGAGAACCTCTGGGACGACCGTGCAGCAGCAACGATGAGCGAGTCGGAAAAGCTTCTCTATCGCTCCAATCTCTTGGGCTCGGACAAGCGTATCACCAACTACGGCGGCGGCAACACGTCGGCGAAGGTGATGGAGCAGGACCCGTTGTCTGGTGATGATGTCGAAGTCCTCTGGGTCAAAGGCTCGGGCGGTGACATTGGTTCCATCAAGATGGACGGGTTCGCGACACTTTACATGGATAAGCTGGTCGCGTTGAAAGGTCTCTACCGCGGCGTCGAGTTCGAAGACGAGATGGTCGGATACCTCCCGCACTGCACGTTCAGGCTTAACCCGCGCGCAGCCTCAATCGATACACCGCTCCACGCTTATGTCCCGCAGAAGCACGTCGACCACCTGCACCCGGATGCGATCATTGCCATCGCCGCTTCGAAGAACTCAAAAGAACTGACGCAAGAGATATTTGGCGACGAGATCGGCTGGCTACCATGGAAAAAACCGGGCTATGAACTCGGGCTCTGGCTGGAAGACTTTTGCAAGAAGAACCCAGATGCCAAGGGCGTGGTGCTTGAATCGCATGGACTTTTCACTTGGGCGGATGACGCCAAGGCGTGTTACGAGCTTTCTCTCGCGATCATTCAGAAAGCCATGGATTGGTTCGAGGCCCAAACAGATGGTGTCGCAGCTTTCGGCGGAGCGGTTCACGAAAGCCTTGCGCCAGCAGACCGCCGAGCCGTAGCCGCGCGCCTGATGCCCGCGATCCGCGGAATGGTTTCAGGCAAACAGCACATGGTTGGCCATTTCGATGACAGCGAAACCGTCCTCGAATTCGTGAACGCCAAGAATATGCGACCGCATGCTGCGCTCGGCACGTCGTGCCCCGACCACTTCCTTCGGACTAAAATTCGTCCGCTTGTCGTGGACTTTAACCCGGCAGAGAACAATGTGGACACCGTTCTTGAAGGCCTGCCATCTCAGGTCGCCGCCTATCGAGACGACTACACCGCCTACTACGAACGCTGCAAACACGACGACAGCCCGGCGATCCGAGATCCGAATGCGGTCGTCTACCTCGTTCCCGGCGTCGGTATGATCACCTTTGCCAAAGACAAGGCCACTGCGCGCATTTCGGGGGAGTTTTATGTCAATGCCATCAACGTGATGCGCGGCGCGTCTTCTGTCAGTGAATACGTCGGCCTGCCCGAACAGGAAGCCTTCGATATCGAGTACTGGCTGCTCGAAGAAGCCAAGCTACAGCGTATGCCCAAACCGAAATCGCTTGCCGGACGCATTGCGCTCGTCACCGGCGGAGCCGGCGGCATTGGTGCGGCTACTGCAGAACGCTACCTGTCCGAGGGGGCCTGTGTCGTCCTGGCCGATATCGACGCGGACGCCCTCGGGTCTGTCGAAGAGAACCTGAAATCCCGCTACTCCGATGATGTCGTTCGCAGCGTCCGGATGGACGTTACCGATGAGAACGCCGTTTTCGCGGCCTTCGCCGAGGCAGCCGTCGAGTTTGGCGGCATCGATATCCTCGTCTCGAACGCTGGTATCGCTTCGTCTGCCCCGGTCGAAGATACTTCGCTCGCGCTTTGGAACAAGAACATGGAAATCCTGTCCACGGGCTATTTCCTTGTCAGTCGCGAGGCGTTCAAGGTTCTGCGGACTCAGGGTATTGGCGGCTCGATCGTCTTCATCGCTTCGAAGAACGGGCTCGCAGCCAGCCCGAATGCGTCAGCCTATTGCACCGCTAAGGCTTCCGAAATCCATCTGGCGCGCTGTCTTGCGCTTGAAGGCGCTGAGGCCAGCATCCGTGTCAACGTCGTCAACCCTGACGCCGTCCTTCGTGGGTCGCGCATCTGGGAGGGGGAGTGGCTCGACCAACGCGCGTCGACCTACGGCACCGACAAGGGCGGTCTGGAAGAGATGTATCGCCAGCGTTCAATGCTAAAACGCTCGGTCCTGCCTGAGGACATCGCCGAAGCGGCCTATTTCTTTGCCTCGGACAAGTCCGCGAAATCAACTGGCAATATTGTTAATGTCGACGCCGGCAACGTTCAGGCCTTTACGCGCTAGGAGAAGAATCTTATGACCTACGAAAGCGCGAAGGCCGTTTTTGCCGATTGGGGCGTCGATACTGAAGCAGCGCTTGACCGGCTTGCAACGATCCCGATCTCAATGCATTGCTGGCAAGGTGACGACGTGGTGGGGTTCGAAACCCGTAGCGGCACCTCTGGAGGTGGTATCCAGGCGACAGGCAACCACCCGGGCCGCGCCCGAACACCGGATGAACTCCGCGCTGACCTCGAATTTGCTTACGGTCAAATCCCTGGCACACACAGGCTCAACCTGCACTCCATTTACCTCGACACGGACGAAACGCCCGACCGCGACGAAATCGAATACCACCACTTCGCATCTTGGGTCGATTGGGCCAAGGATCAGGGCATTGGTCTCGATTTTAATCCGACTTTCTTCGCGCATGAGAAAGCAGACGACAATCTCACCCTAAGCCACCCTGACAAAGGTATCCGCGACTTCTGGATCGAGCATGGCCGTCGCACGCGCAACATCGCGGCGAAAATGGGTGAAGAGCTTGGCTCGTCGGCGGTCAACAACATCTGGGTACCCGACGGCTACAAAGACATCCCTGTAGACCGTATGGCAGCGCGCGCGCGCCTCGAGTCATCGCTCGACGCCATGTGCGATGAGAAACAAGAGCCAGCAAAGATGGTCGACGCGGTCGAAAGCAAGCTCTTCGGGATCGGGGTCGAGGCCTGTACAGTCGGCAGCCACGAATTCTACCTGGGTTACGCGATCCGCAAAGGCACGCTTCTCTGCCTCGACATGGGGCATTTCCATCCCACCGAGAACATTGCGGACAAACTCAGTGCGGTCGCCCTCTCGCTTGATGAAATCCTCCTTCACGTCTCGCGCCCCATGCGTTGGGACAGCGATCATGTGATCCTGCTGAATGATGACATTCAAGCGATGGCGAACGAACTTGTGTTTGCCAACCTACTCGAGCGGACACGCATCGGGCTCGACTTCTTTGACGCCACGATTAGCCGAACGGCCGCTTGGGTGATCGGGACACGGAACATGCAGAAAGCCTTGCTGCGTTCACTGCTCATGCCGCAGGCTGAGCTCAAAGACGCGGAAGCAGCGCTGAATTTTTCAAAGCGTCTTATTTTCACCGAAGAGCTCAAAGACCTGCCTTATGGAATGGTCTGGCAGGAATTCTGCGAAAGGCACGACGCGCCTTACGGCCTGGCCCTTTCAGGCTCGTTGGAGACCTATCAGGCGAGCGTGAGCGGACGCGGATAAGTTGTATCTGTGCCCAGGGGCAGATTCGTCCGCATCGCCGGCGTTGATGGCGACCGCAGCATCGGTCGCTATGGGCTCGAACCAGAGACCGGAGGCGGTGCAGGATACTGAGTGAGAGGCGATCATCGGTCCCCCACTCACGGCCCATAACTGACATCCACCCGCCCTTTGAATACCGCGGTAGCAGCCCGCGTTGTCGACATTCGCTGTAGTTGCGAAAGCTAGCCTAGGTAAATTCTTAATCCGCGGTCGAAAGTGGCGTCGCTACCTTAGTCTTGTCTTAGTTCATTGCTATACTTCTAGGGCTACAACAAACTCCAAACAGCTATCGAAGCCGGGAGGCAAGATCTGGTTCCAGACACGAAAACAAATTCGAGGACACATGCGAATTCGTTGCTCTAAACCTTTTTACGGTAGAAACGCGCCAATAAAACGACGTTCGTAATATCACAACCTTGTCTCGGGTTTGCCAGCAAAGAATTCTAGAACCGATAAGTCGCGCCTAGCACAGGCCCCGACTGGTCAAATGAAAAATCGTTACCGTCGAACCCATGGTCAAATGAGATATAGCGATAACCGCCGCGGATTAACCACCTGTCGTTGATTGCGTAATCTGCCGTCAGCAGAACCTGCCAGGTTTCACTGCCACTGCGGAAGCCTCCGTAGTCGACAAAACCGGAGCCCGACCATTTATCCGAGAACTGAACGCGTGCTCTGGCACCGATGACAGGGTCGGTCCAGCTGTTGTCAGCCGTTGTCGTGCGCCCCGGTAACGAGCCGGGTGGAAGGGTGAACTCCGTTTCGGTGCTGAACCACCGGAAGCCTCCGGCAATGTCCACGGTGATGGTTGGCGCTTCATAGGCTCGATAGCCGAAATAACCACTCAGGTATTGTGTGGTAAATGATGTCTCGAGACCCGAACTGACAGGGCCAGGGGAATTGTTGCTGAATGACAGATCTGTGTAGTTTAATCAGCCAGTATCAGCCAACGGCCGTTGGTGGCCGAGAAGGTTCCCATAAAGGCGAAATCGAGGTTCTCCAATGCATCAGAAAAGCTGAGTGTACCGTCCAGAGTGCCCGATGGTGTGCTCAGTGCTGTTTCCGTTTCAGGCATGAATAGGTAGATTGTGGCCTCATAGGACCAATCGGTTTGCTGTGCCGAAGCCGCGGTGGCCACAGATGTGGATAAAGCTGCTCCGCAAGCGCAGTTTTTCACCCATTTTGGTGAAATCATTCTGCTCCTCCCGTCGAACATACAAGTTTGTACAATTGTTAGAAATATTGTGGCTGATTGGTCATAAGTCTCATTCTGCAGCGCTCTCGGTTGCCGTCGAAGCGTTGCCGACACGATTAATATCTGTGGTCGGGAAGAACTCGGACCAGACGTGCCAGAACACGCCTGCGCGCAGGGTTTCGACACGTTTAAGCTGACCCTGATCTGAATGGCCCCAGAAATCGCAATGGGTCACAGGTTGACCGGAGTCGTTATACCAAACGCCCAGGCTTTCATATATCGGATCCAGGCTAATCACGACATCCTGTCCTCCGACATTGGCATTTACGATCCACTTGTTCTCGACGATAAAATCATCGGTCCAGCAGGCCGCATCTTTTCCGATCGTCACTCCCCAGACGTAGGTTTTGTTCGGCAACCGGTGGTCTGAGCGATCCATGTTGTCCATCACGGGCGCGTCTTCCTGATGTTGGCGCCCGATACCCCAGCCAAAAGTGATCTCGGTCATCATGTCCAGTAGGCGCAGCAAGGGGTTCGGGGATGGCTTGTTCAGAAACACCTCACCTGCGGGATAGGCTTTCTGAAACCCGCGGAACGTCATTCGAAAGGTGGGCCAAGGCTTCATTTTCGCTTCGGGCCGAAGAGGGCAAGCAGGACCGTCAGGGTTGGGATCGCGGTCCGCCTCGCGGAAACCGTAGATATGCTGGATCGGCTCGCCCGTGTCGTTGTCGCGCAGGATCAGGTTGTTACCGTGCTGGGCCAAAACCTCGAGGTTCAGCCGTTGCCCGTCTATTCGCGGCGTGTAGCCCTGTCCCAGATTGGCCATTGCGCAATAGGTCATGACCACATCCTCACCTCCCAGCCCATCTGCATCGCCCGCCAGGTGAGGGCGCATGATCTGCGCATCCGGGTGTGCGCGCGCATGACCATTGTGTTCGATGACGATGACCGGTGCAGTTGGTCCGACATGTTTCCGGGCCTCCTCAATGGGAAAATACCGGGCGTCATTAAGCTGGTTCCTTAGCCCCAAATGCACCCAAACGTAGGGAAACCCATAAAGAAAAAGGATAAGCACCGCCGCTACAAGCCAAAGCCAGAAAGGGCTGCCCCCCAAAAGGAAGTGCGCGAGTGTTGCTGCTGCAAAAGCGCCAAGTCCGATGCCGAGCAGGCGGTATTCGTTGCGGATAAAGCGCACCATATTCTCGCGCTTTACTTTAAGCAGCATTTGAGAGACGTCACCCAGATCGCGAAAATAGACGAACCCAATGCCGAGAGACACAATCAATCCAAGTGCGAATATTATGCTACCAATCATGCTGTTACCCTCGACTTTGGTTAACACAGTCCTTCACAGGTTCATTCCGAAGGATCAGGCTTACTTCTGTGGCGACGCGCGCTTGATCATGAAAGCTTCAACGGCTTGCTGTGTCTCAGGACGAATGTTCTCAATCCCTTCATAAGGTATGCCGTAGGCGGGCGGAGTATCGGGGTATTTCTCTTTCCGCGCCTTGTGGCGGCCCAGTATCCGTACGAATTCCTGTCCGCCCCAAGATCCGACTTCGGTTGAGACCGAGTATTCTTCGCGGGTGTCGCGGTAAAGATCGAAGAATTTTGCTAAAATTGCGCTCTCACCTGGTCCCGGCAGTTTGAGCTTGAGCTGATCCTTAACGATCGCCTCGGGTTTCGCGACCGAATAAATGATCACGTGATCGCGTCGCGCCTTCGATTCATCTGCAAACAGTAGCGCCGCTGACTGATCGACACCATCGACCAGACGGTCCCTGGGAATGAATTCATCCGCCCCTGCAAATCGCGAGAGCGTGGTGTAGAGGTCTGAGACGTGAATGATGCTGTTTAGCAGCCCGTCGGCTTCAATCATGCCCGGCCAGCGGATGAAGGCATCGACGCGCACGCCACCTTCGGTCGTGTCGCCTTTACCACCCGCGTAAATCAGTGGGGTAAACCCGGATTGCGGCGCGTATTTGGTGAAATGCCCATTGTCGCCCATGACCACAACGATGGTGTTGTCGCTGAGCCCTAGATCATCCATTCGGGTGAACAGATCGCCCAGCCACTGATCCAAAAGCTGCATCTTGTCGACATACAGACCACCATTCGCGCTTTCCGGCCCTTCACGGCCGGCGCGGGTATTGTCCAGCGGGATCATAGGCCAGTATTGTAAAAAGAATGGCGCGTCACTACTCGCAAGCCGCTCCAGCTCATTCAGCGTTTTGTCCTGAAAGGCCTGATTCATCTCATCGTATTTGGCAGCGTTCCAGCGCTCTCCGGATTCCATGCGGATTTCGCGGATCGGCCCACCGGTTTCGCCCTCGATGACGGTCATCATCGCCGAGGCATCCGGTCGGAACCAGCCATCCAGCGTGTATTTGTCGTCATAATCACGAATCGCGACCGAGACCTGTTCCTTGATCGCATCATCGTTAAAAATGGTCAGCTGGCCCTGCTGATGAATGGCGTGCTGAGCGTAATCAAAACCCTGATTCATCGCCCAACTTTCGGAAAT
The DNA here is from genome assembly GCF_013035585.1 of Ruegeria sp. HKCCA5839. Classification (NCBI taxonomy): domain Bacteria; kingdom Pseudomonadati; phylum Pseudomonadota; class Alphaproteobacteria; order Rhodobacterales; family Roseobacteraceae; genus Ruegeria; species Ruegeria sp. HKCCA5839. Next base: position 494,974 of record NZ_WQIE01000003.1, on the reverse strand, counting down.
GTCGCCCATGTGCCACTTACCAACGTGGCTGGTTGCATATCCTGCCTGTTTCAAGACTTCGGCCAGTGTCACTTCACTACCCGGCAATCCAAAGCCAGCGATATCTACCGTTGTGTCACCCATTCCCATACGCACAGGCAAGCGGCCGGTCATTTGCGCCACACGCGTTGGTGTGCAGGACGGTTCGGTATACATCCGAACCATACGCAGCGCTTCGTCCGAAAAGTCATTGATGTTCGGAGTGTCGTACCCACGGACCGCGTTAAGCTCGGGTATGCCCATGTCGCCAAAGCCCATATCATCTATCAGCACGCTGACTATGTTTGGGGGCTGCCCATTGTTACCGTCACGAAAGGCGGCCAAAGCTTCATCAACAGCGGTATCATCCTGCGCCCATTGTTCTGCGCGTTGTGCTTGCAATATGTAATACTCTGCATCGTGTCGAATTGGGTCGTCTTGTGCCTGCAGCGATGGTGCCACCAGGCTTGCACACAAAAACAAAAGCCATTGTAGTTTCATTCCTTCTCCCCCGAGATTGAAGCTGAGCTTCGGTGCTTAAACTTTGATGTGTTGGCAACTTATAACACCATAACATCATAACATCCGAATGTTTGTTTTTTTTGGCGGTGCTGTCAGACGAATTCGAACCAGTCTCAGTTTGCCGCGGAAACCACGAACCTATCCGGAACAAAGTTGACGCCAATCTGCGAGAGTGGCGGTGCGTGTCTGCTTGAAGGTGTCTCGAATGGCTAGTGAACCTTCGTGGTTGAAGTGGTTGTAGACGGAGGAACGGACGGCGGTGAATTTCTGTAAACTTCGCATGCGCCAGAAACGCTGCATCGCGCGTTCGCGTCGATGCCTCGCTCATGCAACAGATCTTCGACATTCCAAAGCTAGAGCGGGAAGCGGAGGTGCAACATCACCGCGAGGCGGATGATCTCGGGGCTGGTTTTGAAATACTTGAATGGCGATTGTTTAATCATACGCGAAGGCTACGAGAGCACCCTGCCCCGCTCAAGCAAAGTTCTGCTGACAAGACCCATCAGTAATTCAACCTGCCGTAACTTCGAGACAATGCCTTTGGGCTTCGGTCTCTTGTCTTTCATCCTTAGTCCTCCGTTTCCTGAACACAACGGAGGACTCGCTCAGTTGAGAAGGCTCATTGGTGTTGAAGACTGGCTTGAAACTTATATGTGAGACGGGCAGTTGTGAATTGAAGCAAACATGGTTTTGCGACAACGGAGCATGCGGTGACCAACAGAACGGACTTGCTGGAGGAAGGCCTGGCTGCATCTTCGATGAGCCTGCGTGATCAGGTCAAAACCTGGGAAAACTACACGGACGAAAAGGCCGATGTAGCCAAAAACATGATGCTTGGCGTGAAATCTATTTTGCGCGGAACGCCAGCGGATTATGGGTTTCGGTCGCTTTCAATTGGATCAAGCGAAGAACCGCAGCTAAAATTGCTGCACGCGTTATCTGATGGTGGTCTATGGCTTTACGACAAGGACCCAGCGGCATTGCGAGCGGTCAATTGCGTCGTGGAACGCCATATGCTCGAGGACATCCACCTTGAAGTAGGAGACTACCTGACCGACTTTAGAACGGATGAGTCAGCACAAGAGACAGTGATTAAGAAGCTCGGTGGCCAGCGGTTCGATTTGATCACCCTCCACCATTCTTTGTACTACTCTGAGCCCGCGTACTGGCCAGAGTTGGTGAACAAGCTGGGAACCCATGTCCTGCGCGAGCCGGGGATGATGCACATGGTTCTGATGTCGTCGTCGACAGGGCGTCCGCACACGACAACTTGGCTGTACAACCATTTTGCAAACAAGTTTCTAGGGCATTCGAATTCTCAGAATCTTCTTGAGCTGCCCGCACAGATGCAATCAATGTCGCAGGTTTTGCGCTTCTCCGCACATACCAGCGCAACAAGATTTCGGCCCAACAGTTTTCGGGAAATGATGGCGGTTGTCTGGATGATCATGCTTTTTCCAGACGTGCACAATTTTGATTTGGACCAGCGAACCGAAATCACCGAGTTTGTACTAGACGAGTTTTGGCTGCCCCGTCGCGATATTATTCAAATTCAAGATTACCTTACTGCTGTCAAAACGGCTTAGGTCAAGAAGCGTTTGCTGTCTGTTAGCCTGCAAAGCAACCAATGTTACGAGCAAAACAAGACTTACTCGCCGCTTAGGTCGAACCCTATTGGATATTCCGTCCTCAGTGAAAAACTGAGAAGCAATCAGCGATCCCTGTGAGCAAGAAACAAGAGGTCAGATTTCGATTGCAGTGTCGTAAACCACTTAAAACATGTCCCTCTTGGTCGCGTTTCTGACTAAAGCTGGTGAGAACTTTAAGAAGCTAGACCTAAGGCTCAGCATATGACGACTAGAGGATTTTGCTTTTGCAAGCGCACGCGCTGGGAATTCGCGGGTAAGCCCACTTGGGCTTGTTACTGCCACTGCGATGATTGCCGCCGAAACTGTTCAGCGCCGGTAGTTGCATGGTTGGGCGTTCCGCTGGTAGCCTTTAGCTGGACCGGAGACGACCCAAAGACATTTGAAAGCTCCAAGGGTGTCTTTCGCCACTTCTGCAAAGCGTGCGGATCGCCTATGGGTTTTGAGGCCGAGCATTATCCCGGTGGCATGCATCTTTATGCGCCATCGATGGAGTGCCCCGAGCAATTCAATCCAACCTTTCATGTCAACTACCAGAGCAAGCTGCCCTGGCTAAAGTTACATGATGATCTTCCGAAATTCGACAGTACGTTGTTGCACACTCCCAACGATCCAGCTGGCTACAAACTTAGTTCGTGAGCTGTGTTTGGTAGTTGCCGCGTACCAAGGATCGCGGCGCTCAAAGTTTGGAGAGACCTCCAAGGCAGACCTGGCAACAATTCCAATGTGTTCGATCAACGAGCTGGCGTCTGTTGCCTCAATTTGAAAACCAGACACCAAGAAATGTGCCGAAAAGGATGCCCTTGGTCTTCGGTATGAACAGCTGCATCGAGAGCATCTGCAAGCTGCTGATCGGTGACGAAAGACTGGCCTTGCTCGATCCGTTTGCGTCACCCAGTACAGTTTTCAGCTTTGTGTCAGCAATGTCAAAACAAATACCAGTAATTGGAGATCGGATAATCAACGGGTTAAACCGTACAACCGTGGCTTTCGCGTTGAGTAGGTTTTGCCTAAACTCACCTTGATGACAGTGGAGAACCAATACATTGCAAGAATGACCCAGAAAAAACAGCCAGACTTAAAATCCACTGCCCCAAACCGAAGCTGAACACACAGCGATGCATTTCGCCATCAAAACAAAGGGGAAATCAGATGCAAGAGTTACATCGCAGCGGATTGGTCGCAGCTGGGAACTTCATTGTTGATCATGTCAAAATCGTCGATGAATACCCGAACCAAGATCAACTGGCACTGGTACAATCGCAATCCCAGTTCAACGGAGGCGGTCCTTATAATTTACTCCGTGACCTTGTGGCTTTGGGCGCTGAATTCCCCCTGCATGCAGAGGGCCTGTTGGGAAATGACAGCGACGGAACTTGGATAATCGATGACTGCAAACGCCATGGCATAGACACAAGCGGGCTTAGAATATCCGCTGATCATGGCACGTCGTGGACGGATGTCATGTCGGTCCAATCCACGGGAAGGCGAACCTTCTTTCACTACCCGGGCGCCAACAACGAATTCGACTTAAAAATTTCCGACGTTCTGGGGTTTGATTCCAAGATTTTCTACCTTGGCTATTTGACCATGCTTGAAGCTTTGGATGCATTTGACGCGAATGGGAGAACGCAGGCAAGTAAAGTACTGGAACGCGCCAGCGATGCAGGTATAACGACGGTGGCTGATCTGGTCAGTCGCAAGCACCCGCAGTTTCGTGAAATCATCGCCAGTTCAGCGCCGCACTTGGATTACTTGATCCTCAACGAGATCGAAGCCAGTTGGCTCACGGGACGTAGAGTTGATGAAACGTCGACGGGGCTTCCCGAAATGCAGCGCGCCGCCCAAGAAATACTAAAGCTTGGGGTTCGCAGAGCCGTTGTGCTTCATTCAGAATTTGGGGCGGTCTGCGCAGGTCATGATGGGCTTAATTACTCACAACCTGCCATTTGTTTACCTCATTCGATAATTCAATCGAAGCTGGGTGCTGGTGACGCGTTTGCTGCAGGGTTTCTTATGGGGTTGCATGGTGTGCATCACTTGCAGGAATCCCTAGAATATGCCGTTAGCGCCGCAGCTGCCTGCATTACTTCGCCTTCCGCCTCGGATGGTATTCGTCCATTGCCTGAATGTCTGGATTTGGCAGCAAAGTATGGATTCTATGCGCCTTAGGGTTGGCGGATTGCAACGAGCCGATGCTTGAGTGGCGCCAGAGATTGAAAGGTGCTCAAAGTAGACCACGTCTCGACAAAGACGATGATTTCAATGTTTTTCGTGATCAAGCTGCTCCAAGCTTGGTACTTGCGTATTTTTCAATTCAGCGGGCCCCAGGGAGGTTTTTCCTTTACAGATCAGGTCGCTGTACGTTCTCTTTAGATTGATGGTCAGAGAAGCTCGGCTGGGTATGTTTCTTCAGACACTGCCCTCGAAAGGACTTACGAAACCGAATTCGCAAGAAGAAAGAAGGGATAGCATTTATTGATTTCGATCTCATACATTCTGGCGCAATTCCTTGGTGCGATTGCTTTCGGGTTTCAAGTTTTTTCTGCCAGATCTAAAGAGCGAAACAAACTCACTCTATTTCTAGGGTTTTCAAATATTTTCTGGGTAGCGCACTACGTGGCACTGGGCGTACCTCTTGCTGCGATAATTGCCGCACTGATCGCCGTACAGCTGATTGTTTCGAGTGTTGTGAATCAGAAATATCGAAACCCAATTATCGTTTTCTTCATTCTACTCTATTGGATCGCTGCCTATGTCACCTTTGAGAACCCTCTTCATCTTCTACCTGCGGTTGGGGCGTCCGCAGTTTCGATTTCGTTTTTGTTGAGTCGATCTCTTACGCAATTGCTTCCTGCAGTTGGCACGTCAGTGCTTTCTTTAACTCTCTTAAGCCGTGACTCTGCGATGGCTGTAAGAATTGGTGCGATGACTTCTTTTTCCATGTGGATGATGCATGGCTTTGTGACCGGATCACTCGTCGAGATCGCTGCAAATGGAATCCCTCTTGCGACAGCGTTCTATGGTTTGCTTGCCTATGATATCGGCATGAAACTTCCGTCATGGATACGAATTACCCGAAGCGGTAAAATACTGCCGGATGAGGATAATTGATTTACCGTTTGCGCCGAGCAAAAAGTCTTTTATGCCGATGAGTAACCTCTGCGAACTGTTAGCCACTTAAGCTAAACCTAAGACCCAATTCGCAGCGCTAGCGAACATGATCCGAATGCAGCAATTCTCCACCACTAAGGCTCTCGGCTTTCAACTATTCGCCAAGATAGAAGGATAAGTGTATCCAGTAAGACGCTTAATCTCGCCGTCCCATAAGTCCCCAACGCATCGATAAATGGAGCCATTCTAGTCACATTCGGCTTTCCATCATTCGCAAGAAAGCATTCGGCCCACAAGTCGACATCGATTCTGGGTTCTTCCTTTCGCATCAATCGACTCCATCGACCAGCTACCCTCTGCTTCCAAGATTAACATTAAGAAACCGAAATCGTTATTGCTGACCACCACACTTGCCAGGCTGCCAGCAACTTCAACATTGGTAGCAATATCGGTGGGCATAGGATCGAGCTGCGTTCCTCCGTTACCGCTTATCCCCTGCACTGGACCGTCCAGTAAATCGATAGCCTGAAACGCATGGATGTGGCCTGACAAAACAAGGTTGACCGTCTCAGGGATGAATTTGCCAAACGCTGCCCGCTGAGTGTCGTCACCATCAATTAGTTCCCCGAACGCATGCATGTTTACCCAAAGTGGTCTATGCGTGAGAAACCAAGCTTCGCTACGGATTTTTTCAAACAGGTCTTTGGCCATGAGTCGGTAGATGTCTAACAGGTCTGTGCTGCTTTGCGGTGCCGGGCCAGCCGAGGAGTCAAACGAAATTAGATCGAGACCATTCAAGGTTGCAATCCAAGGCAGGGTTACAGCGGGACAATCCGTAGGAACGGGCCCTACATCAAAATACCGAAACCACCCCTTGTCGCCGCGTCCACAGTTTTCGTGATTGCCCCTCAGGAGGACAAACGGGACGCTTCTGAACAAACTCTCCGCCGGGTTCAGCCAATCTACGGACCAGGATTTGAAAGTATCACCAAATGGAGATCCGCCGCATTTTTCTGCGTCCGTACATTCCGATGCTCGATAGACGTAGTCACCGACATGGATAACCAGATCCGGCGATCTGGTTGCGATTTCTTCCAGTATGGATTTCAGAGGCCAAGCAGTTGGATCCTTGCAGTTTTGTACTCTGGTGCCGCGAATTCGGCACCCAGTATCCCCGATCACGGCAATTCGTCGTACGTTTGGCTTGAGCGTTGGCAGCAGGTTTCCTTCGAGCTTTATTTTCTGAGCCAGTTTTGGCGCGTGGAATTCGCACACCAGATGAGGAAACTGGTCCTGTGGCATCGCGCGCTTCTTCATCGCAACAGTCTGGCCATCGATCTGCAACAAAGGGCAGTTAGGCAAGGCAGAGATTGATCTCACAATTATTTTTTCGTCAGGTCCGAGTTGGACCCATTGATGCAATACGTCGGCTTTGGAAGACGAAATTGTAAAACACAGCCATACCCATGCCACGAAAACGAATGAAGCGTTTCTGGTCAACATGCTGGCCCCTTTCCGGAAAATGAAACAAGCTTATTTGAGCGTAGAGGCGGCTCAGGTTTCAATGAATATCTGCACTCACAAGAGCGTTTTGCCGAGACACGAATTTTCCTGAGAGACCGCCTGGATCGAAGCGAATTCGATACGGAAAACTCAATCTACTATCTTAGTTGACTAATATCCGGGACGCAGGACTTTCGGTTTTCGGGTAACTCCGTAGCTCCATCCTTGCGTTGTTGGAATATGTTATGATGAAGCAGCTTTATTTTGGGATGCGTCAGCGAACCCACGACTTCGAATGGCCAGGCACTCCGCGACAAGGGCTTGCCGAGCTTTCGGGCCTCGGCCTGAATTGAAATCGTGTTCTTTATCCAATCCAGATCGCCATGGGCGACAAGCTGTACCTTTTTGGTTTCCGCAACAAACGAACTGAAAGACACGTCGCCAGCAGTGATTTTGATAGGGGCGGCCAGGCATGTGATCTTACTATAGCCTTTTCTGAGCTCTTCGGAAATCAGCCATGGAAAAATGCCAAGCCCGGACAACTCGAGAAGGCTGGTTGATATTCCTCCATTGGACATCAGGATCAAAGCAGACCCTTTCATTGAGTTGACATAGGCCTCGATCGAGCGCCTGTTTCCGGTAAACGCGAAACTGCCATGAAGGCGCCCTTCTGCAGAGTATTTGGTGTTGAGTTCGCTGAAGAGGGTTGCCAGATTCCAGTCTTTTATTGTGCCTTGAAGTGAAAGCAACTGCGGGCTCTTCGCCATATTCATTTTTGCTGTGGCCGAGAAACGGCCGCCATCATAGGCGACATCGACAGGGCCCAACTGGGCGAGGCCATTGCTTGCGCTCAATTGACTGGACAAACTGGTTATCATCTGTTCGCCCGCGATTTTCTTGATCTCGATGGACAGATCGACATCCTGATCGAGCAGAAAATCTTCGGCTTCGATCAAGTCAGTCACCTTCCCCTTCGAACCGCTGTGCTTTTGCCCCGTTGTCCCGGGTTGACGAAAGCTTGCTTCAATCCGTGAAGCAACAACAACCGCGTCTTTGATATCCTGCAATGCGATACTTTCGCTGGAGACCTTTCCTTTCGTCACCGGACGCGCGCCAGCGGTGGATGTTTCCAAATTGGCGCTCAGCTTCGAATTGCCGGGTGTCACCGCGATTGTACTCGAAAAATCCTCTTGCTTACCCTGCGCGGACAGGTTGACCTTTAAGGGCCCGGCTTTGACTGTTTTCTGGCCGATAGCGGCAAGAAACTGGGCGCTGTCATCGATCTCCAGGTCGAGATCAAAGGACAGGTCTTCAAAGTCATTTACGTTCCCAAGCTTGGCCTGGGTTTTCAGCTGCCATATTTTGGTATCGACCGTCTGCGCATCGAATTGGTTGAGACTGAGAAACCCCTGCAGGTCATCCGCAGAAAAGCTGCCTTCGACGCTGCCAAGCGATTTTGTGTCTATCATGCTCTGCTCTTGAAAGAACAGTGATGCCGGTATCGACATCGTCCCGCTAAAGTCGATCTCTTTCAGGCGCAACAGGTCTTTGATATTGCCTTTGGCGGTCAGGTATGGACGATCCTGCGGCCCCGCCTGCAATGTGATGTCTTCCAGCATCAGGTTCCCATTGTCAGCGCGAAACACGCGGCCAAAGCGAACCGGACCGATCTGTTTGAGCTCATTGTCAAACGCATTTGTCGTCAGTGTCAGATCCTGAAACTCCAGCGCGTTTTCCGTACCGACGATCTGAGTTGAAAGGTTTGTGAGCTTTAGATCCTTTATATCCGTGGCCGTTTCAGGTGGATTGCCCTGCGGATAGAAGCGTCCATCAATTGCAAGATCGACACCCTCAAATCCGATCAGATCTTCGACCGAGCCTTTCGCTGTTAACAACTGACCACCTGCAAGGTTCAAAGCCGTGCTGAAATCCGAGATTTTCAGCTTCGGGTGCTGGCTTTTAATGTCGGCCGTCAGATTTGCCTGACCTTCCAAATCACGGTCGAGACGAAGAAGTTCGAGTAGATCGCCAATTTCGCCAGTGTCTAAAGTCAGCTTGCCTTCGAAGCCGCCACCGTTCTGTGTGGTGATGGGAGTTCCATTGAAATCAAGGGTCATCTCACCAAAATTCGCATGTGTGGTGAATGCTTGGCCGCGAGGATAGTCACCTTCGATCTGAAAGCTCTGCCCGTTCACAGTGCCCTGGCTTGTGACTGTAGCACCCGCATCATCGCCCAGTTGATCCAAGTACAGATTTGCCAATTCGAAATCGAATTCGAAACCAGTTGTCTCGTTGTTCACCTTCAGAGCAACGGATGTGAACGTCACGGTTTTGTCGCTCAGAAAATCCAGGATGCCATCCGTGTTGTCTTTAATATCTAACGCTGTGGCACTGACCTCAGGCCGATTGTCCGCAACCCAACTTTGCTTCCCATCTGTGTCGGTCAGCAATCGAACATTGAGGCCATCGATGATCAGGTTGTCGATATCGATTTGGCCTGAAATCAGCGCAGGCAGGTTTAATTCCAGCTCCAGAACGTTTAGAGCGGCCAGGTTCACATTTTCTATGGTCTCGCTGGGCACCTCCACTTTGGTTGCATGGATGTAGCTGGTTGCCCCAAGTATGATGCTGACTTCACCTTCAATCAAAACCGTCTGTCCGATCTGTTCCGAGAGCATCCTCTCCAAAATCGGAGTTCGAAGCCCGGAGAAAACGGGCAGAGCTAAAGCTGACCAGAGAAGCAAGAGAATGAGAACGAGGAACAAAGCGGCTCGCACTGTTACCCGCAAAATGCCCGTCATATGATCTCACCACGTTTACCGTACATCGCCAACGTTCTCGAAAACTTCTGTAATAGAGAGGGTACCCAACAGCTTTGCGTGAAGAAACTAAATTGAGCCGCGTTTGATATCGATTTATCTCAAGCTAGCTCGCCGCCAAAACAATACGAAGTACAGCAATAACCGAAAAGCAATCATCCTGGGGAACAGGTTTAACGTCCGCTTCGAGCCCAAATCTTCCATATGTTCCGCGATGAATAGGTCGAAGCGATGTGCCTAAAACCAAAATTTGGCACTGAAAAGACCAGCACATAGGAGACATTTACAACTCAACTCTAACGCCGCTGGCATAGGCCGTATTGCTGACAGTCGCTGCGATTACACGATGAACGTGTCGTCAGCAGCCGAAAAAGCTCTGCCCATGAAATGATCGCTAGGGGCTTGATTAATAAACCTGAACCGGTTCAGCTTGGGAGATTGGTCACCACGGATATATTCGATCCGTAAGGAGCATCCCATGATTGCATTGCTATTTGCACTTTTTGCCAGCTCAATGACGCTTGCGTATTTAAAACTCGTAAGGTTCTCATACGCCGTTTTTGTACTGACATTATTGATGAGCGCATATTGGCTGAAATTTCATGCCACGACCGCCCTTTCCATCCAGCTGTGAGAGTTGCCGATGTCACCTGAATTCGCTCGAAATCTGAACGCGCTTGGTGTCCTCGCGGTTTGCCTTGTGTTGATTCTGGCCTTTTATTTTCAACTCGTATTGTACGAACTGCCCTGCCCGCTGTGTCTGCTTCAACGCGTAGGCTTTGTGGCGGTCGGATTTGGTCTGGGTTTGAATCTGTTATGGGGGACCCGGGCAAGAAACTATGGAATAGTCCTGGTGGCTGCGATCTTTGGCATCAGCGTTTCAATACGGCAGATTCTGTTGCACATCGTTCCTGGGACGGGTCACTACGGCTCGCCCGTGTTCGGCCTGCATTTTTATACTTGGGCCGGGATCGCCTTTGGTTTGGTGATCCTTGGGACCGCAATAATGCTCGTCTTTGAGAAGCAGTACGATCTTGCATCCGACGTCAGAGCGACGGAGAGATTTGGCGGGAGCCCGTTGGCCAAGACCGCGTTTTTTCTGATCTTAGGCTTGGCGATCGTCAACGCCGGTTCAGCGCTGTTAGAATGTGGGCCGGGAATTTGCGACGATCCGCCGACAGATTACAAGCTGTTGGATGACCTTGAAAACACGACCGATTCATAAGCGAGCGAAAAGCGCCTGGACCAAAAAGCATTTGCCATTTGGCTGCATAGAATATCATCAATGATCTGAGAAACCCATGTCCGCCTCCACCAGCAATCAGCTTGACAATGCCCTGGATGCCCTAGCGCGCAGTGAGGACAAAGTACACGCGTTCAGACATCTGATGGTTTCTGGCGCTCAGGCCGGCGAGGCCGGTGCCCATGTAAACACGCAAAAGCACCGGATCAAGGGATGGCCCTTTGCTGTCAAAGAGGTTTTTGATGTGGCGGGTGTTGTGACATCTGGGGGCTCGAAAGCGTACAAAGATCGTGTGCCTTCAAAAGACGCAACAGCCATCGAACGGCTTCGCGCAGCGGGCGGGATATTGGTCGGAACGCAAATCGCGCATGAATTGACCTGCGGACTGGATCAGCCACCAACACGCAATCCATGGAATGTTTCCTGCTACCCAGGTGGATCGAGCGCAGGCGCCGGTGTTTCGGTTGCTGTCGGATCCGCCCGCTTTGCACTCGGGACCGATGCTGCAGGATCCGTTCGCATTCCGGCGGCCATGACAGGAACAACGGGGTTGAAGCCAACTTGGGGCCTGATCAGCTCGCATGGGGTGATGCGTCAGGCATCTGCGCCGTCGATCGATCATGTTGGTATCATCGCCAGATCCGCTGCAGATCTAAGCCAGATTCTGCCAATTCTTGCAGGTCCAGATCCCTGGGACAAAGCAACTTTGCAGAACCAACCGGCGCATCGCGATAGGTACCCTACCACATCCAAGATCGCCGTTCTGGGAGAGGCTACATTTGAGGCGGTTGCCCAAATTTGCGACCTCGACCCAGAAGTCAAAGCCGCATTTTCTGACGCCGTTGCTGTTTTCAACCAAATTGGCATCGAGCTGATCGAAATTGACATTCCCACACTTCGATTGGCTGTCGACGCAACCGTCACGTTCTTTTCCGCAGAGTTGGCCTGCGCCAATGCTCGCACCTTAAACCAACGACGAGACGACTTTGCGCCAGCCGTCGCGGAGATGATCGATAGCGGGCTTGGAATTCCTAAAGACCAATTGCGAAACGCGGTACAAATTCGGTCTCAATTGCGACGGGAACTAGCCATCACACTCCGGAAAGCAAATGTGCAGGCCTTGCTGACACCAACGACACCGCGCCCCGCAATGCCTCTGGCGGATTTTGACCCAACGCAAGAACTTGCGAGTCTGGTACCCTTTACATGCGGATTTAATCTCACCGGCAACCCTGCGTTAAGCCTGCCTTGCGGCCAGACCCAAAATGGCCTGCCGATTGGGCTGCAGATGGTGGGTCACCATTACGAGGAGACGTCTCTACTGGAGCTTGCTCAAAAGTTTCAAGAGCTTACCCATTGGCACAAGTTGCGTCCGCCTGTCTGACACCAGGGTGTATTGTGATCACTGTCCATTCGCGCCACTTGGGATCGGTCGCAACAATACAGCTGTCCACGCTATCAAAATGTTCGTCTCAAGCTGATTGAAATCGGCGTTTTCCAAGTGCAGCGTTACCAGATGTTCAAGATTTGGAAGTCCAAGGTTCTGCTTTTCGCCGTTGTTAGTACAATTCTACCCGCGGGAGTAAGCGCTCAGAAACGCGATCCAAGCGAACTATTCGAAAATGCGGCTCAGGCAAATCCGCAGTTCGCGCTCGGGGTTGCATATGTCGTCGGGCAAAATAAGCCAAAGGTTAAGACCTCGGGACCCACCACCTTTCGCGGTTCAACGGCTGTCGCTGATGACGCCCCCTGGCATATTGGGTCCATTGGCAAATCCTTTACATCTACGTTGGTGATGCGATTGGTTGACAAGGGTATGGTGGACCTCGATACCCCGATCGACCAATACCTGCCGTCCCACAAAGATAGCATGCACCCAGAATGGAGGTCGTTGAATCTTCGGCAGCTTCTCAGTCACACTGCAGGTCTGCCCGCAAACCCACCAAACAAGGTTATGCGAAAGACATTCAACAACAAACCTTCCGCTGGTCGGTATGCGGCCCTATCGGCTATGTGGAGTGAACCACTGAAGCGGAGCGGCGAGTTTTCCTACTCAAACGTCGGGTATGTTCTTACGGGTTTTGTGGTCGAAGAGGTTACCAAAAGCACTTGGGAGGAGCTCATTCAGACCGAAATTGGTATGCCTTTCGGCCTAAGATCATTGGGTTTTGGTGCGCCAGTACCGCAAGACGCCGCGACAGGGCACAAATCAATTTTGGGGATTCCAATGCCTGTCCCACCTCAAAATCCGTTGTCAGACAATCCACGTTGGATGGGGCCGGCGGGAACACTGCATTTGAACTTGAGGGACCTTATGAAGTGGGGACAGTTGCACCTTCAAGCATGTGCCGGTCATCGGAACGACTTTTTAGAGCTTACAAGTTGTCAGACCATGCGAACGCCGGTATCGACAGGCTACGGCCTCGGATGGGTTATCCAAACGACCGAATCTAAGCCCACAGCTGTTTGGCACAATGGATCAAACACAATGTGGTATGCAGTTCTATACATGGTGCCAGAAGACGAATTAGTGATTGCCGCGGCGACCAACACTTATTCTCCCGAGCGAGTGGATGAGTTAGTATAAAAGCTTGTGTCAGCTCTCACCCCAAACCCCGAATAGTTTTGCGGATGCGATAGATGTCGCGGATGTTTGCAGACCCTCGTAAATGGTCAAATCTGCCGATAACTGATTGGTCAAAATGTGGTGCTTACAGCCCACTTTTTGGGTCATTCGCGGAGCTTGGGAAAGCAGCCCTGTGCAAACTTGCGACATGTGGACAAAGCAGCGTTTTCGTATTGACCGTATACATGTAAGTTCGCGGACAATGGAGCCATCTTTGATCCACATTTCGAAAGCAATCTGCACGTCGACAAAAAGTCGCGGAACAATCTGATCAAGAGTGATCATGCAACTATGAAGCGGCTGCTTGGGTATTGTGAGTGCATTCAAAGCATTTTTATCACCCAAAGCGGCACTGAGCTGGATCGAGACGGCAAAGACAATCAAACGCGGTCACACCTAAGACAGAAATCCTGGCATCCGCGGCAAGATCCAGCTCATCGACCAGCTTTTCGAAATAGCATGATCCAATGCACCGCATCGACAATCGCGCACCCTAAAACGCTAACCCATTAGACCCGGAGGACAACATGACAAAGATGACCAAACTGGCCCTAGCTACCTTACCCTTTGTGGCCATGAGCGGGCCAAGCCTGGCTCAGGATGTCACGATCACCCTGCAATCGGCTTTTCCGACCAGCCTTCCGGTCGTCAACACGATCCGGCAGTTCGAAGCAGATGTCGAGGCAGCCTCCGGCGGGACGATCCAGATCGAGCTGCGGGAACCTGGCGCGATTGTCCCACCCCTCGACATTCAACAGGCGGTTTCTGACGGCAAGATCGAAGCGGGCTATACCGCTGCGGCCTACCTTCATGGGTCCTTGCCCGTTGCGTCGTTTTTCACGTCGATGCCGTTCGGGCCGCCAGCGCTCGATTATATGGCCTGGTTCTACGAAGGCGGCGGGCTCGAACTCAATCAGCGCATGTATGACGATGCAGGCTTTGACCTCGTGACAATGCCAGTAACCTTCACCGGTATGGAATCGGGCGGCTGGTTCAATACAGCGATCGAAGGGACTGACGATTTTGCCGGGCTCAAGCTGCGCTGGACGGGTTTGGCCTCAGAAGTGCTGGCAAGCTTGGGTGCGGATACCGTGCTGATCGCAGGCGGCGAGATCTTTTCATCGCTTGAAAGTGGTGCCATCGATGGGACCGAGTTCAGCTTTCCCCAGGTGGATCTTGCGCTGGATTTTCCACAAGTGGCTTCTTTCTACTATTTCCCCGGCTGGCACCAACCCTCGACGATGATTGAGTTGGTCATCAACCGCGACGTTTGGGACGGACTGACAGACAGCCAGCGCAAGATCATCGACATGGCGGCCAGATCCAACGCGATGCGTTCAGTCCTGCAGATGGAATACTCACAAGCCGCCGCCGTCGCGCAAATGGAAGAACAGGGCGTGGAAGTCCGCCTTTACACCCCTGAGACCCTAGACAGCCTCTGGGAACCCTGGGACGTGCTTGTCTCCGAGATGGCTGCGGCTGACCCCTTTGTGGCAGAGGTCTGGGACAGTTTGCAGGCCGCGCAAACGCAAGAAGACGCCTGGGACGCGTTAACCGAAATACCTATGCAACGCCCATGATCGGCCATCTCAGTGCGGCCCTTGGGCCGTTGCACCCCAGGGGCTGAGATGAGCCTCTTGCACAACATGGGTCGGGCTGCAAAGGGCTCGAAGCCGACAAGCGATCGTGTGGCGCTATGCTCGGTTTCGAGCAATTCCGAACGTCGAATATTGCTGTCTCGGCACTATGACCCTGTGTTGGATACTGTTGGACGGAAACCGCCCGGACTCGTCGTCGACAGCGGTTGTATAGCACACGAAACGGTCACTCGAACAGAAGATGTCAACAGTTGGTTTTTCCGACAAATTTACTGAGACTGCGCGATGCCCCAATGACCGTAATGCTTCGACGAAACACTTATACCGGACCCTAAAACAACCTAATTAAGCTCTGCGGTCACAGCCCGCTTTCAAGGCTTACCCGCCAAGCCACATAGCCGCCTCGCGCGAATCTCCGCAGACCTCCTACCAAAACCATCGTAGGCGTTCGGTTAACGTCCGTTTCAGCCAGAATCCGCGCGTTTTGGAGGCGTTTTCAGCTCCAACTGCTTTGCAACCTCACCAAGCCGTTGAACAAATTGAGTATCTGCGTGAACGTTGTTAAAACTCGGAACCGCAGGGCAGTGTGTGAATATCAATGAGCAAACCGAAATTACCACCCCAACCCAAATCGGTTGACGGTCGCAATTATCAGTTGATTTTCTGGTCCGGAGCGCTGTCGACCATTGGCAACCAGTTGGTCAACCCGCGGCTGGTTTTGCCGTTTTTGTATCTCGCGCTTGGGGCTCCCACTTTCATAGCAGGTCTCTTGCTGCCTTTCGTCACCGGTGCGCGCCTGATCGCTGAAATCTTCGTCTCACCCTTCATAAACCGTGTGACCCGCGCAAAACTGGCAGTCTATATACCGAACATCCTAACAGGAACGGTTCTCGCGATACTTGCGTTGTTTGCGACGACGCTGCCGCAACTCATGGTGATTTTGCTGTTCCTAGTAACTGCTATCGTCATGGGGCTATGTCAGGGTATCACCAGCCTTGGCACCAGTCAGATCTACGGCGTTTCCGTCCCAGATGCCAAGCGCAACCGGATGGTTTTTGCCCAGGCTACCATTTCCGGGATTCTCGCGATCATAGTTGTCTGGGTCACCAAGGACCTTTTGGTCTCGGACCAGCCGATGCAGCGCCATATCGTGGTAATGTGGTGCGGTGTGATTGCCATGTTTGCTGCAGGGATCAGCTTCGCCGGTGTCAAGATTTTCGAAGAACGAACCATAGCACCACAGCCCGCCAAGAAGTCAAAACCGATGGCCGAATTGAAAACCGGGTTTAAGACTGGCATGGCTTACCCGTGGTACAGGAAATTCCTAACCGCGCGGCTTATCTTTGTATCAGTCGAGCTGGCCATGCCTTTCTATACGATCCATGCCGCTACTTACCACGTCGGTACAAAACACTCGCTCAGCTACTTTGTTATTGCGGCAAGCGCTGGTGTGGTGATTGGGTCCATTGCATGGGGTTGGCTCAGCGGTCGGGTCACAGTTAAACCGGTGATGTGGCTTGGATGCTTAATCTCGACCCTGTCGGCATTGTTGGCACTTGGGTTTACAATGATGGGCTATGCACAGAATGTTTGGCTGTACGCATTGGTCATCCTACTGCTTTCTCTGGGCGGCAACGGCGTGATCTACGGCCGATACTTGTATGTAATCGAAATGACAAACGAGAAAGAGCGCCCTTATCTCGTGGCTCTCGGTGACGTCATCGCCGGTCTTGTGGGTATTGCATTTGCCGCAATCCTGGGCGCGGTGGCGCATCTTCAGGATCCAATCACACCAATCTTCGTGCTGGCGGCGCTCAATCTGATCGCGATGTTTTATGCGTTCCGTCTACCCCCAACCAAGCAAGCGACGAGCAGCGGCGGTCAAAGCTGACTCGTATGAAAATGGTTCCTCAATCCTCTGCGAATGGGAAAGTCTCCCGCAGGTTTCGACCTACGATCTATTGCTGAATAGTCTGCGACGAAACTATGCTTACCTCTAATTGCATACACTCTATCACGACGCACAAACACTGAGAAAACAGCACCGTTATCGATTGGTCAGTCATAGTTTGACATTGGCGAAACGCACTGGGAAAAACTCAGCGTGATGAGGTAGTTGGAGTAATCGTAGTCCTAGTGATTCCCCCATTTCGAAGTCTAACGCGCTCTTACTTAAAGCAGCCAAAAATTTGCAGGCTGCGATGCGTAAGATCAGGCGCACTCAGCCGTCATTCCCGGCCTTACGCGCCGCAGTTTTTATCATTCGAAGGTAACTCGAGACGCTGGAATGTGCGGATGCGACTGCCTCGTATTCCTTAGCCTCAAGGGCCGTTGCAATTGCGGTTAGTGAAGCTCGGACGGCTTCGATCCCGTATGAAACAGACCCCTGTGAGTCCGTAATCACGACGACGTCACCCACAGCGGTATAACCTTTACCCGTCAGATCATGCGCAAGCCGCGCAAGAACGTCCCAACCAACGCGTTCCAAAACCCCAGATGGTTTGAGCGCTGCCCAAATGTCTGCGCGATCCCACCGGGCCAGATACGGAACGGCATCGCGGATAACTTGGATTCTGTGCGTTACATCAGTTAATCCGCTAGCCGCGTAGGCACGCGCAAACGCACTGTTGCCAGCCACAGGCGGCGCGAAGGCGTAGACCACAATTGGAAGGTCGGGCCATTTTTCCCTGACGAGCGACGCGACAAGAAAGGCCATTGCACCTCCTTTGCTATGCCCAGTAATCACCAACCCACCCGAGAGTGAAGCGACACGCGGTGCGAGCTTACGTTCGATCCAAGGCCAGAGACGCATAGCGGCGGTCGCAAATCCGGTTTCGGCTTCATCAGTCCCTTGATTGCCGACAGACCAAGGTTCAGGTTTGGCTTCGGCATCCTGTAGCCAATCTCTGATCCACCCGACACAATCGTTTCGAACCAAATTGGGTGATAGTGTTCCACGCAATGCAAGGACGGCGCGATCTCGTGATAGTGCTCCGACGAGTGCGGCGTCTATGTCATCGGCACCACTGGCTTCAAAATCAGGCGTATAAGTTTCGCTAAGCGCTCGGAATCCAACGGCATCCTGAAAAACGGGCATCACATCGTAAACCAAGGCTTCATCACCGTCGCCGCGCGTTTCGCTGCGCAAGATTGATGCTTGTTCGCTAGGCACAGTGGTCACACGGCGGATTTGGTATGCACAGATACAAGCGTTCATCGCGGCCAATGCTTCGGGCCAGGAAAGTGAGGTGCTAGTCATGAAAACATCAAAACTGCGTTGCAGCGCCCATACAACAGTTTTTGGGCGGTTTAGCTGGACGGGCAAAATTCTACCTAAGCAACAAAGATTTTGATTTCTTTGGTCCGCCAGAACCTGGTTCGCAGGCAGCGGTTCTCACGCAAAATGGCGTTGTTCGGGCAACAGCGTCGGATCATGTCCCGAACAAATTCCAAAACCTCGACAGAGCCGTCTCAAAGGATCAAGCAATCAACCACTCAAGAGCAACCGATAGGGCGGATATCGGTTAGTGTGGTAAACGAAACCTAAACGGATCAACTCTAGCCCGCGTTCAAGCAAGCATTACTGTCGGTTGCCTCTCCCAAGACAGGATTCACTGGAACGGGATTCGTTTGGAAAAAACTGGGCCCGAAACATAGCTGGGATACGAGGCACGTGTGAAATAAGGCAAGAATGATCTAACGATAAAGGAGCATGTGTTAGCTCATCACAGGCGCTTAATCTTTGTGCGATTGGTAACTGAGCGACTGCCTACTACCTAACATTTAAGTTGGAACCTTTGGAAAATAGGTGTGTTATGATCAGTTGAAGTATTACCGGGGTTTGGCTTTATGCAAAACACACAGGAAAGCCAGACAGACGTCGCGCCCCTAAACGGGTCGAATGTAGCCAGGCGACGCTTTTCGGTTCCGCTCAAGGCTACAATTATTGTGGTGTTCTTTTTAACAACAGTTCCGGTTCTGTTAGCGACAATTCAGATCAACTACCAATCGAGTGAGCGTGTACTCAGGAATCACGCTGCGGACATTGTCGAAAGGTTCCGCAACGAAACAATCCGACAGATAAACTCAGAGTTCCAAGCATTGAAATCTCTCGTCGCGACGGCGGCAGAGCTTGGTCGGCAAGCCCCAGATCTATTCACCGACAGCAGAGCGCTAGTCTATCTTTTCGAGATGTTGGGCTACAGTGAAACGTTGTTGAACATCTATGTCGGAACAAACGACGGCGGATTTCGTCAAGCGCGACGCATTCATGATCATGACGCATCCTTCCACGGAGCCAAGCCTCCCGAAGACGCGGTCTATGCATATCGCTTGATCGAACCGGACATGGGGCCGCCAATTCTCGATAGGTATATCTTTCTTGATAATGAACAGTCTGTTCTTGGCGACGTCGGGATAGACAGCGGTTATGATCCTCGCAGTCGATCTTGGTATTTACAGGCAGAAGAGGCAGGCGACGCTATTATCACAGATCCAGAGCTCTTCTGGGCATTTGGACTTGTAGGATTTACTGTCGCCGAACCTTACTCTGTCGACGGTAGTTTACTGGGCGTCGTCGCCGCAGATGTGACACTGGATCGCTTTTCGCAGTACCTGGCTGAGAACCCTGTCAGCGACAATAGCGTAAGCTATATGCTGGACGACAAAGGGCTGGTTCTGGCGGCTTCAGACGGCATGACCCAATTCGGCGGTGGCAACAACCAAGTGGCTTTGACTCATGTCGCAGATGCCGAGAATCGAATTGCGGCCACGGCATATAGCCAGAGCCACGAATCCGAGGGGGCAGAAGTATACGACTTTTCTTATGACGGACAGGATTTCATCGTCTCGCTATCCTCGTTCCACGAAAACCTGGGCAAGCCCTGGCGATTAATGGTGGTTACACCACTTGACGATTTTACGGCTGAATTTCACGCGAGCAACCGCAAGATGCTGATCATTGGGCTGGCCGCCGTAGCGATCCAACTAACTGTAATCACGATTATTGCAGGCCTCGTCGCCTCCCCTCTCCAACGGCTCGCGCGCAAGGTCGAGCGGATACAATCGCTAGATAGCGCTTCGGACATCCCGATAGTTCGCTCACGCGTGAGAGAAATTGCGATTCTCTCATCTGCAATTGAGACCTTAGATACGGCTGTCCAGGCTTTTGCTCGCTTTGTTCCAGTTGAGTTGGTTCGGCAGTTGCTAAAGTCAGATCAAAAGCTTGAACTGGGCGGGCAGAGTCGGTTCCTGTCGATCTTGTTCTGCGACGTAGAAGCGTTTTCGACCTTAGCCGAGCGAATTGCAGCGCGGGATCTTCTTAGTCGCGTTTCTTCGCTATTGGGGATGTTCAACCGTCGCGTTCTTGAGGAAAAGGGCACAATCGACAAGTTTGTCGGCGACGGTGTCATGGCCTTTTGGGGGGCGCCGTCACCTCTGGATGAACATGCTTTTCATGCCTGCGTTGCCGCATTGGCTGTTCAAAATGATCTGGAGCGTCTGAACCAGGATTGGCGCAAATCCGACGAGCCCGAAATGCGGCTTAGGGTCGGCATTCATTCCGACGTGGTTTTGGTCGGTAACGTCGGCTCACGAGAAAGGATGAGCTACACTGTGTTGGGCGATGGGGTAAACATCGCGGCTCGGCTTGAAGATTGTAACAAAATTTATGGAACACAAATATGCATCAGCCATGACACCTTTCGCGAAGCCGGTGATCGTTTGTGCGTGCGTCCGATCGACGAGTTGCAGGTAAAAGGACGACGCTCTCTTGTCACAATTTACGAACTTTTAGGAGCACATGGTGCGGGTGACCAGTTTGAGCCATCAGAGAGCACCCTGGAGATAGCTCGGCTTAGTCGGCGCGCGTTTGATGCTTTGGTCGCAAAAGATCACAACACTGCTCTCAAAGCCTATCGCGAAGTCCTAGAAAGGCGACCCGATGATCCGGTGGCCAGCTTGCATGTGAAGCGGTTGGAGGCGGGTGAAATCGACCCGCCCTCGCGCGCTTGGGTACGAGAAATCAACGATGTGTAGCACATACGGTGCGTCGACGACTGATCCGTTTCGTCCCAGCGATTACTCAGCCGCGTTGGTGCGATGTCTTCAAGATGAAAACAATAGTTTGGTCGGGGCTCGTGTACTTGATGTGGGCTGCGGAAGCGGAGTTTTACTCGCTGCAGCAGGCGCAAAGGGTGCGGCACAACTAACAGGTGTTGATATTGAGCCCGACGCGGTCGCGTCGACCATCGCATTGCTAGAAAGCGAGGGGACTGCGGCGGTATACGACATTCACCAAGGTCAGCTCTTTGACCCTTTGGGTAATCGGAAGTTCGATCTGGTGCTGGCTAACCTTCCTCACTTTCCAATGGATCAAGCCACTGTTGCAGGACGCTTAGCGACTTGGAGCGCTGGCGGCCTTAGCGGCCGAAGACTGCTAGATCAATTCCTTGAAGGCTTGCTCCCGCATCTTGCGCCACGTGGCCGCGCGCTGATCGTGCACAATGCATTCATCGGCCTTGGCGAGACCCGAGACAAAGCTGCTGCGCTGGGGTTCACAGTTCGCCTACTCAACTCCTTTCTGGTTCCCCTACCCCAAACCAAGTTGGATGTTATGAATCGAGTTATTCTGAAGCGGGAAACCGGGAATTCGATCTTTCGGTTCGGGGACCACACTTTCGGCGAAGTGGCCGTATTGTCGCTCGCTCGATCTGGCGCTGGAGAGGAACTTTCATGAAGGTTGCAACAGCAATTGTTTTGGCCGTCTTTATACTGACCTCGGCCTTGGTAGTTGCACCTGTTAGCGCCCAAACTCCAGATGAAGCCCTCGAAATACTACTGACCGAGGCGCGAGCCAAGTTGCCCACAGCCTGCGACGATCCGACGGCTGATCGTCTTGTCCGGATACTTTGTTCTGGCCGTATGCGCACGGGGATAAGAGGGCATTATCCGCTTTTTGCTACACGCAATGCAGATCGATCCGACAGGATCGGCTACGACACAGATGTGGCCCGAGCAATAGCTGCCCGGCTCGGCGTAGAGCCTGAGTGGGTACATGTTCGCGCGGCAACACGGATATCAACCCTTGCTGAAGACGGCGCCGACGTTGTGATTGCGACCATGGGGCACAATACGCGCCGGGACAGTCAGGCAAAGTTCATCCGCCCCCACTATTATCAATCAGAAACAATCATAGTAGGCCCGCTCGAAACAGATGTTTCGGCTTGGTCCGATATCTCTGGCCAGCGTGTCTGCACCACAATTGGTAACTACGCGAATGCTCATCTGGTCACAGAAGGCGTTCGCTTAATGCTGTTCGAAGATGCCAGCCGCCTGCCAGAGGCGCTGACGGAACAAGTTTGTCGGTTGGTCGCACATGATGACAGTTTCCTGGCCTCATACCTTGCGGAACCCTCCTTTGGTGATCGGTTCGAGCCCAAATTCGGTTTTGACCCTGTGCCCTGGGGAATAGCAGTTGCTCAATCCGACAGCGACGATCTGGCTCGGGCATTGGAACTCATAAGTCAAATAATGCATCGCGACGGTGAATTCCTCGAACTCGCGCGCGAGAACGGAATTTTCACACAATTCCTGGAAGAACAACGGGGTCTCTGGCAGTCATCGGGATGCGCAACGATTGCTGCGTTACAAGACCCCTCATGTGTTCTGCCTGCCCTCGACGCAACTCCACCCCCAACCGCGTTTGCTGATACAGTCAAATCGGCAAGCAGTTGGATGGAAGACAAGCTTGGGTTTTCCCCGACATTGCCAATGCTGACAAGCCAACCGGCTTTTGAAATCTTTACCGCTGGCGTCGTCAATTCTTTTGTCCTTGTAATTGGGTCGTTGACCGCAACGCTGGGCTTTGCCTTGATCGTCGGTCTTCTGGCTGCATTTCCAAATCGTCTGGCGCGCTTTCTGGCCTGGAGCGTGATCTCGGTGATCCAGTCTTCGCCGGTCATCCTGACGCTGGTGGTAGTCGCCGCCGTAGCGAACGCCACCTTCACCTATTCTCCCGCAGTGGCTCTGGGGTCGGCGATCATCGCACTTGGCCTGATGAATGGCTGTAACGCGGGTCAAGCGATTGGCGAAGCCGCATACAGTCTGCGCCGAGACGGACGTCATGTTGGGCGTTTTAGCCTATCGCTCTATCGCGAGGCTGTACGGCGGTCTCTGACGCAGATTCTTTCATTTTTGGTGAACGCAGCCAAAGGCACACCCATTGCCAGTTTCACTGGGGCACCCGAGCTTCTGAGTGCCCTCACCGACATAACATCTTTCGCGGCTGGCCGCGCTACCACCTACACGCTGGTCTTACTGTTCTATATTACCGTTGTGATTTGCGTCGTCTGGGTATGTGAAGTCATGCGCAAAAGACTTGATGTGCGTTGGCAGGAGGCCGGATCATGACCGAGCTGATTAATCTGCTCAATTCGGATTATCCAAGCGAATTGCTTACTGGCATGGTGGTCAACTTCCAGATCGCGCTGATCGCCCTGGCGTTTGGGCTGGCATTAGGTGTTCCGTGCGTGCTGATCTTGTTCACGGGGCGCTTTTGGACGCATGCGATCAATCCGCTCGTCGGTTTGATGCGCGCAGCCCCAACGTTTGTCGTCATGTTCTTTCTATTAAACACTGTTCCACGGCAATTTCAGGTCTTGGGAGCCAACGTCTCGCTTTCGCCCGAGCTGATCGTCGCATTGTCACTGGTACCGTATGTTGCGGCCTATGTGGTTGATAACGGCAAGACCGCCATAATCGAACTGCGCAAAGGCTCGCATGAAGCAGCGCTACTGCTCATACCTAATTTGATACGCGCCTTCGTCGTTCTGGTGATGTCCTCCAGCGCTGGCGTGGCAATAGGCGTTAATGAAGGTATCGCAGTCGTTCTGCGTGAGGCTGAAAGATACTCAACCCTTGGTGATCAGATGTTGGTTTTTATGATCGGCGTATTTGCTTTTGGCGTCGTGTTTCAGCTCGGCTTCGCCTGTGTCCGCATTGGGATACATCTGTTTTCAAACGCCAAATCAAGTAAAACACGTTCGACATGAGACGTTTTTTATAATTTGTAATTCTTCTACCCACTATTACGTCAACGATGCGGCTTTGTGCCCATTGCGAACCTATCCACGATTTTCTTGTCCGTCCGATGGGCCGATATCTCCGTGTAGTCTTTACCAGCGTCGTGCTCAGCACACGCCGCACGGTCAGCAACATCGTGAACCGCCCAGAAGATTTCTTTAAAATGAACGTAATTTATACGTCAGCACCAATGGAACAGTTTGGTACGCAATTGGAGGCGACAGTATCGACTTAGCAGCCTACGCCAGGGTGCTTTCGGGCGAATTCGAACTCGATTCTAATAGGCAAGTGAAACTGTCCTTTGTCCCGCGCCCAATTCGTGCCACTCGGCAAGATGCCACCTGTGGCGGAATGCAAAAAAAACGCGGACAGGTTGCTGCCTGTTTTATCTGTGCATCAATAGCCAGCAGCTGGCTTTTCTTCTGACCGCCCTCGCCGTTTGAAGACTTTGGCTAGCCCAAACACTCGATATCAAACGCTGCAGCGCGCTTGGCGTCTTTCTCGAAAAAGCTCACCTGACCGCTTGCACCTTTGAAAACGCCGGTGCCACCGACAACTGCCAATTGGGTTTCGAAATGGGGTACGGTGTCGGGGTTAGTCGGGCTGGGGTAGGAACCAGAGTAGATCAGTTGGTTGCCGTCGATGGTCAGGTAAGCGTTTACTATGAGCTGAGTTTCACCCTGCCCCGAACCAGGTGCAATCAGCGTTGTGACGTTCTGCATGCCGATCATCTGGTCGTTTTCACTGAAAACTGTGACATGCCCTACCGCAACATCTCCGATACTGTTACCACCTGACGTAATTTTAAGGTCTTCCAAATAAACAGTAAATTTGCCGCATTCCGGAACGCTATCCGCAAACGCCGGAAGGGCTAGGGCAAGAAGAAGAATGAAGACAACAAAACGCATTTTGACTCTCCCCGGAAAAAAGGCTGAGCGAAATTGCTAGACAGGTGCTGCAAAAAGGCAAGCTTGAAACACATTCGCCTCTCTGTTCGCTTATTGTTTTCTAAGCTCAATCGTCAACAACCAGATTTCAAACGCGTATTTGCCTGCCCCGTTTTTGATAAGCGCTTCAAAGCGGTCGTAGAACTCGTTGAGATTAGCTTTGGTCGTTTGGTCGGTTTCGCCGCGCAACAAGGATTGCCTGAACGTGGACTCGGTAAAGGCACGAACAAAGCCCTTATAGCTGTTGGCGTAGTCTTGAGGCGCTTTGATTTGGTCTGCAAAGATATCATCCGGGTTGTGCTGAGCCGGGACAACCTCCGCTCTTTCGATCGAAAAGCCATCTGCCAAGTCCTTGTTGCGTTGAAATGGCTCAAGCGCCTCTTCACTGGACATAAACCAGATTGGCATAAGGAAGTCACGAAGCGCATGCTCAGATATCAACCCGTCGTTCACCATCGTTTCGGCGACGTGGTACATCGCGCGATAGGTATGCCTGCCAGAGCTGCAAATTCCATTGACCTCGCCCGCATCTGGAATAGCCCCCAACGTCGAGACCATAAGCCTGCCACCACGACGCAACTCTCGAAGTCGCAAGGTTAGGAAAGTTTCCCAGTCTCGTTGCGCTTGTTTTTTGAGCTCCAGACGAGCTTCTCCCTGAAGGTCTGCGAACCAGAGTGTACCTTTTGAAGAGATGCTGGGCTGTAAGCTGAGCCAATGGTTCGCACCGAACGAAGTTCCAACGTCAATGGACGACGCTGGTGCAGCCATTGAGAAAAAACTACCCACACTTGCAACTGGGCGAACATTGGAAGAGAGAGTGATGTAACCGTCCTGGCCAGCAGCGCATTCGAATAGGGTATTCCAATCGTTTTCCGCCTGATCGACATGGTGAACATAGATGGTGCATCCAGGGTAGCGGTCAGCAAAAGACTTTACGGCAGGCTTGATTGACAAAACCGCGTTCGATCCGGTGCCACAGCCATAGTCAGCAATGTGTATTTCATCTGATGCGGCCAGAACCTTATCGGCCATCTCCCGAACATAGTCCGCGCGAGATTGAATAGAGTGCTTCTGCGGGAGGGAATTTCCTGCATAGTCAATCATTCCCTCAGTTGAGCTGCTCCTATCGTTCATTCGATCCTCCCGCGCACAGTTGGATTGGCAGCTAGAGCCGATAGTATACATTGAATGTTGCGCAAAATCGATGAATTGACTGGCCCAAAAGTCGGTAGCAAGTCGCCAACCGAAAAGCCGCGATCGCTGCCCAATCGGTAGCCATCTAATGCGAACATTAATTGCCCAAATTGCCCTCTGGTCCGCTACTGACTTGCGGGAAATTCCCGCAAGCGCTACGCTAAACTGAGGTCGTTCCGAGGCGACCCCCTGGTCCGCGGAAAGCTGTCATCGGCACCTCGAACAGAATGTGTGAAAACCACATCGGTTTCTCAGCCCGGATTAGCGGACCGTCGGGCATTGGAGGGAAGACCGATGACCAAATCACTCGATCAACTGCGCCGTGATGCCAAGGCTTTAGGCAAAGCTCTGACAGAAGGCGACAAAGGTGCCATGCTTCGCGTCCATGGCATAGTAGCGCCCCCCGCAAACGGTGCCTACAAACACGCGGATTGTCTGCATGTCATCGCGCGCGAGACGGGATACGCTTCTTGGCCAGCATTGAAACTTGCCGTTGAAACACAAGGTATGGATCGCGCACAGAAACAGGGACGGCTGCGTTGGGCGCTCTACAACGGCTCAATAGAGACGATCCAGCATCTGCTTGCGGATGAGCCGGACCTTGCCGAGGGTCAGGTGCCTTTGCTCGTTGCTCTTTATGACGTGACTGCGATGCGCAAGATCCTTGCGCAGGATCCCGGTGCTGCGACACGCGAATACCCGCCGCGGAGACCTATGTGCCATCTGGCGTTTTCAAGATATCTGGGGATGAAACCTGAGAAAGAACCCGAGATGCTTGCTATGGCGGAATTGCTTGTCGAACACGGGGCAGATGTGAATGACAGTTTCGCCTTCGACCCCGAAGCAGATCACCGCTTGTCCGCGCTTTACGGTGCCATCGGCCATGCAGACAACATGCCTTTGGCCAGATGGCTGTTGGAGCATGGGGCAAATCCCGACGACGATGAATCCCTCTACCATTCCACGGAACTGGCCCATACCGACGGTCTTCGTATGTTGCTGGCGCACGGGGCAAATCCGAAGGGAACAAATGCATTGCCGAGGGCGATTGACTTCAACAGCACCGATGCTGTTCGGCTGTTGCTGAAACACGGTGCTGATCCCAATGAAGGCATCAACCCTCATCCGTCGGGTGAACCTTCCTTGGTGATCCCTGCCTTGCATCAAGCGGCCCGACGTTTGGCTTCGGGCGAAATCGCTCGGCTCTTGTTGGATCATGGCGCAAACCCAAATGCTGTTAGCCGCGGCCACTCTCCCTATGCTTTTGCCCGTATTTTCGGAAACAGGGGTGTCGCGACGGTTCTGGAACATGCACGTGCATCCACGCAGTTGACGTTGATTGAAGAGCAACTGGCGCGGGCAGCGGACGGAATATCAAAGGAGGATGACCAGATTGACATGAATGCCCTGTCGCAAGAGATGAAGTTTCTTCTTTGCCGCCTCGTCTGGCGCGAAGGAACCCTGCCTCACATGCAACGTCTAGTCGAAATTGGCTTTGAGCCAAATCTGCCGGATGAGATGGGTATGCCGCCCCTGCACCTTGCTGGTTGGGAAGGAATGCCCAACGTCATGTCATATTTTCTGGGCCAGAACCCGGACCTGAACCACACAAACGCCTACGGAGGGACCTTGCTCTCAACGATCGTTCACGGGTCCGAAAATTGCCCGCAAAGGGCACATCGCCATCACATCGATTGTGCGCGTCTGGCGCTGGAGAACGGCGTAGCGCTTCCTCGAAACGCCTCACAATTCGCAACCGTTCCCGAGATGTCCTCCTTTCTGGCTGATTGGGTGGAAGCGCATCCCCTGCAAGTCACGGAACATGGAGTCGTTTAAAGCGAGAAATGTTTGTGCCAGATGTACAGGCTGGCGCAGCAAGATTGTCTAAAGGCCGACCTTCATGGGCAGGATCGGCCCCCAGGGCGTTTGCCGCGCTTCACCAAAGACAGAGAATCCCGCCTTATGATAGGCCGCGATCGCACGCGCATTGTCCGGGTGCGGATCTGTTGCGACAACCGGGACTCCTGCGGAAAACACCCGTTTAAGATGCTCAGAGATAAAGGCCGGGCCGTGCCCGCGCCCGATCATATCTGGCTCACCAATAAACTGGTCGATGCCCCGAGATCCCGGCGGAAGGGAATAGAAAGGGTGATCCTCCCAACCGTGAACAGTGTAATCCTGGATATATGCAAACGGGCGTTCTGCAAGCGAAACGATCCATCGTCGGACTCGTGCGTCTTCCAGTTCTTTGTTCGTGCTTGGTTCATTGGAATCCCACCATTCGCGAACATGCGGGTGCGATTGCCATTCCGAGATCATAGCAAGATCAGCCGACGTCATCTTGCGAAACGCATATCGGTTAGGGATAAGCATGGCCAAGGGTAGCAAAGAGGGGGCAGATGTTTAAGAGCATCTGACGACCCCTTGGCACGTGGCGATATGCCTTTTTTGGGATCAATGGTTTGTTTTGGCGTTGCTCGGCCCATTGCTGCCGTTCATCCTTGAAGACCATCGCTACGGTGCGGCCTGTCAGAGACGTTCGCTGCGGATGCAAAATCGATACGCGGGCGAACGTGGAGCGTGCGGACTTTTCTGCCGCTAACCCATATCGTTTGGTGCAGTGCATCTTCCATTCGAAAATCTGATTTGAGACTTCCTCCTGAACGAGATGGAAGTAGAAACGAACAATTTTGAAAATATCGACCGGGTATCGCGTGGCAAAAAGTCCTGATGCCCTGTAAATATCTATCCAACTATACAACAATAACGGAGAAGATAGTGGCCTTCGCAGCGCGGGACCCCGATGCTGATATTTTACGCGTCGCTCCGGAGGAGCCATTGGGGCAAAAAGGTGACATGGTACCGCCGGACCATTCGCAATTTCGAAGTGGTTGATAGCGGGAAAGATACTTATTTCCTGCAGGGAGATAATCTCCATCTGATCGGAGAAATACTGAAGGAGTGGCTGACGCGCCTGCCCCCTTTTACCTCTCCTGCTATCTGTAGTTGCTGAACCGTATACATAAATCAGATTTCCTGATTGTATACTTTGACTGTTATCCAACGCGCTCGAAGACCAATCACCGGAGGGAAGCCCTGTTGAATCTGACTATCTCCACACCTTTTATTCTGGCGGCTGCACTGCCCGTTTTTCTCGACCGGTGCTCTGGTTCCGATACCAGCGTCGCTTTGGGCGTATTGGCGCGCGACCGGGTGGCCTTGACCGCGACCGCCAGCGAAATCGTCGTTGATCTACCAATTGCCGAAGGCGCTGTGGTCAAGGTTGGCGACACGCTGGTTCAGCTCGACCCCACACTGCAAAGCGCAAAGCTGGCACTGGCGCAGGCTGAACTGGAAAAGGCGCGGGCCACGTTTCTGAAGTTGCAGGTGGGGCCACGCGAGGAAGAGATTGCAATTGCCAAAGCCAAAGTCGCAGGCGCTGTTGCACGTCTTGCCGATGCCGAGGCCATCTATGACCGAAACGCCAGACTCGTCAAGAAGTCGGTCGTGACTGAGGCTCAGGTGGAAAATGATCTGGCCGTACGCGATTCCGCGCGGGCTGAACTGGCCAGCGCTCAGGAATCGCTGAAAGAGCTGCAGAACGGCACCAGGCCCGAAGACCTGGCAGTTGCCGAAGCCAACGTACGGGCCGCCGAAGCGTCGGTTTCCGCGCAGCAAACTGTTCTGGACAACTTGACGGTTATCGCCACCCGAGATGGCGTGCTGGATTCCCTGCCGTGGAATTTGGGTGAACGAGTAACCTCCGGCAGCCCGGTGGCCGTGATCGTAACGGGCCAAGCTCCCTATGCGCGTGTCTACGTTCCTGAGCCACATCGCGTCAATCTGAGACCCGGCGAAACGCTGGAAGTGCGCGTAGACGGGCTGGCCGATCCGTTGGACGGCGTGATCCGCTGGATCAGCGACAACGCGTCCTTCACCCCCTATTACGGTTTGAACCAGGATGACCGAACACGGCTTGTCTATTTGGCCGAGATAGACCTACCCACCGCATCCCCAGACTTGCCCGCCGGAGTGCCCGTGCAGGTCCCCATGCCATGAAGGATATCGTCGTCTCGACGAAAGGTCTGACCCGGCAGTTCGGAGAAAATACTGCCGTTAACAATCTGGATCTCGAAATCCGAACAGGCCAGATTTACGGGTTTCTTGGTCCCAATGGCTGCGGCAAGACCACGACCATGCGCATGCTGACTGGGCTGCTGACACCCAGTAGCGGGGCGATCTCGGTTTTGGGTCAATCGATGCCCGAAGCGGCTGAGCCGCTGAAGAACGAGATCGGGTATATGACGCAGATCTTTTCGTATTACCGCGACTTGACAGTACTGGAGAACCTTCGGTTCGCGGCGGAAATATATGGCATTCCAGTGAAGTCGGCCAAGGACCGGATTGAAGAGCTACTGCACACCTATGACCTGACAACAAACACTGATCAGCTCAGCGGCAGCATGAGCGGCGGGCAACGACAGAAGCTGGCTCTTGCAGCCACCGTCATACACCGACCAAAACTGTTATTTCTAGATGAACCGACCTCGGCCGTTGACCCTGAAACCCGTCGCACGTTCTGGGAACAGCTGTTTGATCTTGTGGATCAGGGCGCGACAATGATCGTGTCGACCCATTTCATGGACGAGGCCGAGCGCTGTCACCGGCTGGCCATCCTGCAACACGGGGTGAAAAAGTCAGATGGATCTCCGCGTCAGTTGATGGATGATTTGCAAGCCAATGTTGTCGAGGTTGAAGGACCTGACCTGAGAAAGGTGAAACACCTATTGGACGGCCAGCCTAAAATCCTATCAACCGCGCAAGTCGGGTCACGGCTGCGTGTGCTTGTTGACAAATCCGAGCCACAGCCAGCGGATATGCTGCGCACAAAGCTAAGTGCATATCCCGACCTGTCCCTGACACCGCAACGACCGAACCTCGAGGACGTCTTTGTCAGCGCCACACGGGGGCCAGAACAATGATCTCGCCACGCCGCACCGTTGCTGTGCTGAAAAAAGAGCTGCTGCAACTTCGGCGGGACCGGATGACATTTGCTATGGTGATCATGATACCTCTGATCCAGCTGCTGTTATTTGGTTATGCCATCAACACCAACTTACGCCACGTCCCTGTCGCTCTGGTAGATGAATCCAGAACCGAGCTGTCGCGCACGCTGGCGCAGATCGTTCAGGCCACACAGGTCGTGACAATCACTGAAGAGCTGACCACCCCTCAAGAGGCGGAGCGCGCAATCACTGAGTCCCGAGTGCGTGCCGCACTGATCATACCTCCGGATGTCAGCCAACGCCTTGCTCGCAGCTCGTCTGTTGGGCTGGGCCTACCAAACGCAACCAACCAGACCAGCAGCCGACCGGTTGCCCACTGGATCGTCGATGGCTCAGACACGATGGTCTCCAGCGCAATCAAATCCTTGCGCATGATGCCTTTGACAGAACTACTGAAACAACCACCAAACCGGCAGGTGCCTACCTTCGAGGTGACGCTTTACTTCAACCCGGAGCAGCGGTCCGCGGTCAATATCGTGCCGGGTCTTGTCGGTGTGATCCTGACCATGACGATGATCCTGTTCACTTCAGCCGCCATTGTTCGCGAACGCGAGCGGGGCAATATGGAGATGCTGATCAACACGCCAATTCAGTCGATCGAACTGATGATCGGCAAGATCATCCCCTACATCTTTCTGGGCTTGATACAGGTCGTAATAATCCTCGGCCTAGGGCATGTTCTTTTCGATGTACCGATAAACGGCGGGTTGGGCACTTTGCTTGTGGTGACCTTGTTGTTCATCATCGCAAGCCTGTCGCTTGGGCTGGTGATTTCCACGCTTGCGCAGAACCAATTGCAGTCGATGCAGATGACTATCTTTGTCCTGTTGCCCTCGATCTTGATGTCGGGCTTCATGTTCCCCTTCGACGGTATGCCACAACCCGTCCAGATGATTGCTCAGGTCCTGCCGGCAACCCATTTCATGGACATGATCCGCGGCGTGGTCCTGCGCGACGCGTCGCTATACGAGTTACGTTGGGGAATTCTCTGGATGATCGGATTCGCAGCATTCGGGTTGCTGGTGGCGACTCTAAGATTCAAGAAACGGTTGGGTTGAAGACGGTAAGGCCGGAATACTGAGAGAATAGAGTTCGTTACGATCTGTACCCAGACTTTGCACAGTCCGCCTCCTGTGCAGAGCGGACACTCAGTGAAATCCACCCAATGTCTGCTCTTCAAATGCTGAATCCGCTGACCAATTTGTTGCCATCCGCCGTACAGCAAGTGCGGAATGAGCGGTACGTGGTTTGAATTCAGACGGACGAACGGACAACGGCCTATAGGCCAAAGACATCGATTTCCTCTTTCCGTCCGCGCAGTTTGATCCGACCTTGTTCAATCAAATTGTCAATGAAACCGGATTCTTCTCCTTTGGTTTCTTTTCGTGCGACTTCAACGAGCTCACTACTTGCCAAACCACAGCAGCCGATGTTTCGCGTCGCGCTTTCCAGCCGACTAGCGACATTCACTGTGTCGCCCAGAACAGCAAACTCAAGGCGTTGCCTTGTTCCAATGTTTCCGATTACGACCGGACCATAGTGCGCGCCGATTGCGAGCTTGAGATCGCCCCCCTCAAGCTTGCTCTTGGTCTTTTTCCAACGCTCAAATTCGTTAACCATCTCAATCATTGCCTGCAATGCGTTTGACGCATCACTGTCCGTTGGCTCGGGTGTCCCGAACGTAGCCATTAGACCGTCTCCAATGAACTTGTCCAATGTTCCGTTGTGGCGGAACACGATGTTTGCGAGTATTCCGTGCACTTCGCGCAATATGCCAATCGTTTCTACAGGTTCGCGTTCTTCCGACCAGGTTGTAAATGCAACCAAATCTGCAAAAAGAACTGCCGCGCTGTGCTCCTTCGGGCGCCAAAATGGATCTGAGCGTTCCGCGAGAAACTGCGCTGTCTTCTTCGGGAAGTATCGCCCGAGATTCTCTTTCTCCCTCGCAAGACTCGCCTGCCTGACCGCGATATTTCTCGATCTTTTGACTGCCAAAGCAAGCAGACCCGATGCTATGAGGAAAACCACAATTTCCTGTATTCGAACATCAATGTCTATGAATGTCGGCTGGGCTGCCATAGATAAAGCGTCTTCCAAATTAGCGTTGTTGATCTCCGGCGAAACGGTGTCGGGAAGGTTGAAAAGAAATCCGACGCCGATTGCCCAAGTGAGCGATCCGCAAACACCACCCCACAAAACCAATCGCGGCTGATAAACGTAGGCCAGTCCCGAGAGTAAAACGAAAAAGTAAATGAAGGGGCCAAAGCGAAATGCAAACTGCGGTGGATAATCAAACGGAACCAGAGGGTTTGGGAACAACAACGTGAACGTAAGTAATGAGAAATCTGCAAAAACAAACGCGTATTGATGCCATGGTTTTCCCCACGACGAACTTGCAACCAACCAAGGGGCCCAACCCAGAAGCGCAAAGATCAACAACAATGCAACCGTGAAGATGGGTGCAGGCCAAGGCGACAAAAAGGTCACAAGAACTGCTATGAAAAACAGAGCTATCGAACGCCCAATAGCGGCTGTCCGTTGAGATGCCAGCTCCTCTGATCTAAGAGGGGTCAACTCCTGCAAATACCCATCCTTCAATAATAGTCGGCATCCGAGAAACATTACTAGCGGATCATTCTACTGAGCATTCTAAACCGTCAACTCTATAGCACAAAACACGATTCTTTTTGGTTTAAGAACGCTGAAGCGGACGTTTGTCGCCAGCACGGAATCCGGAACTATGGGCTCAAAGCAGACGTTCGCTGCCCTCGGTGTCGACGGCTGCTACGCGGGACGAAGCCGCCAACCATCACGTATCCGCCGCCGGATTTTGAGATCTCGGTTTGCGCATCCAGGCCAAGCAACCGAGCGCGCAAGCCCCTCGATTTGACGACCCTGTATTTTTTTCTGATAGACAGCGCGCCCTTTCCCAAAAAATAGGAGGACCTGCAGATGTGGGTAGCATTCTCGACGCCCGAGGGTTCGGGCTTGGTGCTGTCAGACGAATTCGAACCAGTCTCAGTGTGCCGCCAAATCCGCGAACTTATCCGGAACAAAGTTGACGCCACTCGCTAAGAGCGGCGGAGCGTGTCAGCTTGAAGGTGTCCCGGCTGGCTAACGATCTTTCCTGGTTGAAGTGGTTGTAGACGGAGGAATGGACGGCCGCGAATTTCTGCAAACTTCGCATGCGCCTGAAACGCTGCATCGCGCGTTCGCGTCGTCGGAACGGCAGGTGCGAGTTCTCAACCCGGTTATTGAGCCACCTGCCCGTCTGCTGTTTTTCGAGAGCACCAAGCTCTCTGAGAGCAGCCCGATACGACGCGAAGCGATCCGTGACGACGTTTTCTACTTTACCATGTCGCTTCATCAATTTCTTTAGGAATTTCAGTGCTGCAGCTTTGTTTCGGCGTTTGGTGACAACGGCTTCCAGTACCTCGCCCTCACGATCGACGGCCCGCCAGAGATAATGCCGCTTGCCATTTACCCTCACGAAAACCTCGTCCAAGTGCCACTTCCATTTCGAGAATGCGCGCAGCTGCTGAACACGCTTCCGTCTGATCTCAGCAGCAAACATCGGGCCAAACCTGTTCCACCAATATCGGACAGTTTCGTGGCTCACGTCGATGCCTCGCTCGTGCAGCAGATCTTCGACATTCCGAAGCGAGAGAGGGAAACGGATGTACAGCATCACCGCAAGGCGGATGACCTCGGGACTGGTTTTGAAGTACTTAAAAGAGGCAGGTCTGGTCATGGGCAAAAGCTACGAAAGCCTCCTGCCCGCCTCAAGACAAGTTCTTCTGACAAGACCCTTCTGACAAGACCCTGGCAAGCTCCCAAAGGAAATCAATAAAGGCCCGAGACCTTTGCCCTTAGTTTTATCAGTGATGCTACGGTGTCGATTGTGGGTGTCGCGATCCCGGTGAGTTGCCCCAGTTCTTGCACAGACGTGACCAAGGCATCAATTTCCATAGGTCGATGTAACTCCAAGTCCTGCCACATAGAGGTCTTGTGTGATCCGACAGCCGCTCCGCCATCAATGCGCTTTTCAACATCAATCGGAAACCTAACCCCAAGTTTTTCAGCGATTTCCTGAGCCTCAAGCATCATTCCGCGTGCCACAGCACGTGTATCCGGATCAGTGCACAAGACATCAAGTGTTGCGTAGGTAAGGGCGGAAATCGGGTTGAACGACAGATTACCCCATAGTTTCAGCCAAATTTCGTCACGAATTCTTGGCCTTACGGGCGCACGCAACCCAGCGCCGGATAGAGCCGCCGACAACTTGGCAGCGCGGTCTGATTTAGAACCATCTGGCTCGCCCAACGAAAAACGATTGCCTTCGACATGTTTGATAGTTCCCGGAGTAACGACTTCTGCGGCTGGGTAGACGACACATCCAAGCACCCGATCCGGCCCGAAACCGTTCCATTGGACGTTACTCGGATCCACAGACGCCAACTTCGTCCCCTCAAAGGGACCATCCAGCTTGTGGAAGTACCACCAAGGTACCCCGTTCACTCCACTCACCAGTGTTGTCTCGTTCTCAATCAGTGGCTGCATTGTGTCCACGACCGCAGGTACTGAATGCGCTTTTAGTGTGATGAACACATAATCTTGCGGGCCGAGATCAGCGGCATTGTCTGAGGCGCGAATTGGCACGTTGATCGGATCCCGCCCATCCTCAAGCAGAGTCAGCCCTTTTTCTTGAATTGCCGCCAGATGGGGGCCACGCGCAACGACACTGACGTCAACGTCAGTCTGAGCGAGTTTCGCGGCGACGTAACCTCCGATGGCTCCGGCGCCAAAGATACAAACTTTCATGTGTCTAAGCCTTTGCCAGTCCCAATTTTACGGCAAGCCCGATCCTTTGTATCTTACCAGTCGCGCCTTTTGGAATCTCTTCGAGAATGACCACTGAAGCCGGAATCTTGAATTTTGCGAGCCGCGCGCCAACGTAATCTCGGACTTCCTGACCTGCAATCACCGCGCCTTCTGAGAGCACCACCGCCGCCGCTATGTCTTCTCCCAATTTTTCGTGCGGAACGGCAAAACAGACTGCCTGAGCTACTTTCGGGTGGCTCAGAAGCACGGCATCGACTTCAAGGGGGCTGATTTTTTCTCCACCGCGATTGATTAGCTCTTTGAGGCGTCCGGTCAGTCGCAGATAATTTTCTTCGTCGAATGACCCTTGATCACCGGTGCGAAACCAGAGCTTTCCATCCGCCTCAAAGAAACTATCTGCGTTTGCCTGCGGATTGCTTTCGTATCCCGGGGTCACATTTGCACCGCTGATGACGATTTCTCCGATGTCTCGGGAAGCGACTAATACATTTTCTGCTTCGTCTGCAATTCTTACCTCTGGGCCCGCTGCTACTCCGACAGATCCGGGCTTTTGCTTTTGTGGAGGAAGCGGATTGCAGCACATTTGATGAGTGGCCTCAGTCATGCCGTAGGCTTCGATGACGGGAGCTTCAAATGTGGCCACCAGCTCTTCCATGACTGGCGCAGGCAACGAGGCGGAAGAAGACCGAAGGAAGCGCAATCGTGACTGCTCGATAATTGATTGGTTTCGCGCCGCTCGTGCGAGAATAGCTTGGTGCATTGTCGGAACCGCCGTGTACCAAGTCGGATCAACCTCAGCGACCTGCGAAAAAAAACTAAGAGCGTTGAACCCAGAGGTACAACTGATTTGCGAACCAGTGCTTAAAGACGCAGCTACGGCCGCGATCAGCCCATGGATATGAAACAGCGGCATGATGCTTAGACAACGATCATCGATCGTCAGATTCAAAGACGAAGCCACATTTCGCGCGGATGCGCATATATTAGCCTGCGTCAGGGGAACGATCTTGGGACGCGAAGTTGTTCCCGACGTGTGGAGTATTAGGGCGACATCATCTTCAACCGGAGTGGATGTGTCAGCCTTGCCAATTGGGTCGCCAGACAAAATGGAAAATTGCCCAGCTGGGTGTGAATTATCGTAAGACGCCCTCAAGATGGCGATGCCAAGGTCCCTCGCCGCCATTACGGCAGGACCTTTTTCGTTCTCGGCTACAAGCAGCGCCTTGGCATTCAGGTCTTTGAGGTAAAAGACGTATTCTTCGAAAGTGTAAGCCGGGTTCAAAGGTGCTGTCGTCGCCACCTGGGCGACGGAAATGAAAGCCGTCGCCATCTCTGGGCCGTTGGGCAACACAATCGCCACTCGGTCGCCGCGACCTATTCCGATTTGATGCAAGTCCATTTTGATCTTCGCGCAAAGCTCGCGCAATCCAAGGTAGTTCAACCAAGGTCGGCCAGGAGCGCCAATGGCATCTGCGGAGTCTGCGTGGTGTGCGATCAATTCAGCGACTAAATAGGACATTCGTTTTCCGGCTATACAAACATCGGTTACTTTCGCAGAGTGAGGCCGTCACAGCACCTATTAAGTTACGCGAACGTTCAGGCTACCCAGCTTGTCAACGGCCAAGACCATAACATCCCCTTGGTCGACGGGGCCAACACCAGAGGGCGTTCCTGAAAGGATGACGTCACCGGCGGCAAGCTCGAAGTAATCGCTCAGGTAAGAGATCATCTCCGGGACTTTCCAGATCATCTGGTTCAAGTCCCCTTCCTGCCGAATTTCACCGTTCACCGTCAACGTAATCGGACCCCTGTCCAGATGCCCGACTTCTGACACCTTGTGAATTGGTCCACACGGAGCTGAGCGTTCAAACGCCTTTCCAATTTCCCAAGGGCGGCCCATTTTTTTCATCTGCCCTTGTAGGTCGCGACGGGTCATATCAAGCGAAAGACCGTAGCCAAAGACATGTTCCAGTGCTTCGTCTACCGAAATATTAGTACCGCCAGACTTGAGCGCGACATACATTTCAGCTTCGTGGTGCACATCGGAACTATGCGGAGGGTATGGGAATTCCCCCGACGGATCTAAATTATTTGGGTTCTTTTGAAAGAAGAACGGAGGTTCCCGGTTCGGGTCGTGGCCCATTTCAATCGCATGCGCCGCATAGTTTCGCCCGATGCAGTAAACACGACGAACCGGGAACATGCCGCCCCCCGCTACGGGTATTACGTGCACCTGCGGCGCGGGAATGACATGGTCGGACATCGCTTTCCTCCTGAGCGTTTGACAGCCAAAGATCGGATTTTCAAACGGTCAGATACCTTCCGATCGATGCCACGCCACATTCAAACGGACGCGGCGGCTTACCAAGTCATCGCCAAAATTCAGGCTGTTTTGCAAGACCAACGGCTACAATCTGCCCCGACCATTTCCCGAATTGGTTGAGCGCCAGCGCTACTTCAGCTGTCGGACTGGATGCTCGTAGGCAGCACCCGCGAATAAACCGATTTCAGGTGATCCACCATGGCACTGGCCGCAAGCTCACAGTCGCCCTTTGCTATGGCAGACACGATCACATCATGTTCGCTAAAGCTGGAATAGTTTTCTGCGGGCTTTAAAGTTTCGCGTGGCTGCCCCCAAACAATAGATCTTCTGACCGAATTCAAAGTCTCAAAGAAGTATAGAAAGAGCTGGTTTCGAGTAGAGCGGGCTATCGCGTAGTGCAAATTGTTGTCCCAGGCTTCGTAAGTGCGCCAATCCTGTGCCGTGCGACATTTGTCTGCGCAAAGCCTCATTTGCTCACGGTCCGAACGAGTGGAATGGAGCGCCGCCAGACGGCTAAGTTGCGGTTCGATCGTAAACCGCACCGACACAACCTGTTCAGGTTTAATCTGATTGCCCAAATAAGTTACGTCGGTGAGGTTGAGAACCGGCCTGGAACCGACAAACGTTCCCCGCCCCACATGACGCCAAATCAGTCCCTGTGCCTCAAGTTCTGCCAAGGCTCTGCGCAACTGATTGCGGGTTGTCCCAAGTTTTGAACACAGGTCACGTTCAGGCGGAAGCCTGTCATTATGCCTGTATCCGGCATTGTTAATCAGGTCGCGTACGCGCTGCGCGAGTTCGTCTGGTGCGTTCATGCCTCCACCCAATTTGGTGATTGGTTGATTGATTGAAACGCCAAGTCGGAAAAAACTCAAGGGTAAGAGGAAAGCAAAAATCGAGTCGCCGGACGAGATCCGTGCCCACAGTTTGACATCAGCACGAGGGAGGAGTGCCGAGTGCGGTTAGCAACTGTTTCCGTAGAGGGCCACGCCGTTTGTGTGGCAATACTTAGCGATGGCAGCAAGTTGGACATTCTGCGCGCAGCCCACATGCATGGCGAGTCGCTGGACGCCGGTTCAATGCAGCAGTTGATCGCAGGTGGTCAAGCTACGCTTGGAATTTTGAAAACCCTCAGCTCATCGGCTGAAGCAGGTAATCTAAAGGACGCACTGGTCCCGGATGACGCGCCGTTTTTGGCGCCAATTCCTGCTCCGCGTAAGAACGTGTTCTGTGTGGGGCGCAATTATGCTGAACACATCGCCGAGGGCGAACGGGCACAAAACCAAAAAATTGGTGTAACAGAGCATCCGGTGTTCTTTACAAAACCGCCGACCTCGATTGTGGCGCCAGAGGCAGACATTCTGATATTCCCCTCGGTCTCACATGCCATTGACTATGAAGTTGAACTGGCAGTTGTGATTGGAAAACCGGGGCGAAACATAGCCAAGGCTGACGCATACGACCATGTATACGGCTATACGATCCTCAATGACATCACCGCACGCGACATTCAACGCCGACATGGTGGGCAGTATTTCAAAGGCAAAGG
Source organism: Ruegeria sp. HKCCA5839 (assembly GCF_013035585.1). NCBI lineage: Bacteria > Pseudomonadati > Pseudomonadota > Alphaproteobacteria > Rhodobacterales > Roseobacteraceae > Ruegeria > Ruegeria sp. HKCCA5839. The sequence continues at coordinate 454,883 of NZ_WQIE01000003.1, read as the reverse complement.
TTTAGATGGGTCTTGCCCATTGGGCCCCTTCATAGTGACCGCTGATACAATCAGTGATCCGCACGCTCTATCAATCGGATTAACAGTCAACGGCGAACAGCGCCAAAACGGATCGACGTCGGACATGATTTTCGACATTCCAACGCTGATCGCATCCCTTTCAGAAGGTATGACCCTGGAACCTGGCGACGTAATCGCGACCGGCACACCGTCTGGTGTCGGATACGCCATGGACCCACCGCAGTTCCTGAAAGACGGGGACACTGTGGTTTGTGAAATTTCAGAAATCGGCACGCTCAGGAATACCGTGCGCGTCGTTTAAGTGGCTCCTGCATAGCTGAATCTGCGGGTTGCCAACCATGCAAGGGAGGAAGACTAAAATGATGAACAGAAGGACTTTCACAGCGTCCTTGCTTTCGGCGGTTCCGGTAGCAGGAGCACTAGGAACACAGGGCTTTGCGCAGGACTTGCGTAAAATTACCTTCGTGCAGCCAAGCCCTTCGGCAATCAATTCATTTCCGGTTTTTGTCGCCATCGGCGAAGGTTATTTCGCTGACGAAGGGTTGGATGTGACCGTCGAGGCGATCAACGGCTCAGGAGCCGTGCTTCAAGCATTGTCCGCCGGACAGGCTCACTTCGGTCGCCCCGGTCCTGGCCCCTTAATTGCCGCACGGTCGCGGGATGTAGATGCCGTACACATCTACAACGTTGCGGCACGCAGCAACTTTGGCATAGCCGTGCCAGAAGACTCTGACATCCAAAGTGTTGAAGATCTTCGAGGTAAAGTTATCGGAACAGGTACGGCCGATGGCGCAGAAGTCGGCTTTGCGCGTAACGTGATGACCGGAGCAGGCATGAAAGAGGGTGAAGACTTTACCTTCCTTACCGTCGGCGACGGTGGCCCGGCGACCGCGGCTTTCCTAAACGGCGAAATCGACGCTTACTCTGCTTCGACGGCTGACACGGCAATTCTGAACCAGCGCGGAATGGCGGTGCGTGACATCACGCCTGCGGAGTTCGGGCGTTTCTTCGGTAACGGCATCGCCACAATGGCTGACACAATCGCCAACGACCGTGAATTGGTCGAAGCTTGGAGCCGCGCGTTCGCACGTGGTCATGCATTTGCACTGGATGATGCCAACCGTGAAGCTGTTTTGAAGCATTTGGCGGATGGCAACCCGCAGGAAGGCGAGGACAAGGAGTTCCAGTCAGCACTGTTCGATGCCGTACGCTCGAAAACTATCGCGGCGGATCCGAGCAATGGCCTGGGATGGTACCCCGCCGAAGTTTGGCAGGAATGGCAAGACGCACTTGTTGCAGGGGGCGAAATCCCAGGGCCGCTGGATGACCTGAGCGCTGCTTGGACCAACGAGTTTGCTGCCATCGGCAACGCGGCTGTCAGCAAATGAACGCTGTAGTCACACATGAGTTTTCCGGCGCGCCTTTGGGCACGCCGGTCTATGAGTTGACCCATGTAAGCAAGACTTATGCACGCAATCTTGTTGTCGCTCTCGAGGACATCAATCTGACGCTTCGGAAAGGAAGCTTCACATCTGTCATCGGGTCCAGCGGGTGCGGCAAGTCAACGCTACTAAAGATCATGGCGGGTCTGATCCCGCCCACCAAAGGGCGTGTAATCCTTCAGGGGCAACCAGTCACTGGGACCCGCCGGGACATCGGTATGATGTTTCAGCAAGCGACGCTTTTCCCCTGGAAAACAGCGGTGGAAAACATCGTCTTGCCAATTGAGATCCGCGATGGAAAAGCGGCGGCCAAGCAAGCTATGGCCAAGGCCCACGAGCTTTTAGACATCGTTGGTTTGCAAGGATTCGAAAACGTATATCCGAACGAGTTGTCGGGCGGCATGGCGCAGCGCGCTTCGATATGCCGTATGCTGATCACTGAACCAGCCGTACTTTTGATGGACGAACCCTTCAGCGCCCTCGATGAATTGTCGCGCGACATGATGAATATGGAGTTGCAGCGGATTTGCCGGGAACAGGATGCGACTGCTTTTCTTGTGACGCACTCCATTCAGGAAGCTGTTATCTTGTCTGACGAAATCGTCGTCTTGAAGCCGCGCCCAGGCAGGATTGCTGAAATCGTTGAGGTCGACCTGCCACGCCCACGAACACTCGATATGATGACGACACCCAAATTCGGCGCTATCGTAGACTACATTCGCAGCCTCCTGGATAAGGGAGAAGAAATGTGAGCGAAGTTCAGAACTACTCACCTTCCGTAAAAGAAGCTGACTCCTCAGAAGACACTGTATGGGAGCAGAAAGTTCACTTTATCGACTCGGTCCCTCGCTGGCTGGCGATGACCTTTGTTTTCGTGGTCTTCGTTGGTACCTGGCAAATTGTGACTAGCCTCAAGCTGGTCTCTCCGATCATTCTGCCGACGCCAATGGAAACCCTCAAAGATATGATCTTCGTAGGGCAAAACCTTATGACCGGCGGGTATATGCTTGGGGCGCTGTGGATCACCATAAAGGAAGTCATCTATGGCTTTGCGCTGGCAATCGCGATCGGGTTTTCGCTGGGCGTTCTGGTTGGCGAAACGGCTTTTGGGGAGAAGGCAGTAATGCCTTACTTGGTGTCAATCGATACGATGCCAAAAGTCGCGTTCGCTCCTCTCTTCGTAGCTTGGTTGGGCTTTGGCATTGAATCCAAGGTGGCACTTGCCGCCTTTATCGCAACATTTCCGATTGTCGTTGGTACCGCGGCCGGACTTCACGCCGCCGACGAAAACGCGCGCATGTTGTTCAAGACGATGGGCGCCAGCCGGATGCAGACTTTGATCAAGATGAAGCTGCCAACCGGTCTGCCGCAGATATTCACCGGCCTTAAGATCGGAGCAGTCGGGGTTATGGCGGGCGCGATTACAGGAGAGTTCCTGGGCGGCGGGAAGGGATTTGGTGAGCTGATCCGTGTGGCAGCCTCGCAGCTCAATACTCCGCGCGTTTTCTCGTTGATCCTGTATCTCAGCCTCGTCGGCCTGGCCGTTTTTGCAACAGTGGTTTGGACCCAGCGCAAACTAGTGTTCTGGCATAAAGAGCAGGTTGGCAGAGATGACTTCTGAGCCTTTGAAAATTAACTGCCAGACCTTACGTGAGTTTGTGGCGAGCGCGCTCGAAACTCGAGGTGTGCCAAAAGCGGATGCGGATCAGGTGGCCTCGACGATGGTTGAGGCCGACATATTCGGATATTCCACCCACGGGGTCTTTCGCCTGCGCCAGTACCTTGCCCGATTGGCCGGAGGCGGGTGCAACGCCACGCCAAACGTTGCCGTCATACATCAGACAGTCGCAACCGCGTTGATTGACGGCGATGACGGCATTGGGCATTTGGCTATGACGGTGGCGCGAGATCTTGCAATAGAAAAGGCGAAAGAGGTCGGCATCGGATGGGTTGGTGTTCGGCGCGGCAATCATGCAGGACCGCTGGCACTTTATGTGCGCCCGCAAGCCGAGGCTGGGTTGCTTGGTATGGCCGCGGCGGTGGGCAGTGCAAACCACGTACCGCCCTATGGCGGAAGCGACTTGCTTCTTGGCACCAATCCCATCGCATTCTCTGCCCCTGCCGATGGCCCGGACCCGTTTGTGTTTGATATGGCGACGACCGTTGCCGCGATGGGTAAGATCAAAACCCTGTTGCAGCAAGGCGAACCTATGCCCGAAGGTTGGATGGTTGGGCGTGATGGCAATCCGTTAACGGACCCTGCCCGCAAATCAGAAGGGTTTCTTTTGCCGATCGGAGGTCCGAAGGGTTTCGGCCTTTCCGTGGCTATCGGGCTGATGGCCGGGGTGCTGAATGGCGCAGCATTCGGCTCTGACGTGGTCAATTTCACCTCGGACACTACTTCATCCACAAACACCGGCCAGTTCGTTATGGCGCTCAATCCGGCAGCCTTTGGGATGGGCAATGACTTTGCTTCTAACGCAGCCCGCGTCTTCTCTGAAATGCGCGCATCCGCCCCCCTGCCCGGTCATGACCCGGTACGCCTGCCCGGAGACGGAAAAACGGCTGCAGCTGAGGCCCTTCGCAAAGACGGTGTAAGCCTCAACCCCGCTCTTTGCCGAGACCTCAACAATCTCGCCCTGGACTGTGGACTGACTCCCCCGTTTCCTGATGTTAACACTGACTAGCGGCATATCTGAGGGCAGCCGGACTGCACTTTTGACCAGGGTTTAGCGAGGCGTCACTTCTGGCTTCAGCGCTTTTACAAGCGCCGAAAGTTTGTTCATCATGTGAAGTTTCATTGCCTTACCAAGCCCATCTGCATCTCGGGCCTTGAGCAACTCCATCATGGCTTCATGTTCGTCAATTGCCTGTGCCCAACGCTCGTCCGACAAGTTGGCCAAAAAACGTGCACGGCGGACCCGCGCGGCCAAAAGCTTGTGGTGGTTTTCCAGTATGTCGTTTCGCGCGCCCTTTATAAGTGCCTGATGGATGTCTTGATTGGCTGTAAAGTACGCCTGTCGATCACGCGCTTCGTACGCGCTCAGCATATCCTTGTGGCTACCGTCAATCCGTTGAATTTCCGCAACGTCTATTTGCTGACACGCTAGTTCCCCCGCCAGTTGCTCAAGCGCTGCGAGCACTGGAAACGTGTTTTCCAATTCTTCCCTCGTAACACTCGCGACACGGGCACCCCGGTTGGCTTGAAGCACCACAAAGCCTTCGGATGCAAGAACCTTTAGGGCCTCTCGCAATGGTGTCCGGGAAACACCCAATGAGTCGCAAAGCTGTTTCTCGGGCACTTTCTCACCCGGCTTCAAAACGTCTTCGACGACAAGATTGCGCAAGCGTTCGACCAACTCTTCATGTAGGGTCGGGCGATTAATGCTATCCATCAGGTTCATATCCACATCCTAATATTCAAGGACCATATCCAGCAGGCGCGCGACGTGCATCGCTTGGCGCTGCGTACCTTCGGCGATTTGGTGGCGGCATGATGTTCCATCCGCAACAACAATTGCATCCGTAGGCGCCGCCTCTAAAGCTGGAAACAGGTCGAGCTCTGCCATCTTGATCGAGACATCAATAGTACCGGGCGCGTATCCAAACGCCCCGGCCATACCACAACAACTGCTTTCGATCATGTGAACCTGTGATGCGGGAATACGCTTAAGTAAGTTGAGCATCGGTGTAACGGCATCGTGTGCTTTCTGGTGGCAATGACCATGCACATAAATGGGGCGATCTACCGATTTTAGAGGCAGATCCGGCTGTTTGGCCAGAAACTCCTCAAAGGTATGAGAGGCTTTGGATAGCAACTCCGCATCCCGCCCCGGACAAAGAGCCAAATATTCGTCCCGGAATGTGAGGATAGAAGAAGGTTCGAGACCGACTACCGGTATGCCCTGTGCAGCTGCTTCTCGCGTCGCGTCAATCACACGCTGTGCCTCGTGACGCGCCTCTTCCACGCAACCCTCAGCCAAAAGAGTGCGCCCGCAATCCAGCGGCCTTCCTGTTTGGTCATCTCTTGCTATGGCAACCCGAAGCCCTAGCGCACGCAGAACCCGGACAGCGGCGCGCAGATTGTCTGGCTCGAAATATCGGTTGAACACATCGGCAAACAGAAGCACCTGCGGATCTATGTCTTGGGCCTCGACATCCCGGAACGGGTCGGAGGACCACACTGGCAGGTCACGTCGCGCCGAAATTCCAGTTGGTTTCTCCAACAGCTTGCGCAAGGGCCCAATTTTGTTCCGAGCATTCAATAACCACGCGACTTTTGCAGCTTTTGGCGCATATCTCGGCAGATAAGCTATTAACTTATCAGCCAATGTCAGCCCGTCTTTTTTGCGCTTTGCTGAAAGTACTTCGATCTTCATGCGGGCCATATCGACGCCAGTCGGGCATTCACGCGCACAAGCCTTGCAAGACACGCAGTATTCCATCGTGTCCTGCATTGCGTCTGAAGTTAAACCACCCGGCAACTGCCCGCTGATGGCAAAACGCAACGTGTTTGCTCGCCCACGTGTGGCATCACGCTCGTTTCTCGTCGCACGGAAGGAAGGACACATTACTCCGCCCTTGAGCTTGCGACACGCACCGTTGTTGTTGCACATCTCGACGGCACCCTGAAATCCTCCTCCGGCACCCGGCCAAGCGGACCAGTCCAGCGCCGTTTCGAATTCAGGAACTGAGTAGTCCGGGCTGTAGCGGAATAGGAGGCGATCATCCATGGCAGGCGCGTGCACGATTTTGCCGGGGTTCATTAGCCCGGCAGGGTCAAACCGGGCCTTAACCTGTTCAAACGCGGAAACGATACGAGGGCCGAACATCTTTTCATGAAACTCTGATCGCACGATCCCATCACCGTGTTCGCCTGAATGAGACCCTTTGTATCTCTTGACTAGATCAAAGGTCTCTTCGGCAATCGCCCTCATTGTCCGGACGTCTTTGTCCTGCCGCATGTTCAGGACAGGACGAACATGGAGACACCCGACTGAGGCATGCGCGTACCATGTCCCTTTTGTGCCGTGCCGGGTAAAAATTTCGGTCAGGCCAGCGGTATAATCGGCGAGATCAGGCAAAGGGACGGCGCAATCTTCCACAAAAGAGATCGGTTTGCCGGCCTCCTTCATCGACATCATAACGTTCAACCCGGATTTTCGGTATTCGGCGATCGAGTTTTGCAGTTTGGTATCAGTAACTGATACAACCCCGCCCCAACGGTTTTCAGTCCCACTGAAATCAAACCCGAGATCTCCCATCAGTTGCGATAGCTCGACCAGCTTTGCAGCATTGGCGTCAGCGCTACCCTCAGCAAACTCCACTAACAACAACGCTTCAGGGCTGCCTTCTACAAACGCCTCAATCGTACTGCGGAACAATGGGATATCTCTCCCCAACGCAATCATGGTGTCGTCGATCAATTCCACCGCCTGCGGCTTGAGCGTCACGAGGTGCTGTGTTGCCTCCATCGCAGCACGGAACGTCGGGAAATGACACACGCCGACAACTTTCTCGCCCGGCAAGTGAGCAAGGTTCAGTTCCAATTCAGCGAAATAGGCCAGAGTGCCTTCTGACCCCACCAGCAAATGAGACATGTTGACGTCGTTGCCGACAAGCGCATCGATGTTATACCCGCCCACACGACGCTGGAGATTGGGAAACCGGGCGTCAATTTCCGCAGCCTCGCGACGCCCCAGAGCACGCATGTCCCCAACAAGATCGGCATAATCTCCAGATGCCGTCGTATCGGCGCTGAACCGTGCTTCCATACCATCGCTGAGGATTGCACTTATTGCACGGACGTTATCGCGCATGATCCCGTAGCGCAGGGATTTTCCACCAGAAGAGTTGTTGGCGGCCATTCCTCCAAGCGTGCAACGCGACGCGGTCGAGGGGTCTACGGGAAACCATAAGCCATATTGCTTTAGTGACTGGTTCAACTGATCCAGAACAACGCCGGGCTGAACACGCGCGACACGGTTCTCAACGTCCACGTCAAGAACACGATTCAAGTGCTTGGTGTTGTCTAAGACAACGCTTTGATTGACCGTTTGCCCACATTGCGATGTGCCGCCGCCGCGCGGAAGAACGGAGCATCCTTCGTCGCGCGCTACAGACATCACGGCCTGCACGTCCTCTTTGTTTCGGGGAATGACCACGGCGTCCGGCATCATCTGATAGATCGAAGCGTCAGTCGAGTATCGTGCGCGTGATGCCGGGTCAGCCATCACCTCGCCTTGGACGTCAGACATCAGTCGGCGATGCAACGATCCATTCTCAAGCATCGGGTTCGCCTTCCCTTCCCAACTAGCCAATTAGAAGCTTCACTTCACCGTTGACTGAATAATGAATTCATAATTAACTTTTGCCAATAGGTAATTGCGCCACTGTTTCGGCGCCAGCGGAAGGATCAGTTCAGATGCGCCAGGCGGGCAGACATTTTTTGCAAATCCCAGGGCCAAGTGCCGTTCCGGAACGCATCCTGAAGGCCATAAGCATGCAGACCATCGATCACCGGGGGCCAGATTTTGCAGAAGTAGGCCACAAAGCCCTCGCTGGGATGAAAACAATTTTCAAGACAGAACAAAACGTCTTTATCTATCCTTCATCCGGTACAGGCGCGTGGGAAGCTGCGCTTGTGAACACAGTGTCGCCGGGCGGAAATGTTCTCATGTACGAAACAGGACATTTCGCATTCATGTGGTGCAATTTGGCTGAAAAAATTGGGTTACAGCCAGAGTTGATTGAAGGGGATTGGCGTGGCGGTGCGGACCCCAATCAGATAGAAGACCGCTTGCGCGCGGACAGTCAGCACGAGATCAAGGCGGTATGCGTCGTCCACAATGAAACTTCTACCGGGTCAGTCTCGCCTATTGAGGAAGTGCGCAGGGCAATAGACACGGCGAAACACCCTGCCCTTCTTTTGGTTGATTCAATCTCTGGCCTTGCATCGATCGATTTCAGGTTCGATGATTGGGGCGTTGATGTCTGCGTCTCAGGCTCGCAAAAAGGACTGATGCTGCCGCCAGGCCTGAGCTTCAACGCTGTGAGCGATCGTGCTCTGGAACATTCAAAATCCGTGACCATGCCACGCAGCTATTGGAATTGGCAGGATATGGTCGAGCCGAACCAGAAAGGGTTCTTCCCTTATACCCCTGGCACCAATCTTATCTATGGATTGAATGAGGCCATCGATATGTTGCACGAGGAGGGGCTGGAGAACGTATTCGCTCGTCATGCCCGCCACGGAGCCGCGACTCGAGCTGCCGTGCAAGCATGGGGGCTTGAGGTATTGTGTGCCCGCCAAGGTCAGGAGTCAGGCGTACTGACCGCTGTCAAAGTGCCTGAGGGACATTCTGCTGATGCCTTTCGTGCGACGGCGCTGGAGCACTATGATATCTCACTCGGAAATGGTCTATCCAAAGTAGCCGACAAGGTATTCCGAATAGGTCACTTGGGCGATTTCAACGACCTGATGTTGATGGGCACACTCTCAGGCGTAGAAATGGGACTCGCCAAAAGCGGCGTGCCGCACACTACAGGCGGTACTCAGGCTGCATTGGAGTATCTCAAGGCCGCGTAGCGCCGGACAGAGTCTCCAAAAACTTAACCAGGTCTGCAATCTCCTGCTCGGATAAATTCAGTTCAGAGAGTATGGCTTCGCCATCGGCGTGAAGCCTTTCTACATCAATTTCGTTATAGTGTCGGACCACGGCGTCCAGATCATCCAGGCTGCCGTCATGCATGTAGGGGGCGGTTTCGGCCACACCTCGAAGGCTGGGAGTACGAAAGGTTCCAAAATCGGAATGGCTCCTGCGTACATTTCGGACCGCCCACGCGCCTTGCTTTTCCGGATCGTCAGTCCAGTCTCCGTCCAATGTGAAAGGGCTGGAGAGCAAAAAGTTCAGCCCTCCGAACCGGCCATCGTCGACTTCGGTTTCACTCAGAAAATATGGCACGCCCGCGTCGTGGAATTCGTTGTTGGAAAATCTCGGGCCATTATGGCAGAACGCGCAATTCCCGCGCCCTAAAAACAGCTGAAGACCTCGCTGGGCTGCTTCGGGATAGTACGCAGCCGCTGGAAAATCTCGACGCTCTAAGGCATCGCGAAAATCGTCAAACTGCGTCCGTTCGGTAACCAAGTTCTCCAAGTAAGCCGAAAGAGCTTTTGCTGTATTCACAAGAACAAGCTCTGGGTCTTGATCTTGCATGACGCCATAAATAGCTTCAAAGTCATCAAGGTAGGCACTCTCGGAGATGGCTGTCTTTAGGCTTGCTTTGGTATGCGCCATCTCTTCAGCTTCGATGATCGGATGCAGACTGGCCGCCCAAAGACTGTCGCTCTTGCCTACCCATCCGTACCAGCGGAGACCAGCCAGGTTTCGCAGTGATGGTGAGTTCCTGTCCAACAGAACACGCCCAATCGCCCGCGCCTCCTGCGTGGTAAATGCCTGTTCAGGATCATGACAACTTGCACAAGCAAATGCGCCGTCGACCGACAGCACGGGATCATTGAACAAGGCTCTTCCCAGCGCAATCGCTCGGGGATCGTTTGAAACCCTGTTGCTTGGATCAGGTTGGAACGATGGTGGCCACGGCCCAAAGGACAGCGTTTGTTGGATTTCGTCTTCTGACAATAGGACTTCTGCACGCACCGAACTCGTCAGTATGACTAGCGAAGCTGTCACCCACAACTTCATTTCAGCGCAATGTCAAAGGTGTAGGATACCGATTGCCCGTTGTATTCGAAGTCCACTTGAAGCTCCCACATTCCCGGCATGTGAAACAGCATATCATCAACACGGAACACACCGTCGCCTTTTGCAGTGACGACTGGAAGGTAGTTCATCCCGTGTTGGTGAGCAGGCATGATTGCATCGACGCGCATATCACTCACGGCAATTTCGCTGCACACAGTGAGGAGTATTGAAAACGGTTGAGCCAACGGAATTTCGTTGACAGTCACATGCACAGCAGGCGCGTTCTGAATTTCCGAACCCATCCGTTGCCCGGTCGCCTCACAAGCGACGGCAGCGCCGGAAGATACTAGAAACCAGACGAGCCAGCGGATCATTTTGTTGCCAGCAATCGTTCTGCGTTGGCATAAGCAATGTTGTCCGCTATCTGGTCTGGAAGCAAATCCAGCCATGCGCGCGAAAAATCTGCGTGCGGGCCAACGTAATACCAGCGCTCCGGCGCAAATGTATCGGTACCGACCATAAACCGATCAGGATGGGCTTCGAACGCAGCTTGCCAATCCGGATCGACACGGCCCCGCGAGACCATGTCGGAACGGAACGCCAGATCGGCCCAAAGCCGGGGATACGCATTTAAAGCCTCGACAACCTTTCCCGGATCGTCAAAGCCAGAATGTGCCCACAATACCCGAGCCTCCGGCCAGGTTTCGAAGATCAGGTCAACCGCGTCGCGATCACCGTGATGGTGCAGAATTAAGTTCCGTTCCTTCGCCAGTGCGATCATACGCTGGATAACCGGCGTTTTGATATCGTCCCCATAGGCGTGAAACTCGCCGATGGCTTCGTAGGCGTTCTTCGACAGATTTGCTTCCAGATAATCGATTACTGTTTCGTCGTGCATCCAGGTGTTGATCTCACCGCGACGACGATAGGGACGAAGTGCCGGAACAACGATGTCCGGCGCTGCAGCCAAAAGCAGTTGCGTTCCGCTATCGTCCGAGCTGGAAACCAGGGCTTTCCGCACGCCTGCATCCCGCAGGATTTTGGCCACTTGTTCGGGCGGAACCAGTTTCACGGCATCATGGCTGTAGTGAATATGTGCATCGAAAATCGGTCGCTCATCGGCGATGGCCACTCCGCTGACTAGCGCTGCACATACAATGAATATGTATTTTAGCACTTCAAGCATCCTCCATAGCGTTCAGTCCCGAGCAAGCGTGACGTCGAAATTCACGTGCAGGTAAGGTTCAGTGATCCTACCAGAAAGTGCCATGTCATCGGGAAATTCCGAAGCTGGTCGTTCAATATACGTCATCACCAGATCGTCTCGAACACCAAAGACCGTATCCTGATCCAGATAGGGATCGTCGTCCGGAAAAATCTCGGTCACGAGTGAGCGATAGCCGGGGGCTTTGACGATAAAGTGCAGGTGTGAGGGCCTCCACGGATGGCGACCACAAGCACGCAGAATATCGCCAACTGGCCCGTCAGACGGCACAGTGTATTCAACTGGCTTTACTGTGGTGAACGCGTATCTGCCATCGCCACCAACTGTCATCAACCCGTGGAAAGAGTAGGTGTCCTGTTCTTCATCCTGGCTGGCGTAGAGGCCGTTGGGTGCCGTTTGCCAGATGTCGAGTTCTGCTCCTGCAATTGGATTGCCCGCTGTGTCTCGAATGATGCCTTCAGCAAGCAGAACCGGCCCGCCGTAGTGTCGTTTCATATCCCCACCTATGGGCAGCGGAGGTGCGCCGGATACATGAAACGGGCCCAACACCGACGAACTTGTTGCGTCTGGACTTGAATGCAGCATGTCCACCAAAGAAGACAGGCCCAGGACGTCCGACGCCAGCACAAACTCGTGCCGGTCCTCGGTTTCCACAGCGGCACAGCCCTCGAGAAACGCAATCCCAGCGCGCCATTCGTCATGCGTCAGGTTGGTTTCGCGCGCGAAGTCATGAAGGTGTTTGACAAGTGACCCCATGATTTCTCGCATCCTCGGATCGGTGTCCTTGGACAGGTATCCCATGAACACGTCGGTGATATTGTCTTTGGTGACAGAGCGCATCTGGGTCTCCTTAAATCAGGGCAAGGCTGAGGATCGGGAATTCGATCAGAATGAACAGAACGATCAGCATCACGAACGCAAAGGGAAGTGCGCCCATGAACACATCCTTGAGCGATATTCGGTCATCGTTGATCGTCGATTTGATGACGAAGCAGGATATGCCCAAAGGCGGGGTCAAAAGCCCGATTTCGGCGCCGACCACAGTGATAATGCCAAACCAAATCAACGACATGTCCAGGGCTTCGGCCATAGGCAGGAACAGCGGGACGACGATCAGAATGATGGACGCTGTATCGAGCAAAGTTCCCAGAAAAAGCATCAAGAGAACGTAGAGCAGCATGATCGACCAGAAGGACGCCGAATTCCCAGCGAGCAATTCCTGCAACTGGTTGGGTAGCCCTGCAAGCCCCAGCATCCGGCTATAGATCGAAGCCGCAGTGATCAGGAACAGGATCGCCGCTGTAATGTGGCCGGTTTCCAGCAGGGCGTCCCAGAAGGCTCTGGGCGTCATGGATTTGCGCGCCACAGCAATGATAAGCGCAACCAGCGCTCCGGCTGCTCCGGCCTCGACCGCGGTTAGCCACCCGGTGTAAATCCCGCCGAGTACGACTGTGATAATGAACAGTGTCGGCAGGGTTTTCGACGCAACCTCGCGGCCGGACATCCATTCAGTGTCTTCCACGACCCGACCACCAACAAAAGCTGGCGTAAAACGGCCCATAACCCAGATCGCGGCGACGTAGGCAATGGCCAGCATGATCCCCGGAATGACGCCAGCCAGGAACATATCGCCCACGGATTGTTCGGCGACAAAAGAATAGATGATCAGCATGGCCGAAGGCGGGATGATCATACCCAAGACCGAAGACCCGGCGACCACCCCGACAGCAAAGCGCGGGTTGTAAGCCTGCGCCATCATCTGAGGAACCGAGACTTTGGTGAACACGGAAGCGGAGGCTATTGAAGACCCGGTTACGGCTGCAAAGACGGCGTTGGCTCCGACGGTTGCCATGCCGATGCCGCCTTTGACCTTGCGAAACCGCATGGTCATGACTTCGTAGATGTCCTTGCCCAATCCGGCCTTCGAGACAATGAGACCCATAAAGGTGAACAGCGGAATGGTCGCGAAACTGTACTCCATCGCGCTGTCGCCCACCGCAACCTTCAGCAGGTTGAGCGCAAGCGTGAAGTTGTCTCGCATCAGCCAGATCGACACGAAGGAGACCACACCCAAAGCAATCGGAATGTAGACGCCCGCGTAAATCAGAAAGACTATGGCAACAACCGAGATCAGGCCAATCTCAATCGGCGTCATTCTGCGACCTCGTCATGCTCTGGGGTGCGAATAAGTTGCGGGCGGTCCTGCGCCGTGACGACCTTGAGCAGGAAGATCACGCAGGCAAGCGCAGTACCACACGCGATGACCAGTTTGACCGGCCACCAAGGCAATGTGAAAAGACCGGGCACTCCGAAGTAGTCCTGTGTCTCCCACATGTGAAGAAATTCTGGGAAGGTTACATAGGCGATCAAGGCCATGAAGATTGCCGAAATGGCGTTGATGATGCGCCTCAGGTTGGCTGTCAGAACGGGGCGACGATGGTGTAGCAGGTTCAGAAACCCATCTGAGCGCGTCAATCGATCCACTCTGACAACGTCGGCCAGCTGCAGGAACACGATCATCACGACCGAGAATTGCACCATCTCGTAGGTGCCGCGCAGTGGGGCCGAAAACAGGCCCCGCGCAATGACGTCAACATTCAGAACGACCACCAACGCTAGGACGACAAGCGTACCCAATGCATTGGCGACGATAGCAAGCGAATTGGCGACCCGCGACAAGCCAGCAACTGCGGTCTTCAGCATGAAAGGCCCCTTTCGTGGATCGCCAGCCAGTTATTCGGCCGTCCAGTCCCGCACACCAGTGAAACCGGCATCCTGAAGCTTGCCGAGATAAGCGGCCAGCATATCTGTACCCTGCTCGCCGTTCTCATTCAGCGTTGCAGCCCATTCCTGCGCAACATTGGGCATCGCATTTGCCCACGCAGCGCGGTCTTCGTCCGAGATTTCAATGATCGATCCGCCAGCTTCAACAAATGCATCTCGCGATGCAGCGGCTCGATCCATTGCAATACCTGCCACGTGGTCACGGTAGTCGATAGCCACGGCCTGTAGTACTTCTTTGACCTCATCGGGCAGACTCGCCCAGTAGTCGGCATTGACGGTGACTGTTTTTGTATTCACCGCACCAAGATCTGCCTTCAACATGTAAGGGGCCACTTCGACGATTTTGAACGTCTTGGAAGCTTCCGGCCAAATCATTACGCAATCGACAAGGCCGGTTTGAACCATGTTGTAGAAATCAGTGAGGCCTCCGCGTACGCCCGCCGCGTCCTTGATCCCCTCGAGATAGCGTAAATTCAGGCCGGCACCCGCGATCTTGCGTCCTTCAAGATCTGCAACTTTCTCAACCGGCTCTGAGCAGAACATCTGATATGTGTCGAGCACAACGCCCGTCGCCAGATAAACCTGATTTTGCGCAGCAAACTCATTCTGCATAGCCGGGTATTCTCGCGCGATCTCGTCAACTGCCTTGGCCACTGCACGAGCATCCGACGCGACGAATGGTGTCGAGCCCGAGATTCCCTGGCTGGGCAGCTTGGACGAATGGAAGATGGTTGTGACGATGCCAATGTCGCCCAAACCCAACTGTATGCCTTCCAGAACACCTTTGGGTTTTACAATAGAACCGCCATAGTTCTCCTGCCAGTTCATCTTGTAATTGCCGGACTCGGCCAACCGCTTATTCACTTCAGGAATAAAGAAGTTGGTGAATTCCTTCACCCATAAGGCCCGATCTGGGTACCCATCAATCACAACAGCTGAAATGGTCTCTTCTGCCGCGAGGGGCATCGCCATGACACCTGCCAGAGCAGCGCCCACTAGGCTGCGTTTGGTCCAGTTTTTCATTTCTCTCCTCCCAGAAAGTCGGGTCATTTCTATTTTTTTGCTTTGACCCAGTTTACGGTCAGGTCCGTGCCTGCCGCTTCAAACAGTTTTGCGATGGCGCAATACTTGGCTGTCTCCTCGCCCACGCGCGTCAGTTCCTCCTGACTGGTGGGCGTCTCACAATACACGGTGAGTTCAATTTCCGGAAACGGAACATCGATCTCCTCCTCCATCAGCACACCACGCCGGTCCAACCTGCATTTCGCGTCGATTGTCACATTGCCGAGGTAAACTCCCAACCGATGTGCGTTCTTGTGCCCGATGACATTCGTACAAGCGATCAGGGCTGCCATTGCGGTTTCGGTCGGAGACGGACCAAGATTTGTCCCGCCGCGTTCTACGGGTTCATCAACAACAATATCAAAACCGCGAATCGGTATCTCAGTCCGCGCATGAGTCGGGCATTGAGCTGTCGTACGGTAAGTCACGACGGGTTTCACTTTCATAGCCATAGCGTCACCTCCTCATGCATACGAGCAAACCTTTTCGAATGAAAAACGTGGTAGCTTCTGGAACAATCCGGTTTCGTCCGCATAGCCCAGATTGCAAAGAAAATTGGACTTGAGCGTCGTGCCCGCGAAGAACTCCTCATCGACGATCTTGTTCGAAAAACCTGACATGGCGCCGACGTCCAACCCGACAGCCCGGGCCGCAATCATGAAGTAAGCGCCCTGAAGCGTGCCATTTCGAAAGGCCGTGTCTGCCACGTAGTCAGGCTTGTTTTCGAACAATGGCCGACGGTCTTCGTGCGGGAAAAGAAAGGGCAGTTCCTTCCAGAAGTCCATGTCATAGGCAATGATCGCCGTGACCGGAGCATCCATCATCTTTGGCACATTCTTCGGCTTTAAAGACTTTGCAAGCCGCTCTTTCCCTTCGGGACTTTTCACGAAAACGAAGCGCGCGGGCAACGTATTCATGCTGGTCGCGCCGTTGATCGTGATGTCGTAGATCTCTTCAAGTATGTCGTCAGAAACAGGCTTGTTGGTCCACGCGTAGTGCGATCTGGATTCGCGCAGGATCAAGGCGATCGCGTCATCCGACAAGCGTGGAATGCGCTCGCGCAGATCACGATGATCTTGCTGCGCCTTGGCGCGAAGTGCTTCCAGCTCTGCCCCGGTTGGTGCGGTCATGCTGCGGCCACCTTGGACTTGGCGTCTTTTTCGTCAATGACTGGGCTGGCGCAAATTCCAATGCCTTCAATCTCGACCTCAACGGTTTCACCGGGCTTCAACCAACGGGGATTGGGCTTTTTGGCGTGCCCGACACCAGGAGGCGTACCTAGCGCAATCAGATCCCCCGGCTCCAAAGTAGTATATTCCGAAATCGTCGCGATGACCTGACGAACCCCCCAAATCATGTTGGCGGTATTCGAGCTTTGAAGGATTTCATCACCCACACGGCTTTCGATCTTCAGACCTGATGCCCCTTCGGGCAACTCATCCGGAGTCACGGTGAAAGGACCGATCGCGCCCGTGTCATCAAAGTTTTTGCCGGGCGTCCACTGAACGGTTTTGCGCTGATAGTCCCGCAGCGAACCATCGTTGAATACAGTGTAGCCAAAGACATAATCCAGCGCGTCCCGCTCCGAGATATGGCGTCCGCGCTTTCCAACGATCAGCATAAGTTCGGCTTCGTAGTCGAGCTTCTCGGAACAAGCAGGCCGCACCATGGGTTGCCCCGCCGCCATGATCGAATTCTTCCCGCGCATGAACAGCGTCGGATACTCTGGAATATCATACCCGCCTTCCTTGATGTGGTCCGTGTAGTTCAACCCCATGCAAATGATCGTTCCTGGAGCGGTAACGGGCAATGCCGGAGTGATGGAAGACACGGGCACACCGTCTGCCGTGTCTATTTTGCTGGCAAGTGAGTCGGCCAGTTCAGGCTTGGCTATCAAACCCATCAAATCCGAACCGACAGCAGGGTCCAAAGCCGTTAGATTCAATGCGTTTTCGCCGTTGACAGCAAAAACCGCTGTGCCTTCCGAAGTCTCTCCCACCAGGTATTTCATTTTCACCATCCATGTCAGTTCGCTTGATTTTTGCCGACTATTTTGCAATATGTCAATTAATATCGATATTTTTGGAGGGCTCTAATGGTTGCTTGGGCAGACTACAAATCAGAAGCAGAGAGCCGTGGTGCGCTAGCTTTGGAGCTATACGCGGCGCTCAGCACACCAGCCAAAGCGCCCGAAGATGTGAAAGCGTCGCTTCCCGATCACCTGGCATATCAGGCGCAACTTGAACGCTCAGGGCATCTGGCTTTTGCAGGACCAATGTCGGATGAGTCTGGTGAGCACATGCAAGGGATGGGCCTGATCATCTATCGCGCCGACAGTCTTGAGGCCGCCAGGAAACTGGCCGAGGATGACCCAATGCATAAATGCGGGGCACGCAGTTTTGTGCTTCGGAGATGGATGATCAACGAGGGCTCGCTGAACCTCTCAGTCGGCCTATCGACCGGAACAAGCGCCCTCAGTTAAATGTACCCAGAAGTTTGCGCATTCACAGAGGAACAGTCGAACATGGACGTCATGCTTGATACCGGGGGCAAAGAAACATCTGCCACTCACGGAGCGTATCGACGGCTACGCGATATGATCCTGACAGGTGATTTGCCTCCCGGACAGAAGCTCAAGATCGAGCAACTTCGTGGTCTGCTGGATACTGGCGCAAGCCCGGTTCGCGAGGCGCTTAGCCTTCTGACTTCTGACATGCTGGTTGAGCGGATCGATCAGCGCGGATTTCGGGCGGCACCGGTCAGCAAATGCAACTTCGAGGAAATCCTATTGCTGCGATGCAACCTCGAAGAAACAGCGCTGCGCGCTTCCATCGCCAATGCAGACGGCGCTTGGGAGGACAGGCTAGTTTTACGTCATCACCATATGAAAAAGGCCGGTCAAAAAGGTGCGACTGACTTCGAAGACGCCCACAAAGAATTTCATATGGCCTTGTTGGAAAATGCAAAACTGCCGTTGCTGTTACGGTATTGCTCGCAGCTTTATGACCTCAACATTCGCTACCGATATCTGGCAGCGGGAGGGCCAAGTTACAAAAAGCGCGATATCGCTGCCGAACACCAGAAAATCCTAGATGCCGCACTCGATCACGACGCGGACAGCGCGACCCGGCACTTGCTCAACCACTACCGCCGAACGGGTGAGTACCTGAGCAGTCAGATGGAGGCATGAAATGCAGCGGAACTGGTTTCTGGGCGATCTGTTGAATCAGTTGTTCGACCATCCCGGAAAAAGGCGCGGCAACGACGACAAACGATCCATTGTAGAGCTTTGTGAGGCCTTGTTGTCTACCGAAGGCGAAGTATCGGGCTTTACCCTCGCTTCCACGATTCTTGATCGCTACCAGACTTTGAACGATCCCGAGAAACTCAAGTTTTTTGCCTATTTAAATGACCAACTTGAACTGGACGCGGATAAGCTTGCCGAAACGGCAAGCCTCTATGCCAAAGACCGAAGTGCCGATTTATATAAAGAGCTTAGTGAAGTCGCGGAACCCAATCGGCAAGAATTGTTGCGCCGATTAAACCAACCATCAGGTGCGACACAAGAACTCGTAGCAATGCGCGTTGATCTGTTGAGCTTTCTCAATTCCAACCCCGAGCTCCAGCGAACAGATATTGATTTCGTCCATTTGCTGCGAAGCTGGTTCAATCGGGGGTTTCTAGTCCTCAAACAAATCAGTTGGGA
Source organism: Ruegeria sp. HKCCA5839 (assembly GCF_013035585.1). Lineage (NCBI taxonomy): Bacteria > Pseudomonadati > Pseudomonadota > Alphaproteobacteria > Rhodobacterales > Roseobacteraceae > Ruegeria > Ruegeria sp. HKCCA5839. Next base: position 435,938 of record NZ_WQIE01000003.1, on the reverse strand, counting down.
TACCCCTGCCCGCGTTTTGGACAAGATCGTTGCCTACGAGGCAGTCCATCAGATCAACGATCTGGACGATCTGCGACGCAGGCTCTACCCGCCGGATCGTCGTTGCTTTGCGTTCTTCCATCCTTCGATGCCAGATGAACCGCTGATATTTGTCGAAGTTGCTCTGACGGCTGAAGTTCCAGACGCAATTGATGCGCTTTTGTCCGAAGGTCGAGAACCTATCGAAGCCGATCAGGCAAAATTCGCGGTGTTTTATTCGATCTCAAACTGTCAGAAGGGGCTGACCGGTATCAGCTTCGGCAATCTGTTGATCAAACAGGTTGTGACCGAGCTTTCTCGTGAGCTTCAGGACCTCGACACATTTGTTACACTTTCGCCAATACCTGGGCTAAATCGATGGCTGACCACGCAAAGGCAACATCCTGAGCATGCCCATGCTGCCGAGGCTGTACTTGCAGAAAACGCCTCGCCACAAGAGCTGCGAGCGATGGCTGCGCGGTACTTGATGTTCGCCAAGCGAGAAGATGGGATGCCGTTGGACCCTGTGGCCCGCTTTCACTTGGGTAATGGTGCCGAGCTTTACGAATTGCACGCTGAGGCAGATTTATCGCCGAATGGACGTTCCCAATCCGGCGGCGCGATGGTCAATTACCTCTACGACTTGAACAAGACAGAACGTCACCACCAGGAATTTGCAACTAATGCCACGATCGAAGCCTCGCGTTCTGTTCGCGCAGCTTCAACTGCAGCACTTGCGGTTAAACCAAAGGAAAATACAGAGTGACTAACACCCTCTACGACAGCTTGTTTGACCATCACGAGGGAAACAAGGCTCCATTCCTGCAACTCGATGACGGCCGGGTAGTGTCCTATGATGCGTTTCTGAAACGCGCTGCACAGATCGCGCATGTCTTGCAGAACAATGGGGTTTCCCCCGGCGATCGCGTCGTTGTGCAAGCCCCAAAGATGGCCGATACTATTGCGCTCTACGCCGCTTCGGTTCAGGCAGGCGCTGTCTACTTGCCGCTCAACACTGCCTACACATTGGCAGAGTTGGACTATTTCATCTCTGATGCCCAACCTGCGATGGTCGTCTGCGAAAGCCAAGACGAGGCCGAAATCGGAAAACTGGCGACTCGATCTAGCGCAAGTCTATTGACCCTCGGCGGCGATACCCCAAGCCTGAGCCGAGAGGCGGACGCGCAGCCCAGCGTATTTGAAACTGTGGATCGCGCACCGGACGACCTTGCAGCGCTACTTTATACGTCGGGCACCACGGGCCGCTCCAAGGGCGCGATGCTGAGCCATCAAAATCTACTCTCCAATGCCCAAGCTCTCGCCGATCTGTGGCGTATCACAAACGACGATCGCTTGATTCACGCGCTTCCGATCTTTCACACGCATGGGCTTTTCGTGGCGATTAATACGTCACTACTCGCCAGTGCCAAAGTTCGGCTGATGGAAAAGTTCGACATTGGCTCGATCTTGGAAGAGTTGCCGCATTCCACCCTTCTGATGGGTGTGCCGACATTCTATACTAGACTGCTGGCAGAGGACCGGTTCAACAGAGAGAGAGCCGGTAACATGCGGCTGTTCGTTTCCGGTTCTGCCCCGCTGCTAGCCGAAACCCATATGGCATTTGAAACGCGCACCGGTCACCGCATCCTCGAGCGCTATGGCATGACCGAGACAAACATGAACACCTCGAACCCCTATAGCGGTGAGCGCCGCGCAGGCACCGTTGGCATGGCGCTGCCCGGTACCGAGGTCATTGTGACCAGCCCTGAAACCGGAGCGCCATTGGCCCAAGGCGAGGTTGGAATGATCGAAGTGCGCGGCCCCAACGTGTTCAAAGGCTATTGGCAGATGCCCGAGAAAACCGCCGAAGAACTGCGAGAGAACGGGTTCTTCATCACCGGGGACTTGGGCCAATTCAGCGAGGATGGCTACCTGTCGATTGTGGGCAGGTCAAAAGACCTGATCATTACTGGTGGTTACAACGTCTACCCCAAAGAAATTGAAGACATCCTGAACGACATCGACGGTGTTCTGGAATCGGCGGTTTTCGGCGTCCCTGACGACGACTTCGGAGAAGCAATCATCGCCGCTCTGGTTGCTGAACCAGGCGTAAAACTCGACACGGATCAGATTGCGAAAACCATCAAGGACAAGCTGTCGCGCTTCAAGCATCCGCGCCGCTACGAACTCGCCCCGGAATTGCCACGAAACACAATGGGAAAGGTCCAAAAGAACGTGTTGCGCGAACGGTACGCGGACAAGGAACTGTCAACGGCCGTATCTTAGGAAACCCATGCAAATGCTCAATCAAATTATGACCTTCAGATCGGATACTACCCACCCTTCGGACTGCCAAACTCATTAGGAGATTCACAATGACCCGCATGACGGCAAAAGACTTCGACCAGGAACTTCTGGACCTGTATGACTTTTACGCGCACGGCAAGATCACCAAGCGCCAATTCTTGGACCGAGCCGGCAAGTTCGCGGTTGGCGGCGTCACAGCGGTCGCACTGCTGAACATGCTCAGCCCGAATTACGCGATGGCTCAGCAAGTGTCGTTCAACGATCCCGATATCCACGCGGACTACATCACCTACCCTTCACCGAATGGTACCGGTGATGTTCGCGGCTATCTGGTTCGCCCCGCCGGCGTTGAAGAGCCCCTGCCCGGGGTGCTGGTGATCCACGAAAACCGCGGCCTGAATCCTTACATCGAGGATGTAGCGCGCAGGTTGGCAAAGGCCGGATTTATGGCGCTGGCCCCCGATGGCCTGACATCGGTTGGCGGCTACCCGGGTAATGACGCCGATGGGCGCGACTTGCAAAAGACAGTCGACGGTGTCGAGTTGATGAACGATTTCTTCAACGGATTCGAATACCTGCTGAATCGAGAAGATTGCACCGGCAAGGTCGGCGCAGTGGGTTTCTGCTATGGCGGCGGAGTGGTCAGCGCAATTGCTGTGGCCTACCCCGAACTGGCGGCAGGAGTCCCATTCTACGGACGTCAGCCAGCTGCAGAAGACGTCGCCAAGATTCAGGCACCATTGCTTGTTCAGATGGGAGAGCTTGACGAACGCATCAACGCAGGTTGGCCAGATTTTGAAGCCGCTCTGCAATCCAACGATAAGGTTTACGAGGCCTATATCTACGAAAATGCCAACCATGGTTTTCATAACGATAGCACGCCTCGTTATGACGAGGAAATGGCAAGCCTAGCCTGGGACCGCACTATTGATTGGTTCAACACCTACCTAAAGTAACTACTGTGTACGGCGAAGCGAACATTGTGTTTTCGTCGCTTCGTCGCAACCCACAGTTTACCGGGGCCAAGTCATTTGAAGCCCCAGTATTCTATTTCTCATGATCCGATAGATCGACAGGAACGCTTGACTAAAAGGCTTGGGTGCAAAGAACATTTGATTTGAGCCCCAAGGCAGCAGTCTCAAATTCAATGAATCACTTTGACCGCTTTAAACAGATGGCAATCCCAATCAGATTAGAATTGCGAGCGATTTCGCGATACCGTTAGCATCGCGGAGAAAAAGCAAAGTGTCTGGGTCAATCCAGGATAGGTCAAAACTGGATCTCCGAAATTGGGGCTAGAGATCACCTTTTGTCGAATGACCTGTCAGGTGCTCCGACCAAGCAGTTGAGCACCCACGGGTAGCTTGTCGTGACATAGTATCCGTACTGGCCATCCACAGTCATGCCATTGCACTTATCTAGATCGCCAGCCCCAGTGAATTCGTAGTCGTCGATATATGTCCCGTCCGGAGTACCACCCGGCCCGTTAGGCGGCGCAGGCCGAGGCGTAGTTTTGAGTTGGTAGCCGGAAATCGCAGGTCTTATCGTACCATCCCTGTCTTTGAATATCGTCCCGTAGATCGGAAAGCCGTCAGCGGCGAAGCCAATAGCTGGTGACGGCTTATCAAGGTCGTTATCCAAAAACAGAGCATTTGGATTGGAATGGTAATGATACCTGCCATCGGGCTGGGCATGGGCATTGTGCAGATCTACACCAAAATACTGATCGTAAGACGGCGGATCGAGCAGCCATGGATCAGTGTCTCGACACCCCGCCAATACATTGCCGTTCTTGTCTGCTCGCGGACCGCTCGGGCGATAACACCCAGCCGAAAGCAAGTCGACCGGCACGCCATTCAACAAAATCGCATCATAACTCCGTTGCGACAGCGTGGTTTGGTTGCGGGCCTTTTCCGGATTTCTGGGAATCCGAAAAGTGCCAGGCAATTCTCGCACATTATTAGCGAAGTTGGCTGTAGGCCCGTTGAAATCATGATTGGGGATACCGTTGGTCTTTACGGTGCAGTGCCGGCTATTTGCCGAGATTTCGATTTCGGAGTTAAAACGTTGCTGGCGCGTTACATCCTCCACTGAAGCGGAATACACTCCTGCATAATCCGCGCAGTCTCCAGATCGGTTGCTGAGCAAAAGGTTGGTGATGTCCTGGGCTTCGTTTTGCGCATTAGCCTGAACGGTAAAAAAACCCACGAAAAGCGCGCTGATTGCCAAATATACCAATCGCATGGTTCGACCTCCTAAGGGTTTTCGAAACTACATAAATAAGTCACTCGACGAGAGGTTAGGCCAAGCGTCCAATCGTCAGAAGGCTACGCGATCACCACCCTTCAAATCCAGAATTTCCCTGGCTTCATCAGGCGTCGCCACCTGACTGCCTAGATCTTCTACGATGCGTCGAATTTTGGCGACTTGCTGAGCGTTGCTTTCGGCCAGCTTTCCACGTGAGATGAACAAGCTGTCTTCTAGGCCAACGCGAAGATTGCCGCCCATCTGACTTGCAGTGGTAGCAAGCGACATCTGCGCACCGCCGGCTCCGAGAACGGACCAGCGGTAGTCATCACCAAACAGGCAATCTGCTGTACGTTTCATGAAGATCAGGTTGTCGACCTCAGGCCCGATACCACCGAGGATTCCAAAGATGAACTGAATGAAAATAGGTGCTTTGAACAACCCGATATCCATGCAGAATTTTAAGTTATACAAGTGGCCGACATCGTAGCATTCATGTTCGAATTTGATGTCATGCGGCGCGAGCGTTTCTGCCGCTTCGCGAATGTCCCGGAACGTATTGCGAAAGATGTTCTGATCGGAGTTCGCGACATAGTCTTTCTCCCAATCAAATTTCCAATCATCATCGCCATAACGGTTTGCCAATGGGTGAAACGAGAAGTTCATCGAACCCATATTCATCGAGCACATCTCGGGGCTGAAAGTCTTGGCCGGGTTGATCCGGTCTTGAATGGATAGTGTCAGCGATCCTCCAGTCGATAGGTTCACAACGGCATTGGTCGCCTGTTTTATGCGGGGCAGAAATGGCGCAAAGTCATTTGGATCGACGGATGGCGACCCGTCCTGGGGATTTCGCGCATGCAGGTGTAGGATCGACGCTCCAACCTCGGCGGCCTCAATCGCCTGCCGCGCGATGTCATCATAGGTGTACGGAAGTGCCTCCGACATGGTTGGTGTGTGGATCGCTCCTGTTACAGCACATGTGATGATGGTCTTTTTCTGACGGGCCATTGGTTCAGTTTTCCTTGGATTGTCCGGTGTGCTTTACGCGATAGCCCAGCGGAAAAAGTTGCAGATCATAGCGGCTGCGAATCATGCCCCAGATTCCTTTCGGCGCCTTGAGCATGACGACAATCGCAACCACACCGAGAACGATCAGGTAAGTTGTTCCGAGGTCGGCCAGCGTTTCGCGCAGAGCGAAGAAGACGAGCGTACCGATGATCGGTCCTTCGATGGTACCGATGCCGCCTATTACGACGATGAAGATGACGAAGGCGGTCCAGTCGTTGACGCTGAACGCCGCATCCGGCGATATGCGCAGCTTTTGCAAGAAGATCAGAGCGCCGATCATTGCCGTGAATGCCGAGGTGACGACGTACACAATGAACTTCGTGCGCCAGATATCGATGCCGAGGCTTCCGGCGGCCAGTTCGTTGTCGCGAATTGCCGTCAGCGCCAACCCTTGGCGCGAGCGTAGGAAGAGATAAACGGCAGTCACCACCAACATAGCAGCCCCGAGCGCCAGCCAATAACTAAGCGCCTCTCGCATCGCGCGCCCGGACGCCAGAGATTTGACGATGGCAACGGGCAGCGAAGATCCTGATCCCCCACCAAGCGCTGAGATTTGCGCGAAGCTCAGCCGAAAGACTTCAGCGATGACCCAGGTACCTATGGCAAAATAAGCGCCTCGAAGCCTGAAGATCAGAACAGCCACCGGGATCGAGATCAAGGCTCCCAGCACGCCTGCGGCTGCAATAGCAACCAATGGGTTCAGCCCACCCAGCATCGTAAGCGCAAAGAGCATATAGCCGCCAAAGCCCACATAGGCTTGCTGACCAACAGAGACGAGACCGGCGTAACCCGCCATGAGATTCCAAAGAGTTGCGAGGGACAGGTAGAGAAACAGCTCTCCCATCAGGCGCATGTCGGCGCGGCCTGCCCACCAGGGCGCTGCAATCAAAACAAGCAGACCGATTGCGGCAAGGATCGCGGCAACTCGTGCTGCTTTTGATGATCGAGAAACAGAGTAGTCCTGCAGGTTCATCCGGAAACCCTCGGAAAGAGGCCGTTCGGACGAACGGCAAGAATGACAAGGAAGGCAATATGGCCAGCTAGCACCTGCCAGCCCGGATCAATCTTGGCTCCGATGGTTTGCGCGACGCCGAGGATAACGCCGCCGATCAGGGTGCCCCAAAGGTTGCCAAGCCCACCGATAATGACGGCCTCAAAGCCAAAGATCAGGCGGCCCCCGCCAATGGAAGGATCAAAGCTTGTCCGAATGCCAAGCAGGATACCGGCGATTGCTGTCACGCCCAGCGCCAGAGCCATGGCCAGTCCAAAGATATGCCGGCGATTGAGGCCCATAAGCTGGGCGATGTCTTGATTGTCGGACACCGCTCGAAATGCGCGACCAAGCGCGGTGTGATAGAAGGTCCATTGCAGCCCCCAGATCACAGCAATGGCGATCCCGAAGGTCAGTAGCGGTAATATCCCGAGGGTCACACCGCCTACTGCGACGCTGGCTGTTTCCAGCGCACCAGCATTCAGTGTTTGGGGGTCGGCCGTGTAGACCTCCAGCAACCCGTTCTGAATAATCACACTAAGCCCAAAGGTCACAAGCAGCGGTGGAAGAATATCATCGCCAAGAGTTTGGTTCAGCAGGCCGCGTTGAAGGGCATACCCGATCAACGCCATAGCGGGAACAACGATCACCAACGCCGCCATCGGGTGCATCCCGGTCGCGGTCGTCACGGTCAAGCCGAGATATGCGGCCAACACAATCAGATCGCCATGGGCAATATTGACGAGCCGCATGACCCCAAAGATTAACGACAGACCTGCGGCAAACAGCGCGTATAGCCCACCCAGCAGTGTTCCCTGCACGATAGCGTTCAGCCATTCCATATTATTTGATCCCGAAATACGCGCGTGAGATATCTTCACGCGATACGATGTCAGATGCGCTTTCCAGCGAAACGCGCCCCTCCTGCAGGCAGTAGACCCGGCTCGAGACCGAAAGTGCCTTGGTTATGTCCTGTTCGACGATGATCGCGCTCATGCCTTCACCGATGATACCAGGCAAAGCCTCGTAGATATCTTTGATGATGATCGGCGCCAGCCCGAGGCTGATTTCATCGAAGAGGATCAGATCGGGATTGGCCATCAATGCACGCCCGATGGCGACCATCTGCTGTTGACCGCCCGACAGCGATGTAGAGGCCTGATCTTTTCGCTCTTCAAGGATCGGGAATAGATCATATACTGCTTTCAGATCCCAAGGGCCTGCGCGACCAACTTGGGCGCCGATCATCAGGTTTTCTTTGACAGACAAAGAGGGGAATAGCTGTCGACCCTCTGGCACCATCGCCAGTCCACGTTCAGCAACCTGGTCCGCGCGAAGGCGACTGATATCCTGACCCCGATAGTGAATCTGATCCGGTCCGTTCGTCAGCAGCCCGGTGATAGACCGCATCAGGGTTGTCTTGCCTGCGCCGTTCGCACCGATAATGGCAAGAACTTCGCCTTCACCAACGTCCAATTCGACATCATAGAGCGCTTGAAAATCGCCGTAGTAGGAGTTCAAGCTGCGTGTTTGAAGAATGGGATCAGGCATCGGCTTCGATCCCCAGATAGATTTCTTTGACTTCAGCGCTTTCCATTATTGCCTGCGGCTCGCCCTCGGCGATCTTCTTTCCGAAGTCGATGACGATCAGACGATCCACGACAGCCAGCAGGGCGTGCACAACATGTTCGATCCAGATGATGGTGACACCAGACGCGTGAATGTCCTTGATGGTTTGAACCAGTGATTTGCACTCAGCTTCGGTCAAACCACCGGCAATCTCATCCAACAGCAGCAGTTTGGGTTTGGCGCAGAGCGCGCGTGTCAGTTCCAGGCGTTTCCGTTCCAGCAGTGTCAGGCCGCCTGCTAGAACGTTTGCCTTGGGCAGCAGCTCCGTTTGGTCCAGAACCTCCAGACAAAAGCGCTCAGCCTGATGCCCATGCAAGCCGGCCGACTGCGTGGCGGCGATCATTGCGTTTTCAAAAACAGTCATTCCCGAAAACGGCTGCGGGACCTGAAAAGAACGCGCAATGCCTGCATGGCTGCGCTTTGCGGCGCTCCATTTAGTAACGTTCTGCCTATTGAATTCTATCACTCCGGAATTCGATTTGAGCGTCCCAGTGATCAGATTGAACATCGAGGTTTTGCCGGCACCGTTGGGCCCGATCACCCCCAATGCCTCGCCTTGTTGGACCTCATAGCTCATGGCATCGGCGACAGTGACTGCGCCAAATGCCTTGCTCAGTTCTTGGAGTTTCAAGATTGTCGTCATGCTTCTCTCGGATGGAGGATTCGGCGCCAAGATCGGCGCCGAATGTCTGGTCAGCCCAGCAGTTTCATGTCCGCCGTCACCGGAACCTCTGGCGCGGTGCTGTTGGCAACAATCTGCAACTCGTATGCGTCTCCAGACTTCTGCCACTGGCCACCGACCAACGGAGTTTTGGTAACGTTATTCATCGGCCCGTCACCCCAGTTCACCGGCCCGACAATTGTGTTCAGGTTGGTGGACGTGATTGCCGAAATGATCGAAGACGGGTCTTCCAGATCATCCGCCCGTTTGATGACATCCGCAACGACCTCGAACAGCGCGTGCTTAAAGCCGAGCGGTTGCGTCCAAGGTCGACCCGACTCTGTTGTATAACCTTCGGCAAGGTCTTTCGAGGAAATGCCGGTGAGTGAGGACGAGAACGGATGATGCGGGGACCACCAGACCTCGGTCGACAACCCGTCACCACGGTCTCCCAGCGATTCAATGACCGATGGGAACAGAAGTGCCTTGCCAATGGTCACGACCTTTGGGTTGAACCCTTGCTGGGCGGCTTGGCTCCAGAACGTAGCGAAATCGGGTGGAATCATGTTGCCAGTGACGATTTCGCAACCCGCAGCTTTGAACGCTGCGATCTGGTTTGAGAAGTCGTCGGAGAGAGGCTGATAGCGACCGGGGTCAGTCAGCGTGTAGCCAGCTGTGGCCAGCGGTTTGGGCAGGCCCAATTCCGCATCACCCCATGCATTTCCGTCGGCATCGTTGGGGAAAAGACCGCCCACTGTCTTGGTCACGCCCGTTTTGTCCCACATATCTAGGAACGCCGCGATCACATCCTCCAAACCCCAGAAGAAGTGATAGGTCGTTTCAAAACCCTCACCTGGAACACCATTGCGGCCAAAGAAATAAGGCTGCCAAGGGCAGTCGGTCGTGATGCAGGGAACTTCGTTGATCTCTGCCTGATCAGCAACAGGGTTCACCGTGTCCGGCGTTGAAGCGGCCACGATGATATCGACCTCATCACCCAAGATCAGGTCAGCGGCAACCTCGGCTGCGCGGTTGGGGTTGGACTGGCTGTCTTTTGAGATGATATCGACGTTCCAAGTCTTTCCGTTATTGTCCAACCCGGCCGAAAAGACCTGCTGAATGGCTTGAAGCACATATTCATCGGCCTCGGCGAAACCAGCCAGTGGACCGGTACGCGGGCTGACATTGCCAATCCTTAGCGTCGGGTTTGCCGCATAAGCACGCGTTGCCCGGAGGATGGCCGGAGCAGCGATTGCCGCCGTAGCCCCGGCAATAAAACCGCGCCTTGTGGCCGTCTTAAAAGTCTTTGTCATTGCGTCCTCCCTTCACCGGCCTCCCGCCAGTGTTTGATTGATCTTACAAAGTCTTCTCGAGATTTTTCAGATGTTTCGCGACACGTTGGCGAACCTGATCTGCTTCGCCCTCGGCCCATTTCCTGAAACCTTCGCCTGATTTCATCCCCAGCTTACCCGCATCGACAAGCGACTTGAGGTAGGATGAAGGGCCTTTATGCGCCTCAAGATCGTGTAGTACGTTTTCGTGGATATCGAGAGTCAGGTCGGTACCCACCAAATCTGCGTTTTCCAACGGGCCAAGGACCGCCAATCGCCGCCCAAAGCTGGACTTGATCACGGTATCAACGGCTTCCGCATCGCAAATACCGTTTTCCACCAGACTGACCGCTTCGCGCCACAGCGCATGCTGAAGGCGATTGCCGATAAAGCCGGGTACGTCCTTCTCGACCATCACCGGAGTTTTTCCAGCATCCTTCAATAGATAGAACATCGTCTGTGCAATCTCAGGGTCTGTCCATTCCGTCTTGATGACTTCGACCAACGGGATCATGTGCGGGGGATTCCACCAATGGGTTCCCAAAGCTCGGTTTTTCAGTCGCAAACCGGACATGATCTGAGTGATCGGCATGACCGAGGTATTGGATGCGAGTATGCAAGTTTCTGGTGCATGCGCCTCGATCTCAGCAAAGATCGCTTGCTTGAGCTCCAACTTTTCCGGCGCCGCTTCAAAAACAGCATCGGCATGTTGAACCGCACTTTCTGTCGTCGCAAAGATTTCAATCATCTTGAGGGTATCTGTGATTGTGACCTCGTCGTCCCCCATCGCGGCCATGCTGGAGCGGACGCGGGCAGGCACGCTGGCTCGCGCCTCTTCAACTGGATCTGTGATGGCGACGCATTGACCTGCTTTTGCAAAGGTTAGGGCGATACCGTGCCCCATCAGACCCGCGCCAATTACCGCTATTTGCTGCTTCTTGCGCACCATCACTTAACCCGCCGTGTAACCACCGTCGGCATGAAGGATATGCCCGGTGTAAAAATCAGATGCCCGCGACGCGAGAAACAGGAGCGGACCGGCAAGGTCTTCAGGCTCACCCAGTCGTCCTTTGGGAACACGGGTTAGGAAGCCATCGCGCACTGCTTTAGCTTCGTCGGATTCTTCGAACATCCAAGCCGTCAAAGGCGAGCGGAATACCGTCGGCGCGATCGCGTTGACGGTAATCCCTGTTGGACCCAGCTCACATCCCAAGGCTTTGGTTATCCCGTTCACGGCAGCCTTTGATGCGCAATACGCCGTGTAACCGGCAGGGTGTCCAAGGATGCTGCGCGCAGAACTGACGAAAATTATCTTGCCATATTCGCTTTGCTTCATGTGTGCCGCCGCCGCGCGCGCCAAAAGCCAACTCTGGTTCACATTGGCGTCCATCACTGCATTGAAGGTCTCTGGCGCCATTTCGTTGATCGGCGCGACTTTGTTCATGCCGGACGCGACAACGAGAATATCGAGCTTACCAAAATTATTTACTGCTTCTTCTACCAGCGCACCGCAGGATGCCTCGTTGGACGGGCGCGTATTCACCGCAACGACGGTTGCACCAAGCGCCTTGCACTCTTTGGCAATCTCGTCGAGCGCTTCTTGATTGCCCGCAGCCAGAACCAGATTGCACCCAGCGCCAGCCAGTACGCGCGCAGCGACCATGCCAAACGCGCCGGATGCTCCGGTGATCAGTGCGACGTTGTCTTTTACGTCAAACATCTTGAGTGGATCAGACATTCTTTTCGTCCTTAGTTTTCTGATGGATACGGAATGACCACCAGCATTTTGCAGGTGTGGTTGGCGCGGTTTTCAATTTTACGCACTTCGCCCGGTGCGATCGTGCAGCTATCCATCGGCCCAAGAAGGATTTCGGTGCCGTCAACGATGACGGTCATCTCGCCCTCCAGTACGACGTAGACTTTCTCAAAAGGTGTGGAGTCCGGCCCAGCACCACCGCCCGGTAGGAACTGGCTGAAGCCAATCCACTGATTTGTCGGCCCGCCTTCCTCAAAGCCTTGCAAGCGAAGACCATGACACCCAAAATGGTTCGGTGCTTCGTAGGGTTGGGCGTCTTGAAAGCGCTTCAGATGCATGTCCGTCTCCGCTCAAGGTTATTGGCGGCCACCGGCGAACCGGCGACCGGTCCGTGAGTGTTCAGAAATCTTCGCCAGCTTCGATGCGGTAAGACTGGTTCTTGTCGATCATCGCAACCAATCGGATAATGCAGCCGTCGCCACGGTCCCAATTCCAAGGGAAGAACGCGAAGGTACAGCGCTTGCCGGTTACTGCATCGAGATCGCCGCCAACATTTTCGATACCGAGAATACCCTTGGAGAACAGCATGTTGTGCACAGGCTCCCATTCTGGGAAGTCAACGTCCCAGGGCGTTCCACCTGACCACTCAAGGTATTCCTCCTCAAGATGCGGCATGATCGGACCGTTGCGCTGCGGGCCAATGGCGGTTGCCAGCGGGTGATCGTTCGCCTGGGTATCGTGGCCGACGACTTTCACACCTTTCTCGATCATCCACTCAGCGGCGGAAGGAACGAGACCCGGGCAATAAGCAAAGTAGTCGCCATCTTCATACTGCTTGTGCCAGCCGGTGTTGATGATCAGCACATCGCCTTTGCGGATTGCGTGACCACAGGCCTTTTCCAGATCATCGCCGGTAATTTGCTCCCATTTCTTTTTAGGTACAGAAACCACCAAACCCGAGCCAAAGAAATGGGGTAACGGTACCTCATCGATGAACGGCGTTCCCTGAACGACATGCGCCGGTGCATCAATATGAGTGGTTACGTGCATCGTCGTGGTAATCGTCTGAGACAACACGCCGGACTTAGCCATATAGTGCTTTCGGTCGATCTGGACGTCCTTGAAATACGGCCAGTTGGGGCACTGAAACCCGTATCTGTGGCTCAGATTGTAAAACTCAAGCCCCATGTCATTGTCGGTGTTTGCCTGAAACTCAATGCCGCGGATTTCGACCATAGGGCATATCTCCTCTGTTCGCCGGCAACGCGGCGGTGTTCGCTTTTCAATTGTCTGGGTGGCCTCCCCACCTGTCCCGCATGATGATGCACACGCACCGCATTATGGTCAACAGAAAACTCACTATACGGTTGACTTGCACCGCATTGTGGTACAACACTGTAAAAATGCCAGGCATCCGCAGCTACGATGCCAAGACAGAATGGGGTAGATAAATGTCTGAAAAAGCAGATAAAGGTGGCATTCAGGTCATTTCCAGAGCGGCCTCGATTTTGCGTGTTCTAAAAGAAAACCAATCCGGAATGAGCTTGGGGAAGATCGCCGAGCGTGTTGACCTGCCTCGCTCTACGGTACAGAGAATCACTAGCGCACTTGCTGAAGAAAAACTTGTCATAGCAGATGCAAATGGGGGCGGCTTAAGGCTCGGCCCCGAACTAAACGCTCTCGCTGGCGCGGCGCAGTACAGCATCGTCGAACACTGCCGGCTGCTTTTGACGGAATTAACCCAAAAAACCGGGGAAACCACAGACCTCGCTGTGATGCGTGGGATTGGTATGGTTTTTCTGGATCAAGTTCCGGGCGTTTACCGTTTGACTACGGTCTCGCAAGTAGGCGAGGTTTTTCCACTGACCACCACTGCAAACGGGAAAGCTTGTCTCGCTCAGCTCGATGAAGGAGACGCAACAAAGCTCATTAAGAACGAATGGGAACGGAATGGTATCCAAAGAAACTTGGATGAGTTTCTTTCCGAACTTGATACAGTCCGCGAACAGGGCCTTGCCTATGATTTGGACGAGCATTCTGCCGGCGTATCGGCAATCGGGTTTTCTTTCGTCGACTGGGTCGGAGACCTGCACGCGATATCAATTCCAGTGCCAACGACGCGATTTGCACGGCAAAGAGCAACCATCCAACAAGCGCTTATCGAGACATCCAAAAATATACATCAAACTTTCCAATAAGCTTTCGAAGCTGAATCGAGGCAGATTGGTGTCTCTCGACCGACCTTGTCTGGCAGCCCGCGCTTCCAAAGGAAAAAATCCCTACATTGCACCCAACCAATTGCGGCTAGTTCCGCATGGTCGCGAAGGTTCGCATTCGTGTTTGATCGCAACTTTTGCAGTCATTGGATGATTGTCGACATCGTAACGAACCGAGAACATCACTGAATGGGCGTTATGTGAAGCGATCTCTGGTTGAGTAGTGGGCATTCAGTGGAATGATTGCGAAGGGCTGTCTCGCGGACAAACCAGACTTTTACAATTGGACAAGGCATGTCCGCTCAATGCCTGTCTCCGACATTGGCGTCAGGATGTCTGATTGCACGCTAAACATAATTTGAGCTCATGTTTCCCAAGGAGGCTTTGCGCCAATCTCTGTTACCAGAAAGTCCATGAACACCCGCACTTTTGGGGACAGAACGTTGGACTTGGGATAGATCAGCCACAAGACATTGTCTTCGCTGGCCTCGAAGTTTGGAAGAACGCGTACCAAACGGCCTGACTTCAGTTGTTCATGCACGCTCCATCTAGCATTCAAGGAAATACCGGCCCCGGCCAATGTGGCGCGAACCTGGCTTTGACCGTCATCGATAATCAATTGGCCTTTGGCTGACGTAGGATCGAAAGCAGCGTTTTCGCCTGCCGGTCCTATCAGTGAACGCGGCTGGAGGTTTTGGAATGCGATCAGACGGTGGTTTTTCAAATCGGCTGGTGTATCGGGAACGCCGTGCGTATCGAGGTAGTGTGGTGCAGCACAAAGAATACGCTGGTCATCAGCCAGTTTGCGGCCCTTCAGGCTGGTGTCGACAAGTGGCGCGTTCCTGAGCGCCAGATCATAGCTACCTTCGATCAGGTCGAACTGCACATCTGACAGGCGCAGATCAAGTGTGAGGTCCGGATGCTGTTCAAGGAACTTAGGCAGGATTGGCGCGATGTAATGCTGCGCAAAACTGCTTGGTGCAGCAAACCGCAATGTACCCTTGATCGTTGTCGTTTGCTTGCCCAATGCAGCAAGTGCTGCCTCTTCTTGCGCAATCATCTCACGGGCGAAGGGCAGAAAATCGTCTCCTTCTACCGACAGCGACACTTTGCGCGTTGTGCGGTGCAAAAGCTCGAAGCCCAGGTTCTGCTCCAGCTTGGCAAGCCTTGCGCTGGAGACTGCTGGGGCCATACCAAGTTCACGCCCCGCCGCGCTGATGTTCAGCATTTCTGCAGCCTTGATAAATAATCGAAGCGCGTCTGTGTCCAAGCCCATTATATTTATTATCCGAATTAACAATCCATTATTTGGCAGTTTATCTGGAATTTGATCAGCATTAAATCCCTTTCATAGATACTGCAGAGCTTAGGCGGGAGGCGCAAATGACACGGAAAGCCATAGTCAACTACCATGTTCACAAATCCTACCGGCAAGCCTTTGAACTTGATGCTGGCGGGGTAGCAGGGAAACTGATTTCCCCTGAACTGGCCGCGACATCCGTTGTGCTAACAGACAACCGCACAACTACTGCGCCTATTTCATTTGCGTGTGATGCCGTTGAAATCACGGCACTGGAAACGCAAGTCTCAGACTTTGCAGGCGACAGCTGGGAACCGATTTACGATACAGAACTCAAGGCGATGCTGCAGAACAGGCTGGGTGCGCGAGAGGTGGTGGTTTTTGATCATACCGTTCGGGTGGATGACCCTGAAGCATTGCGTAAACCAGCGCGCAATGTCCACAGCGACTACAGCAAAGACGGGGCCGAACAGCGGCTTGTCGATCTGCTGGGTGCCGAGGCCGCAGCGGAATGGGCGCAAGATCACTACGCTTTTGTCAATGTATGGCGCCCTTTGGATCATCCCATCAATTCTGCGCCACTTGGATTCGTTCGCCCATCATCGGTTGATCCGTCTGATTGGATTCTGTTGGACCTGATCTATCCTGACCGCGTGGGACAAATCATGGGGTTGGTGGGAAACCCTAAACATGAGTGGATCTATCAATCCAAGATGACACCGGATGAGGTCGCGATCTTCAACATCTATGACAATCAAGGCCTGGCGTCGATTGCTCACAGCGCCCTCGATATGGTCGAGGATCCAAACATCACTACCATTCGCAAAAGCATCGAAAGCCGCACTTTGGTGCGCTATTAAGGAGGGGCAGACGTGTTGAATAAAACGCAGCCGGCTGGGTTTGAGCAAATCAACTTGGCCTACAACCAGGTGTTCCGTCCCGGACGACTGAGCGTTGGCCTTGTGTTGCCTCTCGAAGCCTATGCAGTCGGCGCAGAGCCGACGCTACGGGGGCACCTGGAAGCGGCTCAGAAAGCCGAGGAGCTTGGGTTTGCAGCACTTTGGCTGCGCGACGTGCCCTTCAATGTACCAAGCTTTGGTGACCCCGGGCAGGTATTCGATCCATTTGTCTATCTGGGTGCACTGGCAACGGCGACGGAGCGGATTGCGCTTGGAACGGCGAGTGTGATCCTGCCGTTGCGTCATCCCGCCCATGTGGCCAAGGCAGCAGCGACGGCAGATGTGCTCTCGGGCGGGCGGTTGCTCTTGGGCGTTGCCTCCGGTGATCGGCCTCAGGAGTACCCGGCGACGAACCAGAGCTATGATGACCGGGGCGGTCGTTTCCGCGACAGTGTTGACTACATTCGCGCGGTCGGTTCGGCCTATCCCAAGCATGAAAATGCACAGGGCAACCTGCGTGGCGGGATTGACCTGTTGCCAAAGCCGCATGGTACGCGCCTGCCGATGCTCATTACCGGTGGTAGCCAACAATCACCCGATTGGGTGGCGCAGAACGGAGATGGTTGGATGACCTATCCGCGTACCGCTGCGGCTCAAGGTCAAGTCATCGCAGATTACCGCAGACGTGTGAAGGCGGCGGGTCAAGCGGATAAGCCTGTTATGCAATCGCTCTATGTCGATCTCGTTGCCGACCCCGCTGCACCACCCCGCCCAATCCATCTTGGGTTTCAGTCCGGAGCTGATTTCCTACGCAGCTATCTGCGTGAGATTGAGACGCTCGGCGTCAATCACGTGGCCCTGAATCTCAGGTTCAATCAAGCACCCATCGATACAACCCTCGAACATTTGGCGCATTCTGTGCTGCCTGACTTTTCTTGAAGGATAAGACCGATGAACAAAACTATTCTCGTTACAGGTTCAACCGACGGCATTGGCCTGCTGACGGCAAAGAAGCTTGCTGCCGATGGGCACAAAGTTCTCCTGCATGGACGCAGTGCCTCCAAATTGGAGCGCGCGGCTGCCGCCGTCGGAGACGATGTCGAAACCTATGCCGCTGATCTGAGCGACCTGTCCGCGGTTCGAAAACTGGCCGAAAATGTTCGGGCCAATCATCACAATCTGGATGTGTTGATTAACAATGCAGGTGTGCTGAAAGCCCCCCAAACCGTGCTTGAAAATGGTCAGGACATCCGCTTTGTGGTGAACACGCTTGCACCGTTTCTGCTGACCGAATTGCTGCTGCCGATCATTCCCGCCGGCGGGCGTGTCGTGAACCTGTCATCGGCAGCTCAGGCTCCGGTGAACATCAATGCCATGCAGGGCAATGTGCCACTGGCGGATATGGAAGCCTACGCCCAAAGCAAGTTGGCGATCACTATCTGGACCCGCGAATGGGCCAAATCGCTCTCCAATGCGCCTGTGATGGTCGCGGTAAATCCCGGATCACTTCTGGCCTCAAAGATGGTGAAAGAAGGCTTTGGCCTCGCCGGGAACGATATGAACATCGGTGCTGATATCTTGATTGACGCAGCCTTGGGTGCACGGTTCGCTGACGCGTCAGGCGCCTATTTTGACAATGACAGCGGGGCTTTCGCTGATCCGCATGCCGCAGCGCGCGACAAGAACCACACTGCCGACGTCATGAACAAAATCAAAGACTTGATCAGCCGGACGGGCTGACCATTCCGGCGCGAAAGCACCGCGCATTTCCACCTTTAACACTCCCCTATCCCTCACGCATGCCACGTTGAGGCCCAAGAAAGGACTGCCTGATGAAGTATGAGAACTTTCAAACCTTTGAGGTAGCCGTCGAAAACGGTATCGCCACGGTCACCTTCAGCTTTGGCTCCGTGAACGTGCAGGGCCAGGAAATGCTGGCCGATCTCAACAGTCTGGCCATGCGGCTAGAGCGGGACCGCGACACCAAGGTCGTGATATTTCAATCCGCCAATCCAGAAATCTGGGTCTGCCACTACGACACTGGCCTGCTCAAGGACATGTCGACTGAGGTCGTCTCCCGCGAGGACGCCCAGCTTTTAGACCTGCAGTCGGTCTGCGAGCGGATCAGCAAAGTACCACAGGCCACCATCGCAAAGCTGGAAGGGTTTGCACGCGGCGGCGGTCACGAATTGGCGTTGGCGCTGGATATGCGCTTTGCGGCACGGGGCAAGTACAAGTTTATGCAGATGGAAGTTGGAATGGGCATCCTGCCCTGCGGCGGCGGCGCTTCGCGCATGGCGCGCCAGACGGGTCTTGGCAAAGCGCTTGAAATCATTCTGAGTGCGCAAGACTACGATGCGGATGATGCAGAACGCCTGGGCACCATCAACAAGGCTTTGGAGCCTGATGAGATTGGTCCGTATGTCAACGCACTGGCTGAACGGATAGCGAAATTCCCGGCAGAGTCGATCAACGCCTGTAAGCAGATGGTCTATGAATCAATCGACAAACCCATTGATGAGGCGCTGAAGGCCGAAGCCTACTGGCTGTATCAGGCCACCAGCAAAACCCCGGCGGTCAAACGGTTCACCATTGCAGATGAGCAAGGCTTGGAACACGACATCGAAAACCAGCGCAAATGGGGCGATCTGGTGATGCAGGTGCAGGACATCAACTGACCACCGCCAAAGAAAAAACTCGTCTGGCGTGCGCGGTTTCCACGTGGGCCTGGCACCATTTCACAAAAGGAAAACCTCAATGAAGGCAATGGTTCTCAACTCTTACGGACCCGATGCGCTATTCGAGCTTGCCGAAATACCTAATCCGGTAGCGACTCTTGGACATGTGGTTGTCAAAGTGGCCGCGACCAGCGTCAACACCGTCGACACGATGATCCGAAACATGGGCCCTGACCTACCTCTGTCCCCACAATTGCCCGCCGTGCTTGGCATCGACTTCGCTGGCACGGTGGTTGCAATTGGCGAAGGCGTGACAGGCTTCGCCATAGGTGATGATGTATATGGCTGCGCGGGTGGGTTGATGGATATCCCGGGCGCTCTAGCAGAGTACATTAATGCCGATGCCCGCCTGATTGCCCACAAACCCAGGACGCTGAGCATGAAGGAAGCAGCAGCGCTGCCTCTCGTCGGCATAACCGCCTACGAAGGACTGACCCGCGCTGGTGTTGGCGAGGGGCAAACTGTGCTGGTACAAGGCGGCGCCGGTGGCGTTGGTCATATTGCCGTCCAAATCGCCCGCCACCTTGGTGCCAAAGTGTCCGCAACAGGTCGCGGCGAGGATCAGTTGGCCCTGATCGAAGAGCTGGGCGCGCACGCGATAGATTTCACAACGCAAAGGGTCCAGGACTACGTGGCAGATCACACCGAAGGTGTTGGCTTCGATCTGGTGTTTGATAGCGTTGGCGGTCCGAACATGACGAACTCGTTCGAAGCTGCCAGGCTCAATGGCCATGTCGCCTCAACGGTCGCGATGGTCGAGATCGACTTGACGCCTGTGCATTTCAAAGGTCTCTCTCTGCATGTCGTTTTCATGCTGATCCCGATGATGCACGGTGTCGGGCGGCAAACACATGGAGACATCCTGAGGACACTGGCGGAACTGGCGGAGGATGGAGCGCTCAAACCGATTGTCGACGAACAGAAGTTTGGATGGTCTGACGTCGGCGCAGCCTATGCGCACCTGACGAATGGGTCTAAGGTCGGAAAAGTCGTAGTGGAGCTGTGATAAGTTTCAGCTGAGATTGGTGCCTGCAATACGACCTTGCACACCAACTCAGTTTGAGCTGCGATTTTTTCAACTATCGCTGCTTAGCAGACCTTCGTGCAAAGCGCAGCATCGGTCGATTTGGGCTCAATGCAGTCATCCGACAGCTTTAGTCAAAAGGCTGGTTTGCGGATGCGAGCAGTCATTGGGGCCGGTCTCGGAATAGATAGAAGTGACCAACTTTGAAGCACGGCTAGTTGCGTCTTCAAGCTTTACTAAGAGACTCTACCGTCGCCTGACCCTTTCTCGATTGCGCTCCCGACGTTCGATGTTGATCCGGTGGTCGCGACCCAATGCCCGGTAGAATCCCAGTCCCTTGGACCAGTTTAGAAAATGGGCAAAGCTGTCGACCTGATCGTCGTTGCGCCCGCGTGGAAAGGACTGAAGCTCTCGTTTGAATACCGGCAGCCAGGGTGCGTCTGCAGGCAGATACACCTTGCCCTCTTCGACAGGACCGCAAGCGGACTGGAACCGGGTTTCCTTGTCCTTGTCGGGTTTAATGCGATCGTAGCGCCGACGGTCATCACGAAACAGCTCGTCCAGAAGCGGTTTACCGGAGGCAGCATCTTCGATCAAAACACGATCGGGATCCCAACGGCCGACAAGCTGTAGCGCCTTAGCTTTCAGGTCTGGGTAGTCCACCTGCCCGCGCCAGACGTCGAGAAGGTACCACGCATTTTCGCGGAACCCCCAGGTTGTACAGGCCGAGAAGTCGGACCGGGGATCCGCTGACATGCCCGTATCCCAGCTTTGAACCACCAGTTGGAACCAGCGACGATTTTCGATGGTCTCGTAGGTGCCAAACCACTCCCAGCGCAAGGGCGACCCGTCTGGCGCAATCGGGTTTTGCTGATACTGGCAATTGAACACGGCAGCACCCATTTCACGACGCTTGGTATCCAGCGTGTTCTGATCCAGGCGCGACGGACAAAGGAGATCACCCGGGTTGCGGTGCATGACCCTTCCACGCCCAAGAGGCACCGTCTCATGGTCTTCGGCGATGGCAGGCAGATTTAGGTGCCGATAGGTTCCGCGTTCCAGCAGGTAGCCCGGCGGATCCATCTCGTGCAACCGCTGTGCAACCATGACAACGCGCCCCTCGGCCGGGTTGTCAAAGCGCGACAGCAAGGTTCCCTCAATAAACTCCTGTGCCTTGACCAGTTCAGCTTCGGAACCCGCATCACCCGCCTTCAGCAGATCATCGATGATGATGTAATCGGCACCATGTCCAGTCACAGAACTGCCGATGGAGACAGCCTTGCGGCTGCCTCCCTTTGTGGTGCGGATTTCTTCTGAAGTGTTGCCCTTTTTGGCCAAGACAGTTTCAGGGAACATTTCCCGGTACCAGCGCGCAGACATGATCCGACGACAATCTTCGGAATGCTTGCGCGCCAGATCCAGCCCGTAGCTGGCAACAATGATCTTGGCGCTGGGGTTATGCCCAAGAAGATAAGCGACATATGCAACGGCCACGGTGACCGATTTCAGGCAACGTGGCGGGATGTTGATGATCAACCGCTTGTTTTCGCCTTGGCGAACGTTGTCCAATTCGTGGCACATGGCACGCACATGCCAAGCCGGATCAAAGCTGTGGCCAGTCCCTTGGTGCAGCGCGTCAAACACACGCCACACGAAGGGAAAGAAATTGTCCCGGCAAACCTCGCGCGCGGCTTGCTGGACCATTTTTGGATCAGGAGCCGTCATCTTCCGCCTCCTCGTTCTCAGGACCACCGTAACCATCCGGGTCGCTGGAAAAGAAATCCCGGAGGATGTGATAGTCGACCTTGGCCGGCCCTTCCAAATCAGCGCTGGCCTGTTCACTCCCATCACCTGTCCCGCCGAACAGATCGGCGTCGACCTTGAGCAAGGCCATCATTAATTTCGTGTCGCCGTTCAACGCGCCAGCCGTGAATCGCTTGGCTATTGCCTCCGCCTTGGAAATCCGGGCTTCGTGGGTGCCTTCGCGGACGGTGATCTTGGCTTCCAGTTCCCGTTTCAGGCTGGCATTCACCCCTTTAGCACCTTTCGGGCGCCCTTTCGGATTGCCGGAGCGGCCTTTCTTGAACTGGGTTGCTTTGGGCGGTTTGCCGTAGCCCACCTCATAGTCCTTCGTATCTTCAGACATGATCCGCCTCCTGCTCTGAGGTAGTATCGGTTGCTGCAGAAAGTGCATCGAACATCTGGCCTGTGACCGCATGCACAGCGCTTTCGCCGGCCATCTCCTGCCAACGGCGGATGGCGACATCGACATAAGCCGGGTCGAGCTCAATCAGCCGCGCCTGACGCCCGGTTTTCTCAGCTGCCAGCAACGTCGCGCCGGACCCGCCAAAGGCGTCCAGCACGACATCGCCGCGATGGCTCACATCCATGATGGCATCTGCCACCAGTGCCGTTGGCTTTACGGTGGGATGATCGACAAGATCCGCCTCGCGCCCTACCCCAAAGCTGTTCACGCCAGCGTAATCCCAGACATTGGTCCGGTTGCGCCCGTGCTTGCCCAACTCAACATTGTTGATATGCGCAGCACCTGGCTTCTTGAAGATGCAAACCAGCTCGTGCTTGGACCGGTAAAGGCTGCCCATCCCCCCATTGGTCTTGTTCCAGACACAGAGATTGATGAGGTCCAATCCACCTGCCTTGCCGGACGCAATCAGCTCTTCAATGTGGCGCCAGTCCATGCAGATCATCACGATGCCCCCGTCCGGCAGGCAGTCAAACAAACGATTGATCACGCCTGAAAGAAAGCCGCGGAACTCGCTATCCGACATTTCTCCTGACGCCATGGCAAATTCGCGATGATCGGAACTGCCGCCACAGCGGACGTGCCCATTGACCGGCACGTTATAAGGAGGATCGGTGAAGACCATCTGCGGTGTCTCACCTTCCAGCAAGGTGTCGTAGCTCTGCGCTTGCAGGGCATCCCCGCAGAAGATGCGATGATCTCCAAGAACCCAAAGATCGCCCGGCTGCGTGATTACGGGTGCCGCAGGGTCCGGGGCCTCTACCGTTTCCGCTTCCGTCTCCGTGGCCTCGCCCGCACTAACGATGATGATGTCAATCTCCGGTGCCTCGAACCCGGTGATATCCAGATCAAAGTCCAGTTCACCATCAAGGCTGAGGTCCGTCAGCTCGGCAAATTCGATCTGCAGCGCCGCTTCGTTCCAGTCCGACAGTTCCGCCAGCTTGTTATCCGCGATGCGCAAAGCACGAACTTCTGCATCTGACAGGTGACCCGCGACCACAGTCGGAACGGACATCAACCCCAGGGCCTTGGCGGCCTCATAGCGGCCATGGCCCGCGATGATTGTGCCCGAACCATCCAACAAGATCGGGGTGACAAAGCCAAACTGGGCTACCGACGCCTTCAGCTTGTCGATATTCTTGGCCGCGTGCACGCGGTTGTTGTTGGCGTAGGGTTTAATCTGGCTGATCCGGGATTGGACGACTTTATCCGCCATCCAGATCGGTGTGTTGGACGCCTGGACGTCGCTCTGTGTTTTCTTGGCAGGCATAGCCGCCTCCTTTCACTTGACGCTCTTTAGCGTCGATAAGAAAGGATCGTGTTGGGAATTCGGAGAGAGCACGACCAGCAACTCTCCGGACCAATCGATCCGGTTCGTTGCCCCTTCGAATGCTCTCGGTCTTATCCGCTTCAAAAATGCGGCGCCGAATGCTGCCTGGGAGATGTATTCACCTCCCCGTGGGACCTTGTCCCTTGCAGGGCTGGCTAGAATTTATGCACGGGCTTCTGCAATTGCAACTCCTAAAACCAAAAGTAACCAATTAAAATTGTTGACGAATAATCGGTGGTACGACAGCAGCGCCTTGCAAAACACACCCCTCTTGGGATTACCCCAGAAAGAGCTGGACTGTTGCTGCGAACCACGCATCACTGACCCCACGCCCGAACTATTCGGGCGCTCCTCGGTACCGGGGTTCGGCAACTCGCTGACCCAAGATCAGAGGAGACAGTTCATGTCCAAGCGGAAGCAAACCAAAATTGACAAGGTACAAGCCTTGTTGCGCCGACCGGGTGGCGCCAGCCTGGAAGCGCTCTGCAAAACAACAGGGTGGCAGCCTCATTCGGTCCGAGCGGCATTGAGTGGGTTACGGAAGAAAGGCGTCACAATTGAACGACGCGCATCCGACAAACCAAATGGACCATCCACGTATCATCTGACGGCGGGAACAGGAGAAGAGTCATGACGAAGTCGAGCGATGTCGCCGATCTCGCCGCCATGGGTCGATCGGATCTGGTCATGCTTTGGCAGCAACTGTTTGATCAACCCGCACCCGCCATGCTCAGCCAACCCTTTCTGCGTCGTTTTATCGCCTTTGAGATGCAGTCCCGCCGTCATGGCGGGCTACCCCGGCAGGTCAAAGCCACGCTGGAAAAGGGTTCTGAGAAGAAACCCCGACCTACCTACCCTGCCCTTAAACCCGGCGGGCGCCTGCTGCGCGAGTGGAACGGCGTGACCCATGTGGTTGATGTGACAGGGGATGGTTTTACCTGGAACGGTCGCTCCTATCGCTCGCTCTCGGCCATCGCCAGAGAGATTACGGGCGCGCATTGGTCGGGGCCGCGT
The DNA here is from genome assembly GCF_013035585.1 of Ruegeria sp. HKCCA5839. Classification (NCBI taxonomy): domain Bacteria; kingdom Pseudomonadati; phylum Pseudomonadota; class Alphaproteobacteria; order Rhodobacterales; family Roseobacteraceae; genus Ruegeria; species Ruegeria sp. HKCCA5839. Next base: position 411,143 of record NZ_WQIE01000003.1, on the reverse strand, counting down.
TTCTTTGGGCTCATCGGCAAGGCGACCAAATGAGCCCGCGCTGTAAAATCCGATGCGCCATCTACTCGCGCAAGTCCTCAGAAGATGGTCTGGATCAGGACTTCAATTCGCTGGATGCGCAATATGAGGCCTGCGCGGCCTATGTCGCCAGCCAGCGACACGAAGGCTGGACCCTACTGCCCGGGCGCTACGATGACGGTGGCCTTTCGGGCGGCACACTCGAACGCCCCGCCTTGCAACGCCTGCTTGAAGAGATCGATGCCGGGCGTATTGACATGGTGGTGGTCTACAAGATCGACCGACTGACCCGGTCGCTTGCCGACTTCTCGAAGCTGGTCGAACGGCTGGAACAGGCGAACTGTTCTTTTGTGTCCGTCACACAAGCATTCAACACCTCCTCATCCATGGGTCGGTTGACCCTGAATGTGCTGTTGTCCTTTGCTCAGTTTGAACGGGAAGTCACCGCCGAACGTATTCGCGACAAGATTGCAGCGTCGAAGAAGAAGGGGCTTTGGATGGGTGGCAACCTGCCTCTGGGCTATGATCGCCACCCGGATCCGAAGGCAAGAACGCTGGTGGTGAATGAGGCGCAGGCCAGAACGGTCCGGCATCTCTTTCGGCTTTATGGCGAACTGGGTTGCCTGCGCCAAGTAGAAGAACGGGCAACGGCAGAAGACCTGCGGTCAAAACGGGTTGTTCGGGCGGATGGTAGCGTGAAAGGGGATTGTCTGCTGTCACGCGGTCAAATCTATTACCTGCTGCGCAACCCGGTTTATCTCGGAAAAATTCGCCACAAAGATAAGATCTGGGACGGACAACATCCGGCGATCATCGACCAGGGCATCTGGGACCGAGTGCAGAAAAAAATGCGACAGGCCTCCAACCGCTCCCGGGCACGCAGCGACTCCTCCGATGCGCACCAACACTCGAAAGATCCCGGCGCCTGGCTCACGGGTCTGCTGCAGGACGAAACAGGTGATCGGTTGACGCCAACCCACACCACGCGCAACGGCAGAAGGTTGCGCTATTACGTCTCCAATCGATTGCTCTCGGGCGGCAAGGATATCGCCGGCTGGCGACTGCCCGGCCCTGCGCTGGAAAACGCTGTCATTGATGTGATCGTCAGACATCTGCGAGACGCCGCAATCACGCATCGAGTTCTGGTGCAGCCGGAGGCCGGGTCAGCCGAGGCACTTCAGACTTCAGTTGCGAATTTAGTAACCCGGCTTCAACACCAAGGCGGTCAGGTTGGCGTAGGTATTCTGGCCAGCGGTGGAATCGTACGAGGACACATTTACCTCGAATTAAACCCCAAAACTCTGGCAAGCGCACTTGGAATTGCTGCGGACCATCTGAACCCGGATCTCACATATATCACCGCATCCTTCGATCTGCGCCGCCGCGGCGTTGAGGCCAAGGTCATCGCCGGAGACATGGCACCCCAACCCGATCCACATCTCCGGTCCATGCTGATCCGCGCCCATGGCTGGGCGCGCGATCTAAAAGCCGGAGTTCAACTGATGGAAATTGCGCAGCGGGAAAACCTCCCCGGCGCCTTCATCCGCACCCGCGCCCAGCTCGCGTTTCTCTCACCGAAGATTCAAACCGCGATTCTCGAAGGTACCCAGCCGCCCGAACTCACACTCAAGCGTCTGGCCAGCAAGACCCATCCACTTGATTGGACTGAACAGGAGAGCCAGTTCGGCTTCTGACACCTCCAGAACCGGCGTCCCTGATACAGGGTTCGTCCTCCCTGATCCGTCAGCACAATTCCCTGTTCCCACGAGAAAATTCCCTGTTCCACCTTTTAGGGAATTTGCAACATAAGCTATTGGAAAAAATGGAGTTGTGACATCTGAAATGTTGGGTTCGAGACCTGTTTCGCGAAAATTCCCTGTAAATTGCAGGTTATCAGGGAAACACGGTCCAAAGCGACCCCGCCAAAATGCGTCACTGAGACTTGGGCCGGAAGTGCGCTCTGAGTGTACGGTTTGCTTCGTCTCTGATTGAAAGCGCACGCGCCAACTCGCGGGAATTGCGGCACAATTCCGGGTCAGAAAACACAACTGAAGTGAGACAGGTATGAGTGGCGGGGAGACAGGGATTCGAACCCTGGGAACGCTCTCACGTTCAACGGTTTTCAAGACCGCCGCATTCGACCACTCTGCCACCTCCCCGCTTGGGGCTCGGGTCTAAGGCCCCTGCGCGGCAGAGGCAAGACATAAATCGGGAAATCTTGCCGAAGTCCAAGCTGCGTCTTTCCATAAGACCAAGGGCAGGTTATGATTCGGGCAGAGGACCGCTAGAGACTGGCAAAAGAACCAGCTTAATCGCGGAGAGGCGCGGCCATAAGGCCTTGTCAGGCAAGGGAAAATGCAATGAAGCGAGCGATTGGCACACGCTTTGGGTCGCATCAGCTGTTGGCATTGGCCGCAGCTTTGGCTCTGGCTGGATGCGAAGAAGGTTTTGTTCCTGCGATCGCAACACCAGAAGAAGCGGAAAGCGAAACGGTTGAAAATGACGACGCGGTCGAGCTGTTTCCGCAAGCTGCCAATGGCGAACAGCGCGACGTTGAAGCACCAGAGATATTCCAGATAACCGAAGCCGGGCTTTGGGACGGTCGTCCGTCGCTGGGCGGTATCTGGGTCGCGCACCCGGATGTGGCGCAACCCGAACGCGTCAGGATTGTGAACACCACCAACAACAAATCGGTCACCGGGGCTCTTTTCCGGCGCGAGCGGAACCTGCCCGGACCGGCCCTGCAGGTCTCGTCTGCGGCAGCGGAAGAGCTGGGCCTTCTGGCAGGAGCCCCAACACGGGTCGAGGTTGTGGCGCTGAGGCGCGAAGCGATCACTCCGACACCGCCCCCGGCGGAACCCGAGGCGGACACGACCGAACTTGCAAGCGTTGAGACCGACACAGCGGTTGACGATACCTCTGCCGACGACGGCGCAGAAACTCCCGCAAAACGGAAATGGTGGCAAAAGAAATCTGCCGACGACGCGAGTGGAGCGGTGGCTGGAGCCGCTGTTGCCGGGGCCGCTGCTGGGGCGGCAATCGCTTCGGACTCAGAGGATGAAAGCCAGCCGGAAGCTACGGAGTCTTCGGATACCGAAAACACTGAAAGCGCCGCGCAGGATGCCGAGGAAAAGCCGAAGAAACGCAAGTGGTGGCAGAAAAAACCTGCCGAAGACACCGCGACCGGCGCAGTTGTTGCCGGAGCGGCAACAGGAGCGGCCGTAGCAGCCGAGGCAGGTGCATCGGCGGCATCGGATGCAGCAGAAGCCGGAGCTGACGTGGCCGTTGAAACAGCCGCTTTGACGGATCCGGTTGTCACCGCGCCGGACGAGGCTCCGAAAAAACGCAAGTGGTGGCAGAAGAAAGATCCTCAGGAGATCACCGAAACACCGCTGGATCCTATCGCTGGCGCTGCCGCAGCCATTGACGCGGCCGAGCCCACAGCGACCGAAGCCGCGGCAGCAGCGGCTGGCACCTCGGCTGCTGTTTCGAACTTGTCGCAACCTTATGTGCAGGTCGGCACCTTCTCGGTTCAGTCCAACGCCAACAGTGCCGCCGAAAAGATCCGCCGCAACGGCATGTCCGCTGAAGTGCGGGAGTTGAAGACGGACGAAAACACAATCTGGCGCGTCTTGGTTGGCCCGGCAAAAACGCGGGCCGAGCGCAGAGCCATCCTTTCAGACGTTAAGGATCTGGGCTTTACCGACGCGTTCACGGCCAAAAACTGACACTCAGGAGGACTATGATGCTTTCTGTACTGCGATCGACATCCCTGGCGGTGGGGCTGGCGCTGATGGCGCTGCCGTCTCACGCCTTCGACACACAGGCGCGCGCCGCTTATGTGATGGACCAGAAAACAGGGACGGTACTGCTGTCGAAAGACGCCGACGAGCCTTTGCCACCTGCGTCGATGTCCAAGCTCATGACGCTTTACGTCGCGTTCGAAGCCCTTCGGGATGGCCGCCTGACCTTGGACGAGACATTGCCTGTGTCCGAACATGCCATGAGTTATGGCGGCTCGACCATGTTCCTGAACACCCAGGATCGGGTGACGGTCGAGGACCTGTTGCGCGGGATCATTGTGTTGTCGGGAAATGATGCCTGCGTTGTCATTGCCGAAGCGCTCAGCCCTGACGGGACCGAGGCCGGGTTTGCCAGATACATGACCCAGCGCGCCGAGCAGATGGGCATGACACGCTCCAACTTCACCAACTCGAACGGATGGCCATCAGCCGGGCATCGTATGTCGGTGCATGATCTGGCAGTGCTTGCGGATCGGCTAATCTCGGATTTCCCCGAATATTACCCGCTGTTTGCAGAAGAAGAGTTCGAGTTTGATGGCCGCGCGCCGTCAAACTCGCGAAATCGCAACCCCCTGCTGAGATTGGGCATCGGCGCAGATGGGCTGAAGACCGGCCACACCCAAGAGGCAGGATACGGCCTTGTCGGGTCCGCAAAACAGGGCGACCGCAGGGTCATCTTTGTCCTCACAGGCCTCGACACAACCGCCCGCCGCGCAGAGGAGGCTGAGGCCGTGGTTAACTGGTCGTTTCGCAATTTTGTCGAGAGGACAGTTGCCGACGCGGACCGACCGATAGCACAAGCCAAGGTGTGGATGGGGGCAGAAAAGACCGTGGGTCTGGTGCCGCAAGAAGACCTGACCGTACTTTTCCCAATCCTGGGAGATAAGGATATTCAGGCCGAAGTCGTCTATGACGGGCCAGTCAATGCACCCATCCAGAAAGGTCAGCAGCTTGCTGAACTGGTGATCAAACCCGAAGGTCTGCCAGAAATACGCCGGCCATTGGTGGCCGCCAATGCTGTTGCCGAAGGTGGATTTGTGGTACGCATGCTGACCGTGGGCGGCATTGTTTTGAAAGATGTCGTCAAGAACAACCCGCTGGGGTCGCTTTGACACAGCAAGGACTGTTTCTGACATTCGAAGGCATTGACGGCTCGGGTAAATCCACCCAGGCCCGTATGTTGGCCGATCACCTGCGAAATACAGGCCATGAGGTCGTTCTGACCCGCGAGCCTGGTGGGTCCCCCGGGGCCGAAGAAATCCGCAACCTGGTGTTGCAGGGCGATCCTGATCGCTGGTCGGCCGAGACCGAATTGCTGCTGTTCACCGCCGCCCGTCGCGATCATCTGGAACGCACCATCGAACCCGCCCTGGCAGAAGGAAAGGTCGTGATATGCGACCGCTTTGCCGACAGCACCCGGATGTATCAGGGGCTTTCACGTGGCAATCTGCGAGCTGCCGTTGACCAACTGCACACGCTGATGATCGGGCGAGAGCCTGACATGACACTTTTGATCGACATGGACCCCGATACCGGCCTGTCGCGCGCCAAAGGGCGCCAGGGGGTCGAAGAGCGATTTGAAGACTTTGGCCCCGATCTGCAGCGCCGTATGCGTGCGGGGTTTCTGGATCTGGCCAAAGAGTTCCCCAAGCGCTTTCGTGTCATCGACGGCAATCGGGACGTGGACTCTGTGGCTCAGGATGTGACAGATATCGTTGGGACAGCCCTGCGATAGACGAAACATGAGCGACGACACTCCTGCACCAGATCAGGCGCCCGGTGCGCCCCATCCGCGCGAGACTATGCGCCTGTTTGGTCAGGACGCAGCTGAGCGGGCGTTTCTTGAGGCCTATACCTCTGACCGGCTGCACCATGGCTGGCTGCTGACCGGGCCGCGCGGCGTGGGTAAGGCGACGCTCGCCTGGCGGATCGCGCGGTTTTTGCTGGCCACGCCCCCCGTGGATGACGGCGGGCTGTTTGGGGCACCGCCCCCACCTGAGACGCTTGAGATTGATCCCGAACATCCCGTTGCCCATCGCATTCTGGCCAGCGCGGAACCGGGACTGGCCGCAATCACGCGCTCGCTGAACGATCAGGGCCGTTTGCGCAACGAAATCGTGGTGGATGATATCCGCAAGCTGGGCAAATTCTTCGGCTTGTCCTCGGCGGATGGCGGGCGGCGTGTTGTGATCGTGGATGCAGCCGATGAGATGAATGTCAGCGCGGCAAACGCGCTGCTGAAGATGCTTGAAGAGCCTCCGGCGCGCACCACGCTTCTGTTGATCTCGCACCAACCGTCGCGTCTTTTGCCCACGATCCGTTCGCGTTGTCGCAGCTTGCGCCTGTCCCCGCTGGGCCCAGACGATATGAATGCGGCACTGGCCCAGACCGGGGCCGAGCTGCCCCAGAATACGGATCACCTGGCCGCCCTGGCTGCAGGTTCGGTTGGCGATGCGGTGCGGCTGGTCAATCTGGGTGGGCTTGAGATTTATGCAGAGCTGATCGCCATTTTGGGCACCCTGCCCCGGATGGACCGCCAGCGCGCCTTGGCCCTGGCCGAAGCCGCTGCCCAGCGCGGTGCAGCTGAACGGTTCGAACTGCTGCTGACCCTGATCGACATCGCTCTGTCTCGGCTTGCGATCACTGGCGCCTGCGGCCTGCCGCCTCAGCCAGAAGCCGCCCAAAACGAGGCGGAAATCCTGACCCGCCTTTCGGCCACTCCGCAACAGGCCCGCCACTGGGCTGAAGTGGCCGCCACGATCACAGCCCGCGCGCGACATGGTCAGGCGGTGAACCTTGACCCTGCCGCTCTGGTCCTAGATACGGTGTTCAAGATTCAGGAAACCGCTGGTCAAAGCAGATGAGCATCACACCGGAAATCACTGACAGCCATTGCCATCTGGATTTCCCGGATTTTGATGGGCAGTTGGATCAGATCATCGCCAACGCCGCTGATGCAGGCGTGACCCGCATGGTCACCATCTGCACCAAACTGCGCAACGAACCCGCAATTCGCGCCATCGCCGAAGCGCATGCCCCCGTCTTCTACGCCGCCGGCACGCACCCGATGAGCGCGGCGGACGAGCCCATGACGACCGTCGAAGAATTGGTCGCGATGTCCGAGCATCCGAAATTCGTAGGCATTGGCGAAACCGGGCTGGACTATCACTACACCGCCGAAAGCGCCGATGTGCAAAAGCAATCGTTGCGCATTCATATCGAGGCCGCACAACGCACCGGGCTGCCTTTGATCATCCACGCCCGTGCCGCAGATGAAGACATGGCGCGCATTCTGACCGAAGAGTACCGCAATGCGCCCTATGGTTGCGTCATGCACTGCTTTTCATCTTCGTCCGAACTGGCCCGCGCCGCCTTGGAGCTTGGGTTTTACGTGTCCATGTCGGGCATCGCTGCATTCCCAAAAAGCCAGGAGCTGCGGGATATCTTCGCCGCCGCACCGATCGACCGTATTCTGGTAGAAACCGACGCGCCGTATCTGGCACCGCCCCCACATCGGGGCAAACGTAATGAGCCTGCCTATACCGCCCATACCGCGCGCAAAGGGGCCGAGGTATTCGGCATGAACTATGCCGATTTCGCCGCTCATACTCAGGCAAATTTTGATCGGTTGTTCACGAAAGCCGCATCCTTTCGGGCCGCTGCATGACCGGATTGCGCTGTACCATCCTGGGCTGCGGTTCCTCGGGTGGCGTGCCCCGTTTGGGTGGGCATTGGGGTGAATGCGATCCCGGCAACCCCAAGAACACCCGACGCCGCTGCTCGATGCTGGTGGAACGCGACGGGCCCGATGGAACCACATCGGTGCTGATCGACACCTCGCCCGATATGCGTAGCCAGTTGCTGGATACCGATACCGGACGATTGGACGGCGTAGTGTTCACCCACGCGCACGCTGATCACACAAACGGGATCGACGATCTGCGCATGATCGTGTTCAACATGAAGTCCCGCGTGCCGGTGTGGGCCGACGGTGACACACAAAACGCGCTGCTGGGCCGGTTTGGATATGCGTTCGTGCAACCCGAAGGCTCACCCTACCCGCCGATCCTTGACCTGAAAACAATTGATGGCCCGTTCGAGATTGACGGCCCCGGCGGTCCAATCCCGTTCCATCCCTTCCGCGTTGAGCACGGATCGATTGACTCGCTGGGCTTTCGCATGGGCAACCTGGCGTATTTGCCAGATGTCTCGGAAATCTATGATGCGGCCTGGGCCGATCTTGAAGGGTTGGACTGTCTTATCATCGACGCCCTGCGCCGAACCCCGCACCCGACCCATGCGCATCTGGACAAAACCCTCGGCTGGATCGACCGCTTGTCACCCAAACGTGCGGTTCTGACCAATATGCATATCGATTTGGATTATGACACGGTGGCTGCGGAAACACCGGATCACATCACACCTGCCTATGATGGTATGGTTATCTTGCAAGATCTCTAAGGGTCAGCGACATGCAGCAAAATCAAGAATGCTGAGAAGATGCTGCAAAGCCTGATCGACGTCATCCTCCCCGTCTTCTTCGTGATCGGCGCCGGGTACGCCGCCACGCGCTTTGGATATTTCAAAGAAATTCATGTCGATGGGTTGATGCAATTCACCCAAGGCTTCGCGATTCCCTGTCTGTTGTTCCTGGCCATCTCGAACCTTGACCTGAGCGCAAGCTTTGATCCGCGTCTGTTGGGCAGCTTTTATGGTGCAGCCGGTCTGTGCTTTGCTGCAGGACTTTTCGGAGCGCGCATAATCTTTGGTCGCGATTGGGAAGACAGCGTTGCAATCGGGTTCTGCTGCCTCTTCTCGAACTCGGTCCTGTTGGGTCTGCCGATCACCGAACGCGCATATGGCCCCGAAAACCTGACAGGAAACTTCGCGATCATCGCCATTCACTCCCCCTTTTGTTACGGACTTGGCATCACGGTGATGGAGGTCGTCCGAAACCGGGGGCGCGGCGGAATGCAGACAGTGCGGTCGGTCTTGTCTGCCATGTTCAAGAATGCACTGATCCTGGGGATCGCACTGGGATTTGCCGTGAACCTTTCGGGGATCGTGATTCCCAGCGTTCTGGACGACGCCTTGCGCATGATCACCCTGGCGGCACTGCCAGCGGCACTCTTTGCCCTGGGCGGTGTCTTGGTGAAATACCGGCCCGAAGGAGACTTGCGCACGATCCTGTTCGTTTGTGCCATCTCGCTACTGATTCATCCCAGCTTGGTCTGGATGTTCGGCAGTGCATCGGACCTGCCGCAAGATATCTTCCGCTCGGGCATCATAACGGCCGCCATGGCGCCTGGCGTGAATTCCTATGTCTTTGCCAATATGTACGGGCGTGCCAAACGCGTAGCGGCCTCGTCAGTTCTGATCGGAACTGCGGGCTCGATCCTCACCGTCTGGATGTGGCTTACCCTGCTGAGGTAGCAAAGAGTTTGACATCGCTCGAGTTTATCACATCTAAGCGAAAGGATCATCTCGGAGCCACCAATGCCCCATGCTGTTATCGTCGCCCATGGTCAACCGTCCGACCCGGACCCAGCCGAAACCGCTCTGGCGCGTTTTGCCGCAAAAGTTGATGCGCTTTGCCCTGATATGCAGGTCCACTCTGCGACCCTGGCTGCGCCCCTGGCGCTAGAGCGTTGTCTCGATAGCCTGCCCGCCGATACAGTCATCTATCCCCTGTTCATGGCCAAAGGTTGGTTCGTCACCAGCGCCCTTCCCAAACGCGTTGCTGGCCGCTCTGTGCGCATACTGGACCCGCTGGGCGTCGATCCGAAATTGCCTTTGCTGGCAGCCGAAGCGTTGCGTGCGGAACTGCAAAACAATCACTGGCAGGCGGAACAGACCAATCTGGTCGTAGCCGCGCATGGATCCGGCCGCAGTCGGAACCCGTCCCAAGTAACCCTGGCCTTTGCGTCCGAGCTTGCGACGCTTGTCCCGTTTGCGGATATTCGCACAGGGTTTGTTGAAGAAGCGCCTTCGATCGCCGAAGCTGCATCCGATGTTGGTTCGCAATCGGTTTGCCTGCCGTTCTTTGCATGTACAGGCGGCCATGTGCTTGAAGACGTCCCCGAAGAGCTTGGAAAGGCCGGGTTTTCCGGCCTGATGATGCCAGTGGTCGGTGAGTTGCCCGTCATTCAGCGACACATTGCTGATCAGCTTGGCAAAGCACTGGTCACCTAATCACCGCGTACCTGGATGTGAAAAAGGCGGGCTCACTATCTAGCCCCGGCGAGTTTTCCATAGAACATATGCTGGGCACGCCCTGCACGCTTGGCCTGGTACAGTGCAAGGTCGGCAGCATTGACGACCCCCGCCGGATCTGGGGCATCGAACTGTGTGGACAGCGCGATACCGATGCTGGCAGAGATTTTACAGCTATGCCCTTGAAATTGCAGAGGTTCACATAACCTCTCGATCAATCGATTTGCAATAGTTTCAATCTTTCGGCGATCCTGCAACCCCTTGAAAACCAGAATAAATTCGTCCCCGCCAATTCGGAAAACAGAATCGTCGTCCCGCGTTTCCTCCAACATGATCCGCGCGGCCTGTTGCAGTACGAAATCCCCCGCGGCGTGGCCCAACCTGTCATTGACCGATTTGAAGAAATCCAGATCCAGATGCATCAAGGCAAATGTTGATTTCATCGAAACCAAATGGCCCAAAATGTGATCCATCGCACGGCGGTTTTTCAGGCCGGTCAATGCATCCGAATAGGCCTGTTCTTCCGCGGCCAGCATAGCGCCCTGCAGACGCAGGTTTAACGAACGCGACGCTTCCATGGCAGCGGATTTGGCTTCGACCAGATACAGCAGTTCGATCGCCAAATCTGTGCCCGAAAAATCTGCGCTGGTAAGGGAATAATCTCGCACCGCGTCGAGGATGGAAATCCCGAAAGACAAATTGATGACAGCCCCCGCATCGTTTGGCAAAGGCGCTATCAGCCCTCTGAGCGCGGTCTGCGGATCGTCGTGGAATTTCAGATGCAAACGCGCGCCGGGTGTGGCTAGTAGTGACGGTACTGTGGTCACATCCCTTGGCCGAACAAGCTTGAAAAGGTCCAGAAATGCACGACCGACCATTGGCATGTCGGGACGCAGCTTTTGCAATGTCGGGCCGACCTCTTGAATGTTTCCATTCTGATCCACCAACAAATACATCGGGCACAACGTATCCATAAGACGGGCCAATGCCGCTCTATCGATCATGACTGTGCGCTCCTAGCTCAAAATTCCGTCCTTTCGCAAACGCGCTTTCCACCAATGTGATCTTCAACACCTCAATCGGGCCTTGTGTAGCTTCCTGAGACAGGAAAACCAGCGAACCATAGTCGTCGGCCATGGCGCGCAAGACACCAGTCATCACACTGGGATAGCCTTCAAGCCCAGGATGGCAATGAAGGCGGAAATCCGATTGTGAAAGTTGCTGAAGCTCCAATTGAGGCAAAATCAAATCGGATACGGCCAGCCTTACCCTGTCGGACAAATCGTCCAGAGATTGCAGGAATTCCACATAGGTCACACCGCCAAAACGCAGCAACCGGCGCAAACCTTCCATATTAGGATGGGAAACGAGGTAGGTTCCAAGATCCTCAAGAACGTCCGAGCGCGGGCGATCAAGTTTGCGACACAGCGCGCTCAGGACCCTCGGGTAGATTTCGACATCATAGGTCAACATCGCCTCGAAATCGGCAAATTCGAGCCCTGCAGCCATCGTCGATTCTACCCATGTTTGTCGCCCGTAGTTAGCGCAAACAAACGACTGAATCGCTTTGATGATCAGACCATGCATAATGTGCCTTTGAAATGACGCGTTATGCAATCTGAGCTCAGAAAACTTAATAAACCGCGAAAATTCTCTGTTTGATACAGCGAATTGAGCGCAGTATCCGCCTGATACCTCAGTCGTTCAGAAGTCTGTAGGCGCTCCACCTTCGGCTTTTCTGCGGGCAACGAAGTCAGCCAGCTCATCGCGGATGGCGTCCTCCATCGGTGGCGCTTCAAAGCTGCCGACAATCTCTTTGAACATGTGGTGCGCACGTTCGGCGGTCCAAATACCGCCAGCAGCCTCCCACCCTTCAAAGTTCTTCCAATCGCTTAGAAACGGTTGATAGAAGGCCGTGGTATAGCGATCCTGAGTGTGCTGAATGCCAAAGAAATGGCCATCATTTCCCACCGCTCGGATCGCGTCGAGCGCGATTTCATCAGGTCCGGTCGCCACAAGTTCGGGCTGCATATACCGCTGAATCTGCTGCAATATCTCACAGTCCATAATGAACTTCTCGGGGCTGGCGATCAGACCGCCCTCAAGCCAACCCGCCGCGTGATAGACAATGTGGGTTCCCGACTGCACCGCTGCCCACAGCGAGTTCGATGTCTCCCAGATCGACTGGCCGTCGGGCACATTTGCGGCACAGACACCCGAAGACCGCATAGGCAGATTGTAGAACCGAGCCATCTGGCCCGTCATCTGAGTCGAGCGCATGTATTCCGGTGTTCCGAATGCGGGCGCTCCGGTTTTCATGTCGACATTCGACGTGAATGTGCCGATCACACAAGGGGTTCCGGGGCGGACGTACTGGAAGAGAGCGATGGCGCAGAGCGCTTCGGCCAAAGACTGAGCCACAGCACCGGCCATCGTAACCGGAGCCATGGCCCCTGCCAGCGTAAAAGGCGTGACCACGATCGCCTGACCTCGCCGTGCCAAACGCAAACAGCCGTCAATCATTGGATGGTCATGTTTCAGAGGCGAGGTCGAGTTGATGTTGGTATACATCCGGGGGGTGGCCTCGAACTCTTCGTGGCTCAGACCACCAGCGATGCGGACCATTTCCATCACGTCTTCGACACGTTCCTTGCCCAGCGAATAGGCGTGCATGGTTTTGTCGGTCAGAGTCAGCTTGTCATAAAGTACATCCAAATGGCGAATACTGGCGTGGAGGTCGACCGGTTCGACAGGGTAACCGCCAGCAAAGTGGATACAGTTGAAATACTGTGTCAGCTTCAACAGATCCTGACACATGCGCCGGTTGCCAGGCACTTTCTTGCCGATCTCCATATCCCAATAGTTGGGTGGCGAGGACACATTCCCGAACAACAGGTTGCGCCCGCCTATCGTGATTGTGCGATCAGGGTTACGTGGCGTGATGGTAAAGCTGGAAGGTGCCTTGCCGACCATTTCCATCACAAAGTCCCGGCCCATCCGCACATTGCTGCCTTCGACAGTGCACCCGGCCTCGCGCAGAATACCCAGAGCCTCTTCGTTCAGGAACTCGATCCCGATCTCTTCAAGAATCCGCATTGCGCCATCATGGATGGCCTCGATTCCTTCCGGGCCAAGAGGTTCGGTTGGCGCGTCCGTGTTGATCGGTGGATCCCAGGGCATCTGATCTATCACTGCGCTGCCGCGCCGCGCCGCCGCACCTGCGCGCCCGCCACTGCGCCGCCGAGATGTTCTGGGATTTGCCATCTTGCCCTCCGGGATTTGCTGCTGATTCAGCAAGCCCCGAACTCAGACCTTGTGGCCGTTCTGTCTGCGACAGCCTATGTCGCTTTTCCATTCCGGTCCGGCAATTTTGCGTCGGTTGCTTTACTTGGTGGCAAGCCAGGCCGGGATATGGCCGATATCTTGCAGAACCACATCCGCCAGCGGTTCAAGCTGATCTGCTGGCGCCATGCCCGTCAGCACGCCGATCGTTACCATACCCGCTGCCCGCCCGGCCAAAAGATCGTGACGGCTATCTCCGACCATGGCGACACGCGATGGATCGACATTCACATGTCTGGCAAAGGCCAGCATTTGTCCCGGTTCAGGCTTGTAGCCATGCCCGCTGTCGTAACCGGCGACAAAGTCGAAGTGATCCTGAACGCCCACCGATGCCAGATGCTGCAGCGCCGAGCTTTCGGCGTCGTTAGTAGCCACCCCCAACTTAAGTCCCAACCCGCGCAAAGATTGCAAGAATGGGGCCAGTGGTACGGCCTGGTACTGGTGAATTCCTGCCGCAGCTTCGTTCAGAGTATCAACGATCTGGGATACGGATATGCCGTTTAAATGCGGATGCAAAGCCTCGGCGACTTCGTCCACTGTCCCTGCGATGACGACGCTGTCAGGTTCATAGCGATCCTGGGCATAGTCAAAGCCGATGGCTTTACCCAGCTGACTTGCCTGTTCGGTATCACCCGCTGTCAGCAGATCCAGCGACATGCGCCCAAATGCTCCCCAAGTCTGGGCGAAGTCAAAAAGGGTACCGTCCTTGTCAAAAAGAAGGGCGTCGATGGCCATGAATTCAGGCTCCTGTGGGTTAAGTCCAATGCATCTCGGAATCGCCTGCCAATTGCGCACGCGCCTGGCCAGGCAACTCGTAAGGAACGGAATTGGCGTCACAAAACGACATAACCCACGAATCGTCCATCAAAAGAAACTCAAGCACGGATATCAGAAACTCTGGCTCGCCTGCCCGCTCGCGCAAGTCCTGTTCGGACGCACCTGTCGCGCCAAGAAACACGGGCAAAAGCTCGTCATTGGCGACCAGCCAACCCAAAACATTCAAGGCAAGAGTTTCGGCGTTACTTGCAGAGATCGGCATAAACTCGCCTTCGTAAGTCATTTGGAAAGGGTTTGTTAACCAGACTCATAAACACTTTGGACACGCATGCAATCCAACGGTGAGATGCTATGTCCCTACAAGGCACCATACTCGTCCTCGACGGGGTTTCGACCAATCGCATCATGCTGAAGGTTCAATTGACCGCAGCCTGGTATCAGGTCGTGCAAGCCGAAAGCCTGGACGGGTTGGCGGCGCTGCTGCGCAGGGTGCGGTCCGACTTGGTGCTCACGGCACAAAGCCTTCCGGATGGGACCGCCGAAGATGTGAAAAAGCTGCTGGCCTCGGATCCGAAACTTGAAGACGTCCCGATTGTTGCGATCGTTCCGCAGAATGATAAATCGGCGCGAATGCAGGCCCTGGCCGCAGGGTTGGACGACGCGATCGCGCATCCTTTCAAGGATACACTATTGCTGGCCCGTGTACGCAGCTTGCTGCGCGCACGGGCCGAACGGCAAGAGCTGCGGATCGGGAACGACTCGCAAACAATGGGCTTTGCAGAACCCGCAGCGGATCTGTTGCTGGCCCCCAGCATCAGCCATGTCGCCATTCTGTCTCAATCCGCGCAGATGAGTATGCTGTGGCGCAACGCTCTGGCCGAGCGCACGACTTATTCCGTCAGCTGCCACACCCGAATGAACCTGAGCGGGCTGCTGTCCGGGACACTTCCAAACGCGGTTATCGTAAAGATGCGGCGCGAAGGCGATGGGCTGAGCATCCTGGCTGACCTCCGGTCGCGCCGCGCAACACGGCACACGGTGCTGATTGCCGTATTAGAGGATGAAAACACAAACCTCGCCGCCGAGGCACTGGATCGAGGGGCCGATGCGGTCTGTATGAACGGGTTTGATGCCGATGAAATCGCGCTGCGGCTTGAGGCGTTGATTGCCCGTAAATCCCGGGACGACAACTTACGCGCAACCATGCGCGAAGGGCTTGCCGACGCGCTTACAGATCCTCTGACGGTGCTACACAATCGCCGCTATGCCATGCGGGCAATGGCTCAGATCACCCGCCAATCCCTGCAATCCGGGTGTGGCTTTGCAGTCATGCTGGCCGACCTGGACCATTTCAAAACCATCAATGACCGTTTTGGTCACGCTGGTGGGGATCTGGTGCTGACGGAAACTGCACGCCGTCTGAAATCCGCGATCGGGAAAAAGGGGTTTGCTGCACGGATTGGTGGTGAAGAATTTATGATCGTTCTTCCCGAAACTACCTCGACGCAGGCGTTGGAGCTGGCGGATGTGGTGTGCAATTGCATCTGCAACACGCCGTTCCTTCTTCCGGATCAACACAGTTTGATAACCCCCACGATCAGCGTGGGCGTCAACCTCTGCGAACCGCCTCAATTGTCCGGGCAACTGGAAAAGGACCCGATTGATCACCTGATCCGGTCAGCTGATCAGGCGCTCTACGCTGCCAAACAAGCGGGTCGAAATCAGGTTCAGATCGGGAAAACAGCGGCTTAGGGTTTGTCTTTTCCCTTTTTGCCTTTCGGCCCACGGCGCGCAATTTCTTTTAGACGTTCGGCGTAGGCCGCGCGTTCTACATCGGTCATAGCTTCGATCTGGTCCAGCCAAAGCCGGTGCAACGTCTCGCGCAAATCAGCTGAGGCTTTAGCCTGCTGATCCAGCAACACCTGAACGTCTGCGGGCTCGAAAGGTACGGCTTGTAGCGCCGCACTCAGCGCATCGAAATCCTGTTGTCGGCGCCCAGAGCCCAAAGTGCGCGCATCCCCTAGCTGCGCGCGGAGGGCCTTGCGGTCATCCTTTGGCAACGCCTTGTAAAGACCGTAGCCAAAGCCGGGAGGGACACGGCCCGGATCTCCTTTGGAAAAGCGCAGGGCAGTCCCAACGACCACGCCGACGACCAAAAGGTTCACCGCCAGTGACGCCACCAGCAAAACCTTCATCCATTTGCGTTTGCGTGTGGGAGCTTCACTCATTCCGTGTCCTCCAGGTCTTCAAAGTCCAAATTCAAGTCTGCCACCAAAAAGCTGGCATCCTGCGACACCAGGTAATCCGCTGGATCCGGCAGAAAGGACGGGGCCGAAAAACCGATCCAGACACCGGCGACACTCGCTGCGGCCAAACCGCTAAGACCGCGCCATCCCCCGAGATCCTGCCACCAGCGCCGATTGGGTTTCGGTGCAGGTGCCTGACGCGCCAGACGTACGGCTTCGGCATCGGTTTCGATACGAACCGCGAGCGCTTCAGGCAACGCGGGTCGGTCCTGCCGCGCTTGGGCGAACAGATTTTCCAACTCGTCTTGGTCAGCCATTTTCATACCCCAATTCATCTTTGCGACCCGCCAGAATGGCAGTCAGAGACCGTTTGCCACGCGCTGTCAAACTTTCGACCGCCTCGACCGAAATATCCATGATCTCGGCAATCTCCGGATTGGACAATTCCTCGATATGGCGCAGAACGACCGCCTGCCGCTGTCGCTCGGGCAACTGGTCCAGCGCCTGCTGCAACGCGTCCCTACGGGCCATGTCCAGCATCTGCTCTGCGACGCTGGCTGCACCGTCTTCGGGTTCGGGCGCGTCCTCCAACGTAGTGGGCCGCCTACGGCGCCTGAGATCGACACATAGATTCAGAGTCACGCGATAGAGCCATGTCGAAACCTGCGCCTGCCCGGCCACCCAATCGGGTGCAATCTGCCAAAGCCGCATCATCGCCTCTTGCGTTACGTCTTCCGCCTCGGCCCGATTGCCCAGAATGCGCATGGCAACCGAATAACTGCGCGGCCCCAACCGATCCGTCAGCGTTCGCGCCGCCCGGGCATCACCATCGGCAAACCGGCTCAGCAACTGGGCGTCGCTGAGCCTTTGCGCAGCGAGATCCTCGCCACACGTTTGAGACGTTGCGGAGGTCAGATCCTCCATCCCGCATCAGTTGCTGTCAGCGTCCGGCGCACCCTTGCGCTTGTGCCGGCGCTGCATCTTATCTTGGGCATCCGCGTATTCCTGTTCCGAGATCGTGCCATTCCCATCCGCATCGATCCGTTCGAACATCTTCGCGCCGCGGCGCGGTTTGGGCAACTCCTCTTGGCTCAGAAACCCATCTTCGTCGGCGTCGTATTTCTCGAACATTTTTGTCACACGGTCCGACGCACGCGCCTGCGCAGAGGCCAGCATCTCTTCGACGCTCAACTGACCGTCACCATCGGCATCTGCCGTTGAAAAGCGTTGTTGGCCATAAGCTGTAACTTCTGCTTCGGAAATCTCACCATCGCCATTTGCATCCAACTCCTGAAAAGTCGGAGGTGTTTTGTCTCGCCCTCCCTTGGCCAAAGCAGATGTACCCGTGATCGCAACAGCCGACACTACTATGGCTGAGATAAAACGCGCAGTTTTCATTTCGATTTCCTTTTGACTGTGCGGCTAGGAACCGCTGTTGATACTCAGTCAAACGACACCACGACCGATTTCCGTCGCTTATCCGTGATTTTTTTTCGCCCTTTTGCCAAATCCGCGATTTTGGTGACCTAGTCCTGACTGGCGCAAAGCGACGCACCCCCCTTTCGAAACGGACCCCATCAACGCTATATCGCTTGCACCAGAGCGCGCGAGTATCATCATGACAGATCAAACGATCGACAACACAATCGAAGTAGAGCGCCCAACCAAGCCCGCTCTTTTGAAGGGGTTTCGGTGTAAGTGCCCAAAGTGTGGTGAAGGCAATTTGCTGCACAGCTATCTGAAGGTGAATGATGCCTGTTCCCATTGCGGGGAAGAGTTGTTCCATCACCGCGCCGATGATGGCCCTGCCTATTTGACTATTCTGATCGTGGGGCACCTGCTGGCCCCGGCATTGCACGTGTCATATGTGCATTGGCGCCCAGACCCTTGGGTCATGGCCATTTCGTTCTCGATCGGATGTGTGGCGCTGTCGCTGTATCTGTTGCCGCGGCTCAAGGGTGTCGTGGTTGCCTACCAATGGGCGCGCCGCATGCATGGGTTCGGCAAGACCGCATGAGCGCGGACAAGGCTGCAATCCGCAATGCGTCTACGGTCATTGTGTTGCGAGACCGGAGTGGTGACCCTTCAATCCTGATGGGTCAGCGCGGTGCCGCGGCAGCCTTTATGCCAAACAAATTCGTGTTCCCCGGTGGGGCCGTCGATGCCGAGGATGCGGCGATTGAACTGGCCGCACCTTTGCCGGGTTTGTGTTATGACCGGCTGTCGCATCGCGCAGAAGCGGGGCTTGAAAATGCGCTGGCGGTGGCCGCTATACGCGAACTGTGGGAAGAAACCGGTCTTATCCTGGGCCAGCCTGGCAGATGGTCTGACCCTGTCCCTTCTGATTGGCAGAGCTTTGCTGCGATGGGGTTTCGACCTTCGGCACGCGCGCTTCAATTTGTGTTCCGCGCGCTGACCCCTCCGGGTCGCCCACGCCGGTTTGATGCCCGGTTTTTTCTGGTCGACGCAGACGAGATCATGGGCGACTTGGACGATTTTACCCATGCCTCGGATGAGCTGTCGCATTTGCAATGGGTCAAGATCCGCGAAGCCCGTGATTTTGATCTGCCCTTTATCACCGAGGTCGTGCTAGCGGAAATCGCAGCCCGCGCAACCGACGCCGAACCGCCCAACAGCGTGCCGTTTTTTCTGAATAACGAAGAAGCCAGCCTGTTCCTGCGGCTCAAGGGCTATCCCATGCCGCAGGCTGATTAGCGTTTAGGCGCGCATTCGGCTGATCACCACGGTCACTTCAGGTTTCTTGCCCAACTCGGCCTTGGCACTTTGACGCGCAATGCGCCGCAAGGCTTCCTCCAACTGGTCGTCATCGCGCAAAGTCTTGGCATCTGCCCGCATCAGGAACTGATTGAGGTCTTCTTCCAGCACCTCGACCAATGCTGCACGGGACGATCCGGTTTCAGGCAGGCCAATCGTGTCACACCAAGGCTCGCCCAGCGGCTCATCCTCTTCGTCCAGAATGACAGTCACTGTAACGTGCCCGTTCAGCGCCATGCGGATGCGATCGCGCACCACACCGTCCAACGCACCAATCTGCACAGATCCATCCAGATAGGTTCTGCCGGTTTCAATGTAATCCGCAACCGTCGGCGCGTTGCCTGTCAGGTCCAGCATGGTGCCGTTCACCGCCAATACACCCGTGCGCCCGCCTGATTCAGCCAGCTTGACGTGCTCGCGCAGGTGACGGTGTTCGCCATGCATCGGGATCACCATTTGCGGGTCAATCATCTTATGCACCTGTTCAAGATCCGGGCGGTTGGCGTGGCCGGACACGTGATACAGCCCCGAGCTGTCATCAACCACATCCACGCCTTTTTCGCTGAATTGGTTGACGATGCGGATGACACCGCGTTCGTTGCCTGGAATGGTCTTGGAGGAAAACAGGAACAGATCACCCTCTTTCACCTCAAGCCCAAGATATTTGCCACGCGCCAGTTGCGCACTGGCTGCGCGGCGTTCGCCCTGGCTGCCGGTGACGATCAGCATCAGGTTATCGCGTGAAACCTCAGATGCCTGTTCGGCACTGATTACTTTGGGAAAGTCACCCAGAATACCCGTTTCGGTCGCGGCCTCGATCATCCGCCGCATCGCGCGACCCAGCAACACAACCGAACGCCCGGCCCGCTGCCCGGCTTCGGCCAGGGTCTTCACCCGCGCCACGTTCGACGCAAATGTTGTGGCTACCACCATGCCCGACGCTTCGCTGACCAGCCGCGTGATCTCGGGTCCAACTTCGGATTCAGAGCGGCCTGCGTGGTTTGAAAAAACATTGGTACTGTCACAGACCAGCGCCTTGACGCCGGGCTTGGCCACTTCGGCCCACAGGTCTGCGTCAAACGGCTCACCCACAATCGGATTGGGATCAAGCTTGAAATCGCCTGTATGCACAACCCGGCCCGCAGGGCTGTCGATAATCAACCCGGCACTTTCAGGGATCGAATGCGAGACAGGCAGGAAGCCCACCTTGAACGGCCCAAGATCAATCTGTTCGGGCCAGGCCGAGGCGGTGCGTACTGCCTCAACCGGATTGCCATGTTCCTCCATCTTGCGCCGCGCGATATTGGCGGTGAACGCGCGCGCATAGATCGGTGCGCCCAAGGCTTCATAGCAATGGGCCACGGCGCCAACATGGTCCTCATGCGCGTGCGTGACAAAGACGGCCTCAAGCTGATCGGCACGTTCCTTGAGCCAGGTGATGTCTGCAAAGATCAGATCAACCCCGGGTGAGCTGTCCATGTCAGGGAACGCAACCCCAAGGTCCACCAGGATCAGACGCTCTTTTCCCGGTGCGCCATAGCCATAGACATAGGCGTTCATACCTATTTCACCCGCCCCACCCAGCGGCAGGTAGATCAGTCGTTCATTGCTCATGCTGAGCCATTTTCCTTGTTATAGCGATGGATCACGGTCAGACCGTGCATCGTCAGATCATCTTCAAAAGCATCAAATAGCTCGGCCGCCTGTTGGAACAACGGCGCGAGGCCACCGGTCGATATCACTTTCATGGGCACACCGGCCTCGCCTTTGATCCTGTCGCTAATCTCGCGCACCAGCCCGACATAGCCCCAGAACACACCCGATTGCATACATTCGACGGTGTTGGTGCCGATTACCTTCTGCGGCTTGGAAATGTCGACATGCGGCAATGCCGCAGCCGCAAGGTGCAGGGCCTCAAGGCTCAGGTTCACACCCGGGGCGATAACACCGCCCACATACGCGCCATCATGCGCCACCACGTCAAAGGTGGTTGCCGTGCCAAAATCCACCACGATCAGGTCGCCACCATGCCGATCAAAAGCGCCTGCGGTGTTGACCAGACGGTCAGGGCCAACCTGAGTGCCTTCGTCGACACGGGGCTGGAAGGGCAAAAGGGTTTCCGGCTTGCCCACCACCAGCGGGCGGCACCCAAAGAAACGATCCGCAAAAACCCGCAGGTTGAACACAACCCGGGGCACCGTGGAAGAGATGATGACATCCGTTATGTTGGCCTCGATCCCGTAATGCTTCACCAGCGTGGAATACCAGGTGAAATAGGCGTCCGCTGTGCGCGAATGGTGGGTCGAAGTGCGCAGGGTACACAGGAACTTCTCGCCATCCCAGATCGAGAAAACGGTGTTGGTATTTCCGCAATCTATCGCCAGAAGCATCGTTTGCCCCTTTCAGAAGTAAATCTCGGCCGCCGGAATGCTGACCCGGCCCTTGGCGGTGTTTAGGATAAGGTTGCCACCGGCGTCCACCGTTTCGAAGGTTCCGACAGTTTCCGACGTTGCGGTACGGGCGGTGATGACCTCACCCAGCCGGGCCGCGCGTGACAGCCAGGCGGTGCGGATGGGCGCGAAGCCATAGGTGGCAAATTGTGTTTCATACTGCGCGTAGGCTGCGGCCAACTCGGTCAGAAAATCCTCGGGCGTGACATGCGCTCCGGTCTCGGACAGCAACGAGACGGGGCGCACAGCGCCCTGCTCAACCTGATCTGCACCCGGAGCCTCGGACAGGTTCACGCCAATGCCAATCGCCAGATGTGACAGACCCCGACCCTGCCCGGTGCTTTCCAACAAGATGCCTGCAAGCTTGCCGCCGTTCAGCAACACGTCATTGGGCCATTTCAGCGCCAGCCCAGTGGCGCGACCTGTGACCGAGACACAGGCATCGAACAAAGCCAAGGAGGCCAGAAAGCTGCGCAAGGCCGCTTTCTCCGGCGGCTCATCCGGGCGCAAAAGCAAGGTTGCCGCCAGATTGCCCTTGGGGTGCGTCCATGCGCGTCCGCGCCGCCCGCGTGCTGCGGTTTGGTGGTGTGCCAAGATCCACACCGGGCCGGTGGCGGTTGGGGCAATGCGCGCAGCCTCGTTCAAGGTGCTGTCCACCTCTTGCACGATGTGCAACCCGTACCCCTGTGGCCAATGACTCATGTCAAAAAGGCCCGGTCACCTGACCGAGCCTCCCATGTCTGTTGTGATCCTGGGTCAGTTGACAAGCGTTGCCGCCGCTGCTGCCGCCGCGCCTTCGACGCCGAACTGATAGAACACCCCAATCAGCATCAACGCCGCCGAGCCCATCAACGCGCCCCACAGAACCGGGGTCGAGCGGGTTTCGATCGGATCTTCGTTTTCATCCCCGAAATACATGTAGAACACGATCCGCAGGTAATAGAACGCCCCGATCACAGAGGCGATGGCCGACACGATGACCAATCCGGTCAGGCCTGCGCTGACACCGGCTTGCCACACGCCGAACTTGGCGAAGAAGCCCAACATCGGAGGCACGCCCGCAAGGCTGAACATCAGGATCAGCACAGCCAGCGCTTTGCCAGGATCGCGTTTGGAATATTGCCGCAGCGCGTCGATATCAGTGACAGGTTTGCCATCGCGTTCCATCATCAGGATGAAGGCGAAAGTTCCGATATTCATCGTCACATAAATGGCCAGATACATCAGCATCGCCTTGATGCCCATCTCGGTTCCGGCCGCCAGACCGATCAGCGCGTACCCCATATGGGCAATTGACGAAAACGCCATAAGCCGCTTGATGTCCCGCTGCCCAATCGCTGCTATCGCACCCAGCAGCATCGACAGAACCGACAACAGCACAATCACCTGCTGCCAGTCTTTCACGATACCCCCAAAGGCATCATGCAAAAGCCGCGCAAACAGCGCCATCGCAGCCACTTTGGGCGCGGTGGCAAAGAACGCGGTGATCGGCGTTGGCGAACCTTCGTACACGTCGGGCGTCCACATGTGGAACGGAACCGCCGAGACCTTGAAGGCCAGACCCGAGATCAGGAATATCAGGCCAAACAACAGGCCAACAGATACATCGCCCGCCTGTACGGTCGAAATGATGCCCGAGAACAGCGTGGTGCCAGTAAAGCCATAGACCAGCGACGCACCATAGAGCAGCAGGCCCGAGCTGAGCGCGCCCAGCACAAAATACTTCAACCCCGCCTCGGTCGATTTGGCACTGTCACGTCTCAGCGCGGCCACGACATAAAGCGCCAGCGACTGCAGTTCGAGCCCCATATAGAGCGACATCAGATCGCCTGCGCTGACCATCATCATCATGCCAACCGCGGCCAGGGCGACCAGCAAAGGGTATTCGAAGCGCAACAGATCCCGGCGCGCCATATACTCCTGGCTCATCAGCAATACAGCCGCCGCAGACAACAGAATGGCGACTTTGGCAAAGCGGGCAAAGCCGTCATCGACAAACATTCCGTTGAAGGCCACATTCGTTCCTTCACCATTGGTCGCGATCCAAAAGGACAGCGCAGCCATCAGTCCGGCGGTGACCCAGACCAGAGCCGGGGCCAGTTTGTCTTTGGTGGTGTAAACAGCCCCGATCAGCGCGGCCATCGCATACACGGCCAGAATGATCTCTGGCAGGATTACGGTCAGATCAGCCTGGATCATGTCTCCAAAGCCTCCTTAATGCGATGCGGCGGTCTGGGTCGCGGCCTCTGCCGCGGTCAGAGCCGTGTCATAGTTCGAAATCAGGGCCGCCGTGGAATTTCCGATCACATCGGTGACCAGCGACGGGTAAACCCCCAGCAGGATCGTCATCACGATCAAAGGCGCAAAGATCAGCCGCTCACGCGCGCTCATGTCGGTGATGGACTTGAGGCTTTCCTTGATCAGGTCACCAAAGACGACCCGGCGATAAAGCCACAGAGCATAGCCCGCCGAAAAGATCACCCCGGTCGCGGCCACCGCTGTCACCCAGGTGTTCACCTGAAACGCGCCCATAAGGGTAAGGAATTCGCCGATGAAGCCGGACGTGCCCGGAAGGCCGACATTTGCCATGGTGAACAGCATGAAGACCAGCGCGTAGGCAGGCATCCGAATGACTAGACCGCCATAAGCGTCGATGTCACGCGTATGCATCCGGTCATAGATGACGCCCACACACAGGAAGAGTGCTGCCGAGATGAACCCGTGGCTGATCATCTGGAAGATCGCGCCGTCAATGCCCTGCTGGTTTGCTGCAAAGATGCCCATTGTGACAAAGCCCATATGCGCGACCGAGGAATATGCGATCAGCTTTTTCATATCCTCCTGCACCAATGCGACCAGCGAGGTGTAGACCACCGCGATGGCCGACATCCACAGCACCAGATCAGTCATCACCGCAGAGCCCACAGGGAACATCGGCAGGCTGAACCGCAAGAAGCCATAGCCGCCCATTTTCAGCAGAATCGCCGCAAGCACAACCGAGCCCGCTGTGGGGGCTTGCACGTGCGCATCCGGCAGCCAGGTGTGAACCGGCCACATTGGCATTTTCACCGCGAAGGACGCGAAGAAAGCCAGGAACATTAGGGTCTGCATGCCGCCCACGATATACACGCCCAGAACGCTGAACCCATCAGACGAGAACTGATGGCTCATCAGCGCCTCGATATCCGTGGTGCCCGCATCGGCATACATCGCAACCATCGCCACCAGCATGAGAACGGAACCGAGGAAAGTATAGAGGAAGAACTTGAAGCTGGCATAGATCCGGTTCGCCCCACCCCAGATACCGATGATCAGGAACATCGGGATCAGGCCTGCCTCGAAGAACAGATAGAACAGCACCAGATCCAGCGCCATGAACACGCCCAGCATCAGCGTTTCCAGCAACAGGAAGGCGATCATGTATTCCTTGACACGGTCGGTAACCTGCCAGCTGGCCAGAATGGTCAGCGGCATGATGAAGGTGGTCAGCAGCACAAACAGGATGCTGATACCGTCCACACCCATCTTGTATTTCAGACCCAAAAGCCACTCGGCCTCTTCCACCATCTGAAACCCGGTGTTGGACGGGTCAAAGCCGGTATAAATGCCAATCGACACAAAAAAGGTCACGGTGGTGGCAAGCAACGCGATCCACTTCGCGTTTCGCTGGGCCGCCGCGTCGTTCCCATGCAGGAACAGCGCCATCAGACCTGCCGCAATCGCAGGAATGAAAGTGACCATGGAGAGGATATTATCCATTAGTTCGCGCCCCCGCCGATAGACATCCAGGTGATCAGGGCCGCGATGCCCAAGACCATCCAGAAGGCGTAAGTAAAGATATAGCCGGTCTGCGCCTTGCCTGCGAGGCGGGTGAAGAAGGGCACAACACCCATCGCAATCCCGTTTAGGAACCCGTCGATCGTGTTGCCATCGCCGCGTTTCCAGAAGAACCGCCCAATCGCCACAGTGGGTTTGACAAAGATCGCGTCATAGATCTCGTCAAAATACCACTTGTTCAGCAGGAACAGATAAAGCGGTCGCTGGTTCGCCGCCAGACGTGCGGGCAGAGAGGTGTTCACGATATAGAACCAATAGGCCACGACAAAGCCCAGCAGCATGGCCACAAAGGGCGAGACCTTGACCCATTTCGGAACCGCGTGCGCATCATCCAGCACGGTATTGTCCGGCGCCATATAGAGCGCGCCTTCCCCCGGTTCTCCGGCAAACACATAATGATGGTCGCCATGGGCGTCTTTCTCACCATGACCTTCTGCGCCATGTCCCTCATCGGCATGACTGTCATCTGCGTGGGCGTCATCGCCGTGATGGGCGTCTGCGGTTCCATCTTCCTCATGCGCGGCATGCGTATCAGCGGAGTGGCCTTCACCATGCTCTGACGCTTCCGCCACCGGGATGCCATAGAACTTGCCGACCTTGTCGGTGTGACCAAAGAAACTGTTATACCAGATCATCCCGGCAAACACCGCACCCAGAGACAAAACGCCCAGCGGGATCAGCATGACCTTTGGGCTTTCATGCGCGTGATCATGCGTGTGGTTGTCGCCGCGCGGCTCTCCATAGAAGGTCAGGAAGATCAGACGCCAGCTGTAGAACGAGGTGAACACCGCCGCGATCACCAGCATCCAGAAGGCATAGCCGGTGCCACCGGCAAAGGCGCTTTCGATAATGGCGTCTTTCGACAGGAAGCCTGCAAATCCAAAGGTGGTTAGCGGGATCCCAACACCGGTGATGGCCAGCGTGCCGATCATCATCGCCCAGAACGTATAGGGGATCTTTTTGCGCAGCCCGCCATACTCGGTCATCTCTTGCTCGTGATGCATCGCGTGGATCACAGAACCGGCGCCAAGGAACAGCAAGGCCTTAAAGAACGCGTGCGTCAGCAGGTGGAACATCGCCGCCGAATACATGCCAACGCCAGCCGCCACGAACATGTAGCCCAGCTGCGAACAGGTCGAATAGGCGATGACGCGTTTGATGTCGGTTTGTACCAGACCTACGGTCGCGGCAAAGAAGGCAGTCGAGGCTCCAAGGAAGGTGATGAACCCGGTCGCGCCCGGCGCGAACTCCATCAGAGGCGACATGCGGCAGACCAGGAAAACACCTGCCGTCACCATGGTCGCGGCGTGGATCAGGGCTGACACAGGCGTCGGGCCCTCCATCGCGTCCGGCAGCCAGGTGTGCAGGATCAACTGCGCCGACTTGCCCATCGCACCGATGAACAGCAGCACGCAGATCACCTCAACCGCGTTCCATTCCCCCCAGAGGAAATGCAGCTGCGTCTCCGACAGGGTCGAGGCCGACGCAAAGATATCCGAGAAGTTGATGCTATCGGTCAGCAGGAAGATCGCGAAGATCCCCAGCGCAAAGCCAAAGTCACCGACCCGGTTGACAATGAACGCTTTCATCGCCGCCGCATTGGCACTGGGTTTGCGATAGTAGAACCCGATCAGCAAGTAGGATGCGACGCCCACGCCTTCCCAGCCAAAGAACATCTGCACCAGATTATCCGCCGTCACCAGCATCAACATCGCGAAGGTGAAGAACGATAGATAGGCAAAGAAACGCGGCTTATAGCT
This sequence comes from Ruegeria sp. HKCCA5839, assembly GCF_013035585.1. Taxonomy (NCBI): domain Bacteria; kingdom Pseudomonadati; phylum Pseudomonadota; class Alphaproteobacteria; order Rhodobacterales; family Roseobacteraceae; genus Ruegeria; species Ruegeria sp. HKCCA5839. The sequence goes on along the minus strand of NZ_WQIE01000003.1, from coordinate 383,922 downwards.
CTCACCCTCGCGCCATTGCGGGTCGTGATCCATGTAGCCGAAGGAATAAAGGTGTACGAGCGCCGAGACGGTTGTCACCACGATCAGCATAATCGCGGTCAACCGGTCCAGACGAATGGCCCAGCTTGTCGAGAGCGTGCCGCTTTCGATCCAGCGCAGGATCTCGATCTGTTGCGTCTGGCCATCGAAACCGAGGAACACGATCCACGACAGTAGACAGGCCAGAAACAACAGACCCGTGGCCGTCCACATGGCGGCTTTCTCGCCAATGAACTTCCAGCCAAACCCGCAGATCAGCGCGCCCACCAGCGGGGCAAAGAGGATGGTGGTTTCCATAGTGCTCTTAGCCCTTCATCATATTGACGTCTTCAACCGCGATGGTGCCGCGGTTGCGGAAGAAGCAGACCAGAATGGCCAGACCAATCGCCGCCTCAGCCGCCGCAACGGTCAGCACAAACAGCGTAAACACCTGCCCGACCAGATCGCCCAGGAAGCTGGAAAACGCCACGAGGTTGATATTCACTGCCAGCAGCATCAGTTCGATACTCATCAGCAGGATGATGACGTTCTTGCGGTTCAGGAAGAGACCGAAGATGCCGATGACGAACAGCGTCGCCGCGACCGTAAGATAGTGTTCAAGTCCGATCATAGCTTCGCTCCTGGCGAGTCGGGATAGTGGAGTTTGCAGCCGCAGGCGGGGCTAGGCCTCCGATTAAAGGGAAGGTTTTTTAGCCGGTCCGAGATCGTCTCGGATTTCGTCCTAATCCCGTGTTTCTTTGCCGCTTCAGCAAGTTGCGACAGGGAAGAGGACTGGGACATCTCCAACAATCCATCAGGACCATCAAAACATGAAACTGTGCTTACCGGAACGGTAAGAGGCAGGCCACCACAAAGCGTTCCAGAGAACACAAGTGCCTCGCCAGTCTCACAATCAGCAACCCATAATTCCTGAGTGCTGCCACATGTTAAATCAGTGATCCGCTGAGCAACCAGCGAGCCCGCAAACCCAGTCACAGGCCCACCTTCCAGCGGCGATTTCCACGACCCCGCATTTTCAAATTCGCAACGCTCACCGACAGACAGTGGCTCTCTTCCTAGCCCATCCAAGAACCAATTGGGCAAGGCGCATTCCGCCTGCGCGGCACTGGCTGAGACAATAGCGACCATGCCGAGTATGACGTGGGTGAACCTCACAACCCCTGCCCCGGTTTCACGTCCTTCAGCTCCATCGCCTTGGCCGGGTCGCGCATCATTTGGCCGACGATGTCCTGACGCTTGATGTCCTGACGGTGGCGCAGGGTCAACACGATGGCGCCGATCATGGCGACCAGCAGGATCAGGCCCGCCAGTTGGAACAGAAGGAAATATTGATCGTAAAGGATGACACCCAGCGCCTCGGTGTTGTGGCGGTCCACCGGGACTGGCTGGGCCAGATTGGCCTCAACCCCTTGGGCGCTGTCCCAGGCTCCGAAGGCCATGACAAACTGCATCAGGATGACCAGGCCGATCAGCAGGGCCAATGGCATATAGCGCGCCATCTCGGCCTTGAGCTCGGCAAAATCCACGTCCAGCATCATCACGACGAACAGGAACAGAACCGCGACCGCGCCGACATAGACGATGATCAGCAGCATCGCCACGAACTCGGCCCCCAGCAGAACAAACAGCCCCGCCGAGGACAGGAAGGCCAGGATCAGCCACAGCACCGAGTGCACCGGTTGACGGCTGATCACCGTGAACAGCCCGCCGGTAATGGCGCTGATGGCAAACAGATAGAAGGCAAAGACGGTCATTGATCCTCATCCTCGTTATCGCCCAGAACCTCTTGCGCCAGATCCAGCGCGCGGGTCATGGCCGGGATGCCGGCAAAGACCGACATCTGACCGATCGTTTCCACGATCTCTTGTTTCTTGGCCCCTGCCTCGAGCGCGTGGCGGACAGTCTGGCGCACGGCAGTGTCGGCCTGCGCGCCCTGACAGGTCAGCCCGGCCAGCGTCAGCAGCAAGCGGGTCTTGGCATCCAGACCGTCGGGGTTGACGGTGTTGCCGAACATCATCTCCATGACCTCTTTGGGCATGGTCGGCCACAGCGCCTCGAACCCTTTGGGCGAGAAGCTCTCCATCGCCGGGTTCATCGCCTTGGCCATATCCTGCGCCTGACGCATCATCAGCTCGAACGGGTTTAAGGGCGCGTCAGTCATCTGTAGGGCGCGTCCAGTTCCAGGTTGCGAGCGATCTCGGCTTCCCAGCGCTCGCCGTTATCCAGCAGCTTTTCCTTGTCGTAGAACAGCTCTTCCCGGGTTTCCGTCGCGAATTCGAAATTCGGGCCTTCGACGATAGCATCGACCGGGCAGGCCTCTTGGCAGAAGCCGCAATAGATGCATTTGGTCATGTCGATGTCATAACGCGTGGTGCGGCGCGAGCCGTCCTCGCGTGGCTCGGCGTCGATGGTGATAGCCTGCGCAGGGCAAATCGCCTCACAGAGTTTGCAGGCAATGCAGCGCTCTTCACCATTCGGATAACGGCGCAGGGCATGTTCTCCGCGGAACCGAGGGCTCAGCGGGCCCTTTTCATGCGGATAGTTCACGGTAGCCTTGGGGGCAAAGAAATACTTCAGCCCCAGTTTCATGCCGACCCAGAAATCTTGCAGCAGGAAATACTTGGCAGCGCGGGTGTAGTCGATTTGGGTCATATCAGCCTCCTACGCTCCAACGGGCAAACGAGCCCCAGAACCAGTCGAACCTTGCCGCGAAGGCTACAAACACCACCCAGGCCAGCGAGAAGGGCAGGAAGACTTTCCAGCCCAGCCGCATCAGCTGGTCATAGCGGTAGCGGGGCGTGATCGCCTTGACCATCGCGAAGAGGAAGAAGAAGAACGCCATTTTGGCAACCATCCACAGCACGCCGTCGGGCAGGCCCGGGATCGGCGACAGCCAGCCGCCGAAGAACAGCAGTGTAGTCAGCGCGCACATCAGGAAGATGGCAATGTATTCGCCAGCCATGAACAGCAGGAATGGCGTGGCCGAGTATTCGACCTGGTAGCCGGCCACCAGTTCCGATTCCGCCTCGGGCAGGTCGAACGGAGGCCGGTTGGTTTCAGCCAGCGCCGAGATGAAGAACAGGAAGACCATCGGGAAATGCGGCAGCCAGTACCAGCTGAAGAACCCGAACCGGCCATCTTGCGCCTCGACAATCGCGCCGAAATTCATCGAGCCGGTCGAGATGATGACGCCGATGATGATCAGACCGATGGAGACTTCATAGGAAATCATCTGCGCCGCCGAGCGCAACGAACCCAAGAACGGGTACTTTGAGTTCGACGCCCAACCACCCATAATCACGCCATAAACTTCTAATGAGGAGATGGCGAAGACATAGAGGATCGCGACGTTGATGTCCGACAGCACCCAGCCATCGTTCAGCGGGATCACCGCCCAGGCGACCATGGCCAGCACAAACGAGGTGAGCGGCGCGAGGATGAACACGGTACGGTCAGCACCTGCCGGGATCACCACCTCTTTGACCACATATTTCAGCGCATCAGCCACGGTTTGCAGCAGGCCATAGGCACCTACCACGTTCGGACCCCGGCGCATCTGTACGGCGGCCCAGATCTTGCGGTCACCATAGACAAGGAACAACAGCGAAATCATCACAAAGGCCACAACCGCAAGCACTTGCGCCAGGACGATGAGGGCTATTCCGCCCGGGGTGTTAAAGAATTCAGCCATTGGTCCTCACACCGTGGGTATTCCGTTTTCCGCGCGCGATGCAAAGGCTATGTGCCTGCGCATATTGCGGCTGGGTCGGCGCGTTGGTGTAAACAGCATCTGTTCCCCGTGCGCTACCCTTTTTCTTTGGTTTCACGCGCAAATTTTGCGCGACATCGGGCCCGAAACCCGCCGCGCTCAGATGCGATATGAAACCGGTTTGTATCATTCTGCCGCGATCTTTTGAGATTTCAGCGCTTGCGCCTGTGCCGATAGCTCGGCCATCAGTTGCGAGGCCCGCGCGATCGGGTTGGTCAGATAGAAATCCGTGATGGCATAGCGGAAGCTGGCTTCGCCGAATGTTCCGGCCTCAAGCGCTTGAACCTCGTTTTCGATAACCTCATCAATACGGGCCAGATGCGGCACGGCCTCGATCAGCGCGCTGCGCAGTTGGGCCAGAGAATCATAGGGCAGTGTCGCGCCCAGCTCGGCGGACAAAGCCCGCAGGATGGCCCAGTTTTCCTTGGCCTCGCCCGGTGCAAACCCGGCGCGCATGGCCAGTTGCGGACGGCCTTCGGTGTTTACGAACAAACCGTTTTCCTCGGTATAGGCCGCACCCGGCAGGATCACATCTGCGCGATGCGCGCCCCGGTCGCCATGGCTGCCCTGATAGATGACAAAAGCGCCCTCACCGATCTCGACCTCATCCGCGCCGAGGTTATAGATCACGTCTGCCGCATTAGTGGCGTCCATACCGTCTGCGTTGGTGGCATCGACATCCATGGCGCCGACACGACCAGCGGCGGTGTGCAGGACGATTAAACCGCTTTCCGTGTTGGCAGCAATGGTTTGCGCTGCGGCAAGAACCGCCGCCCCGTCGGCCTCTTGCAATGCGCCTTGGCCGATGATCACCAGCGACGGCTTGCCCATGATCTCTTCATCACCGCCCATATCGACAACCTGTTGCAGCGCAGCTCGGTCGTCACCCATATGGTGATAGGCGTAGGTCAGATCGACGGCGGGACCCACCAAGGCCACTTCAGCCCCATGCGCCCACGCCTTTCGGATCCGCGCGTTCAGCACCGGAGCCTCTTCGCGCGGGTTGGTTCCGATCAGCAGAATACGCTCGGCGCTGTCGATGTCCTCAATCGCTGCGGTCCCGGCATAGGCCGCACGGTTGCCCGCAGGCAGTTTGGCCCCATCGGTGCGGCACTCGACAACACCGCCCTGCCCCTCGATCATCTGTTTCAACGCAAAAGCAGCCTCGACCGGGGCCAGATCGCCCACAATGCCCGCCGGTTTTTCGGCCCCTTTCAGCGCCTCAGCGGCCTTGCCCAACGCCTCAGCCCACGACGCTGGGCGCAGTTTGCCGTTTTCCCGCACATAGGGCTTGTCCAAACGCTGACGGCGAAGGCCATCCCAGACAAAGCGGGTTTTGTCGCTGATCCATTCCTCGTTCACACCGTCATGGTTGCGCGGCAGAAAACGCATCACCTCGCGCCCTTTGGTATCGACCCGGATGTTCGACCCCAATGCATCCATCACATCGATGCTCTCGGTCTTGGTCAGCTCCCACGGGCGAGCGGTAAAGGCATAGGGCTTCGAGGTCAGCGCACCCACCGGGCACAAATCAATGATGTTGCCCTGAAGGTTCGATTGCAGCGTCTGGTTCAGATACGAGGTGATCTCGGCATCTTCACCGCGCCCGGTCTGACCCATTTGGGTGATCCCTGCGACTTCGGTGGTGAAACGCACACAGCGGGTGCAGCTGATGCAGCGGGTCATCGCGGTGCCCACCAGAGGCCCCAGATCCAGATCATCCACCGCGCGCTTTGCCTCTTTGAAGCGCGACCCCGAGACGCCATAGGCCATCGCCTGATCTTGCAGATCGCACTCACCGCCCTGGTCGCAAATCGGACAATCCAGCGGGTGGTTGATCAGCAGGAACTCCATCACCCCTTCTCGGGCCTTCTTGACCATAGGAGAGTTCGTCTTGACCACCGGCGGTTGTCCTTCCGGCCCCGGTCGCAAATCACGAACTTGCATCGCACAGGACGCCGCAGGTTTCGGCGGGCCGCCCACGACCTCAACCAGACACATCCGGCAGTTGCCGGCGATCGAAAGACGTTCATGATAGCAGAAACGCGGCACTTCGATCCCGGCCTCTTCGCAGGCCTGGATCAAGGTCATTGCACCATCGACTTCGATTTCCTGCCCGTCGATATTGATCTTGCGGAGGTCAGACATGGCTTTCACTTCGCCTTCAAATACACGCCTATGGCGCTGTTTCTTTGGATTTCCTTCTGCCCCAAGGCGCAGAATGAATTCGGTTTTTCATAGGTAACGCCGTTATCGGCAAGATAGGCTTCGCCCTTGGCGCGCATCCGATCCTTTTCGGCATCCGATTCAACATAGGACCGGATCTCGCTGTCCGAGTACCCAAGTTTGTTGGCTTTCGAGCGCAAACTCCACAACACACTGATTGCTTTCAAACGGCGACCACTGATTGTGGGACAGTACTCAGAAATCTCGTTTGCGACCGCGATATAGTACAGCTCGTTGTCTATTTCCGACACGTCGCGCAAGGGCGGTTTCGCATCAGCTGCGGCAGGAACGACCATCGCTGCCGACAAGGCAACTATTTTCAATACAGACATGACATATCCCTTCGTCTTGGAACCTCCAAGACGGGGCTGCTCGGCACTGCTATGCAATAGCAGCGGCTGGCCAGAGGCCGGATATGTCAATGAAACGCTCATGGTCGTTGGCAACGCCCCACAAAGGTCAGTTTGTCGTTTTCGACCTGAAGCTGCTCAGTGTCCGGCCCGACGCTCCAGTCGATGCGCGATGATCCGAAGTTGCGAATGCAGAACCGGATTCCTTCGTGTCTGCCCGCCTCTCGCGCACCATCAAAAGATTTCGAAACACCATTGACCGTTACGCTGAACGCTGCGGGCTCAGTCCGTTTGGCTGTTTGTTTAGCGCTGGCACGAAAGACATGACCATCGAAAGCAACGCGTTCGGCTGATGATTTGATCGTGCTGCCGCATCCGGCGATCATAGAAACGGCAACAAGCGTGGCTAAAACACCCGCACGTCCAAATCGGCTGTGGCCCTCGAAACAGTTATGACGTTCCGATCGCACCATCAGAACGCCGCCACCAGCGTCATGATGCCAATCACGAACATGCACGCCCAGCCCAATACATAAAGAACCGAGCGCAAGCCGCTGTTCGGGCTGCCAATTCCGCGAATATGTACGATCAGCATCACCAGCCGCGCGACCAGCGCGACCGAGGCCAGCAGGTTCACCCAAAACGGGCTTGCCGCCAACAGGATCGCCGCAAAGGTGACCGCAGCAAAGGCCGGAAGCGTTTCGGTTCCGTTCAGATAGGCCCGGTTCAACCGATAGGCTTTGTCTGAATAATCCTGTTCGGGTGTGTCCCCCGGAGCCAGACCTTTGCTTTGCTTGGCCAGCGCCGTGAAGGGCGCCATGAACAAAACGATCAGGGTGAAGATCACCACCGAGGCAATCGCGTGTCCGTATTCTGCAAAGACATCCATCGTTTTACTCCGCCGCCATTGCGCCCATGCGACCCGATTTCTGAGCCTTGATCCGGTCTTCGATCTCTTCGCGGAAGTTGCGGATCAGGCCCTGGATCGGCCAGGCCGCCGCGTCGCCCAGGGCACAGATTGTGTGGCCTTCGACCTGCTTGGTCACGTCAAACAACATGTCGATCTCTTCCAACTCGGCCTCGCCACGGACCAAACGGTCCATCACGCGCATCATCCAGCCGGTGCCCTCGCGACACGGAGTACACTGGCCGCAGCTTTCGTGCTTGTAGAACTTCGACAGCCGCCAGATCGCCTTGATGATGTCGGTAGATTTGTCCATCACGATCACCGCAGCTGTCCCCAGGCCAGATCCCAGATCGTTGCGCAGATAGTCGAAATCCATGATCGCATCGCGCATGTTTTCACCCCGCACGCAAGGCACCGACGATCCCCCCGGGATCACAGCAAGCAGATTGTCCCAGCCGCCCCGAATGCCACCGCAATGAGTCTCGATCAGTTCTTCAAAAGACAGCGACATCGCCTCTTCGACAACGCAGGGGTTGTTCACATGACCCGAGATCGCAAAGAGCTTGGTGCCTGCGTTGTTCTGACGACCAAAGCCTGCAAACCAATCCGCACCACGGCGCAGGATAGTAGGTACAACGGCGATGGATTCCACATTGTTCACAGTGGTCGGACACCCATACAGCCCCGCCCCTGCCGGGAACGGAGGCTTCATGCGCGGCATGCCCTTTTTGCCCTCAAGGCTTTCGATCAGCGCGGTTTCCTCACCGCAGATATAAGCCCCGGCCCCGTGATGCAGGAACAGGTCGAAATCCCAGCCCGAACCGGCGGCGTTCTTGCCCAGAAGCCCTGCGTCATAAGCCTCGTCAATCGCGGCCTGCAGCGCCTCACGCTCGCGGATATATTCGCCGCGCAGATAGATATAGCAGGTATGCGCATTCATTGCGAAAGAGGCGATCAGACAGCCTTCGATCAGTGTATGCGGATCATGGCGCATGATTTCGCGGTCTTTGCAGGTGCCGGGCTCGGATTCGTCGGCGTTCACCACCAGATAAGATGGACGCCCATCGCTTTCTTTGGGCATGAACGACCATTTCAGCCCAGTCGGAAAGCCCGCACCGCCGCGACCACGCAGCCCCGAATCCTTCATCGTCTGAATGATCCAGTCGCGGCCCTTTTCGATCAGGCCAGCAGTGCCGTCCCAATGCCCCCGGGCCTGCGCGCCGCGCAGAGTACGCTCGTGCATCCCGTAGATGTTGGTAAAGATCCGGTCCTGATCCTTCAGCATCGCGTGTTACCTTCAGCTGTCCTGACGCATGCGCCAGAGTTGAAAAATGTTGACGCCCGCATAAATGAACCCCGCCAGCGCGGCGAAATCAAAAAGCAGTGCATAGCGGCCCGGCAGACCCAACTGCGGACCAATAAAGGACATGGCAAGCCAAAGCAGCATCGTCACCGCGATTACGATACCGATATGGCGACCCTTGCGGGCTATGGCCTGTTCCTTGTCCTTATCCATCTCATCCCGACGCCCCGGATGGGCATCCTGTCTTAGTCTTCGTAAGTGCCGTCTTTCTTGGCACGTTTGGCAAACTCGGTCTCTTCCCCAGCGGCCAGTTTCGCCGCCTGGTCAATCCAGCCGTCACGCTCGATCCGGCCCTTGAACTTGAGGCGGCTGTCGACCCAGGCCACCTGTTCCGGTGTCCAGGCCGCGATCTGGTCAAAGTGGTAAAAGCCCAAAGCGTTCAGCGTCTGTTCAAGCTTTGGCCCGACGCCTTTCAACATCTTGAGGTCATCTGCCTTGCCATCCCGCGCTGCGGTCAATGCCTCAGGCTGCGCCTCTTTCGCCTCTTGCGCCTGTTTCACCGCAGGTTTTGCAGGTGCAGGCGCTTTGGGTGGTTTCGGTGCCGATTTGGTCGCGGCTGCCTTGCCATCCTTGTCCAGCCACGGGGTCAGGATCGGTACCTCGGTCCCGTCGATGCGCTTGACGGTGTCACCCAGATCGGTCGCCAGCGCAACACTGGCATTGTATTGCGGTTTGCCCGCATCATGGTCGGTCAGGCTGGTCAGCCCGCTTTTCGGCTCTGCCGCATAGCGCCCGTTCTGAGGGCCCGGGGTCGGAACCTGACCGGCGGCCAGAGCGTCAATGATCTTGCCAAAACTCTCAGCCGTCAGATCTTCGTAATAATCCTTGCCGATCTGCGCCATCGGCGCGTTGGCGCAGGAACCCAGGCATTCCACCTCTTCCCAGCTCAACTTGCCATCGGCAGACAGCGCATGCGGCTTGGCGGCGATCTTGTCCTTGCAGACCGCAATCAGATCCTCGGCCCCGCAAATCATGCAGGACGTCGTGCCACAGACCTGAATATGCGCCACAGAACCCACCGGTTGCAGTTGGAACATGAAATAGAAAGAGGCCACCTCAAGCACGCGGATATAGGCCATGCCCAGCATGTCAGCGACAGATTCAATCGCCGGGCGGGTCAACCACCCCTCCTGCTCCTGCGCGCGCCACAGCAGAGGGATCACCGCGCTGGCCTGACGGCCTTCGGGATATTTGGTAATCTGCGCTTCGGCCCATTGCTGGTTGGCAGCGGTGAAGGCGAAGGTATCGGGTTGTTCGGGGTGAAGACGGCGGAGCATTACGTATACCCATTAAATTTGATTATGTCGCGAAAACAGTGCTCACACACCAGCTGCGCTTCGAGCTTTTCTTCAGCCTCACCGGCCCATTCTTCACCAGCTGAAAGATAACGCTGGTGACATTCGTGACACCATCCACACGGCTCGGGCTTATCTGCGTCTGTCCAATAAAATGAAGACACGCTCCCATGCCTGAACGCTTCCAACGCGTGCGAGCAGACATATGCTGCGCCAGCATGACCATGTTGAGAGCATTGGATCTGCGTGCTCACCGATCAATCTCCCCGAACACAACGTCCATTGTCCCGATGATTGCAGCGACATCGGCCAGTTGGTGGCCTTTCGCGACATGGTCCATGGCTTGCAGATGCAGGAACCCGGGCGCGCGCAGTTTGGCGCGGTAGGGTTTGTTGGTACCGTCGGCGACCAGATAGACGCCGAACTCGCCCTTGGGGGCCTCGACGGCCGCGTAAACCTCGCCTGCGGGCACGTGGAACCCTTCGGTATAGAGCTTGAAGTGATGGATCAGGCTCTCCATCGAGGTTTTCATGTCCGAGCGTTTCGGCGGGGTGATCTTGCCACGGGCCAGCACGTCGCCGGGACAGTCGCGGATTTTGGCGATCGCCTGACGGATGATCAGCAGCGACTGGCGCATCTCTTCCATGCGCACCAGATAGCGGTCATAGCAGTCGCCGTTTTTGCCGACGGGGATCTGGAACTCGAACTCGTCATAGCATTCATAGGGCTGCGCGCGGCGCAGATCCCAGGCCAGACCCGAGCCACGGACCATCACGCCCGAGAAGCCGTATTTCTGGATGTCATCCTCGGTCACCACGCCGATATCGGCGTTACGCTGTTTGAAGATGCGGTTTTCGGTCAGCAAACCGTCGATATCATCCAGCACAGACGGGAATTCGTGGCTCCATGCCTCGATATCATCCAGCAGTTCGGGCGGCAGGTCCTGATGGACACCACCGGGGCGGAAATAGGCGGCGTGCAGGCGGGCGCCGCAGGCACGCTCATAGAACACCATCAGTTTTTCGCGCTCTTCGAATCCCCAAAGAGGCGGTGTCAGCGCGCCGACATCCATCGCTTGCGTTGTCACGTTCAGCAGGTGGTTCAGGATGCGCCCGATCTCGGAATACAGCACCCGGATCAGCGAACCCCGGCGCGGCACTTCCACACCGGTCAGCTTTTCGATGGCCAGACACCAGGCATGTTCCTGGTTCATCGGCGCGACGTAATCCAGCCGGTCGAAATAGGGCAGGTTTTGCAGGTACGTCCGGCTTTCCATCAGCTTTTCAGTGCCCCGATGCAGCAAGCCGATATGCGGATCGCAGCGCTCGACGATCTCACCGTCCAGTTCAAGCACCAAACGCAGAACACCATGCGCCGCAGGGTGTTGCGGGCCGAAGTTGATGTTGAAGTTGCGGATCTTCTGCTCGCCGCTCAGCGCGTCGGTGCTGCCGTCATCATATCTTGAGCCGTCCATCAACGCCCCCGTTTCTTCTTTTTCGCCTCAGTCCGAACCCGGACCTTTTCAGCGTCTTGTGCCTTGGCTGCCGCCCCGGCAAGCAGAACACCCAATGCGCCCAGTATGATCAGTTCCCCCAACATCTCAGCGACGCTCCAATTCCTGCAATTTCAGACCAACCCACCACAGCAGCGCGATGGTGCCAAACGGGATAAGGCAGAGCAGAGACCAATATTTGTTGATCCCGAAAAAGGGCAGGATCTTCAACATCGGAATGATGGTCAGCGCTGAAAGGATCAGCCACCAGATACTGCCCATTACTCTGCCTCCTGTTTCTCATCCCCCGGCAGAATGTAATTCGCGCCTTCCCAAGGGGACATGAAATCAAACTGACGGTATTCCTGCACCAGCGACACAGGCTCATAGACCACGCGCTTTTGCGCCTCGTCATAGCGGACTTCGGTATAGCCGGTGGTCGGGAAATCCTTGCGCAGCGGATAGCCGCGGAACCCGTAATCGGTCAGGATCCGACGCAGGTCCGGGTGGCCCGAGAACAGGATGCCGAACATGTCAAACACCTCACGCTCAAACCAGTTGGCCGAGGGGTGAACATCCACGATCGAGGGTACCATATCCTCTTCGCGCACCGAAACCCGCAGGCGGATGCGCTGGTTCTGGTACATCGACAGGAAGTGGTAAACCACATCGAACCGCTTGGCCCGTTCGGGGTAATCAACACCGGTGATGTCCACCAAGGTCGAGAATTTGCAAGCCTGATCGGATTTCAGGAATTCGACGAATTCCACCAGGTTCGACGGGGCCACATCCACGTTCAGTTCGCCATGGGTCACGTCCCAGGACAGAACGCAATCGGTCCGCTTCAGCTCAAGCTGCGCGCCGAGTTCTTTGAGTGCTTCACTCATTGCGTCCCTCCTGAAGAACTTCGTCATAAAATGTCGCTTCGGCATCGTATGACTTGAAAAACTTCGCCATGAAGTCAGGCATGACCGTCTTTTCGGCGTTTTGGCCAGCGTAAGCCACGATAGCCGCCATATCGCGCCATTTTGTCAGCACGACAACGTGACACGGATCCTGCTCCCGTCTGACCAAGAACGAAACCGACAAGAACCCGTCCAACGCGCGCATTGCAGGCAAAGCTCGGGCACGGAATGTTTCGACCCAGCCCGGAACATCGTCCCGAGCAACAACGGCTTCCCAGCGCCTGACGACAGCAGCACTCATCTGACAATCGTCCCGGTTCGGCGGATTTTGCGCTGCAACTGCATCAGCCCATAAAGCAGCGCCTCAGCCGTGGGGGGGCAGCCAGGGACATAGATATCCACGGGCACAACGCGGTCGCAGCCACGCACGACCGAGTAGGAATAGTGGTAATACCCGCCCCCATTGGCGCAGGATCCCATCGAGATCACATAGCGCGGCTCGGGCATCTGGTCATAGACCTTGCGCAGCGCAGGCGCCATCTTGTTGGTCAACGTTCCGGCCACGATCATCACGTCCGACTGACGCGGGGACGCACGTGGCGCGATGCCAAATCGTTCAGCGTCATAACGAGGCATCGAGGTGTGCATCATCTCAACCGCGCAACACGCCAGACCAAAGGTCATCCAGTGCAGCGACCCGGTGCGGGCCCAATTGATGATGTCCTCGGTTGAGGTCAGCAGAAACCCTTTGTCCTGCAACTCGGCGTTCAGGGCCTGGGTGGCGACTTCCTTGTCGACGCCAGCGGTGTTTGCACCCGTCATCACTCCCATTCCAGGGCCCCCTTCTTCCATTCATAGGCAAAGCCAATGGTCAGAACACCCAAGAACACCATCATCGACCAGAAGCCGACATCGCTGATGTCGCGGAAGCCAACGGCCCAGGGGAACAGGAAGGCGATTTCCAGATCAAAGATGATGAAGAGAATCGACACCAGATAGAACCTGACGTCGAATTTCATCCGCGCATCGTCGAACGCGTTGAAACCACATTCATATGCGCTGACCTTTTCGGGGTCGGGATTGCGGACAGCCAGCACCACAGCGGCAAGAATCAGGACGATTCCAAGACCAATGGCCACGGCCAGAAACACCAGAATCGGGAGGTACTCCCGCAGCAGGTCTTCCACGTATAGCTCCTTTCCTGCGCTTGTCCCGAAAGGGCGCGCCGTCAATTGGCGATTTGACAGGACATTCTCTATCCCTGTGGGGTCAGAGGGTCAACTCAACACAACCCCGCAGCGCGGGATTGTTACAGATGTTAAGCTGAGGCCGTTTGCAGCGCTGGATATTCAGACTTGATCAACCGGTGTTACGTCCAGCCAGGTTTTCTTTTGTCGAAAAAAGCAGCGATTCCTTCCTGCGCCTCTTCGGTTTCCCATCGGGACACAAGCTGTTGAATGGTGTGGTCAATCACCGCATCATCAATGGTCGGGCCAAGCGACCGGACCAAGGCCTTGGCCGAGGCAACCGCACCCGGTGCGCAGGACAGATAGGGCTGAACCTCGGCCTCAATGGCCTCGGCCAACGCCTCTGCCGGTACGGCGCGTGCCAACAAGCCCAGTTCCACCGCTTCTGCCGCATCAAACAGACGGGCCGACATGAAAACGCGGCGCGCCCGTGCTTCGCCCATACGTGCGATCACATAGGGGCCAATCGTGGCCGGGATCAGGCCCAGGCGCGTCTCGGTCAATCCCATCCTCAGGCTAACCACCCCAATGGCCACGTCGCAGACCGAAGCCATCCCAACCCCACCACCAAAAGCATTGCCCTGCACCGCTCCGATCAGAGGCTTGGGTAGAATGTTCAGCGCATTCAGCATCTCGGCCAGCTTGCGGGCTTCGACAAACCGGGTCCGGGCGTCAGCCTCCATCTGTGCCTGCATCCAGCTCAAATCACCACCTGCGCAAAAGCTCTTGCCCTGCGCGGCCAGAACCACAACGCGCACGGTATCATCGCTGGCCAGCCGATTGGCGGCCTCGGTCAATTCCGCGATCATCTGCGCCGACAGCGCGTTGTGCTTTTCCGGGCGCGCCAGGGTCAATGTTGCGACGCCACGGGGATCGACAGATAATTCAAGGGTTTCCAAAACTTTTCTCCGCTTCCAGGTCCTGATCGACCGCCGCACGGATCAGCGCGACGGTTTGCGCGACAGACAACCGCGCCGTGTCGATATGGAGTGATGCATTTGGCAAGGGGTCATATTCGCGTTTCAAAACGTCAGACCATGTGGGCCCAACCCAGCCTTCAAGATCCACGCGCCGCTCTTCCAACCGTGAGCGATGTGTCTGCGGGTCGGAACAGGTGAATTCAATATCCAAAAACCGCGCTCCTGTCTGCGTTGCCACGTCGCGCCAAGCCCCACGCGTCAGCGCAATGGGGTTCACACAATCAGCAATCACATCATAGCCCTGTTGCAACGCCCCCGCCGCAATGGCTTGTGCCGCCGCATATCCCCCATCAGCAAGATCCGAGACCTGCATATGCGATGATCTCATGGCAGCTTCGATCTGATCTATCCACAACCACAACGCCCCGGTTTCTTGCGCCAGACCTCGCGCAATCGTGGTCTTTCCCACCCCGGGCAAGCCTGTGAAACTTATCAGAACAGGCATCAACCGCCTCGCATCGCCCGCGCCATTTCGGCAGCCCGTTCCAGAACCGAAGCATTCAACCCGGTCTCGTACCCCAACCGGTCCAGATGCGCGGCAACCGCTTCGGTCGCGACGTTCCCTGCCGCGCCGGGCGCGTAAGGACAGCCGCCCAACCCGCCCACCGCCGCATCAAACACGCGCACGCCCAGCGCCAGAGAGGCATCGATATTGTCGATGGCCCGCCCGTTCGTGTCATGGAAATGTCCCGCAAGCCGCGTCACTGGCACCCTTTCCCGCACGGCCAGCAACATATGCGCGATGGTATCCGGCGTCCCTTTTCCAATCGTATCGCCTAGCGAAATCTCATAGCACCCATGCGCGAATAAGGTATCCGCCACCTCGGCAACCTTCTCGGGTGGGGTCGGCCCGTCATAGGGGCAATCCGTCACGCAAGACACATAGCCGCGAACCGGCAGATCAATATGCCGCGCGGCCTCAAGGATCGGCACGAACCGCTCGATGGATTCGGCGATAGTTGCGTTGATATTGGCTTTCGAGAACCCCTCGGAAGCCGAAGCAAATACCGCAATCTCATCGGCTTGTGCGGCCAAAGCGTCTTCGTATCCGCGCATATTCGGTGTCAACGCAGCATAGCGCACGCCATCCGCGCGTTTGACCCCGGCCAAAACCTCGGCGCTGCCCGCCATCTGAGGCACCCATTTCGGAGAGACAAAGCTGGCGACCTCAATCCGGTTGAACCCCGCTTGGCTCAGGCAATCCACCAGTGCGATCTTCTCGGCAACCGGAATATCGCGCTTTTCGTTTTGAAGCCCATCCCGCGGCCCAACTTCAAAGATTTCGACGCGTTCACCCATGGCTTCACCTTCCCTGCTTCTTCTCGTTCCAAATACGGATGGCGCGACAGTGACACGCCAAGCGCGTTTCGAACAGCTTAAGCCTCCTCCAACCGAACCAGCGCCGCACCTGCCTCGACCTGAGCACCCGCGTCTGCCAGCACCTCGGCCACCACACCATCGCGGGCAGCCAGCAGGGAATGCTCCATCTTCATGGCTTCCAGAATGGCCAAACGGTCGCCTTCCTTCACTGCCTGCCCCGCCGTGGCAAAGACGGCTTTGACCAGACCGGGCATCGGCGCTTCGATCACATTGGTATCGCCTGCAGCGCTGGCATCGCGATCCAGAGGGTCGACAATCTCGAACACCTGCCCATAATCGTCGAACACGGTGATCCTGGATCCCGCCACCGAGACATTAGGCATAAGCTGTCCATTTATGACCCATCCCGCACCTTGGCGCAGCACGTCAAGCCGGTCACTGCCGATGGTCCAAACCTGCCGAACAGGGCCTTCGACCTGAACGTCCAGATCGATAAACTCGCCTTCACGTATCAATTGCACCGCCCGATGCAGTGAGCCCCACAGAGTGAACCCGGTCTCAGGGCCGGTTTCCGTCAAACCAAGCGCCGTCATAGCCGCAGCAACCGCCGAAGCATTGCTCACCGGGGCCTCTTGCACCAGATCATCCAGATCGCGCCCAATCAGGCCCGTGTCAACGTCGCCTGCAGCAAACCCGTTATGCCGGGTCAGCGCCCCCAGAAAGGCAAGGTTGGTCACGGTTCCGGCTACCTCTGTCCGGCGCAGTGCCCGGTGCAGGCTTTCCAACGCAACCGCGCGCGTCGGACCATGCACCACAACCTTGGCAATCATCGGATCATACCAGGGGCTGATCGTGTCACCCGAGCGCACACCGCTATCGGCGCGGCATTCCGGTGGAAAACGCAAATGGGTCAGCGTTCCGGTCGCGGGCAGAAAGCCCTTGGGTACGTCCTCGGCATACAGCCGTGCCTCGAACGCATGACCGTTGATTTCAAGTTCGCTTTGCTGCTTGGGCAGGCTTTCTCCGGCCGCCACGCGCAATTGCCACTCGACCAAATCGACGCCGGTGATCGCCTCGGTCACCGGATGTTCGACCTGCAATCGCGTGTTCATCTCCATGAACCAGAACCGATCCGGCCGCAGCCCGTCCGAGGCATCAACGATGAACTCAACCGTGCCTGCACCCTTATACCCAATAGCCTCAGCCGCGCGCACACCCGCCCGCCCCATGGCCGCGCGCATCTCATCGGTCATGCCGGGCGCCGGAGCTTCTTCGATCACCTTCTGATGTCGCCGCTGCAACGAACAATCGCGTTCGAACAAATGCACGGCATGGGTGCCATCACCAAAGATCTGCACCTCGATATGGCGCGGCTTCGTGACGAATTTCTCGACCAACACCGCATCGTTGCCGAAGGCCGTCTTGGCCTCGCCCCGCGCGCTGTCCAAGGCAGCCAAAAAATCCTCGGGCCGCTCAACCAGTCGCATCCCCTTGCCGCCACCGCCCGCGACCGCCTTGATCAGAACAGGGTAACCAATCGACGCGGCCTCACCCGCCAAATGTACGGCATGCTGGTTATCCCCATGATAGCCGGGCACCACCGGCACACCCGCCTCTTCCATCAACGCCTTGGCCGCATCCTTGAGCCCCATCTGCCGGATCGCCTGCGCCGAAGGTCCAATGAATGTCAGCCCTGCGGCCTCAACAGCCTCAACGAAATCGGGGTTCTCGGACAGGAACCCATAGCCTGGATGGATCCCCTGCGCGCCCGACTGCAGCGCGGCCTGAATGATCACATCACCTTTAAGATAACTCTCAGCCGGAGCCGCCCCTCCGATATGCACTGCCTCATCAGCCATCTGCACATGTTTGGCTTCCGCATCCGCATCAGAATAAACGGCCACACAGGAAACCCCCATCTTCTGAGCCGTCTCCATAACCCGACACGCAATCTCGCCACGGTTGGCAATCAGAATTTTATTGAACATTATTTTTTTTCCAATTCTTAATTGCGTTATTCAGATGTCGTTCAGTGCGCGCATCGAGCGCAACAAGGTTTACTTCAAGGTGGCTATCAGCGACCGCGTTCACTGCGGCCTCGGCTGCCTTGTCATGCGGAAACCCGTATGCACCTGTGGAGATTGCCGGAAAAGCAATACTCTGACACTCATGGGCGCTCGCGAGCCTTAGACAATTGGCGTAGCAGCGAGCCAACAGATCAATTTCGCCAGATTCTCCGCCGCGCCAAATCGGACCTACTGTATGGATGACGATGCGTGCCGGAAGATTGTAAGCTCCGGTTACCTTAGCCTCGCCAGTCTCGCATCCTCGGAGTTCACGGCACTCTTCAAGCAATTTTGGCCCGGCTGCGCGGTGAATAGCGCCATCCACACCTCCTCCACCCAACAAAGAACGGTTGGCAGCATTCACAATCGCGTCCACCCGCAATTGCGTGATGTCGGATTTGACAATCTGAAAACCCATGATCACATCCTAAACACGCCGAAACGTGTCTCCTCAATCGGGGCGTTCAGCGCGGCGCTCAGTGACAGGGCCAGCACGTCGCGGGATTTGCGGGGGTCGATGATGCCGTCATCCCACAGCCGCGCCGAGGCGTAGAGCGGGTGGGATTGTTCCTCGAACATCTCAAGGGTGGGTTGCTTGAACGCGGCTTCTTCTTCAGCCGACCAGGAGCCGCCCTGCCGCTCGATCCCGTCGCGCTTGACGGTGGCCAGCACGCCTGCGGCCTGTTCACCGCCCATGACCGAGATCCGCGAATTCGGCCAGGTCCACAGAAAGCGCGGCTGATAGGCCCGCCCGGCCATGCCATAATTCCCGGCCCCGAACGAACCGCCCACCAGCATGGTAATCTTTGGCACCGAGGTCGTCGCCACCGCGGTCACCATCTTGGCCCCATGCCGCGCGATGCCTTCGTTTTCATATTTGCGCCCGACCATGAACCCGGTGATATTTTGCAAAAACACCAGAGGAATACGGCGCTGTGAGCACAGTTCGACAAAATGCGCGCCCTTCTGTGCGGCCTCGGAAAAGAGCACGCCATTATTGGCGATGATCCCCACCGGGCAGCCTTTGACATGGGCGAAACCGGTCACCAGCGTCTCACCGAACCGGGGCTTGAACTCATCGAACCGAGAGCCATCGACCAGCCGCGCGATCACCTCGCGGATGTCATAGGGCATGCGCAAATCGGCAGGGACAACACCCAGTATTTCGTCCGGGTCATAGGCCGGGTCCTCGGGGCTGGCCCAATCTACGGCCCGCGGTTTGCGCAGGTTCAGCGACCCGACCGCGCGCCGGGCCAAAGCCAGCGCGTGGGCGTCATCCTCGGCCAGATAGTCCGCCACGCCGGACAGGCGGGTATGGACATCGCCGCCGCCAAGGTCTTCGGCGCTGACCACCTCGCCCGTCGCGGCTTTGACCAGAGGCGGCCCGGCCAGAAAGATCGTGCCCTGGTCTTTGACAATAATGGTGACGTCCGACATCGCAGGTACATAGGCGCCACCCGCCGTGCATGAGCCCATCACGACGGCGATCTGAGGGATGCCCTTCGCACTCATCCGCGCCTGATTATAGAAGATGCGGCCAAAATGGTCGCGGTCGGGGAACACTTCATCCTGATTGGGCAGGTTCGCCCCGCCGCTGTCGACCAAATAGATGCAGGGCAGACGGTTTTCCTCGGCGATCTCCTGCGCGCGGAGGTGTTTCTTGACCGTCATCGGATAATAGGTGCCGCCCTTCACGGTTGCGTCGTTGCAGACGACCATGGCCTCATGTCCCTGAACGCGGCCAATCCCCGCGATCACGCCGGCACAAGGGGCCGCGCCCTCATACATCCCATGCGCCGCCGTCGCCCCGATTTCGAGGAACGGAGACCCGGGGTCCAACAGGTTCGCCACCCTGCGCCGCGGCAGCATCTTGCCGCGTGATTCGTGCCGCGCGCGAGATTTCTCACCGCCCCCCATACGAGCGGCCTCGGCAGCGGCAGAGATTTGAGCCAATGCTTCGAGATGGGCGGTACGGTTTGCTTTGAAGCCCTCGGAGGCGGGCATGGCTTTGGATGTGAGTTTCATGCGCGCAGCATCCTTTTCAGTTTCGCGGGCAATTGTCGGCGTGCTCGGGTGGTTTTGAAGACTGTCGGCAGCTTTCTGTCGAACCAATAACGCCAAGTGTGGTTTGCTGGGGCCTTTCCGCCCAGCAGTTCAAGCATCGCGGCGACATGTTCTCGGTTATAAAACCACAGTAACCGACCGGAATAGTTTAGTTGAAAATATGCGTCCTGAGGCCATCGAATCTTGGTTTTTCTGGAAGTATGGCGGTTGTCGCAAATTGACGTTCCAAGCAAAGAATTGAGGGGATGCCGATACATGCCTATCGGATAAAGAGCATTCGTCGAATGAATGTCCGAACCACCGAGGCCGATATAGGCCAAGGTATGTTCACGATGCCAGTTCGAATAGTTTCGCTTGGGCTGGTCAGCTTTTACGACCATGACGTCCTTCCCGAGCGTTTCGCCAAAAGAGTCCTTTGCCCTGACCTCTAACTCTGCAGGCACAAATCGCGCAGGCGTTTGACAGTTCGGACACTCAATTGTCACGGTCTTCGGGAAAGACGCAGTATCGCGGTTGAAGTCAAAGGAGGATGTCATCATTCCGCCTCCCCCGCCGCCCGCACCTTCAACTCCTTGCGGATCACTTTCCCCGTCACCGTCATCGGCAGCGCATCCAAAAACGCCACCTCACGCGGATACGAGTAATGCGCCAGACGGTCCTTGACCCAGTCCTGCAACTCACGCTCCGCCGCCTCAGCCCCCGGTTTCAACACCACATAGGCCTTCACGATCTCGGTGCGCAAAGGATCAGGCTTGCCAACCACGCCGACCGTCGCCACCGCCGGGTGGGTCAGCAGGCAATCCTCGATCTCAGCTGGGCCGATACGGTAGCCGGACGAGGTGATCACGTCGTCATCCCGGCCCACAAAGCGCAGATAGTCGTCCTCCCAGATGCCGCGGTCCCCGGTGATCAGCCAATCGCCCCGGAACTTCTCAGCCGTCGCTTCGGGCCGGTTCCAATATTCCAGCAACATCGAGGCCGAGCCGCGTCTTACCGCTACGTCACCCTCTTGATCCGTCGGGTTGCCCGCCTCGTCGATCACAGCAACCTCATGCCCGGGCACCGGTTTGCCGATGCAGCCCGGGCGCACCGGGAAATCCTGCGCGCAGGACGAAACCACCATATTGCATTCGGTCTGCCCATAGAATTCGTTGATCACCAGGCCAAAGGCACGCTGCCCCCAGGCCAGCATCTCGGCCCCCAAAGGCTCACCGCCTGAAGCGACCGAACGCAGGCCGGGGATGCTCTGATCCGCCGCTTTGAGCATTCGCAACGCAGTCGGTGGAAAGAACACGTTGCGCACTCCGCCACGTGCGATCACATCGGCACAGGCTTCGGGCGTGAATTTCTCAAGCCGGGCCGCGACTACTGGAATACCCAGCGCCAGCCCCGGCATCAGCACGTCAAACAACCCACCGATCCAAGCCCAGTCGGCGGGGGTCCATAGGCAATCCCCGTGGCGCAGGTGATTGTGGCTGATCGAGACGCCGGGCAGATGGCCGGTCAGCACCCGGTGCCCGTGCAGCGCGCCCTTGGGGCTGCCGGTGGTGCCTGAGGTATAGATCAGCACGGCGGGGTCTTCGGGTCCGGTCTCGGCAAAGGGCAGTGGGTCATCCGAGGGCGTGATCTGATCAACCAGAAGCGGCCGGGCGAGATCGCCCAGCAGTTCAGCGCCCTCTGCGTCCGTCACCACGATACGCGCCCCGGCATCGCCCACGCGAGAGGCCAGCGCGTCACGTTTGAACAGCTTGAACAGCGGCACAGAGATCGCACCCAGCTTCCAGATCGCCAGATGCGCCGCGGCGCACCACGGTGACTGGCTCAGCAGCACGCCGACGCGATCCCCCGGCTGCACTTGCGTGCGCAGAGCATGGGCAATTCCGTCTGCCATCTGCCCCAACTGATCGTAAGTGACCTCAGTGCGCCCCTTGCTCAAATCGACAATTGCGACGCGATCAGCAGGCTGTGACAAGCATTGCCGCGCCATGTTCAGCCGATCAGGAATCGCCCAGCTGCCATCAGCGTGCAAACCCGGTATGCACTCAGAGGAAAGCACTGATTTTTCCATTTATTTTCTGTCTGTTAGAGACATCAATCCGCTGACATCCAAATGCAGAAATTTGATGCAGATCAGGGCCCTGCACCCGGTCTTGGTGCAAAATCGTGCCATCACACTGTTCAAAGGCAAAATCATGACCAAGACACTTGCTGCATTGACCCTGAGCACCGCACTCATCGCCCTCGCAGCCCCCGTTTCGGCGCAATCCCAGGGCGATTGGACTTTCGGGATCGGGGCCGGGTATCTCGACCCGAAATCCGACAATGGAACTTTGGCCGGGCTCGACGCCGAAGTCGACTCGGACACCAGCGTCATCTTTACCGCTGAATACTTCTTTCGCGACAACCTCGGCATCGAGCTGCTGGCTGCAACACCGTTCAGCCATGACGTCACACTGGGTGGCAGCATCGATGCTGGCAGCACCAAACACCTGCCGCCCACCCTGTCGCTGAACTATCACTTCCCGACCAATTCGGTATGGAAACCCTATGTCGGCGCTGGCATCAACTACACCATTTTCTTTGACGAAAGCTCGGCCTTGGGTGATCTGGAGCTGGACGATTCCGTTGGTATCGCCGTACAGGCTGGCCTTGACTACATGGTCAGTGAAAACGGAGCAGTGCGTCTGAACCTGCGCTGGTTCGATATCGACACGGACGTTTCCCTGAACGGTACCGACATCGGAACCGCTGATATCGACCCTTGGCTGGTCGGCATATCCTACGTCCATCGCTTCTGATCCTTTCCTGAAGAGCCTCGCCACCATGTGGCGGGGCTGCTTAATCAGAGCATTTCGTTCATCATTTCCCGCCCGATCAGCATCCGGCGAATTTCGCTGGTGCCCGCGCCGATCTCCATCAGCTTGGCGTCGCGGAAAATGCGGCTGACCGGCGCGTCAGACAGGAACCCGGCCCCGCCCATCGCCTGCACCGCCTGATGCGCCTGGGTCATCGCAGCCTCGGACGCATAGAGGCAGCATGCCGCCGCATCCTGTCGCGTGACGTCGCCCCTGTCGCAGGCCTTGGCGACCTCATAGACATAGGCACGCGCCGAGTTCATCGCCGTGTACATATCGGCAATCTTGCCCTGCATCAGTTGGAAGCTGCCAATCGGCTTACCGAACTGCTTGCGCTCGGCCAGATAAGGCATGATCTCATCCAGGCAGGCAGCCATGATGCCCGTACCGATCCCGGCCAGTACCACGCGTTCGTAATCCAAGCCCGACATCAGGACGGCGACGCCTTTGCCCTCTTCGCCCAGAACGTTTTCGAACGGCACTTCGACATCTTCAAAGATCAGCTCTGCCGTATTCGACCCCCGCATCCCCAACTTGTCGAAATGGGGTGAGGTCGAGAACCCTTTCATCTCTTTTTCGATCAGAAAGGCCGTTATGCCTTTTGAGCCCGCATCCGGGTCGGTCTTGGCATAGACCACCAAAGTATCCGCGTCCGGGCCGTTGGTGATCCAGTATTTATTGCCGTTCAGGCGGTAGTGGTCGTTGCGCTTTTCAGCCCGCAATTTCATCGACACCACATCCGATCCCGCCGAAGGCTCTGACATTGCAAGAGCGCCCACATGGTCGCCGGAAATCAGCCGTGGCAAGTATTTCTGTTTTTGCGCCTCTGAGCCGTTGAGTTTGATCTGGTTCACACAGAGGTTCGAATGTGCCCCGTAAGAAAGCGATACCGAGGCCGAGGCCCGCGCCACTTCCTCGACCGCAATGGTATGCGCCAGATAGGACATCCCTGCCCCACCATACTCCTCGGGCACGGTAACCCCCAACAGGCCAAGCTCTCCCATCTCTTTCCAAAGCGCGTTGGGAAAAGCATTGCTGGCGTCAATCTCGGCCGCCATCGGCTTGACCCGCTCCTGAGCCCAACGGTGCACCATTTCGCGCAGCGCATTCACATCCTCGCCCAGATCGAATTGCATTGTGGCCATAAACATGCGGGGCTCCCTTCCCTGCGTTAATGAACAAGTGTTCAATAATCAGATATCAACGAAAGCTGAGTCGGTCAACAACAGCGTAACCCAATAGATTAAGCCGCCCTGAAACGGGCGGCTTTTGCTTATCTGTGTGCGTCATAGACGCACGCAATTGGATCAGGATTGAAAGACCGCGCTGACCTCGGCCCGGATGATCCGCGCGATCAACCGGCAATCTTCCAAAGTGAAGGTCAGCGGCACCCGCATATCTATGATCCCCGCCAAAATCCTGTCGCTCGTCGGCATCGCCTCGCTTTTGGCATAGCGCCAGCTGTCATAGCGGGATGTGAACCCGGTGGGCTCGGCTCCACCGAACCACTTCAGTTCCACCCCGCGTGCAGCGCAGCGGCGCAGAACCTCGGCGATACGATCCGCGGTCCAATCGAGCAGCAGAAATTGAAGCGAGGAGCCGACATAGGTTTCTTCCGCTGGCCGTTCGACCAGCGTCAGCCCCGGGGTGTCGCGCAACCCGGCTTCAATCGCAACGTAACGTTCGTTCCAGCGTTCGACCTGTCTGTCCAGTTCACGCAGTTGCGGGCGCAGAATGGCCGCGCGCAAATTGTCCATGCGACCGGAAATATTGGGCGTGGTGTATTTGATCCGTTCAAACACTTCGGGACCGGGGGCCGCAAGGTGACGCTCGAACAGCATGTAGGAGCCCGACAGCATGGTGGCCCGGGCCGCGATCTCTTCATCATCGGTGATCAGCAACCCGCCCTCACCGGAATTGACATGTTTGTAAGTCTGGCAGGAATAGCAGCCCACCGCCCCCTGCCGCCCGGATTTTTGCCCGCGCCAGGCGGCGCCCATTGTGTGGGCGCAATCCTCGATCACGGTGACACCGGCGGCGTCACAGAGCGCCATCAGGCGGTCCATATCACACAGATGTCCCCGCATATGGCTGAGCATCAGAACCTTCGCCCGATCCAGCTTGGCCTCCAGATCGTCCAGATCGATGGTTAGGCTTTCGGTCACGCCAACAAACACAGGCCGCGCTCCAACCGAGGCGATGGACCCGGGCACCGGGGCCAGTGTGAAGGCGTTGGTCAGCACCGTATCGCCGGGTTGCACGCCAACGGCCCGCAGCGCCGTGGCCAGAGCATAACCGCCGGACGAGACCGCGAGGCAGTACTTCGCCCCCATCTGCGCGGCAAATTCCTGCTCCAGCAAGGCGGTTTCACCCAGCTCGTCCGGGGCGACGTTATACCGATGCAAGCGCCCGTGGCGCAGCACGGCCAGAGCGGCCTCAATCGCCTCTTCGGGGATGGGTTCCTGTTGGGTGAAATTACCGGTGAATATCTCTGTCATGGCTTCTGTTTTGAGGTTATGGCTCACTTGGGTCAAGGGATCATGCCGCCGCGCCGATAAGGCTCTGTACAATTTCCGGCAGGTCGTCGAAATGATGCAGCAGTGCTTCGGGCTCCAATGCGGCCATATCATCACCAGACGGCCCAAAGGTCACCAGCACCGAGGGTACACCCGCCGCGCGCGCCGTGTTTCGATCCGTGTCGCTGTCGCCGATCAGCACGCAATGGTCTGGATGGCCACCCGCACGCCGTGCGGCCTCACGCAACGGTTCGGGGTCAGGCTTGCGCACGGGCAGCGTGTCAGCACCGACCAGCGACGCAAAGCGATCCCGTACACCCAACCGGGTCAGCAACAGATCCGCCAGACCTTCGGGCTTGTTGGTGCAGACGCCAACGCCATAGCCCGCGCCTTTGAGCGTTGCGACCGCGTCCAGCGCACCGGGGTAAAACGCGGTATGGGTGTCGATGGCTTGTTCATACGCGTCAAGCAAAACCGGATAGTACTCGGCTACGGTTGCCTCATCGTAAGCCCCGACCCGTTCCAGCCCATGGGTCAGCATCCGCCGCCCGCCACGCAAGGCGATTCCCGCGTCCTGATCTGAAACCAGCACATCGCCATGCCCCATCAAACGGAAACAATGATTGGCTGCAGCCAGTAAATCGCCCGAAGTGTCGGCCAATGTCCCATCAAGATCGAAGATCACCGTTCGCATTCTGCCTCCGTTCTGGCAGGTTTTCGCCTGCCTGTGTTGCAATCGGCAATCTTCTTTGATGGCCGAACGGCTTGCGCCTTTGCTCGCAGCGGATAAAACGGTCCGGTAAAAAACAAAAGAGAAATCGCGTTTATGAGTATTGCCCTAGTCATTCTGGCGGCCGGAAAAGGCACAAGAATGAATTCAGATCTTCCAAAGGTTCTGCACCCCATCGCCCAGACACCGATGCTGGTTCATGCCATGCGGGCTGGTGGTGCCTTGAACCCAAAGCACACGGTCATTGTAACCGGGCACGGTGCGGAACTGGTTGCCAAGGCAGCGCGTGCGGAAGACGAAACAGCGACGATTGTGGTTCAGGACGAACAGTTGGGCACCGCCCATGCGGTGGCTCAGGCGCGCGACGCGTTGCAGGGCTTTGAGGGTGATGTGATTGTTCTGTTTGGCGACACGCCTTTCATCAATCCTGAAACCCTGCAGCGGATGGTTGAGGCGCGGCAGTCCCATGATCTGGTCATGTTGGGCTTTGATATTGCCGAAATCCAGCCACGCTATGGTCGATTGATCATGGAGGGCGACCGGCTGGTTCAGATCGTGGAATACAAGGACGCTACCGAAGAGCAACGTGCAATCCGCTTTACCAATAGTGGCCTCATGGCCTGCGACGCGAAACTGATGTTTGAGCTGATCAATCAGGTCAGCAACGAAAACGCCTCGGGCGAGTATTACCTGACCGAGCTGCCCGCGCTGGCCAATGCGCGCGGCCTGTCCTGCACCGCGATCAAATGTGATGAGGCCGAAACGCTGGGTGTGGACTCGCGCGTTGATCTGGCGGCAGCAGACGGAGTTTTCCAAACCCGCGCCCGCACCGAACTGATGCAGCTGGGCGTGACCCTGATGGCACCCGAGACGGTCTATCTTTCGGCCGATACGGTGATCGGGCGCGACACGGTGATCGAACCCAATGTGGTCTTTGGCCCCGGCGTCACCGTGGAAAGCGGCGCGACGATCCGGGCCTTTTCGCATCTGGAGGGTTGCCATGTCAGCCGTGGTGCCACAATCGGCCCCTATGCGCGTCTGCGCCCCGGTACTGAGTTGGCCGAGAACACACGGGTCGGCAATTTTGTCGAGATCAAGAATGCCGAGATTGCCGAGGGCGCCAAGATCAACCACCTCAGCTATATCGGTGACGCGACTGTCGGCGCAGGCAGCAATATCGGCGCGGGCACGATCACCTGCAATTACGACGGGGTGATGAAGCACAAGACAAAGATCGGCGAAAACGTCTTTGTCGGCTCAAACACGATGCTGGTTGCCCCCGTCACTGTCGGCGATGGCGCGATGACCGCAACCGGCACCGTGGTGACCCGCGATGTGGAACCCGATGCGCTGGCCGTGGCACGCCCGCGCCAAGAGAACAAACCGGGTTATGCGCGAAAACTATTTGACATGTTAAAGGCGAAGAAAGCTCGCCGCGACAAAGGGTCTTGAATTATGTGTGGTATTGTAGGTGTTCTGGGTCAGCATGAGGCCGCCCCTATTCTGGTCGAAGCGTTAAAGCGTTTGGAATATCGCGGCTATGACAGCGCGGGGATCGCAACAGTTAATGACGGCGCTTTGGGCCGGCGGCGTGCGGTGGGCAAGCTGGTCAATCTCAGCGACCTGCTGGTACATGATCCTCTTCCGGGCAAATCCGGCATAGGCCATACCCGGTGGGCCACGCATGGTGCGCCGTCGGTCACCAACGCGCACCCGCACAAGGCGGGCCCGGTGGCAGTTGTGCATAACGGGATTGTCGAAAACTATCGCGATTTGCGGGCTGAACTGGCCGAAAATGGTATCTCGTTCCAGACCGAGACGGATACCGAGACCGTCGCCTTGATGACCCAGTATTACCTGCAATCCGGCCTGTCCCCGGTCGAGGCCGCGTTCAAGACGATTGACCGGCTAGAGGGTGCTTTTGCACTGGCCTTCCTGTTTGACGGCGAGGATGATCTAATCGTTGCAGCGCGCAAGGGCTCGCCCCTGGCCATCGGTCATGGCGATGGGGAGATGTATGTGGGCTCGGACGCGATTGCCCTGGCGCCGCTGACCGACGAGATCACTTATCTGGAAGAGGGCGACCGCGCGGTTCTGACGCGCACATCGCTTGAAATCCGTACCGAGGCCGGTGAACTGGCCAATCGTGAAAAGCGCAAGATCAAGCTGGATCACACCCGCGCCGATAAGGGCGAGCATAAACACTATATGGCCAAGGAAATCGCCGAGCAGCCCGTCGTCGTGGCGCAGGCCATCGGGTCCTATCTTCCCACCGGGGGCGATCAGGTCGTGCTGCCTGATACGGATCTGGATTTCACCAAGCTTGACCGCCTGACCATGGTCGCTTGCGGTACCGCGTTCTATGCCTGTCTGACCGCCAAATACTGGTTCGAACAGCTGGCGCAGATGCCCGTCGAGGTCGATATCGCCAGCGAGTTCCGCTATCGCGAACCGCCGATCTCGGACCGCACGCTGGCCCTGTTTGTCAGCCAATCGGGTGAAACTGCGGATACCCTCGCCGCTTTGCGGTATTGCGAAGGCAAGGCGGACAAGATCGTGTCTGTGGTCAACGTGGCCGAAAGCTCGATCGCGCGCGAGAGCGATGTTGCGCTGCCGATCCATGCAGGTGTTGAGATTGGCGTTGCCTCGACCAAAGCCTTCACCTGTCAGCTGAGCGTTTTGCTGATGTTGGCGCTGAAAGCCGCAGCAGATCGCGGCACGCTCGGCGCTGACGAAATCGCAGATCACGCGGCAGCGCTGCGTGGCTTGCCCTCAGTCATGAATATCGCGCTGGATCAGGACAACGCGATCCGTAAATCGGCACAACGCCTGTCCGAGGCGCGGGACGTGCTGTTTCTGGGCCGTGGGCTGATGTATCCGCTGGCAATGGAAGGCGCGCTGAAACTAAAAGAAATCAGCTATATACACGCCGAAGGTTATGCATCGGGTGAGCTGAAACACGGGCCAATTGCCCTGATCGACAAGCATATGCCGGTGGTGGTTATGGCCCCGCGCGATGCGGTGTTCGACAAGACCGTATCCAACATGCAAGAGGTGATGGCACGCAAAGGCAAAGTCATTCTGGTCTCGGACGATGATGGCATTGCCGAGGCTGGTGATGGCGTCTGGACAACAATCCGCATGCCCAATATCCACACCAGCCTTGCGCCAATCCTGTACTCGATCCCGGCGCAATTGCTGGCCTATCACACAGCGGTTGCCAAAGGTACGGATGTGGATCAGCCACGCAATCTGGCAAAATCCGTAACCGTTGAATGACCTGGCCCGCCCCCATCACCCTGTCCGGCGATCACGTTCGGCTTGAACCGCTGGACCTGTCCCATGCGGACGCTTTGAAAGCTGCCGCTGCGGATCTGGGGCAGCTCTGGTACACCTCCATTCCCACGCCCGAGGGCATGGAGGCCGAAATCACCCGGCGTATTGGGCTGCATGACATGCAGCCTTTCACGGTGATGACGCCAGACGGCACGCTAGTTGGCATGACGACCTATATGAACACCGATGAGGTCAATCGCCGGGTCGAAATCGGCTCGACCTGGATCAGCAAGGCGGTGCAGCGTACTTTGTTGAACTCGGAGGCCAAGTTTCTGTTGCTGCGCCATGCCTTCGAAGAGCTGGGCTGCAATGCCGTCGAATTCCGCACCCATCGGATGAACACCCAGTCGCGCCGCGCTATTGAACGTTTAGGGGCCCAGCTGGATGGAATCCTGCGCGCCCATATGGTGATGCCCAACGACACGCTGCGCGACACCGCCGTCTATTCGATCATTGCCCCCGAATGGCCCACCGTGCGGGCGCATTTGCTACACAAGCTGGGCCGATGACGCTGGACGACGCCCTAAACGCGCTCAAGGCGCAGAGCGACCCGGACAAGGCTGTGCAGATGGCCGCTTATCACAAGGTCGAACGCCCCTATCTGGGCGTTGCCAACCCGGTTCTGAACGACCTGACCAAGACTTGGCGCCAAACGCTGGACGTGCCGGCGCGGGTTGCTTTGGCGGATGCGCTTTGGGCCAGCAATATTCACGAGGCGCGCGTTGCTGCTGCAAAACTGCTGACACAGGCCCGCATCCGCCCGGATGACGCGGTATGGGATCTGCTGCAAAGCTGGCTGCCTGATTTCGACGCCTGGGCCATCGCCGATCACGCCTGCATGGCGATGCAGAAACGCCTGACGGCACAGCCCGACCGGCTGGATCAGGTTGAAAGCTGGACACGGGCAGACCATATGTGGACCCGCCGCGCAGCCTTGGTCGCCACCCTGCCCTGGACCAAGCAGAACCACCCCAAGCCCGAAGATCTGGACCGCCGCGACCGCATTCTGGGTTGGGCCGCAAGTTATGTGCCCGACCGCGACTGGTTCATCCAGAAATCTATCGCGTGGTGGCTGCGCGAGTTGTCGAAACACGACCCTGATCGCGTGACCGCTTTCCTGGACGCACACGGCGCAGATATGAAACCCTTTGCCCGCCGAGAAGCTGGCAAATACCTGCGTGCTCAGTAAGTGTAAACGTCCAGCTCGACCAGCGCATCAAACGGCAAAACCAAAGCCCGCATCGCATCCAGTGACAACCGGCTGCCGCCTGTTTCGGCCGGGATCAGCGTGACAAAAGCCTGCGCCCCGGTGCTGGGCACCACGACGCGCCCGTTGACCTCAACATCCACCAATGGTGTTTGGAGCCACCGACCTGGCGTTGTAGGATCCCCCAACCCCGCAACCACGGTCCTGGCCCCTGTCCAGCCCGTCTTGACGGTCGCCTGCGTCGGCAGATCCTCCTCGGGCGTGACCGAAACCACCGTCTCTTCTGCGGTAGAAACGACCTCAGGCGCAGGGTTTTCCCGATTGAACAAACGATCCGAGGTCGACCGAATGGCATCACAGCCCATGAGCAGGCAGCAGAAAATCAGCGGTATGTATTTCATATTCGAACCTTAGTCGCCTGCGCGCCGAGCTGCCAGTGGAATGATGCGGTTGCGTCATGGTCTTATGTTGTTTTGACGGCACGACTGGCTGCTTAGGTCAAAACTCCATGGGGTTTTGCGCAACAGATGATCTCGGTTTTCCCTTTGGCGCACATATCACTCTTGGTAGCTTACACAGTTATTTTTATTCCAGAAAACAGAAAGACCTAAAATTACTTTCGGACACCGAACCAATGGATACTGACGGATATTTCGACGAAGAAACCGCAAGATCATATGATCAAGATCATGGGTCGAATGACCCATCTTTGATCCGCGCAACAACGGATTGCCTGATCGAACTTGCGGGCAAAGGAGACATTCTGGAATTTGCAACCGGAACCGGACGGATTGCCTTACCGCTGGCTGATATGGGCGCGAATGTGAAAGGAATCGAGCTTTCACGTGCGATGGTGCAAAGGCTGCGGGAAAAGGAAACGGGGAAACCGCTCGACATCACAATCGGCGACATCACGTCAGCGCGCGTCGAGGGGGCGTTTTCGTTGGTTTTTCTCGTGTTCAACACAATCGACAACCTGACAACGCAAGAAGCCCAGATCGCCTGCTTTGAAAATGCCTCTCGACATTTGTCCAAAGGTGGTCGCTTCCTCATCGAGACTCAGGTGCCACCCCTTCAGAAACTGCCATTTGGTGAAATGAAACTGGCATTTGCGAACACCAATCGTCATTTTGGCATCGACGAGTTCGACATCGCAACACAGAACTATACTTCCCACCATGTCTGGATGACCGACCTGGTTCACAAACACAAATCCATCCCGTTCCGCTACGCTTGGCCATCTGAACTTGACCTGATGGCAAGGATCGCGGGTTTGAGGCTCGAGTTTCGGTGGTCCGACTGGAATCGTTCGCCCTACGACCGGCTGAGCACGAAACACATATCCGTTTGGAAGAAAATCTGACGGAATTGCAGATCAGATGACGCACGGACCGTCTATCCCGGCCCCTGCACATTCACCACATCCCCCTTGCCGCTCCCCCTTTGCCGCTTTACCTATGGGGCATGACTGCTCCGCTTATCGACCCGTTTGCCCGCGCGATCACTTATCTCCGTGTGTCTGTCACGGACCGATGCGATTTTCGTTGCGTTTATTGCATGTCCGAGAACATGACGTTCCTGCCCAAAAAGGACCTGCTGACGCTGGAAGAGCTGGACCGCATGTGCTCGACCTTTGTGAAGATGGGCGTCGAAAAGCTGCGCATCACCGGGGGGGAACCTTTGGTGCGCCGCAATATCATGGCGTTTTTCAATGGGATGACCCGGCATCTGGACAGCGGCGCGTTGAAAGAGCTAACGCTGACCACTAACGGCTCGCAACTGCATCGCTTTGCCGATCAGCTCTACGCCGCTGGTGTGCGTCGCGTGAACATCTCACTCGATACGCTGGACGACGACAAATTTGCCCGCGTCACCCGCTGGGGCCGCCTGAAACAGGTGCTGAACGGGATTGATGCGGCGCAAAAGGCGGGGCTGCGCGTCAAGATCAATGCAGTGGCGCTGAAAGGGTTTAACGAGCCCGAACTGCCGCAGATCACCGAATGGTGCGCCGAGCGCGACATGGACCTGACCTGGATCGAGGTCATGCCCATGGGCGATATCGGCAACGAAGACCGGCTGGACCAATATTGGTCGCTCAAGGACGTGCGCAAGGAATACGAAAACCACTATACGGTGACGGATCTGGCCGAACGGACCGGAGGCCCGGCGCGTTATGTCCGGCTTGAGGAAACAGGCCAGAAGATAGGCTTCATCACGCCGCTCTCGCATAATTTCTGCGAAAGCTGCAATCGCGTACGCCTGACCTGCACCGGTGAGCTTTACATGTGCCTCGGCCAGGAAGACATGGCCGATCTGCGTGCGCCGTTGCGCGATCATCCCGATAGCGAAGATGCGTTGGAAGAGGCAATTCGCGCCGCCATCAATCTCAAGCCCAAGGGTCATGATTTCGACTATTCCCGGCAGGCGGTCGACGGCCAGATGAGCCGCCACATGAGCCATACCGGCGGCTGATATGCCCGGCACACCGACGTTTCTCTACCGGCTGTATTGCGGCCTCACCATGGTTGCAGCACCGCTGGTCTGGCACGTGGTGCGCAAAAAGCTGACCGCTGCGGATGTGCCAACGCAGCGTCAGCATGAACGGCTGGGCCATGCCAGCCTGCCGCGCCCCAAAGGCCGGGTAATCTGGTTTCACGCCGCCAGTGTGGGCGAAAGCCTCTCGGTGCTCAGCCTGATCAATCGCTTGGGTCAGCACCTGCCGGATGCCGAGTTTCTGATCACCTCGGGCACGCCCACTTCAGCCGCGCTGATCGCCAAACGCCTGCCCCTGCGCAGCCGTCACCAATACCCTCCGATCGACAGCGCCGGACCGGTGAGCCGGTTCCTGACCCATTGGCGCCCGGATGCGGCGATCTTTGTTGAAAGTGAGCTTTGGCCCCGGTTGATCGTCGAAAGCGGGAAACGAGGTGTTCCCCTGGCACTGCTGAACGCGCGGCTATCACAAAAATCTGTCGCAGGCTGGAAAAAGCGACCTGCCACGGCCCGTTTCATACTGTCCCAGTTCCGCCTGTTCCTCACCCAGAACGACAGTACGGCTCAAAACCTGATCGACATGGGCGCAAACCCTAAAAACGTACACCCCGGCACAAATCTCAAGGCCATGTCCGACCCTCTTCCTGTGGACCAAGCCGCCAAGGCGGAGATCCGTGACCAGATCAAATCCCGCAGGCTTTGGATCGCAAGCTCCACCCATGCGGGCGAAGAAGAAACCGTGTTGGCCGCGCATGCTCAATTGCTCAAGCAATATCCGGACCTGCTGCTTCTGCTGATCCCCCGTCACCCCGAACGTCGCGACGAAGTTCAAGCCTTGATCTCACAGGCCGGCCTGACCAGCGCCCTGCGCAGCAAGGGCCAGCCCATCACGGATCAAACACAGGTTTATGTGGCGGACACTCTGGGCGAATTGGGCGCCTGGTACGCGCTGTCGCCGATCGTGTTCCTGGGCGGCTCACTGAAAGAAATCGGCGGCCACAATCCGTTTGAACCAGCCCAATCCGGGGCCGCTGTCATCACCGGCCCGGGCACGTTCAATTTCGCGGAAACCTTTGCGCCACTGATCGAAACCGGCGGCGCTGTGGAAGTCACATCAGCCGCTGGACTGGCGGCCGCCGTATCAAACTGGCTGTCGGACCCGGCTGCTCTCCAACAGGCCCAGAATGCCGCGCAATCCTGCGTTAGCATCCAGGCCAACGCCCTCGACAACGTTATCGAAACCCTATGCACCCATCTGGACCTGAACCCACAGGATCCTTCTTCATCTGGCTGAAAATATCCTGGGGGTGCGGGGGCAGAGCCCCCGCCCGTGCCGTCACGCCGCAGGCATGCGCTGCTCAACGATCTCGGCCCACCAGCTGCACCCGGCTGGTATGGCTTCATCGTTGAAGTTGTATTCCGGGTGATGCACGGCTGCTGTGTCGCCGTTGCCGACCAGAATATAGGCGCCCGGACGTTCTTCCAGCATAAAGGCAAAATCCTCGCCCCCCATGACCAACGGGGCATCTTCACATGCGCCAGAGACCGAACGTGCGACATCCGCTGCAAATTCGGTCTGCTCGTCGCTGTTCACCATCACCGGATAGCCGCGGATATAGGTCACATCAGCGGTGCCACCAAAAGTCGCCGCGACGCCAGTACAGATCTCATTGATCCGCTTTTCGGCCAGATCGCGCATCTCTTTGCTCATGGTCCGCACCGTACCCTTGATCTGGACGGTTTGCGGGATCACGTTGAACGCTTTTGACGAGGTCTCGAATGACGTCACAGACACCACGACCTGATCAATCGGGTCCGCATTGCGCGACGCAATCGTCTGCAGTGCCAGCACCGCCTGAGCTGTCATGACAGTTGTGTCTACGGTCTCTTGCGGTTTGGCCGCATGGCCGCCGCGCCCTTCGAACGTGATGTCGAACTGATCGGTCGCGGCAAAAAACGATCCGGGACGGATCGAGAAACTGCCAACAGGTTTGCCTGGCCAGTTGTGCATTCCATAGACTTCCTGGATGTTCCAGCGCTCCATCATGCCGTCTTCGCACATCTCGCGACCGCCGCCGCCGCCCTCTTCGGCGGGCTGGAAAATCACCACAACCGTCCCGTCGAAATTGCGTGTCTCTGACAAGTATTTCGCCGCACCCAGCAACATAGCGGTGTGACCATCATGGCCACAGGCATGCATCGCCCCATCGGTTTTGGACGCATAATCCAGCCCGGTCGCCTCATGGATCGGCAGCGCATCCATGTCGGCGCGCAAGCCGATCACCTTGCCCTTGCTGTCGGACTTGCCCTTGATCACCCCCACAACACCGGTGCGGCCAATGCCGGTGACGACCTCATCACAGCCGAACTCTTTCAGCTTCTCGGCCACAAGGGCACTGGTGCGGTGGGTTTCGAACAGAATTTCAGGGTTTTCATGAATATCCCGTCGCCATGCGGTGATTTCATCCTGCAATTCGGCAAATCGGTTTTTAACTGGCATGTCTTCTCTCTCCTAACTCAAGCCGCCGGCATCCGGCGCTCGACCATTTCGGCAAACCACGAGCATCCGATCGGGATGATCTCGTCGTTGAAATTGTACTCGGGGTGGTGCAACCCGGCGCTGTCGCCATTGCCCAACACGATGAAAGCTCCGGGGCGTTCTTCCAGCATGAACGAGAAATCCTCACCCCCCATCACCATCGGCGCTTCGGCACAGCTGCCGCCGACGGCAATGGCAGCCTCTTCGGCATAGCCCGTCTGTTCCTCGGCGTTAATCGTGACCGGAACACCCCGGTTATAGGTAACTTTGACGGTGCCACCCATCGTTGCAGCGACACCCTCGGCAATCTCGGTCAGCCGTTTTTCGATCATCCCGCGCATCTCATTTGAATGGGTCCGCACCGTGCCGCCCACGCGCGCAGATTGCGGGATTACGTTGAACGCTTTGGAGGATGTCTCGA
This sequence comes from Ruegeria sp. HKCCA5839, assembly GCF_013035585.1. Lineage (NCBI taxonomy): Bacteria > Pseudomonadati > Pseudomonadota > Alphaproteobacteria > Rhodobacterales > Roseobacteraceae > Ruegeria > Ruegeria sp. HKCCA5839. The sequence continues at coordinate 347,802 of NZ_WQIE01000003.1, read as the reverse complement.
CCGAGGTGACAGAAAGCACGCCTTGTGCGATCGGATCCGCATTGCGCGAAACCACTGTCTGCAACGCGACGATCATTTGCGACAGCATCACTGTGGTATCTACCGTCTCTTGCGGTTTCGCCGCGTGACCACCATGCCCTTCGATCTGAATTTCGAACTCGTCGGCTGCCGCAAGCAACGGCCCCGAGCGAATGGCGAACTGGCCCGAGGGCAAACCGGGCACGTTGTGCATGGCATAGACCTCTTGGATGTCGAACCGGTCCATCAAACCGTCTTTGCACATCGCCTCGGCTCCGTTCCCACCTTCTTCGGCGGGCTGAAAGATCACCACAGCGGTGCCATCGAAATTGCGCGTCTCGGTCAGGTATTTCGCGGCCCCCAGAACCATCGCGGTATGACCATCATGGCCACAAGCGTGCATGGCCCCTTCGGTTTTCGAGGCATAATCCAGACCGGTTTGTTCCTGCATCGGCAGCGCGTCCATATCAGCCCTCAGCCCGATGACCCGCCCTTTGGTGTCGCTTTTGCCCTTGATCACACCCACTACACCGGTGCGCCCGATGCCTGTGACCACTTCATCGCACCCAAAAGCTTTCAGCTTTTCTGCGACCAATGCGCTGGTGCGGTGCGTTTCATAGAGGATTTCGGGATTTTCGTGAATGTCCCGACGCCAATCGGTGATTTCCCTGTGCAATTCGGCAAGCCGGTTTCTGATTGGCATATGGTCCTCCGCTATCTGTTACGCGATCGGTAATCGCCGTTCGACCAGTTCAGCAAACCAGCTGCACCCGGCAGGAATGGCGTTATCGTCGAAATTATATTCCGGGTGATGGCACATGGCCGTGTCCCCGTTTCCGATAAAGATGTAGGCTCCGGGCCGTTCTTCAAGCATGTAGGCAAAATCTTCCGAAGGCATGATCGGATCCGTGCCATCATTGACCTTACCCGCCACCGCTGCCGCTGCTTCGGCGGCATAGGCTGTCTCTGCTTCGGAATTCACCGTGACCGGATAACCCGGTGTCCATGTCATCGTGGCCGATGCCCCAAAGGCTGAGGCTGTGTCTTCCGCGATGCGCCGCACGCGCTCCTCTGCAATCTGGCGATACTCAGAGTCCAGCGTGCGCACCGTACCCCGCAAGCGTACCGTGTGGGCAATGACGTTCGAGGCCACGCTGTCCGTCTCAAAGGTTCCAACGGTCAGAACCACACGCTTGATCGGATCCACAGTGCGCGCAACGACCGATTGCAGAGCCACCACGATATGCGAGGCAACAAGCGTTGTATCAACCGCATCATGTGGCGCAGCGGCATGGCCGCCACGGCCGGTAACAACGATCTCGAACTCGTCCGACGACGCCAATAAGGCCCCCGGTCTGATCGCAAACTCGCCCACCGGCAGGCCCGGCATATTGTGCATGCCATAAACCTCCTGAATGCCCCAGCGGTCCATCATCCCGTCCCGGCACATCGCCAGCCCCCCGGCCCCGCCTTCCTCGGCGGGTTGAAAGATCAACACGACCGAGCCATCGAAATTCCGTGTCTCAGCCAGATATTGCGCGGCTCCCAAGAGCATCGATGTATGACCATCATGCCCGCAAGCGTGCATCTTGCCCGGAACGGTCGAGGCATAATCAAGCCCGGTCGCCTCTTCGATGGGCAACGCATCCATGTCGGCCCGCAATCCGATCACCCGACCTTTGGTATCTGTGCGCCCCTTGATCACGGCAACAACGCCAGTTTTACCGATACCCGGCGTAATCTCATCCACGCCGAACTCTTTGAGCCGCTCGACGACAAAGGCCGCGGTTTCATGCACGTCATACATCAGTTCGGGATGGGCGTGCAGGTGGCGGCGCCATTTGGATATTTCGTCCTGCATTTCCGCCAACCGGTTTTTGACAGGCATTAGAAAACTCCTTTACCGGGCGTCTTGCGACAAACGCTGAACCAGTCGTTCCATGAACTGGTGGCCCTGATCAAATTGTTTTACTTCAATAAATTCGTTTGGCTGGTGAGCCTGAGCAATATCCCCCGGTCCGCAGATCACAGCGGAATAGCCGGCCTCTTGGAACTGACCGGCCTCGGTACCATAGCTTACCACATGTGACGCGTTATCCCCAGTTAACGCACGCACAAGCGTTTCGGCCTCACCATCCGTCTCTGGGGTCAACGCCGGAACCCCGAAAGTTTCGGTAACATCTATGCGTGCCTCAGGGTGCACGGCTTGCATCTTGGCCTCGACCGCGCGGACCTGATCGAGGTAGGCATCGCGCCATCTGCTGATCTGCTCGCCCGGAACAACACGAAAATCCATCATGAACCGGCAATCCTTGGCCGTGATGTTGTGGGCCGTCCCCCCGTTGATCATGCCGACATGACAGGTGGTCCAGGGCGGATCAAAAACCGAGGCCAGATCGCTCGGCAGGGCAGCCATGTTTTCGGCATTGCGCGCATTGGCCCAATCAATCAGGGGTGCGGCGGACATGATGGCATTCACACCCGTATGCATGATCGAGCTGTGAACCTCGAACCCGACGACATGCGTGCTGAAACCAAAGCCCCCCTTGTGGCCGGTCACCGCCTGCATCATCGACGGTTCGCCAACAATGACGGCCGAGCCTTTGGGCAGAACCTTTTGCATCGCCTTGATCATCGGTGGCGCTCCGGTACAGCCAACCTCTTCATCGAAGCTCAGGGCCAATTGTACCGGTCGCTTGATATCCGCGTATTGCGCCTCGACCACCGCCCAGATCGCAAGCGCGTCAAAGCCTTTCATGTCGCAGGTGCCACGACCGAAATACTTGCCGTCTCTTTCGGTGACAACGAATGGGTCGGTATCCCAAGGCTGCCCATCCACCGGCACGACGTCTGTGTGCCCGGACAGGACGACAGCGCCTTCTTCGTCGGGCCCTACATGCGCGAACAGAGCAGCCTTGTGCGGCTGTTCCGGGTCGGGCCAGCGGTGCGATACGATCCCATGGTCTTCCAGATAGCCTTCGACCCAGTCCACCAGCGGCAAGTTGGTGTCTCGACTAACGGTGGGGAATGAGATCAGCTTGGTCATGATCTCAAGCGGCGTCAGACGCTGTGCCATGCAGATTAGTACCCGCTGTCGGTCGTCAGAATGAAATGCCCCGGTTCAACTTCTTTGTACTCTGACGGTTCCGGCTGGTAGTCAATCGGATGAATTGGCGATGGGATCGGCTTGAAATTCAAATCTTTTTCCGACTTGCGCTTGTTCGGATCTGCAATCGGAACCGCCTTCATCAGCGCCTGCGTGTAGGGGTGTTGCGGGTTTTCAAAGACCCGCGCGCGCGGGCCCAGCTCGACAATCCGGCCCAGATACATCACGCCTACATAGTGGCTGACCCGTTCCACGACGGCCATGTCATGGCTGATGAACAGATATGACAATCCAAGTTCGGATTGCAGTTCCATCATCAGGTTCAACACCTGCGCCTGCACGGATACATCCAAAGCCGAGACCGCCTCATCCGCAATGATAAGCTTGGGGTTCAGGGCCAGCGCACGTGCGATCGCGATCCGTTGCCGCTGTCCGCCCGACATCTCGTGCGGGAAACGGCGCATGAAGCTGCGCGGCAGTTGCACCTTGTCAAACAGCTGCGCCACGCGGTCTTGCAATTCCGATCCAGAAGCAACGCCGTAATTGCGCATCGGTTCGGCCACTTGATCCACCAGTTGCATCTGCGGATTGAGCGAGGCGAAAGGGTCCTGAAAAATCATCTGCATGTCCAGCCGCGCTTTGCGCAGACCGCTCTGATCCAGCTTCATGATGTCAACGCCGTCCAGATTGATCTCACCCCGCAAGGGCTCGACCAGTCGCAGGATCGACCGCCCGGCCGAAGATTTTCCGCAGCCCGATTCGCCCACAAGGCTGAGGGTCTGCCCCTTGTTCAACGTGAAAGACACATCTTCGACCGCATGCACATTTGAGATTGTCCGGCGCAGCAACCCGCCCTTGACCGGAAAGCGTGTGGTCAGATTCTTGACCGACAGCAACACCTCTTCGGTGCCCGGAATAGGAGCGATATTCTGGCCTTCAACACCCAGCAGCTTCATCGGTTCGGGCGCGGATTTGCCCTGCATCTCGCCAAGCTTCGGCACGGCGGCCAGCAGCGCTTTGGTATAATCGTGCTGCGGGTTCTCAAAGATTTCGGTGACCGTACCTTCTTCGACCTTGTTGCCCCGGAACATGACAACCACGCGGTCGGCCATCTGGGCAACCACGGCCATATCATGGGTGATGAACATCACCGCCGTGCCGGTTTCGCGCTTGAGGCGGTCCATCAGCGCCAGAATTTCCGCCTGAATTGTCACGTCCAAAGCGGTGGTCGGTTCATCGGCAATCAGCAGACGCGGCTCGCACGCCATGGCCATGGCGATGACCACGCGCTGCCGCATCCCGCCTGACAACTCGTGCGGATACTGTTTCAAACGCCGTTCAGGTTCGGGGATTCGCACCTGACGCAACAGCTCCAGCGCGCGCGCTTCGGCTTGCGATTTGGACATGTCTTTGTGGATGCGCAGACCTTCGGTCAGCTGTCGGCCCACCGTGAACACAGGATTCAGGGCCGTCATCGGCTCTTGAAAGATCATTCCGATCTCATTGCCGCGAATCTGTTTCATCAGATCCTGATCGGCCTTCGACAGATCCATCTCATCGCCGTCGCGGCGATCAAACAGCAATTGACCGCCTGCAATTTCGCCTCCGCCAAACTCGACCAGGCGCATCAAAGACAAAGACGAGACCGATTTACCCGACCCGGATTCGCCAACGATACAAACGGTTTCGCCGGGATTCACTTCGAACGAAACATCCTCGACCCCGACAACTGGACCATCCTTGGTCTGAAACTCCACCCGCAGTTTTTTGATCTGGGCAATAGGCTGATCCAGCACGCGTACGCTCCCCTTGGCGTTGATTTTTCTTCTGAATGCCAAACGCTAAGGCGGTGTCAGTAGAAAAGTCAAACCTATTGCACGATTTCGCAACGGCACCACTTGCTTTTTTCTCAAGTTCTGTTTCGATACCCTTCGTAACCGCCTGGGGAGACGGTCAAAAAAACGGCACTTCGCTTGAATTTTCGTTTCTTGACAAAAGCTTACCCCTAAGCGGCAACGCCAAGTCCGCAGGCATTGCGGAAATAATCGAGGCACGAACGTGCCCTTCTAGGGAGTTAATTATGAAGATCAAAACCCTTTTGCTCGGTGCGATTGCAAGCACGGCAATGGCCCCAATGGCCTTTGCCGAGCGTGGATCGGACGGAAACGTCAGCATCATTTATTGGCAAGCTCCGTCCATTCTGAACCCTTTCCTGTCCGGTGGTACAAAGGACGTTGAATCCGCCTCGTTGGTGATCGAACCTCTGGCCCGCTACGACCAAGACGGCAACATGGTGCCGTTCCTGGCCTCCGAGATCCCGACGGTTGAAAACGGTGGCGTCAGCGAAGATCTCACCTCTATCACCTGGAAGATTGCACCGGGAATCAAATGGTCAGATGGCACACCGTTCACTTCGGCTGATGTTGTCTTCACCGCGAACTACTGCATGGACCCGGAAGGTGGTTGTGCGCAGGTGACCAAATTTGAAGGCGTGACAAATGTCGAAGCGCTGGACGATCTGACCGTTAAGGTCACATTCGACGCCCCGACCCCCTTCCCTTACGGTCCGTTTGTCGGTGGCGAAAGCCCGATCATCCAGGCCGCTCAGTTCGCCGATTGCCTGGGCGCGAAAGCACCTGAGTGCACCGAACAGAACTTTAACCCAATTGGCACCGGCCCGTTTGTTGTCACCGAATTCAAACCGAATGACGTGATCACATTCAAAGCCAATGACAACTATCGCGATCCGGCAAAGCCCGCCTTTGCGACCGTGACATTCAAGGGCGGCGGTGACGCGACAGCTGCTGGCCGTGCCGTGATGGAAACCGGCGAGTTCGACTATGCCTGGAACCTTCAGCTGGCGCCCGAAGTGATCGCGCAGATGCAGGAAGGCGGCAAGGGCACACCGGTTGCAGGCTTTGGCCCGCTGGTCGAGCGTATCATGCTGAACCAGACCAACCCGTCCCCCGACCTGCCGGAAGGTGAGCGTTCGACCGCCAAGCATCCGCATCCGTTCCTGCAGGATCCAGCGGTTTACAAAGCCATGTCTTTGGCCATCGACCGTCCGCTGCTGGTTGAGATCGGATACGGCCAGGCTGGTAAAGTGACCTGTAACTGGGTTCCGGCACCTGCGGCGTTCAACTCAACCTCGATGACCTGCGACACGCAGGACATTGAAGGCGCAAAGAAACTGCTGGATGACGCTGGCATCGTAGACACTGATGGCGACGGCATTCGTGAAAAAGACGGTGTTCCGCTGAAAGTGGTTTATCAGACGTCGACCAACGCTGTCCGTCAGGACTTCCAGGCGCTGATCAAAGAGTGGTGGAGCCAGATCGGCATCGAAACCGAACTGCGCAACATCAACGCATCGGTCTTCTTTGGCGGTGACCCGGGTTCGCCTGACACGTTCCAGAAGTTCTATGCTGACGTTGAAATGTACGCCAACACCTTCAACGGCACCGACCCGCAGTCCTACCTGGGCAACGGCCTGTGCGACAAGGCTCCGCGTCCTGACACGCAGTGGCAGGGTGAAAACATCAGCCGCTTCTGCAACGAAGAGTTTGACAAGCTGCACGGCCAACTGGCCGAAACCGCTGGTCTGGAAGCGCGCGCTGAAATCGCGAAAAAGCTGAATGACATCATGGTTGAAAATGGCGGCATGATCCCGCTGGTACACCGTGGTCGTCTGTCGGCCCACGCAAACACACTGGGTGGTGTTGTCCTGAACGTTTGGGACAGCGAGCTGTGGAACATTGCGGACTGGTACCGCAAAACCGGTTCCTAAGCCTTAACCTTGCAAAGCCGCGCCCCGACATTGATCGGGGCGCGGTCGTTTGCATCACCCCTACAAGAAGACGCATCAACAAAGGCGCCTTTGAATGCTCAACTTTACTGTTAGACGACTGGTGCTGGCGGTACCCACGCTACTCTTCATCAGCCTCGTCATTTTCCTGCTGCTCGAGCTCGCCCCCGGCGACCCGATGGCGCAGGTTCCGCTTACTGTTCCGCCCGAAGTCAAAGAAAAAATGCGCGAAGCGCTGGGTCTTGGCCAGCCGATGCATATCCGGTTCTGGAAATGGATCGTGCAGTTTTTCTGGATCGAACCGCAGGTTCTGATCGACCACATGTTTGGCACCACCTTTTCCGAAGGTGACCTGCGTGTGATTTCGTGGCAGACCCGCTCGCCCGTTATGGACATCGTCGTTCAGCGTATCCCGCAGACCCTGTGGGTTGTTGGCACCGCCTATGTGGTCGCCATCCTGATCGCTTTGCCCATCGGTATCTATTCCGCGTACCGCCAGTACTCGTGGTTCGACCAGATGGGCACATTCGTGTCGATGGTCGGTTTCTCGGTTCCGCCCTTCTTCTCGGGCGTGTTGGTGATCGTGATCTTTTCGGTCCAACTGGGCTGGTTCCCATCGATCTATGACACCACCCATGTGGTGAACAGCTGGGACAGCTTTGTCGTGCAACTGAAGCAAATGATCATGCCCGTCATGGTTCTGGCCCTTCAGATCACCGCGCAGCTCAGCCGGTTCATGCGCGCCTCGATGCTGGACAACCTCAATCAGGATTACGTCCGCACCGCGCGCGCCAAGGGCCTGAGCGAATACACCGTGGTCATGGTGCATGTTCTGCGCAACTCGATGATCCCCGTGGTCACGGTGATCGCGCTGGGTATTCCCGCTATCTTTGGCGGTGCCATCATCACCGAACAGGTGTTTAAGGTGAACGGCATCGGCCAGCTTCTGATCGGGGCCATTCAGGCCAACGACCTGCCGATGGTGCAAACTCTGACCTTTATCTTTGCCGTACTGATCGTGTTGTTCAACCTGATCGCGGACGTGCTTTACGGCATTCTGGACCCGAGGATTCGCTATGACTGATATCGACAAATCAGACACGCTGATCCCTGACGAAGGCCTGGCCCCGGTTTCAACCGCCGTTCCCGGCGCCGGGGTTGCCGAAGAACTGACCACCCCACCCCGTAGCCAGTGGCGCGACGTCTGGGACCAGTTCAAGACACACAAAGGTGCGATGATCGGGGCGATCCTGTTCATTTTCATCGTCGCTGGTGTCTATCTGGGCCCCTATCTGTGGAGCATCGATCCAACACAGATCGACATCCGCTCGCGCAATCAGGGCCCAAGCTGGGCGCATCCGTTCGGCACCGATCAGCTGGGCCGGGATATTCTGGCGCGGATGATGTCGGGCGGTCAGACCTCGGTCTCGGTCGGGATTACCGCGATGCTTCTGGCGCTGTTCCTGGGTTCTTTGATCGGTGTTCTGGCCGGGTTCTTCAAGCGTCTGGACGGACCGCTGATGCGCCTGACAGACCTGTTTCTGGCCCTGCCCCTGCTGCCATTGCTGCTGGTCATGATGCTGTTGTTCCGCGAGCCATTGTCGGCGGCCTTCGGGCTGGAGCGCGGGATCTTCATCCTGATCGTCTGCGCCATTGGCATCACCTCATGGATGCCCACGGCCCGGATCGTACGCGGCGATGTGCTGGCCATCAAGGAACGCGAGTTCGTGCTGGCCGCGCGGTCCATTGGCACCAGCAACAGCCAGATCATCACGCGGCATATCCTGCCCAACGTGCTGTCTCCGATCATGGTGTCGGCCACGCTGGGCATTGCAACGGCAATTATCACAGAAAGCGCGCTGTCTTTCCTGGGGCTGGGCTTTCCGCCCGATTTCCCAACCTGGGGGCGGTTGCTGTTTGACGGTGTGGACTATCTTCAGCAATACCCCGAACGCGTATTCTGGCCGGGCCTTGCCATCTCGCTGACAGTGCTCAGCGTGAACTATCTGGGCGACGGTCTGCGTGACGCACTGGATCCCCGCATTCGCGGTCGCTAAACAAGATCAGTCGGCGCGTTTCAGCGCGCCGGCCACCAGAATTGACAGGATCGCCAGCGGCAACAGCACCGCAAAGGCCAGCCGCAACGTCAGAAGATCTGCCAGAAACCCGATCAGAGGCGGTCCGATCAAGAACCCACCATAACCCAATGTCGCAACGCTCGCGATCGCGCGTCCCGGCGGGACCTTCGGGTCATTCGCTGCGCGCGTAAAAGCTATTGGCACCAGAAGCGCATAGCCCACACCCATCATGGCAAATCCAAACAGGACAAGCCCCAAAACCTGACCGGTCACCACGCACAGCACACCTATTGCCGCGCAGACACCGCTGAGCCGTGCCGCCAGCACAGGTCCCAGTTGCGCTATGACAAAGCCGCCCGACAACCTGCACAAAACCATAGTGATCGAGAAGGTGGTGAACCCCAAGGTCGCGATGTTCTCTGCCGCGCCCAGCTCGTCGCGCAAATAGATCGCGCTCCAATCCGTGATGGCCCCTTCGCCCAAAGTGCCGCACAAAGCAGCCAAACCAACCAGGATCAGTATGCCCGATGGCAGCGCAAAAGCAGGCGCATCGGAAGACGCTGAGCGTTTCGACACCCAAGGGAGATGCGACATGGCCAGGGTCAAAACCGCAACCGCAAGACCCGCCCAGAGAAAGTGATCAAAGACCGAAACACCATAGCCGATGGCGAAGAACCCACTCGCCGCCCCAAGCCCGGCTCCAAAGCTCCACATGGCGTGAAACGAGGGCATCAAGGGTTTGTCATAGACCTGCTCAACCTCGGCCGCCCAGGCATTCATCGCCACGTCCATCGACCCGTGAAAAACACCAAAAATGAACAGAAACGCCGCCAGCGATGCGAAATCCCCCGCCAACGCCAGCAGAACAAGCGAGGCCGGATACAAAACGGAAATGATACGCGTCACGCGAAACGCACCAAACCGATCCGTCAATCGTCCGGTGACCGGAAATGAGCAGACCGCTCCTACAGCCACAAACAACAACCCCAGCCCAAGATCTTCATGGCTCAGATCCAGCGCATCGCGTACCGCCGGGATCCGAGACGCCCAGATGCCCAACAAAGCTCCGTTCAAGACAAAGGCTGCCGTCACAGCACGCCAAGCGGAATACACGCTGATCAAGGAAAACCTCTTGTCAGAAACCAGCAAGGCAACGTCAGACACCAAAACGGCAAAGCGCCAATAAGGGTCACTCCAGCCTTTTACGCACCGTCCTTACGCTGAACCATACTGCCAATACAACGGGAATCGTCACTGCTGCCGTCAGCGCTCCTTTGCTCAGACCCATCTGTGTCAGCGGGTACAAAAGATAGCTGACCAGCGACACCGCGTAATAGCTGATGGCAACCACCGAAAGCCCTTCGACAGTATGCTGCAATCGCAGGGCAAGATCGGCGCGGCGATCCATGCTTTCCAGCAAGGCCTGGTTCTGCGCACTGCGTTCCACATCCACACGAGTCCGCAGCAATTCACCGGCGCGAATAGCCCTGTCCGACAGCGCCTTGAGTCGCCGTTCCGTGGATTTCACCGTCCGCATCGCGGGATCATAACGACGCATCATGAAATCAGAAAAGGTCTGTCTGCCATTGAACCGCTGTTCGCGCAGAACGGCGATCCGCTGGGTCACCAACGCCTCATACGCACCGGTCGCGCCGAACCGAAAGGAACACCGGGCCGCTATCGTCTCAAGCTCGGTCGAGGTGCTCAGCAACTGAGGCAACAACTTGTCAGGCGGCGCGGTATCATCTGTCATTTCCACCATCAACTCGGTCAGCTTGCCATCCAACTCTCCGATACGGGGGGACAATTGTTTGACGCGGGCAAAACCCAGCATCGACATCGCTTTATAGGTTTCGATCTCGCACATGCGCTGGATAATGCGTCCGATGCGGCGCTCGCCCGTTCCTTCGCCAACAAACACGGCAAAGCGCATATGCCCCGATGGATCGATCCGGAAGTCACTGCCACAAATGGCCGAGTCATCCAGAACCCGCGAGGCCGCCAGGCTTTCCGGTTCGAACCAATCGTTCAATGCACCTTTGATCGCATCTTCGTTCTCGGGTCGCGGAACGACACGCATCAGGATCGACGTGATCCGCTGCCCGGTGCTGGACATCAACCAATCTTCTGGAAAAACCTCGAAATCCGCCGGATCAAAGGCCCGCTCGCTGACATTCTGGGCGATCGCGGTATATGTGACAAACTCCGTATGTTGCTCCCATTTCAACCAATGGCGGCCAATTTGACCAGCGAAATGCGTCGCGCCCGGCTGCGGATGCGGAGCTCCGTGGCGGTCCAACAAATCGGTCAGATGGGCGATGTCTTGCCCCTTGTCTCGCCCAACCGCGGCTTCTGGGTTCTTGATGGCAAGAAAGATCACCGTGCACGGCGCGTTTGCCACCGGAAATGGCCGCGCGTGCAACTCATTGGCGACAGCATAGCGCAAAGGGTGGTCGTCTATCGGGGTCATTGCGGGCTCCACTTCGGTGCACGCACTATACGCCAGACGCGGATTTGATCAATTATCTTTTTATTTCATATAGTTACGAGAATACTACGGTATACATCCCCACTATCTCATTGATTTGGCTCCCAGAGCTCGATCGGATTGCCCTCTGGGTCATGAATGCGCGCAAATTTTCCGACCTCACTGTCCCAGTCCGGGTTGGTCTCGACCACGATTCCCGCCGCTTCAAGCTGCGCAGTCAAAGCCGCCAGATCATCGACACGGAAATTGATCATCCATTGCTGTTCGGCGCGACCAAAATAGTCGGTGTCCTCAGCAAAGGGTGCAAACACCGTATAGCCTTCGCTCTGTTTCCAGGGCATCGGGTCAAAGTGATTGACCCCAAGATGTGTTTCATACCAGGCGCTCAGCGCTTGCGGATCACGTGCCCGAAAGAACACCCCGCCGATACCGTTCACTTTCTCCAAGACAGATCTCCCGCAGCTTCGATTTTTGATCAGTATACCATGCCCCCGGCTTCTTCTGTTCAAAAATACCTTGAAGGTCAGAAGGCATAGCTTCCTGCAAACCAAAATAGAAAAGGGCGCCCGCAGGCGCCCTTTGCAATTTGCTCAATCCAAAGTTCAGTCGATCATGGGCAACAGCTTGTCCAGGCTCGCCTTGGCATCGCCATAGAACATGCGCGTGTTTTCCTTGAAGAACAGTGGATTTTCGATGCCCGAATAGCCAGTACCCTGACCACGTTTCGAAACAAATACCTGCTTGGCCTTCCAGCACTCCAATACCGGCATCCCGGCGATGGGGCTGTTGGGATCTTCCTGCGCCGCAGGGTTCACGATGTCATTCGAGCCGATGACGATGGCCACATCTGTGTCGGGGAAGTCCTCGTTGATCTCGTCCATTTCCAGAACGATGTCGTAAGGCACCTTTGCCTCGGCCAGCAGAACGTTCATATGGCCCGGCAAGCGTCCCGCAACCGGGTGGATCGCAAAGCGGACGTTCTTGCCCTTGGCGCGCAGCTTGCGGACCAGTTCAGACACTGATTGCTGCGCCTGCGCCACCGCCATCCCGTATCCGGGGATGATGATAACACTGTCCGCGTCGTTCAGCGCGGCTGCAACGCCATCCGCCTCGATGGCAACCTGCTCGCCCTCGACCTCCATCTGCGGGCCCGAGGTGCCGCCAAAGCCGCCCAGGATCACGCTGACGAAATGGCGGTTCATTGCCTTGCACATGATGTAAGACAGGATCGCACCGCTTGAGCCCACCAGCGCGCCGACCACGATCAACAGGTCATTACCCAGCGAGAAGCCGATCGCAGCTGCGGCCCAGCCCGAATAACTGTTCAGCATCGATACAACGACCGGCATGTCAGCACCGCCGATGCCCATGATCAGGTGATAGCCGATGAAAAGCGCCGCCAGCGTCATCAGGAACAGAGGAAAGAATCCACCCGAACTGGTGTACCAGATCAGAAAGATGAACGAGAGGCCAGCAGCCGCCGCGTTCAGCGCATGGCCACCGGGCAGCTTGGTCGCCGCCGAGGTCACCTTGCCCGCAAGCTTGCCATAGGCCACGACCGAACCGGTAAAGGTGATCGCCCCGATGAAGATGCCCAGGAACAGTTCCACATGCAGGATTGCCAGTTCCGCCGCCGTCTTCTTGGCAATAAGCTTGGCAAAGGCGCCCAAATCGGACAGGTCCGCCTGACTGGCACTATCGGCAATCGCCAAGACCTGCGCGACATTACCGATCTCAAAATGCGCGTTGAAGCCCACGAAAACTGCCGCCAGACCAACCAGCGAGTGCATCGCGGCCACCAGTTGCGGCATCTCGGTCATCTGCACACGCTGCGCCACATATTGACCGATCAGGCCACCGCCAATGATCAACAGCAGCGACAACAGCCACAGGCCCGAGCCAGGGCCAACCAGCGTCGCAAAGACCGCCAGCGCCATACCGACGATGCCGTACCAGACCGCGCGCTTGGCGCTTTCCTGGTTCGACAGACCGCCGAGGGAAAGGATGAACAGAACAGCCGCAACAACATACGCGGCAGTGGTGAAGCCAAATTCCATGTGCCCGGCCTCCTTAAGATTTCTGGAACATGGCAAGCATGCGCCGGGTTACGAGGAAGCCACCGAAGATGTTGATCCCGGCCATGAAGACGGACAGCGCCGCCAGCAGAATAACCAGGAACGACCCTGACCCGATCTGCATCAAGGCCCCGACGATGATGATCGACGAGATCGCATTGGTGATCGCCATCAACGGTGTGTGCAAGCTGTGCGAGACGTTCCAGATCACCTGGAAGCCCACAAAGATCGCAAGCACAAAGACGATGAAATGCTGCATGAAACTGGCCGGAGCAACCAGCCCCACCAGCAGCATCAGCGTACCGCCCACACCCAGCAGCGTGAATTGCTGTTTGGTCTGCGCCTTGAAGGCTGCAATCTCTTGCGCCTTTTTCTCTTCCGGGGTCAGCTCCTTGACCTCGGGCTTTTTCTGCGCCGCAATCGCTTGCACCTTGGGCGGCGGTGGCGGGAAAGTGATGTCACCTTCAAAGGTCACGGTTGCACCGCGGATCACGTCATCTTCCATGTCATGATTGATCTGACCGTCCTTTTCAGGGGTCAGGTCAGTCATCATGTGACGAATGTTAGTGGCATAGAGCGACGAAGACTGCGCTGCCATCCGGCTGGGGAAATCGGTATAACCGATAATGGTCACGCCATTATCCGTCACGATCTTCTCATCCGCCACCGTCAGCTTGCAGTTGCCGCCCTTTTCCGCTGCGAGGTCAACAATGACCGAGCCCGGCTTCATAGCCTCAACCATATCCTTGGTCCACAGCTCTGGCGCTTCGCGGTTTGGGATCAACGCGGTGGTGATGACGATGTCCATTTCCGGGGCAAGCTCACGGAATTTGGCCAACTGTGCTTCGCGGAATTCTTCCGACTGCACGCTGGCATAACCACCTGTGGCCGCACCGTCCTGCTGTTCTTCCTCGAAATCCAGATAGACAAACTCGGCCCCCATGGATTCGACCTGCTCAGCCACTTCGGGGCGCACGTCGAAGGCATAGGTGATCGCGCCCAGCGAGGTCGAAGTACCGATGGCCGCCAAACCGGCGACACCGGCACCCACGATCAGCACCTTTGCAGGCGGCACCTTACCGGCTGCGGTCACCTGCCCTGTGAAGAACCGGCCAAAATTGTTGCCCGCTTCAATCACCGCGCGGTAGCCAGCGATATTGGCCATCGAGGACAGCGCGTCCATCTTCTGCGCACGACTGATGCGTGGCACCATCTCCATCGCGATGACGTTGGCGCCTTTGGATTTGGCGGCCTCCATCCCTTCTTCATTCCCGGCAGGATTGAAGAAGGAAATCAGGGTCTTGCCTTTGGTCAGGCGTTTCAGCTCGGTCTCATTCGGCTGGCGCACCTTGGCCACGATATCGGCCGCTTTCCACAGCGAGGCCGCGGTTTTCATCACCTCGACACCGGCTTCTTTATAGGCTGCGTCCGAAAACCCCGCCGCAGCACCAGCGCCTTTTTCGATCAGGCATTGATAGCCCAGCTTTTGCAACTGACGAGCCGAGTCCGGGGTCATCGCCACCCGGTTCTCACCGTCAAATACTTCTTTTGGTGTTCCTATCTTCAACGGTGTTCCCCCTAATTTTCGAACTGTTCGCGCGATTGGCAGGTATTCTTCGTCAACGCTTGGTCTAACTCGCGAAAGATTATTTCGCAAGCGCAGCATCCATTCCGTTGTGTCACATTCATCACAGGCTTAGATCCAGCGTCGGGTTTGGCGTTCATACCGGGCAAAATCGGCTCGGAACTTGCGACGCAACCGGTCTTCTTCGGGCAAGATGAAACGGCGTTCCAGCACCCAGACAAAGATCGGAACCAGAACCAGAGACAGCACAGCGTCAAAGCGCAAGATCAGACCGGTCAGGATCAGCACATCCCCCAGATAGATCGGATTGCGACTGCGTTTATAGATCCCGGCCTGCACCATGGCGCTGGGTGTTTCATGAGGCAAAACCGTTGTTCGGTGGCGCCGGAACTCGACCACAGCCAAAATGGCAATCACGATCCCGGCTCCGATCAATAGGCCACTGAGCAAATCGGTCACCGCACCCTCAAGCGACAATCCCAACGACAGGTTGCGCGCCTGCAGCCATGCCAGCGCTGCAAACGCGATCAGCCAAACGGGTGGAATGTCGATTCGACGCAAGTGTATTCCCTAGGGTAAAGTGTCGCTTTTGACCGTTGTCCTACCGCTTTCCGTCCCCGAAGGCAAAAGCTCAGGTTGACGCAGATCAGGGATTTGGCAACAGGCAGCCGCTGAGCCTTGCGTTTCAGCACGATAGACAGTTGCACCACTATCAGATACGCCGAATGCACCACCCAACTCGCAAGGGCTCAAATGACCGATTTTGCAGCGACCAAATCCAAATTCCATCTGCCGGAAGGTATCATCTATCTCGACGGCAATTCCCTTGGCCCCCTGCCCAAAGCCGCCTCGGCGCGCGTCACCGAAATGGTTGAAGACGAGTGGGGTGAGATGCTGATCACCGGTTGGAACAAAGCCGGGTGGATGGCTTTGCCCCTGGCACTGGGCGACCGGATTGGCCGGCTGATCGGAGCAGAGCCGGGCAGCGTCGTTGTCGGCGACACCTTGTCGATCAAAGTCTATCAGGCCGTCGCGTCAGCGCTGGAACTCGTTCCACAGCGCCGGGTGATCCTGTCAGACAACGGCAATTTCCCGTCTGACCTCTATATGGCCGAAGGATTGCTGCGCTCGCTAGGGCCTGAATACGAGCTGCGGGTTGTCGAACCCGAAGACGTGGCCGCGCAGATGACCGAGGACGTGGCGGTTCTGATGTTGACCGAGGTGGATTACCGCACAGGACGCAGGCACGACATGAAGGCTCTGACCGAATTGGCCCATGCAAATGGTGTGATGACGGTTTGGGATCTGGCGCATTCAGTCGGAGCCATCGAAGTGGATCTGGCCGGGTGCAAGGTCGATTTTGCCGTCGGGTGCACATATAAGTATCTCAATGGCGGCCCCGGTGCTCCGGCCTTCATCTATGTGGCACCGCGCCTGTCAGACAAGGTGCGCCCCGCCCTGTCGGGCTGGCTGGGCCATGCCTCGCCCTTTGCCTTCGATCTGGACTATCGACCGGGCGCGGGGATTGAACGGATGCGCGTGGGCACACCGCCGATCATCCAGATGTCTGCGCTCTCCGCCGCCATGGATATATGGGATATGGCCGACATGGCCCAGGTTCGGGCGAAGTCAATCGAACTGACTGAGCTGTTTATCACGCAGGTCGAAGCAACCTGCCCGGGCCTGACCCTGGCCAGCCCCCGCGATCCGGCCTTGCGCGGCAGTCAGGTTTCGTTCCGGTTTGACGAAGGGTACGCCGCCATGCAGGCGCTGATCGCGCGAGGGGTGATCGGAGATTTCCGCGCACCGGACGTGATGCGCTTTGGTTTCACACCGCTTTACATCGACGAAACAGACGTCGAACGCGCTGTGGATATTCTGGCTGATATCATCGGTAACAGATTATGGGACCGCCCTGAATACAAGATACGTCAGCGCGTTACCTGACCTCAAGCGCTGCACCAAACAGCGCCGCCAGCTGGGCGACCCTCTGTTCGAACTCATCCGCACCAGAGGCCGTCATTTTGATACCTTTCAGCGCGGCGGTCATCGTCTTTGCAGTCTCATAGGCCTCTGTGGTCAGATTGACCCGGCCCGCAGCGGCCTCGCGCTGCAACCAGTTGGCATAGAGGCGGGTCAACTCGGCCTCGCCCGTTTCGACGATATCAGTTGCCATGGACTTAGTGGCATCCAACATCTCAAGCCCGTGGGGTGAGGCCAGGATCGCCGCCATCCCGTCCGATTGTGCATTGATCGCGGCGGCCAAAACGTCAGGAATTGTCCCCTCTTGCGCCAAGGCCTGCCCGACTTCGGTGATCTTCTCGCCGTAGTAGAACTCGGTCAGATGGCGGACGATCGCCTCTTTGTTCTTGAAATGCAGATAGACCGCTGGGCGCGACATCCCCGCCCCCTTGGCGATGTCATCCATCGAGGTTTTTCGAAACCCGTAAGAGGCAAAGGCCTGAAACGCCGAATTCAGGATTGCCGCAAGCTTCGGATCGTCAATCGTTTTTTCCATAACAAACCCTTTGACAGTTTTTGTTTATTTTGTCAATTGACGCCCTGACACTTTTCGACAATTATGTCAGAAACCAATTCCAACCGAAAGAGGTGCGCCATGGCGACCGCTCTGAAGATCAACGGAAAGACCCATCAGGTAGATCTGCCTGATGACGTTCCCCTTTTGTGGGTACTGCGCGATGAGGTCGGCCTGACCGGCACCAAATTCGGCTGCGGTGTGGCCTCATGCGGCGCTTGCACCGTTCACATCGACGGCGAGGCCGTACGATCCTGTCAGGTGGCCCTGTCGGATGTCTGGGGGGACGTGACCACGATCGAAGGCTTGGGCACACCCGACGCGATGGCCGCGATCCAGCAAGCCTGGGTAGACAATCAGGTGGCGCAATGTGGCTATTGCCAGTCCGGTCAGATCATGCAGGCCGCCGCCTTGCTGGCCGAGAACCCGGTGCCGACAGACACCGACATTGACGACGCGATGCAGGGCAACCTGTGTCGCTGTGGGACATACCCCCGGATCCGAGCGGCCATCCATGATGCCGCCGCTAAGCTGAAGGAGGCCTGATCCATGGCAAGCATAGGAAAAATCCTGCGCCGCACCTTCCTGATCGGATCTGCCGCTGTTGTGGGTGGTGTCGCCTTTGGGGCCTATTACGTCACCCGCCCTGCGGCCAACCCGCTGAAACCCCAAGACGGTGAAACTGCGCTCAGCCCCTTTGTGATGATCGACCAAGAGGGGATTACCCTGTTCGCCCCACGCGCGGAAATGGGCCAGGGCGTGATGACAACATGGGCCGCTTTGATCGCCGAAGAGCTGGACGTTGAGCTGGACGACATTCGCGTGCTGCACGGGCCCGCTGCGGCGGCCTATTACAACTCGGCCCTTGTGGGTGAGGGCCTACCGAACAAAGGCTATGACGTCACCGACTTCCAGCACAATCTGGGCGAAGCCCTGGGCGTTCTGGGCCGAACGCTCAGCCTGCAGATCACCGGTGGATCAACCTCGATGAAAGACGGTTTCGAACGGATGCGTCTGGCCGGAGCGTCAGCGCGCGAGACGCTGAAACAGGCGGCAGCCGACCAATTGGGCGTGGATCGCGAGCAGTTGAAAACGGCAAAAGGCGGAGTCATCGCACCCGATGGCACACAGATCCCTTATACCGAACTTGCCGCCGCCGCAGGCCAGATCGAAGCGATTGAAGCCCCTCTGCGCGACCCGTCTAAGTGGCGGCTACTGGGACAGTCGCAGCCGCGTCTGGATATGGCAGGCAAGTCCACTGGGACAGCCGAGTTTGGCATCGATGTCCGGCCCGAAGGTCTGAAATTCGCCAGCGTGCGGATGAACCCAAAACTGGGTGGCGACATGAAAGGGTTTGACGCCAGTGCCGCCGAAGCCATGCCCGGCGTGGAAAAGATCGTTGATCTGGGGACCGGAGTTGCGGTGATTGCATCCAACACCTGGCTAGCCATTCAGGCGGTCGAGGCTATCGACGTGGATTGGGGCGATGCTCCATACCCGCCTGAAACCGAGGGCATTTTCGCCGAAATCGCCAAGGCGCTCGACACCGAGCCGAACTCGACCATGCGCGATGATGGCGATGTGTCGGTGCTGCCCGAAGGCGCGACCGAGATCACGGCAGAATACACTGTACCCTATCTGGCCCATGCCACTATGGAGCCGATGAACGCCACCGCGCTGTTCACCGGCAGCAAGCTGGATCTGTGGTGCGGCAATCAGGCCCCGACCCTGATCCAGATGCGCGTGGCGAATGTGGCCAATCTGGACACTGAGGCGGTCGAGATTCACACCACCTATCTGGGTGGTGGATTTGGCCGCCGGGGCGAGCTGGACTTTGGTGAGATCGCCACCAAGGTCGCGATGGCTATGCCGGGCGTACCGGTCCAGACCACATGGAGCCGCGAAGAAGACATGCGCCATGATTTCTATCGCCCTGGCGCGATGGCCCGGATGCGCGGCGCTGTCAAAGACGGTCAGGCGGTGCTGATCGACGGCAAGGTGGCCGCACAATCCAGCACACAGCAAGCGATGGAACGCTATACCGGTTTTCCCGGCGGCGGCCCCGACAAGGTTCTCGTCGAAGGGTTCTTCAATCAGCCTTACGCAATACCGAACTACCGGATGAGCGGCCATATCGCACCTCTAGACATTCCTGTGGGGTTCTGGCGATCTGTCGGCAACAGCCATAACGGCTTCTTCCACGAGACCTTCATGGACGAAATGGCCCATGCCGCAGGTCAGGATCCGTTGGAATTCCGTCTGGCTCTGGCCAAGTCGGAACACGCGCCTTCGGCCGGATGTCTGGCTGCGGTCAAAGAGATGTCTGGCTGGACCGGGCAAACACCCGATGGCGTAGGGCGCGGCGTGGCTCTGACCTACAGCTTTGGCACTCCGGTCGCGCAGGTGATCGAGGTGGTCGACGAAGACGGCAGCATCCGCATCAGCAAGGCCTGGATTGCCTGCGATATGGGTCTGGCACTGGATCCGGCGACGGTCGAGGCACAGATGATCGGGGGCATGATCTATGGCCTTTCCGCCGCGGTTCAGGGCGAGATCACCTTTGCCGATGGCGAGGTCGAGCAATACAACTTCCCCGACTATGACGGGTTGCGGATGCATAACACTCCGCTCACCGAGGTACGCATCCTTGAGACCAACAAACATATGGGTGGCGCCGGAGAGCCCGGCACACCGCCCTCAATGCCCGCGCTTGGCAATGCGCTTTTTGACCTGACCGGCGAGCGCGCACGCACGCTGCCGCTGAACCGGCAGTTCGATCTGCTGATCTGATCTGAAATGCGGGGCCGGCCCTTGGGGCCGATCCCCTTCGACGCTAGGCCATGCGTTGCAGCGGTGTGGACCGCTTGCATCCGGCCCAAGACCGAGCGGCCTCTCCAAAGGCCTGAAACAAAGGCCGCGACACCGGATCGTTGGCCGCATCCCATTCCGGGTGCCACTGGACCGACAGGGTAAAGCCGGGCGCGCCATCAACGTAAATCGCTTCGGGTGTACCGTCCGGCGCGTGGCCGTCGATGACGACATTCTGCCCGACGCTCTTGATGCCCTGCCCGTGCAGCGTGTTGGTCATCACCTCTTGCGCCCCGAACAGCCGGTGGAACACGCCTCCTTCGCTGAGCGTCACCACATGGCGCAGCGCAAATTTCTCTTCCAGCGTCCCATCCGGCGGCATCCGGTGGTTCTGACGCCCGGGCAGATCACGGATCTCGGGATAGAGCGTGCCGCCCATGGCCACGTTGACCTCTTGAAACCCGCGGCAAATGCCCAGAAACGGCTGACCGCGCTCTACGCAAGCCCGGACCAGAGGCAACGTGATCGCATCCCGTGCGCGGTCAAACTCGCCATGCGCCTCGGTTGCAGACTCGCCATATTCCTCGGGATGCACATTTGGGCGGCCACCGGTCAGCAGAAACCCGTCACAGACCTCAAGCAGTTCTGCGACAGAGACAAACCGCGGGTCCGACGGGATCAGCAATGGGATACAGTCCGAAACATTCGCCACAGCATCAGAATTCATCGTGCCGCCTGTATGGGTCGGGTATTCATCGTTCAGCAGATACGAGTTTCCGATAATTCCGACAACCGGACGCGCCATTCAGTTTTCTCCATGCTCCAAGACGGCTTGTGCCTTAATGCCAAATCCGTTGCAGGTTTCAAAGTGCATGGGCGCAGCTTCGTCTGTGAATTTCTCAACAACCGCATCAAAGCGACAAATATGCGCTTCAAATGCGTGTATTTTTGTCACGAAGACCAACAATTGAACCAGGCAAGATGTCGACCACGGAATCTCAGTTAAAATCACGCAAGCGTTTCGTGGTTCGACACGCACTGCGCCGCCCCGAGCTGTTTCTGGCGGGGTCGCTTAGATCTCGCCGATCAGGCCAGCCGTTTCGATCCCGGCCATCGCCGCCACTGCGTCATTGTCCGAGGTATCGCCGGTCACGCCAACCGCGCCGATGACAGCCCCCTTGCGATCCCGCAGCAAGACGCCACCTGGCACCGGCACCACCTGACCACCGTAAACGCCGTTCACAGCCGCCATGAAATAGGCCTGCGCCTCGGCCCGCTGCATCTGCGCGGTGCCCGCCATGCCCAGCATGACCGACCCATAGGCCTTGCCCTGCGCAATCGCGAACCGTCCGGGTGCCGCGCCATCTTCGCGCTCGAACGCGATGACATGACCACCGGCATCCAGAACCACAACCGAAAGCGGCTTTAGTTCCAGTTCACGCCCTTTTTCCAGAGCCTTGCGAATAATCGTACGCGCCTTGCGCAAGGAAACTGCCATGCCTGATCCCTTTCATTTGACCAAATAGTATACTCGAACGAACACGAGGAGGCAGACAGACTCCTCGTTCCCTATACTTTTCTCTCAGCCCAGGCTGGCCTTGAGCTCTAACCGACGGGCATGCAAAACCGGCTCGGTATAGCCCGAAGGCTGGACACGCCCTTTGAACACCAAATCGCAAGCGGCTTGAAAGGCGATCCCGTCGAACCCAGGCGCCATCGGCTGATAAGACGGATCACCTGCATTCTGACGGTCCACCACAGCGGCCATCTTCTGCATCGCAGCCATAACCTGCTCTTGGCTGATCACCTCGTTGTGCAGCCAATTGGCCAAGGCCTGACTGGAAATTCGGCACGTCGCGCGGTCTTCCATCAAGCCGATATCATTGATGTCGGGAACCTTGGAACAGCCCACGCCCTGATCAACCCAACGCACCACATAGCCCAGAATGCCTTGCGCATTGTTTTCGATCTCACGCGTGATCTCGTCATCGCTCAGGTTGCGCCCGCCCAACAACGGGATGGTCAGCAGATCCTCAAGCGTGCCGCGCGCGCCACCTGCCGCGATCTCGTCCTGTCGGGCCAGTACATCGACCTTGTGATAATGCGTGGCATGCAAGGTTGCGGCTGTCGGCGACGGCACCCAGGCGCAGGTCGCGCCGGACATCGGGTGACCGATCTTGGCCTCAAGCATATCGCCCATCCGGTCGGGCATCGCCCACATGCCCTTGCCGATCTGCGCCTTGCCTTTCAGCCCGCAGGCCAACCCGATATCGACGTTGCGATCCTCATACGAGGCGATCCAGGGCGTGTTCTTGATGTCACCCTTGGGCAACATCGGACCGGCTTCCATCGACGTGTGGATCTCATCCCCGGTCCGATCCAGGAAACCGGTGTTGATAAAGGCGACACGCGATTTAGCGGCCCGGATACATTCCCGAAGGTTGGCCGAGGTGCGACGTTCCTCATCCATGATGCCCAGTTTTACGGTGTTGCGCGGCAAGCCAAGGATGTCCTCGACCATGTCAAAGATCTCAACCGCAAAAGCCACCTCTTCCGGCCCGTGCATCTTGGGCTTGACGACATAGACCGAGCCTTCGACCGAGTTGCCGCCATCGCGGCTCAGGTCGTGCATCGCGATCAACGTGGTACAGAGCGCATCCAACAACCCCTCGCCAATCTCGCGCCCTTCGGCATCCAGAACGGCAGGGTTGGTCATCAAATGCCCGACATTACGTACCAGCATGAGCGACCTGCCTTTCAAACTGGCCGCTTCGCCGCTGGCGCCCGTATAGGCAACATCATCGGCCAGCTTGCGCGTAAAAGTTTTGCCACCCTTGCTGACTTCCTCTGTCAAATCGCCCTTCATCAGGCCCAACCAATTACCATAGGCCACGACCTTGTCGGCCGCGTCCACGCAGGCCACCGAGTCTTCGCAATCCATGATCGTGGAGAGCGCAGATTCCAACCGCACATCCGAAATGCCAGCCGGGTCGCTTGCCCCGATTGTGCTGGAGGCATCAACCATGATCTGAATGTGCAGCCCGTTATTCTTGAGCAGAATAAACTCGGGGGCTTCTGCGCCACCGCCAAAGCCCACAAACTGTGTCGGATCTGCCAGTGTGGGGGTCAAAGCACCATCTGCAACGCTCAGAGCGGACGCATCTGTCCAAGACCCGGACGCCAAAGGTACGGCCTCATCCAGAAACGCCTTTGCCCAGGCAATCACACGCGCACCGCGCACGGTGTCATATCCGCCGCCTGAGGGCAGATCACCCATTGCGTCGGTGCCATAAAGCGCATCGTAAAGGCTGCCCCAACGGGCATTGGCTGCGTTCAATGCAAAGCGCGCGTTGGTGATGGGCACAACCAGCTGCGGGCCCGGAGTTTTCGCGATTTCGGGATCGACATTTGCTGTTTCGATCTGAAAAGCGTCACCCTCTTCGACCAGATACCCAATCTCTCGCAGAAAACCGTGGTATTCGGCGGCGTCAATCTCCTGCCCCTTGCGTGCGGCATGCCAGCCATCAATACGGCTTTGAATATCGGACCGTTTGGCCAGTAGGTCGCGGTTCTTTGGTCCCAGCTCATTGACCAGCTGCGCAAGACCCGCCCAGAACGCCGATGCGGTGACACCCGTGCCCGGCAGCGCCTGTGTCTCGACGAAATCTACAAGCACCGGATCAATTTGCTGCCCGTTTCGGTTTACTCTGTCACTCATATCGATCCCTTTCCGACTGTGCCGAAGTTTCCTCTCGACCTCAGTTAGGGGGAAAATTTCCGATAGGCAACAAAAACGCGTAAATTTTGGTAAAAATAATTTACCAAAATATCAAGAAGCAGTTTCAAATGGCACGATCCCGGTGGCTTGCAGCCATCTTGCGATGCCCCTAACGTCTGCGCCGACCCAACTGATACGAGGCCCCGATGCGCGACGCTGCTCCGACCACAATCTACCTCAAAGACTACACACCCTTTGGATTTCTGGTCGACTCTGTACACCTGACCTTTGACTTGGCAGCACATGCCACGCGGGTCACGTCCCGTATCGCGTTCAGACCCAATCCCGACGCCAGTGATCACCAGTTCTTTCTGCATGGTGAAGAGCTGAAACTGATCCGCGCCGCTATCGACGGCGCGACTATCTCGCCCGAAGTGACTGACAAAGGCCTGACCGCCGATGTCCCAAATGCGCCTTTCATATGGGAGGCCGTGGTCGAGATTGACCCAGGCAACAACACCGCGCTTGAGGGGCTTTATATGTCAAACGGCATGTATTGCACCCAATGTGAGGCAGAAGGGTTTCGAAAGATCACCTTCTATCCCGACCGACCTGATGTGATGTCTACCTTTACCGTACGCATCAATGGCGACCTGCCGGTGCTGCTGTCCAATGGCAACCCGTCAGACCAGGGTGACGGATGGGCTGAATGGGTCGATCCCTGGCCCAAACCGGCCTATCTGTTTGCGCTGGTTGCGGGCGAGCTCGTCGCACACTCTGACCACTTCACCACGATGTCGGGTCGCGATGTTGTCCTTAATCTCTGGGTCCGCCCCGGCGATGAAGGCAAGTGTGCCTTTGGGATGGAGGCGCTCAAAAAGTCGATGAAGTGGGACGAGGACGTCTATGGCCGCGAATATGATCTGGATGTGTTCAACATCGTGGCCGTCGATGATTTCAACATGGGCGCGATGGAGAACAAGGGGTTGAATATCTTTAACTCCTCTGCCGTGCTGGCCAGCCCTGAAACCTCGACCGATATGAATTTCGAACGGATCGAGGCGATCATCGCGCATGAGTATTTCCACAACTGGACCGGCAACCGCATCACCTGCCGCGACTGGTTCCAGCTGTGTCTCAAAGAGGGTCTGACGGTCTTTCGTGACGCACAGTTCACATCCGACATGCGCTCGGCCCCGGTCAAGCGCATTCACGATGCCATCGACCTGCGCGCACGGCAGTTCCCCGAAGACAATGGCCCCTTGTCCCATCCAGTTCGGCCCGAAAGCTTTCAAGAGATCAACAACTTCTACACATCAACCGTCTATGAAAAAGGCGCCGAGATCATCGGCATGCTAAAAACGCTTGTGGGTGACGACAGCTATGCCAAGGCGCTTGATCTTTATTTCAAGCGTCACGATGGTCAGGCCTGCACAATCGAGGATTGGTTGCAGGTCTTTGAGGATGCCACCGGCCGCGATCTAAGCCAGTTCAAGCGCTGGTACAGCCAGTCGGGCACCCCGCGCCTCAGCGTCAGCGAAGACTGGACCGACGGCACCTATACCCTGACCCTGAGCCAGCGGACCGAGCCCACGCCCGGTCAGGATGAGAAGCTACCCCAAGTCATCCCGGTCGCCGTTGGCTTGCTTGGCCCCAACGGAGATGAGCTGCGCGAAACGGAAATTCTTGAGCTGACAGAGGCGGAGCAGAGCTTTGTCTTTTCCGGCCTTCCGGCCAAGCCGATGGCCTCGATCCTGCGCGGGTTTTCGGCCCCAGTGATCCTTGAACAAGACCACAGCGACGCCGAGCGCGCCTTTTTGCTGGCCCATGACACCGACCCGTTCAATCGTTGGCAAGCGGGGCGGTCGCTGGCTCAGGATACGCTGCTGCGCATGATCACGCAGGATGCAACACCTGGCGCGGATTATCTGGATGGGTTGCTGGCCGTTTTGCGGGATGCGGATCTGGATGCGGCCTACCGGGCTTTGATGTTGGGCTTGCCGACCCAATCCGAACTGGCCGCCGCGCTGCACGAACAGGGCCACACGCCCGATCCGATGGCAATCTGGACTGCGATTGAGACTCTGCGACAAACAACCGCCCAACATGTGCAAGACCTGCTGCCGCGCCTGCACAGCGAAACGGTGGTGGACGAACCTTATGCGCCGGACGCCCGCCAATCGGGCAAGCGCGCCCTGGGAGGAGCAGCTCTGGCGCTGACTACGCGTCTGGATGGCGGGGCCATGGCGGCTCAGGCTTATACACGGGCCGACAACATGACCCAACAGCTCGGAGCGCTGTCGTGCCTGCTGCGCGCGGGCAAAGGTCAAGAGGAATTGTCGGCCTTCTACGATCAGTGGCGACATGACAGGCTGGTGATGGACAAGTGGTTTGGGCTTCAGGTCTCGTTGGCGGCGCCTGATGCGGCGGTGCAGACCGCGCGGGCCCTAACCGAACATGCCGATTTCAACTGGAAGAACCCCAACCGGTTCCGCGCTGTGATGGGTGCTTTGGCGATGAATCACGCGGGGTTTCATGCGGCAGGTGGAGCGGGCTATGCGCTATTGGCTGACTGGCTGGTTCGGCTTGATCCGGTCAACCCACAGACCACAGCGCGCATGTGCAGTGCGTTCCAGACCTGGAAACGCTATGATGCCGACCGACAAGCACTGATCAAGACGCAGTTGCAGCGCATCGCAAACACGCCGGATCTGTCACGCGACACCACCGAAATGATCTCGCGGATTCTCAATGCATGACCAAGCCAGTGTTCGAATTCACCCGGCAGAACCGTAACCAGCGCACCGTTACGGTTTTGATCTGCATTTATGCGGTTCTGGTCGGGCTGATTATCGTTCTGAATGCAGCCTGGTGGTTGATGGGCCTTTTGGCCCTGGCGACCCTCCCCGCCCTTTGGGACGTCGCCATGGATACCCGTGCCGGAATGTCCATAACCGACGACAAGCTGAGTTGGTACAGTGGAAAAAGAGAGGGGTCGCTTACTTTGGCCGAGGTAAAAAAGTTCCGGTTCGACACCCGTTGGGACTTTTCCGTCAGGGTTTCGGCCATCTTGAAGACCGACAAGAGAATACGATTGCCAGATGAATCTTTGCCACCCCACAAACAACTCGAGATCGTTCTGCAAAGCGCCGGATTCGACGTTGAGCGGCATCATTTCCGCGTTTTCTAGAAACGATTCACTGGAATCTTACGATATTGGTTTCGGATTCAGAGGTTTTCGGGCGGATTTCTTGAATTAAAAACAAATACTCGTCAAACTGAATACGTTACGAATGTTCAGTTAAATACGAGTTCACTATGTTACGGTCTCTTGGGGCAATGTTCGCCCGAAAACCCGGTCGTTTAGACCAATCCAATCCCGAAACGCTCTCGGCTACTGCTGATGTGCCCGCCCAGCTTTTGGCGTCGGGACAACTGAATATTCCAATTGCCCAGATGCAACCTGAAGATGTAGTCGGTCACAAGCTGATCGAACGCGGAAGATACCTAGCGCGTCAGGACCTTTGGGACGAGCTGTCGCAAGAAATGCACGCCGCCGACGCGGCGCGAAAAGTGACACCGTGCGGCCAACCCGTGGTGGATCTTTTGGCCTTTGGCGCGCGTTCCGACGTAGTTCTGGCTGTCGAACACGCGCTGTCAGATGGGAAAGCCATTCAGGAATACGACCTGTTGTGCGGGATCTCAGAGCTTGAGAATGAATACCGCCTGCATTCGGGCGATCCGATGATCGGCCTGGTGGTTGCCTTGACCCATATCGACATGGCCTGGGCATGGCGCGGAACGGCGACCGACGCGACGTTGCCCCCGCTCCACAGCGCGCGTTGCGCAGCGCATTTCGACCGAGCGGCAGCGGTTCTGCCTTTGTGCCAGTCCAGATTGGCTGACAGCCCGGCTTTGGCCGCAGCCGAATGCGCGCTGCTGGCCTCTCAGCCACAGGCACAGGCGCGGGTTGCACAGAAATACGAGGCGCTGATCGCGCTGGATCCGCAGAACCAACGTCACATGCGCGCCATGGGTACGCATCTGTTGCCGCGCTGGTTCGGCAGCCACCAAGAACTCGAAGTTCAGGCGCTGCGCATTGCAGCTCAGACCCATTCGGTCTGGGGCGCAGGTGGATACACCTGGGTTCAGTTTGACGCGATTGCGCTGGATGACGACGCGCTTGCACAGGTGGATGTTGAGTACTTCCTGGAAGGGTTGTGCGACATCGTTCATCGTCGCCCGGATCAGCAGATGATCAACCTGCTGGCCGCTTATTGCGCCATCACCTTGCAGAAACGCGCGGGGATCAACCCCAAGGCTGATGAAGCGCGTGAACAGATCTGCGAAGCCGCGCAATGGCTGATCCGTGATCACATGACCGAGCTGCACCCGATGATCTGGGCCCACGCCGCAGACGGGTTCAACAACAGCCTGCGGATCAATTCGCCCGAACGTTTTGCCGCTCGTGGCCACACTGACGCGCTGCGCGCCATTTCGGACCTGTTCCGCGAAGAACTGCGAAGCGGTCAAAGCGTGACTTTCACGCCTTCGGGCCTTCAGTTTTCGGGGAACTGATCCTGCGGGGGCGATTTCACTGAATTGCCCCCATTCCCCCTTGCTCCTTTGCCGCACCGGGCCTAATACGCTGGCCTAGACGATTGCGGATATGAGGCGCGCCATGCTCGACCTGACATACGAAATGCCCAAACCAAAGACCATTGCCGGGGCCAAGCACGATTGGGAATTGGTGATCGGGATGGAGGTGCATGCGCAGGTCTCGTCCAACGCCAAGCTGTTTTCGGGCGCATCGACCCAATTCGGGGCCGAGCCGAACTCGAACGTCGCTTTCGTGGACGCCGCGATGCCTGGAATGCTGCCGGTGATCAACGAGTATTGCGTTGAACAAGCCGTGCGGACGGGGCTGGGCCTGAAAGCGGATATCAACCTGAAATCGGCCTTTGACCGCAAGAACTATTTCTACCCTGACCTGCCGCAGGGCTATCAGATCTCTCAGCTGTACCACCCCATCGTGGGTGAAGGCGAAGTGCTGGTTGAACTGGGTGACGGCACCGCGCGCATGGTTCGGATCGAGCGTATCCACATGGAGCAGGACGCGGGCAAATCGATCCACGACATGGACCCTAACATGTCTTTCGTCGATCTGAACCGCACTGGCGTTTGCCTGATGGAGATCGTCAGCCGCCCCGATATCCGCGGCCCCGAAGAGGCCGCCGCCTATATCGCTAAGCTGCGCCAGATCATGCGCTATCTGGGTACCTGTGACGGCAACATGCAAAACGGCAACTTGCGGGCGGATGTGAACGTCTCGATCTGCCTGCCCGGTGCCTATGAGAAATATCAGGAAACGCAGGATTTTTCGCATCTGGGCACGCGGTGTGAGATCAAGAACATGAACTCGATGCGCTTTATCCAGCAAGCGATTGAGGTCGAGGCCCGCCGTCAGATCGCCATCGTCGAGGCCGGTGGCGAGGTCGAGCAAGAAACGCGCCTGTACGATCCGGACAAGGGCGAGACCCGCTCGATGCGGTCGAAGGAAGAGGCGCATGATTACCGCTATTTCCCCGACCCCGATCTGCTGCCGCTTGAGATCGAGCAAGCCTGGGTGGACGATATCGCCGCCAAGCTGCCCGAATTGCCTGACGATAAGAAGGCACGGTTCATCAGCGCGTTTGGCCTGACCGATTATGACGCCTCCGTGCTGACAGCCGAGGTGGAATCCGCCGCCTATTTCGAAGAGGTGGCACAAGGCCGCAATGGCAAGCTGGCCGCAAACTGGGTCATCAACGAACTGTTTGGTCGCTTGAAGAAAGAAGACCACGACATCACCGACTCGCCCGTGTCTCCGGCGCAGCTGGGCGGGATCATCGACCTGATCGCATCGGATGCCATCTCGGGCAAGATCGCCAAGGATCTGTTCGAGATCGTCTATACCGAAGGCGGCGACCCGGCGCTGATCGTCGAAGAGCGCGGTATGAAGCAGGTGACGGATACCGGCGCGATCGAGGCTGCTTTGGACGAGATAATCGCTGCCAACCCGGCGCAGGTCGAAAAGGCCAAGGTGAACCCGAAACTGGCTGGCTGGTTTGTCGGTCAGGTGATGAAGGCCACTGGTGGCAAGGCCAACCCCAAGGCGGTCAACGAGTTGGTCGGCAAAAAGCTCGGGTCCTAAACAACCAATCCAGTTCTGAGCGGAGTCAGGCCATCTGCTTGACTCCGTTTTCGTTTGCGCTCTTTCTTCGGCACCAGAGAGGTAGGTGCCATGAAAAGCAGATTTGATCAGGAACTCGAAACCCGGCTGGTGCGCTACGCGGCCATCGACAGCCAAAGCGACGAGACCTCGGCCTCGACCCCCAGCACCGACATTCAATTCAATATGCTGAACCTGCTGCGTGACGAATTGAAAGAGATTGGCGCGCAGGATGTCGAAATGACCGGTGACAGCGTCGTTGTGGCGACGATTCCGGGCACGGCTGAGGGGCCGACCGTCGGTTTTCTGGCCCATGTAGACACCGCGCCGCAATTCAACGCAACCGGCGTCAAACCGCGCGTGATCAAAGGGTATAACGGCGGTGATATCACCTTTCCCGATGATGCCGAACTGGTGCTGTCCCCCGGTGAACATCCCTATCTGGCGGACAAGATCGGGCATGACCTTATCACCGCGTCAGGAACCACCCTGCTGGGAGGTGATGACAAGGCGGGCGTATCGATCCTGATGACAATGGCCCGGCATCTGATCGAAAACCCTGACATCCCGCACAGCCCGATCCGCATCGCATTTACACCAGACGAAGAAATCGGGCGCGGGGTGACGGAACAATTGCCCAAGGATCTGAAAGCGGATTTTGCCTACACCCTGGACGGGCAGGAAGTGGGGGAGATCGAATATGAAAGCTTCTCGGCTGACCGCGCCGTGATCAAGATCACCGGAGTGTCGATCCACCCCGGGCTGGCCAAGGACAAGATGGTCAACGCGGCGCATCTGGCAGCCAAAATCGTTCAAACTCTGCCACAGGCGACCATGACTCCCGAAGTCACCGACGGGCGCGAGGGCTTTATTCATGTCACCGACATGAATGGCGGCTCATCCGAGATGGAGATCAAACTGATCCTGCGTGACTTTGAAATGGAAGGGCTGGAAGCACAGCGCGACATTGTCCGTCAGGTCTGCGCAGCCGTTCAGGCGACCGAGCCGCGTGCCCAGATCAGCTGCGACATCAGTCACCAATACCGCAACATGCGCTATTGGCTGGAAAACGATATGACACCGGTGGATTTGGCCCGTGAGGCCTGCCGCGCCCATGGGATCGATCCGATCTCGGTTCCCATTCGTGGCGGCACCGATGGCTCGCGCCTGACAGAATTCGGCACGCCCACACCGAATATCTTTACGGGCATGCAGTGCATCCATGGCCCGCTTGAATGGATATCAGTGCAGGATATGGCACTGGCAACCGAGGTTTGCCTGACCCTGGTCGAGAAAGCAGCGCAGGGTTCGCGCAACAGTTCACAGTGAAATTGCAGAATATGCCGAGAGTGCTTTCACCTGCGTGATGGCATGTTAATTTGCGCCGGTAAAAGATCAGGACCAAGTGATGTCGCGTTACGAATACAAAGTTGTTCCCGCCCCGCAGAAGGGCACCAAGGCCAAAGGTGTGAAGACCCCGGAAGGGCGCTTTGCCGTTTCGGTCGAACAGATCCTGAACCAGATGGGTCGTGACGGTTGGGAATATCAGCGCGCGGAACTTCTGCCCAGTGAGGACCGGTCTGGCCTGACCGGATCGTCCACCAACTGGCGCAATCTTCTGGTGTTTCGCCGGCGCGTCGAAGAAGCCGTGCCCCAACCGTTGGTAGAACCCGCATCCGCGATCGAAGACGATGGAACGCCTCGCGCGGTGCCCGTTCCGGGGCCCGAAGAATCGGTTCCAGACCCAGAACCAAAAGTTTCAGCCCCTGCCCCGATTGCCGCGGAAACCAACGACCCACCCTTGACCTTGAGGGCCGAAGACAGCCCCCCCAAGGCCGACGAGTCTGATCCAACCCCCAAGGCCTAGGTCCTTTCGTTTCAATCGCGGCGCGATCACGCGCCTGTTGCGTGAACGTGAGCGCGTTTGCGGGCACACTCTGTCCAGATGCGATTGGAGAGAGAGCCATGATGATAACTCGCCGCCATTTTGCCAGCCTGCTTGGGGCCGGCGCGATGCTGCCCAATATCGGATGGGCCCAGGAAGACCCCGTGCTCGAAGCCGTGCGGTCCTCCTTATTCGGGATCACCTCGGAATTTCAGTATGGGATGGATTTTCTGCGCGAACGCGGCGAGCCCGACGTTGTTGCCGCCCTGTTGACCGGACTACGTTATTCCGGCAGACGTCGCGACGAAATCGCCGCCGTCATGGCCGAGTTAAGCGGGCAGGATCTTGGAACAGATTGGTTCGAATGGATGCTCTGGCAAGAGCGTAATCCGCAGATCGTACCCCACCCCTCGCTGATCCCGTTCAAACGTGAGGTTCTGCTGGGTATCGACGAGAATTTTGACGTCTTCCTGCGCCCCGAGTATTTGCAGCGCGACAAGATGAAAATCCGCCTTGAAGAAATCACCTGGGGCGGGGTCAAGAAAGACGGTATACCGTCGCTGGACAATCCAACGCTGATTTCGGCCAAAGGAGCCTCATACCTCAAAGACGACGATCTGGTCTTTGGTGTTTCAATCAATGGCGATGTGCGTGCCTATCCGCTGCGCATAATGGGCTGGCACGAGATGTTCAACGAGGTGATCGGAGGTGTGCCCGTCGCTCTGGCCTATTGCACCTTGTGCGGATCGGGTATCCTGTTTGAAACGCAGGTTCCCGGACAGCGCAAACCGCTGGTTTTCGGCTCATCCGGTTTTCTCTATCGGTCCAATAAACTGATGTTCGACCGCACCACCCATTCACTGTGGAACCAATATACCGGCAAACCTGTGGTTGGACCTTTGGTCGACAGCGGGATCGAGTTGAAGCAGCGCCCGGTCGTGATAACCCGCTGGGACAGCTGGAAAGCCTCGCATCCCGACAGCAAGGTTCTTTCGCTCAGCACCGGACATCGCCGCAACTATGGGTCGGGCGTTGTCTATCAGGAATATTTTGCATCGCCCGAGTTGATGTTCCCCGCACTGGTGGATCAATCGCAGCACCGCCAAAAGGACTATGTATTTGCCATCCGCCAGTTCGGGGCTGCGCGGGCCTGGCCACTGGATGCGTTCCAGGGCAAACCCGTTATCAACGACGCCATCGCTGACAGACCCGTTGTTCTGATGGGCGATCCCAAGAAACGCAGTGTGCGGGCCTATGAACGCAAGTCGCATAGGTTCAAGACTGTGGATGGCACTTTGCAAGATGCCAAGGGCGTACGCTGGCGCGTTACCGAAGAGGCTTTGATCAGCCCCGATGGCACGGAATTGCCGCGCGTGGCGGGCCATATTTCGTATTGGTTTGCCTGGGACAATTACCTTGGCGATGCGGCCAGCGTCTATGGCGGCTGATCAGGAATGTTCTTCCGCAGCCGTGGCCGCAAGCGCGCGGTTATAAGCCTTTAGGGCGTCCACATGATAGAGAGCCCCGACCGGGTTCTCTTGCCCCGTATCATCCTGAACGACAACGGGGATACACGGTATGTCAGCGCGGTCGAAATAGGGCATCGCGGCCTCAAGCGTTGCGCTGGCGCTGACACACAGCCCCTGTTCGATCAGAGCCTTGGCCTCGTCTTCGGAGATCGCGCGCGGATCTCCGATTGGGCGCATCACCGTGCCCGCTCGCAGCATCGCCAGCAAATAAGCCTGTGGGCCTGCCGCCAGATGCACGTTCCGCCGTTCCAGCTGTGTCAGGAAGAACGACCGATCCACCAGGCGCGAGGCCAAGGCTGTGGACATCGAGACCGAAACCATAACGGCCAGACCGATCTGCCAATCACCGGTCAGTTCAAACACAATCAGGGTCGTTGAAATTGGCGCGCCTAAAACAGCTGCTGCCACCGCCCCCATGCCCGCGAAGGCGTAAAGCGTATGGGTTCCCGACACATCCGGCAGCAAACCGGTAGCAATCAGGCCAAAGGCCAGCCCTGTCAGCGCGCCAATCATCAAGGCCGGAGAGAACACCCCGCCCCCCATACGACCGCCCATGGTGATCGCCAAAGCCACTGTCTTGATCACCGCAAAAAGGATGGCTGTTGTCAGAACCAGATCCCCGGTCAAGGCGCGGATCGTGGTCTCATACCCCACACCAATGATATGCGGAAACCAGATGGCCAGCAGCCCCAGCATCGCCCCCGACACCGCCGGTCGCAGCCAGCGCGGCAGGGACAGCCGGTTCTGGATATGGGTGCCAATGTCCTCGGCAAAAAAGATCGACCGCATCAGGAGCAAGGCCACCAACCCACAGATCAGTCCCAGGATCAGAAAAGCAGGTAGCTCTACGTAGAACTGCAAAGATCCCGGCGTATTGAGCGTGAATTCCGTAACATCGCCATAGGCCAACCGGTTGATCACCGTGCCCGCGACCGAGGCAATGACAATCGGTGCGAACGCATGGACGGCGAAATGGCGCAGCACCACTTCCAACGCAAACAGGGCCCCCGCGATGGGCGCGTTGAAACTGGCTGAAACCGCAGCCGCGACGGCGCAACCCAGCAGGTCGCGCCCGGTGATGCCATCCGCGTGAATTCGATCACTCACCCAGGTGGAAATCACCCCGGCCATGTGAACCACTGGTCCTTCCCGACCGCTTGAACCACCCGAACTGAGCGTGATCAGCGATGCAAAGAAAGAGGCGATGCCAGCCTTCGTCTCGACACGACCATCTGTAATCGCCGCCCCTTCGATGACATCCGCGACCGACCGCACACGTCCGTCATCGGTGAACTTGTGCAGGATTATCCCAACAACCAGCCCACCGAATACGGGCAACAGCAGGATCCACAGCCACGAAAGCCTTTCAGCATGGCTGTGCAGGAATAGAATGTTGTCGGTTTGGTAGAGGAATGCCTGCAGCCAGGTGATCGCCATCCGAAACCCAAGCGCCATAAAGCCAGCGGCGATCCCGATGGCCAAAGCAATGAACCAGAATTGAACCTGACTGGGACCGCGATGGCGCAGGACGCGCCAGGCGTCTCGCAACGCGGAAAGCGCCTGATTGAGCTGATTGCGCAGCACGGTGCGGGTTGACTGGGTCATTGATCCTCGGAAGGTGGTCCTTAACCCTTACTAGGCGACGTGCCTGACCGTGGGAAGACGCTAGGGCGCTGAATTGGCCATCATGCGTCCAACAAAGCACGGGCAGCAGCGCGCGCCTCGTCGGTGATTGTGTCGCCTGCGACCATGCGAGCAATTTCGTCCACCCGGTCAGGATCATCCAGCGGAATCACGGTCGAGAGGGTCTGATCACCTGTCACATGTTTCTGCACCCGCCAATGATGCGCTGCGCGGGCGGCGACTTGGGGTGAGTGGGTCACCACCAACACCTGACCACCCTGCGCCAAAGCGGCCAGGCGGCGCCCCACCGCGTCGGCTGTGGCACCACCGACGCCCCGGTCGATCTCATCAAAGATCATCGTGCGGGCGCTGTCGTCCCCGGTCAGGCAGACCTTGAGCGCCAGAAGAAATCGGCTGAGTTCCCCGCCCGATGCAATCTTGTTCAGCGGTCCAGATGGCGCACCGGGGTTGGTGGCCACAGTAAAGGCCACAGCGTCGATCCCTTCTGGTCCTGGATCGCTTGTGGTGATTTCCGTCCGGAAAACCGCGCGCTCCATCTTCAGCGGGGTGAGTTCCGCCATCACCGCATCGTCCAAGGCGGTGGCTGCCTCTTGCCGCTTCGTGCTCAGCGCAGCTGCTGCGTTGTCATAAGCGACTTGCGCGGCTTCAACAGCCGCGCGTTTTTCCGAGAGATCCGCGTCACCTGCATCCAACCGCCCCAGCCTGTCGCGCAGCGTTTCCGCATACGCGCCCAAATCATCCGGGGCCACATCATGCTTGCGGGCCAATGCACGGATGGCAAAAAGACGTTCTTCTGTTTGCTCCAGCTCGGCCGGGTTGAAATCAAGCGCTTGCAGGCAGGCGTTAACACCATCTTGCGCCTCTCCCAATTCGATCAGGGCGCGCCCCAGTGCAGCGATCGGCTCTTCCAGCTGCCCACCGGCACTGTCTGAAACACTCTCCAGCCAACGCACAGCATCGGCCATCGCAGCTTCTGCACCGTCACCCCCCAACAATGAGAACGCGCGGGCCACATCATCGCGGATCCGCTCGGCCCCCTGCATCATGCGGCGGCGCGCATCCAGCTCGGCATCTTCGCCGGGCTGCGGGTCGAGCTGATCCAACTCGGCAACCGAATGGCGCAAAAACTCTTCTTCGGCACGCATCGCGTTCAACGCCGTTTCGGTCTGTTCCAGCGCCTTGCGCGCCCGCGACATTTCAGACCACGCCGCGCGCACAGCCACCAGTTCGTCCCCAGCAGCCGCATAGGCATCCAGCATCGCCCGATGGCCCCGAGGGTTCAGCAGGCCGCGATCATCGTGCTGGCCATGTAACTCAATCAGCGTCTCCGACAAAGCCCGCAGCACCTCGCCCGAGCAACGGCGATCATTGACCCAAGCAGTCTTGCGCCCCTCAGCCGTGTTGATGCGGCGCAGAATCAACTCGTCACCGCCGGGCAATCCAGCCTCTTCAAGAATAGCATGAGCAGGGTGATTGGCGGGTAGATCAAATTCGGCCACAACCTCACCTTGGGCCGCGCCTTGGCGCACCAATTCCGCACGCCCGCGCCAGCCCAGAACAAAGCCAAGCGAATCCAGCAGGATCGATTTCCCCGCACCCGTTTCGCCAGTCAATGCGTTCAAGCCCGGTTGGAAACTCAGCTCCAACCGGTCGATGATAAGCATGTCGCGAATATCCAAGGCGCGCAGCATCGGGTCTTTAGCGTCCCAAGCCAAAAGCCATAGCGATTACAACCACTCACC
The DNA here is from genome assembly GCF_013035585.1 of Ruegeria sp. HKCCA5839. Classification (NCBI taxonomy): domain Bacteria; kingdom Pseudomonadati; phylum Pseudomonadota; class Alphaproteobacteria; order Rhodobacterales; family Roseobacteraceae; genus Ruegeria; species Ruegeria sp. HKCCA5839. The sequence goes on along the minus strand of NZ_WQIE01000003.1, from coordinate 310,574 downwards.
CTTGATGGTCTGACGGTAGATCGTGGCAAGCCAGTTGTTGCCCCGGCTCTTCAGATCCAGGCCGCGTGAAGTCAGCAGGGTATAAGCGTCATCATACCATTCGGACGACTGGTAGTTGAACCCAAGGATCGCGCCAGCGGTCTGCGCTTCATCGACCAGACCCAGAGACAGGTAAGCTTCAACCAAACGATACAGCGCTTCGGCCGTATGTGAGGTGGTCTGGAAATCTTCGACCACAACACGGAACCGGTTGATCGCAGCGGTATAGTGATCCTGACGCAGGTAATAGCGACCGATCTCCATCTCTTTGCCAGCCAGATGGTCAAATGCCAGATCAAATTTCAAAACAGCCGAGGTTGCATATTCGCTGTCGGGATAAACCTCGATCACGGTGCGCAAGGATTGTAGGGCCTGGAATGTCAGCCCCTGATCGCGACCAACTTCGTCGATTTGGTCATAATAACTGAGCGCAAGCAGGTATTGCGCGTAGGCAGCATCTTCGTCGGTAGGATAGAAATCGATATAGCGCTGTGCGGCTGCGCGGCTTTCTGCATAGTTCTGATCGGAATGGAACGAAAACGCCTGCATGATCAGCGCGCGTTTGGCCCAATCGGAATACGGATAGAGGCGTTCGACTTCCGAGAAATACCACGCCGCGTCATCCGAGCGATTCTGCGAAAGCTCGTACTCGCCTCGGGTATAGATTTGTTCCGGCGTGAACCCTTCAAGGTTCTGGCTGCGGTCCGCCCCCCGGCTTTTGAAAAGGCCGCCGCTTCCGCATGCCGTCAAAGTTGCTGTCAGAAGAATCGCAACCGCGAACCTGACTGCCGCTTTGGTGCCAACCATTCCGCCCATCCTTGTCGTCTTGCTTATCGGGGCACGCCCCTGATCGGAAACGGTCTAGCACATAAAATTCCGGTGCAAAACGCCTTATAGGGTCTCTGACGCAATTGTTGCCAGAGCTGATCTTTCTCAGGCGACCTGCGGAATTTCACTCGCGACAAGCCCTTGGCCGGGTAAACGCGCGGCTTGTTCAGGCGTGCACAGTACCGGGCGCACCGCACCCGGGGTCTCGAACAGTTTGCGCAACAATTTGTTGGTTGCGGTATGGCCGGACCGTTCACCGATATAGCGACCCAAAATCGGACCACCTGCCAGATAGAGATCACCAAACGCATCAAGCATCTTGTGACGAACTGCTTCGTCCTCATGCCGCAAACCACCCGGTGTCAGGACGGTTTCGCCGTCAACAACGACCGCATTGTCAAGCGTACCACCCTGCGCCAGTCCATTCTCGCGCATCATATCGACATCGGACTTACGGCAGAAAGTACGGCTATCAGACAACTCGCGCGCGAAAGCTCCGTTGGACATGTTCAGAAAAGCGCTTTGGCGTCCGATAATCTTGTCTTCAAAATCGATTGTAAACTCGATTTCAAAATTCTCAGAGGGGACCAAGCTGGCTGTGCCGCCATTGTGCTCTACGCTGACGGGCTTGAGAATCTCATAGGCCAAAACCGGAGCCGCCTGGCGACGCAAACCCGCCGCCATGATGGTGCGAACAAAAGCAACGGACGAGCCGTCCATCACAGGAACTTCGGGGCCATCTATTTCGATCAGAACGTTGTGCAATCCACATCCAGCAAGCGCCGCCATGATATGCTCGACCGTCGAAACCGAAACACCACTGGCATTCACCAGACGCGTACACAAGGGCACATGCTCGGTCATGTCATAGGCGGCTGGAACCATCGTGTCGCCGACCTCGATATCGGTTCGTTTGAACCAGATACCGTGGCCGACAGCTGCCGGTTTCAGAATCATTTTCGCGGGCTTGCCGCCATGCAAACCGTAACCAGTGAACGTGACCGGAGATTTGAGCGTATGTTGCAAATTGTGCCCCCGAGAGTGGTGTCCCGCCGAAGCGGAGTTAACGCATCCTCACCTAAGGAACAGGGCGTCTAGGCTCAACTCACTCTTTGCAACCGATTGAAACATGAATGTGACAGATAAGCGAAACCCTGCTTACCGGAGGTTAGTAGATTGTTTTTAAAATAAAAAGAGCCGCCCGGCGGCGGCTCTTTCCAAGGATTTTGTGACCAGCCTTAGTTCGCTTGACGGCGTAAGAAGGCCGGAATTTCGATGCGATCCTGGTCTGGATCCGCCTCTTCTGCGACAGGTGCCGTAGCGTCAGCTTGGCGCAAACTTGGCTGATGACGCGGTGCTGGGGCCGGAGTGTCACCGGCATGACCGGTCATGCGATCAATCAACCGGTTGAAGCCAAAGCGGGGGCGATCTTCGGCTTCGACCGGGGCCCGCTCGACCGGTGCTTGCGGGCGCTCGGCTGCGAAACGACGCTGTCCGCCCGGTACGTTTTGTACGGCTTTCTGCAGTCGCTCAAGCGCCTCTGGCGAAGGGGTTCCCGGGACAGCAGCAGCGGGTGCGGCATAGGGCTCGGGTTCAACCATTTCCGGCTGCGGTTCGAATGCGGCGACTTGCGGCTGATAGGCCGGTGGAGGCAAACCATCATCCTCTGTTTGCCGCGCAGCAGGTTCCTCACGCCAGTTGTCCTGTGCGTCGGAATTCTCCATCGATTCAAAGAGCGTCGGGGCCACCGTGGTTTCCGCAGCAGGTGCCTGTTCCAGCTCAGCGACCTGCGTCTCGGCCGCCGGAGCTTCGGCAGCGACCGTTCGCGTCAAGGGCTCGGACATGGAACGCCGCGCGACCGGAGTTTCGCCTTGGTCTTCGGCTGCGTCGATCCCGGTTGCGACAACCGATACCCGCATTCCACCTTCCATCGCGGTGTCGAGGGTTGAGCCGACGATGATGTTGGCCTCGGGGTCCACTTCCTCGCGAATGCGGTTGGCGGCTTCGTCCAGTTCGAACAGGGTCAGATCGTCGGACCCGGTGATGTTGATCAGCACACCCTTGGCACCGCGCAGGCTGATTTCGTCCAGCAGCGGGTTGGCAATGGCTTTTTCAGCCGCCTGAATGGCGCGATCCTCGCCGGTCGCTTCGCCGGTGCCCATCATGGCTTTGCCCATCTCATCCATCACGGCGCGGACATCCGCAAAGTCGAGGTTGATCAGACCCGGACGGACCATCAGGTCCGTCACACCTTTGACACCTTGATAGAGAACATCATCGGCCATCGAGAATGCTTCGGTGAAGGTGGTTTTTTCATTGGCCAGACGGAACAGGTTCTGGTTGGGGATGATGATCAGCGTATCGACCACCTTTTGCAGCGAGTCGACACCGTCTTCGGCCTGACGCATCCGCTTGGCGCCTTCGAATTGGAACGGCTTGGTGACAACACCGACGGTCAGAACACCCAGCTCACGCGCGGCCTGTGCAATGATCGGCGCGGCCCCGGTGCCGGTGCCGCCACCCATGCCCGCGGTGATAAAGCACATATGCGCGCCGGCCAGATGATCGACGATCTGCTCGATGCTTTCCTCAGCCGCAGCAGCGCCAACAGCGGGACGCGCACCCGCCCCCAGGCCTTCAGTCACTTTGACACCCAGTTGAACACGGGCAGAGGACTGGCTTTGCTGCAGAGCTTGAGCATCCGTATTGGCAACGACAAAGTCGACACCGTCCAGCTGCTTCTCAATCATGTTGTTAACAGCGTTGCCACCCGCACCACCAACGCCAAAAACCGTAATCCGTGGCTTCAATTCGTCGTGCCCGGGCATCGAAAGATTCAATGTCATGCTCTGTCCGCCTGTCTATAAGTTTTCCGCAAAATGCGGTGTTTTTCTGACCTATCCTGCAGGGATTTTAACTTTCGAATCCGCAAAGGTCACGCCAAAAATCGCGGATTCCTACAAAATATGGAGGAATTATGGCAGTGACCGGCGACATTTCGCGCCATGCATCATATGTTGGGGTCGATAGCAAGCGTACCACAACAACCATGACGTGCACATCGCCGAAAGGGCCATGCGCCATGCAAACTGATTCACATATCTGTGCGGATCACTGCTCAAAGCTCTGCCGCTGGGCCTCTGTCGGACCCTGTGGATATTTTGGGGGATAAAACCCCCGTCCGCAACCACTTTCTTCAACCTATCGGAGTGGCTGGGCAGTCCAGACTGTCTTCGGTGATGCTGCGCACTTCTTGTATCTCGCTGCGTGGAAATTCGACCAGACGTACCATCAGACGATCTTCGTGCAGAAAGGGCCACCAGCACACGGGCAAACCGTCTTCATCATCATCGTAGAGGAAACACAGCTGCCCGTTCGGGGTGGTGATACGCCCGTAAACACAGCCTCTGCCCTCCGCCCGCCAGACGGACAGCGAAGGATTTAGAAATTCTTCGGTGCCGACAAGAATCCCTGACCGTATCTCGTAAAACTGGATCGTCTTACCAACAACGGCCTCCAGAAACGCCTCGGGAGAGATTATCGTTTGCGCTGCGGCCAGCGAAGGCAAGCTGGCCGCGATGGTGCAAGCTGTCGCTTGAAGGCGCTTACCAATTGTCACGGAACCAGCGCACGGCGCGCTTGAAGGGTCGGGCCGAGTAGGTATCGACCGGGATTTCGAAATCCCACCATTCGTCTTGCGGATGCGCTGCAAACAGGCTGAGCCCCACGGCAGAGGAAAAGCCCGGCCCAGTAGCCGATTGCGGCAATCCGTGCACGCGCAGCGGTCGACCGAGACGCACACGCTGGCCAAGGATCCGGCTGGCCAATCCGTCCAGACCCATGATCTGACTGCCTCCGCCCGTGAGCACGATCTGCTGGCTTGGCAAATGGTCAAAGCCTGCGGCATCCAGACAGAGGCGCACCTCTTCCAGAATCTCTTCCACGCGCGGGCGCATGATGCCGATCAGTTCGGCCCGACTGACGGTGCGGCGGTCATGCTCCCAATCGCCGGTGTCGCCTCCGATATCGATCATGTCGCGGTCATCCGCGCCGGTGGCATGAACGCCACCGTTGAAGGTCTTGATCCGCTCGGCCACGCTGGCGGGCACACCCAAGCCCATCGAGATATCGGAGGTCACATGATCGCCGCCCATCCGGACGCTGTCAGCATAGATCATGTGTTTCTTCATAAAGATCGAAACGCTGGTGGTGCCGCCACCCATGTCGATACAGGCCGCGCCCAGTTCCTGCTCGTCCTCAACCAGGGCCGATATGCCCGAGACATAGGCCGAATTCGCAATGCCCGCCAATTCCAGGTCACAGCGTTTGATGCACCGCACCAGATTCTGGATTGCCACGGCATCAACGGTCAGCATGTGCATATCCACCGCAAGTGATTGCCCCAACTGCCCGCGCGGATCAATCAGGCCCGAGCGATTGTCGAGCGCAAAGTTCACCGGCTGCGCATGCAGCACTTCGCGCCCTGCACCGTAATCGGGCACATCGCAGGCATTCAGAACCCGGCCCACTTCGGCCTCGGTGACCAATTGGCCTTCGATATCCACCTGCGCGTCCAGACCGTATGAGCGTGGGTTTGCCCCCGAGAAACAGGCAATCACGTGATCCACCCGGATATCGGCCATCTTCTGCGCCGCTTGCAGGGCGGTCCGAATGGCGCGCTCGGTTTCTTGCATTTCGGTGATTTCACCAAAGCGCACGCCCCGCGACCGAGTTGTCGCTGCTCCGATGACGCGAAACCCGGTCTGACCGGCCATCGAGCCGATTGTGTTGTCCTCGCTTTGCGGCGCGGCACCGTCAAACCGCAAGACAAGACACGAAATCTTCGAGCTTCCGACATCCAGGATCGCAATCACACCGCGCTGCATCGCCTGACGGCGCATTTGCCGCATTGCCCGTTGGGACTGATAAAGGTCGGTCATCATCACGTTATTGCTCGTCACTCACTGTCACTTTAGTATTCCACCACAGGTCACTCGCGACCTGGTTCATCCGAATGGTCGGGCGCTGCCCCAGACGCATATCCACGGCAGCCACATCGCGCTCCAACAGATCCTGAACCTCGTTCACCGCCAGCACCCGTTCCAGAGCACGAACCGGGCGTTCGGTCGGCAGCATGATGCGCTGGTCGCGATCCAGAACCAGATCCCAACGGCGTTCACCAACCCGCACCAGCCCGCGCACGCGACTGCCCAGGCTGCTGGCGGTACGCAAAATCTCAAGCGCTTCGCCAACATGCCGATCCGCGCCTTTGCCCGCGATAACAGGCAGATCGGGGTGATCAGCGCGGGTCGCAATCATTTCGACATGGGCGCCGGTTTCGTCCAGCAATTCGATCCCCTGCCGCGTGCGCCACAGGATCACGGGCTGGCGTTCGATCACATCGACCTGAAGAATTCCCCCGGGCCGAATACGCACGGTGGCAGATTTAACCGGGTCCAATCCGGTAATCGTGTCGCGGATATGCTCGACATCCAGATCCCAGGAACTGATTGGGAAATCCAGCGGCACAAGCTCACGAATATCTTGTGACAACCCGGTACCAGCCCCGTCGATGGCCATTAGATTGACCATGAATTCTGGTCGCTCCTGGATCGAGGTCTTGATATCCGCGAAATAGCTGGCCACCTCGGCGCGCCTGTCTTCAGAGGCAAAGAAACCACCAATTCCTGCGGCCACAATCACAATGGGCAGCCCAATTTTCAGGCCACGACGCACACCGCGCGTCAAAAGCCAGCGTTGCAAGCGATAGCTCAGCCGTGATGGGGCCGGATCGCCTCCCTGTGTTGCGCGACCAAACAGCTTGACCCCGCGCAAATGCAGAACCGGCTGGCGGTCCGTTTCACTGGCGTCACCCGAGGCAAAATCTGCATCGGGGCCCGCCAAAGGTTTGGACCGATGAATCGTCAGACTGCGTGTGGCTTTCAGCGGTCGCATGACGCGTCCTCCACCATCCAGGCGCAAAGTTCACCGAATGTCATGCCGCAATGGACGGCTTGTTCGGGCACAAGCGAGGTCGGTGTCATGCCAGGCTGCGTGTTGGTTTCGAGCAGGAACAACCCTTCGGCGCCCTGGCTGTCATCCCAGCGGTAATCGGTACGCGTTACCCCCCGGCACCCAAGCGCATTATGCGCCGTAACGGCATATTCCATACAGCGGTCAAAAATGTGCTGCGGGATGTCCGCAGGCAGCACATGCCACGAGCCGCCGGGTTTGTATTTGGCATCATAATCGTACCAACCGCCATTGGTCATGATCTCGGTCACGGTCAGCGGGCGGTCACCCATCACCGTCACAGTCAACTCGCGACCCGCAACATATTTCTCGACCATCACATGCTCGGGCATCGTCTCGTCCAGTTGCGGGGGCCCATTCGCGCTTTCGTGCACGATATAGATACCAACGCTGGAGCCCTCATTGTTGGGCTTGGCCACATAGGGTGGCTGCATCACATGCGCTTCGACAACTTCGATTTTGGGTACAATGATGCTTGGAACAACCGGCAGCCCTTCGGCCTGATAGACCTCTTTGCTGCGCTGCTTGTCCATCGCAAGCGCCGAGGCCAGCACGCCGGAATGGGTGTAGGGAATACGCATCCATTCCAACAGGCCCTGCACGCAACCGTCTTCGCCCCAACGACCATGCAGCCCGTTGAATACCACATCCGGCTTGATGTCCAAAAGGCGCGCGTAAAGGTCGGGACCTGCGTCCAGCTCGACCACTTCAAAGCCTTCTCCCCTGAGGGCGGCTGCGCATTCGCGCCCGCTGCTGAGTGACACCTCGCGTTCCGCCGAGGGGCCGCCCATCAATACCGCCACTTTCGGGGTTGTCCTGCTCGACCTACCCACTTAGCGCCTCAATGTCCCCGGACCTTATCTGGTGGCCCGTACTGCGTTTATGCCTTTGATCCGTCGCCTGAATTTGCCTGAGAACGGTCTGACGGATGGGGCTTTATTCTGTCACCGGGTCGCCGACCCGCATGATTTCCCACTCTAGCGTGATGCCGCTTGTTTCGTAAACCTTTTTTCGAACCTCTTCGCCCAGTCCTTCAAGGTCTGCCGCTGTCGCGCTGCCGGTATTGATCAGGAAATTCGAATGCTTTGGGCTCATCTGCGCCCCGCCCCGTGAGGCCCCGCGCATACCGGCGTCATCAATCACCTTCCAGGCTTTCAGATCATGCACGTCGTCCGCCTGCCCCGTTGACGAAAACCCTGCCGGATTTCGGAACGTCGATCCCGCACTGCGGTCTTTGGTGGGTTGGGTTTCGTCGCGCTTTTTCAGTTGCGACTCCATCCGGGCGTGTAACTCTTCTGGCGTGCCCAAGGGGCCTTCAAAAACCGCCGAGACCAGCACGGCGCCATCTGGCAGGTCAGACTGGCGATAGCGAAAGTTCAGCTCTTCCGCGCTCAGGTCCAACAGCTCGCCCGCGCGCGTCACAATGGTTGCCTTGCGCAGCACATCTGCGGTGTAACTGCCATAACACCCCGCATTCATTCGTACCGCGCCGCCAACCGAGCCGGGGATCGTGCGCAGGAACGTCAGATCAACACCCGCATCCGCCGCCCTGCGCGCTACATGCGCATCCAACGCAGCGGCCCCCGCGGTGACGGTGTTGCCGTCGATCTCGATGCTGTTGAACCCGCGCCCCAACCGGATCACCACCGCACGCAAGCCACCGTCCCGAACAATCAGGTTCGAACCTACGCCCATCGGGAAGACTGGGACATCCGCAGGTAGGGTGCGTAGAAAGCTCTGCAAATCCTCAAGATCGGCAGGTTGGAACAGATAGTCGGCCGGGCCGCCCACGCGTAGCCAGGTCAGATCGTTTAGCGGACGATTTTCAGTGAGCTTGCCACGAGGAGTTGGGAGATTGGTCATCCCCGCTAGATCGGAGATTTGGCCCGGCAAGGCAAGGCGTTTTCTCAGATGCGCTTGCGCAGCCAACGTCCCAGATAGATCACAGGCCAACGCAGAACCGACATGCCTGCGGCCAGAACGATCAGCCCGATCCACGGGCCGTTCTGATAGGTGACATAACCCAGTATCGGAATCCCAATGGCAATCAGGAAATGGGCCCGGGTCCAATGATTGTCTTTGCTGGGAATCATCGCCAGCACATTTGCAGCCAGCCCCCAAAGACAGGCCAACAGAAGCGAAGTGTTCATTCCGACACCTCGTGCCCTGTCCATTTCCGCCAATAATAGCGCAGTGGATATCGGAACATCGACAAAAAGCCTGCCAAAGCCAGCAGCCCAACGATCACACCATAATCGTATCCAAGCCACACGATCAGCACCGGCGCACAAATCAGCAATAGCACCCCTGGAGGGAACTGCATACGCATCGGCAGCAAGGCCACTACCGTCGCGCTGATCACCCAAAGCGCGGCAAAAACCACCGAGTATTCCATACGATCCCCCACTAAGAGGTTATTTTTTCGGCAAACTAACACAATTCAAGCAGTTGCGCTACATTCGGGTCAGATCAAACCGCCTCTTTACGCAGCAAACGATCAGGCAGAGCGTTGGCCCAAGCGCTGATCGTGCCCGCACCGAGACACACGACCATGTCGCCCGGACGTGCTTGTTCGCGCACCAAACGTTCCAGATCGTTTTCGTCCAGCAAGGCCCGCGCATGGCGGTGGCCGTGGCGAATTAGACCCTGAACCAGACCGTCCCGGCTGGCGCCGTCGATTGGGTCTTCGCCTGCGGCAAAGACCTCGGCGATGGCAACCACATCGGCGTCGTTGAAACAGGTGCAGAAATCATCAAACAGGTTGGACAGGCGCGAATATCGATGCGGTTGATGCACGGCGATCACACGACCCTCGGTCGCTTGACGGGCGGCTTTCAGCACCGCTGCAATCTCAACCGGGTGGTGGCCGTAATCGTCGATGATGGTGACACCCTCGACCTCGCCGACTTTGGTAAAGCGTCGGTTGACGCCCCCAAAATTGGCAAGCGCGTCGCGGATCTCGGCCGTTTTCATCCCTAGATGACGGGCCACAGCCACCGCTGACAGTGCGTTCGAGACGTTGTGATCGCCGGGCATCGGCAGGGTGCAACCTTCGATCACCTTGTCTTCGTATTGCAGATGAATGTCGAAATGCGCGACGCCCCCCTTATAGGTCAGGTTTTCGGCACGCACATCAGCCTGCGCGTTGAACCCATAGGTGCGCACGCGGCGGTCGGTGATCCGGCCCACCAGCGTCTGAACCTCGGCATGATCCGTGCAACAGACAGCCAGGCCATAGAATGGAAGGTTCGAGACAAACTCGTGAAACCCGTCGCGCAGCCTGTCGAAATCGCCCCAATGCTCCATATGCTCGGGGTCGATATTGGTGACGATGGCAATGGTCGCGGGCAGGCGATTGAACGAGCCATCGCTTTCATCAGCTTCAACCACCATCCATTCACCCTGCCCCATGCGCGCGTTCGAGCCATAAGCATGGATGATGCCGCCATTGATGACAGTAGGGTCAAAGTCTCCGGCGACCATGAGCTCGGCCATCATGGTGGTGGTGGTGGTTTTGCCGTGTGTCCCCGCAATCGCGATATTCGATTTCAAACGCATCAGCTCTGCCAGCATATCGGCGCGGCGCACCACCGGCAGGCCCTGCCTGCGCGCTTCGTCCAGTTCCGGGTTTCCCGGCTTGATCGCGGTCGACACGACGACGACGGCTGCGCCTTCCAGATTCTCGGCCTTTTGACCGACGAATATCTCGGCCCCCAAACCAGCAAGCCTGTCTGTAATCTTGGACGCCTTCAGATCCGAGCCCCTGACCTGATAGCCAAGGTTGAGAAGAACCTCGGCGATGCCGGACATCCCGATCCCGCCGATCCCGACAAAATGGATCGGCCCCACATCTTGCGGCAGTTTGGTTGCAGGATTCATGTGCTCTCCTTCTGCGCCAGCTGTTCGACAAGAGCGACCAGACGCTCGGTTGCGTCAGGCGCCCCAACCGACAGGGCAGCATGGGCCATTTTTTGCGCGGCTTTGGGGTTATTCAGAACCAGCGCGATTTGCGCGGTCAACGCGGGAACGTCAAGTGCATTTTCAGGGATCATGATCGCAGCCCCTGCCTGAACCAACCCGCGCGCGTTCGCGGTTTGGTGATCGCCTGCGGCAGCGGCAAACGGAATCAAAATCGAGGGCCGCCCGATGACAGAGATATCGGCGACGCTGGACGCCCCTGCGCGCGAGATGACAAGCTGAGCGTCCGACATGCGCCGGGGCACATCGTCAAAGAATGGCTTCACCTCAGCTCGAATGTTGTGGTCGTTGTAGAAAGCTGTCACCCGGGCACCGTCTTCGTCACGCGCCTGATGGGCCACACGAATGTGGCTGCGCAAGCCTTCGGGCAGGGCTGCTATCGCGCCGGGCACAATGTCGCTGAGGATGCGCGCGCCTTGCGAGCCGCCCATGACCAGTACCGACATCGGATAGTCACCGGGCGGGATATAGCCCGCCTCGGCGCGTTCCAAGACAGCGCCACGCACCGGGTTGCCGGTGTGAACGCCTTTGGCCCCGTCGGGCAGATCGGTGGGCCAGACACCACAGGCCACTTGGGCAACACGTGACGCGAACAGCTGATTGACCCGACCCAGAACACCGTTCTGTTCGTGGATCATGCGCGGGATCTTGAGCAAAGTCGCGGCGGCCAGAGCGGGAATGGACGGATAGCCGCCAAAGCCCACAACCACATCCGGCTTGTCCCGCATCATCTGCGCTACCATACCACTGGCCCCGGCGGCGATCTTGGGTCCGACCATCAGCTTGGCCACCACTCCGCCCCGGGCGAATGTGGCTGAGGATGCCTCGACGATCTCGGTCGCTGGTGGGAACGCACCAGTATAGCGCGCGCCGCGCTCGTCGGTTGACAGGCGCACACGCCATCCCTTTTGCAACATCGCCTCGGCCAGCGCCTGGGCCGGGAACATATGCCCGCCAGTGCCTCCGGCTGCGATCAAAAGGTACGGTGCCGCCATCACCCTCGTCCGCGCAAAATGTCACCCAGCTCGCCCTGCGGGCGGATACGGGTAAACGCCAGCAACATGCCCACCGCGATTCCACCCGCAATCAATGAGGACCCGCCATAGCTGACAAAGGGCAGCGTCATACCCTTGGCCGGCAACAAGCGCACGGCAACCCCCATATTGATCATCGCCTGAACGCCGAACATACACGCCAGACCGGTCCCGGCCAGACGGATGAACATGTCGCGTTCACGCATCAGGCGCAGCAAGGAGCGCACCACGATGATCGAATAAAGCGCGATGATAATCAGCACGAGGATCAAACCGTATTCCTCGGCGGCAACGGCGATGATAAAATCGGTATGCGCGTCAGGCAGCGACCATTTCACCTGCCCCTCGCCCACACCCACACCGAACAGCCCGCCCTCACGAATTGCGTTGGTGGCATATCCCAGCTGGGTGGTCGGATCGACCTCCTGGTTCAGAAAGCCGTCGATGCGGCGGGCGAAGTGTTCCGAGTTGGAATAGGCGAACATCCCGGCCAAAACCACGATACCCGCCATGCCCACCAGCAACAGCATCGGTGCCCCGGCGACGAAATACATCACGCCCCAACCAAAGAGGATCAGGCAGGCTTGCCCGAAATCCGGTTGCATGACCAGCATCCCAACAATCGCCATACACAGCGCGAACGACCACAACCGTCCCGGTGGACCGTTGATTTCCTGCGAGGCAGCCAAAAGCCACGCCGCAACAACAATGAACCCCGGTTTCAGAAACTCAGACGGTTGCAACGATGCAAAGCCCAGCGAATACCAACGCACCGCGCCCTTGCCAAAATCCGTCCCGAAAATGGGCAAAAAGGCCAAAGCAACAAAGGCTGCGAGAAAGCCCAACACAGCCAGACGCCGCACCAAAATGGGCGACATCATCGAGGTCAACAGCATCGCGATCAAAGCCAGAATGCCAAAGAAGGCCTGCCGCTCGACATAGTGGAAAGGATCAAACCCGTTGCGACCTGCCAGCGGCGGAGATGAGGCCAGACCCAAGAGCAGCCCGATGGCAAACAGGATCAGGACGCATGTCATCGTCCAGCGATCAATTGTGCGCCACCATTTTGGTAGAATCGGTTCGCCGCGCTGGTTCTGGACCGCGCCATACACCATCTCAGTCATGAGATACCGCCACTTTCTGCCTCGTTCACGCCCCGTTTTCAGGGTCTGACTGAAAGTGTATCGCGAAAATCTTGTTCAGGCCAGTAGAATAAGGGGCATCCGGGGGGATTTCCGCCGGTCGAGGCAGTGCTCTATCGCGTTCAGCGCATGGCCTCGACCCTAAGAGAGGATAGGTTTGCTGTTCTTCACGTGACGGTTGACCAACGCACGCATCTCGCGCCCCTTATGAGGGACCAGTCGCGCGGTTTCAGGTGAAAAATCTTCAGCCAAAAGCTCGGGGAACAATTCCGCAATTTCCGAGATTGACGCATCCCCGACTGCTTTGCGGGCCTCGCTGCCCAGATACAAGCTTTCGCAAGGTGCACCTTCGGCAAAGATGATCTCGTGGTGGTCAAACAGGATGTGAAAATAGCTGACTGCAGAGGTCTGTTCATCAATCGAGACGCTGGGGATGTCGACCAGTTTGATCGCAGGGATCAGCACTTCGGATTTCGCAAACATTCTGACCGCAATCGGTGAACGCACCAGCATCCGGTGCTGAGGCGAAACCCGAAGATCCCGTTTGGGAAAACCGCCGCCCAACGCGCCCTGTGCGATGCAAACAGGCCGTAGCTTCGGCTTGGCGTGCAGGTCGATGCTGTCCAACTGCCGCGACCCGATCCAGCGGATCACTTGCTGGCCGTTGTCCAGCGTCATGACTGCGTCACCAGGGCAAAGCGTTTCGACCGGTTTGGGACCCTCTGCCGTCTCGATCAGCGTGCCCGCCGTAAAACAGGGGACAACGGTATCGATGTCGATGCTCGGGCCATTGTCGATAATCGCCGTGATCGTCAGCGTCGTGTTCAACGGCGGCACCGTTCCACCAATGAAACCCATGAAGAACGCGTCTTCGGCATCTACGCCGATAGAATTTCCGTCCCCGTCGATATCGTAGTCAAAAAAGCCGACCTCGTACGTATTGGTTCCATCCGTCACGGTAACGGTGAAGTCCCAGAAAATGGTTTCGCCAAGGTAAGTCTGCGTCGGGTCGTTGGCGGTTTCGTTCGAAACGCTGTCACCGGCAAAAATCGTCGGGTCCACACCAGTGTCGATATCAATCTGGCTGTAGGCCGAGATTTCGAAGGTCGACCCGACCACAGCTGTCGACGCGCCTGCGTTGGACAATGTCGTGTCGCTGCGAAAAGCTCCGAAGACAGGCGTTGGCATAACTGAAAACCCTCTTACTCTGGCGCATATCACCCAAGCGTGGGCTGCAACTTGCTGGCCTTCAGGTGCGAGGTCAAGCACGGCGTCAGATTTTTGCAATGACTGTCGTATGGATGCCTGTATTCGATCTGTCGCCAAGATGGCCCGGATCCTGACTAAGCGTATTCGCGCAGGTTCTACCCCTTGTCATCGCCGTCATTCCGCGCCATGGGCCTTTTCATGAAGTTCGACACAATCATACTTGGCGCCGGTGCTGCCGGCCTAATGTGCAGCGCACATTGCGGTGGACGCACGCTGGTGATCGACCACGCAAAAGCACCAGGTGAAAAGATCCGTATTTCTGGAGGCGGGCGGTGCAATTTCACCAACCTTTACGCGGGGCCATCGAATTTTCTGTCGAAGAACCCGCATTTCTGCAAATCAGCACTGGCGCGATATACGCAATGGGATTTCATCGATCTGGTCGATCGGCATGGTATCGCATGGCATGAGAAGACGCTGGGACAGTTGTTCTGTGACGGCTCATCGAAACAGATCATTTCGATGCTTTTGGCCGAGAAGGAGCGCGCAGGCGCTCTACTCTGGCTACAAACTTCGGTGCGTGGCTTGTGCAAACTCGAAACGGGGTTTGCGCTCGACGTCGAAAAAGACGGCCAGTCCCATAGCCTGATTTGCAGGAACCTGGTGCTGGCGACCGGGGGCAAATCCATCCCGAAAATGGGCGCCAGCGGTTTGGCTTATGACATTGCGCGCCAGTTTGGCTTGAACGTCACGGACACACGCGCGGCATTGGTGCCGTTTACCTTCACTGACGGTCGGTTCAAAGAGTTGTCCGGCGTGTCCCTGCCCGTCCGCTTATCCAATCAACGCACCAGCTTTGACGAAGCATTGCTTTTTACTCATCGCGGGCTCAGCGGCCCTGCCGTGCTGCAGCTTTCGTCCTATTGGCGGGAAGGCGAGCCCATATGCGTCAACCTGCTGGCCGACCTTCCGTTGGTTGATATTCTACGTCGGGACAGGCAGACCTCGGGCCGCAAGGCGCTGACCACCGAATTGGCAAAACACCTACCGGCGCGTCTGGTCGAATACCTCAGCCGAAGCATCAACATGCAAGGCAATCTCGCTGATCAATCGGACGCTGCCCTGTGGTCGCTTGCTGATACGTTGTCGAATTGGCAGCTAACGCCCTCTGGCACCGAAGGCTACCGCACGGCCGAGGTAACGCTTGGCGGGATCGATACCGATGGGCTGTCGTCCAAAACAATGGAGGCCAAGGAAGTCCCTGGCCTCTATGCAATTGGCGAAGCGGTGGATGTTACCGGTTGGCTCGGAGGCTACAACTTCCAGTGGGCTTGGTCGTCGGGTTATGCCGCTGGAACTGCAATTGCTGCCCGTCAGCCGACGACGTTATAACCGCGACCGCGCATGCAATTGCGCACGATGACTTCCTGGTTTTGGGTATTTTGCAGAGCGCTGGCTCCGGCACCCACCAATGCACCGGCCACAGCAGCACGCCCCAGATCGCTTGCGCTGTCGTCAATGATGGCCTTGGTTCCCGCAGCGCCTGCTGCACCTATCGCCGCCGCTCCGGCGGTATTGCCGTCCACGGTGGGCTGCGTCCGTGCCAACGCCTGACATTGAGCGAGATCCGCGTTGTAGTTCGGACCAACTGGGCCGTCGACAATCGGCTGATAATTGGCGCCCACATTTGTGCAGGCCGCAGCCGTCAACAAGATCGGGAGGATCAAAGCAGATTTACGGATAAGCATTTTCAGAACCTCTTTCTTCAGCCAAAACTATGTAATGTCCGCCTGCACTACATCAAGCAATCTGGTCTACAGACTTGCCGAACCAGTGACCAAATGCAACCTGCCCGTTATTCTAGGCCCTCTTGCACTCGCGAGACGAAATCATCGCCGCGCTGCTCAAAGTTGTCATATTGGTCAAAACTTGCCGCCGCCGGGGCCAACAGCACAACATCACCCGGTTCTGCATCGGTCATGGCTTGTGCGACAGCGGCCTCCATCGTCGTGCAAACAGCGCTCTCAACACCCAGCTGCATCGCAAACCCTGCGGCTTCACGGCCGATCACATAGGCCTTGATGACCGCGCCCGTCGCGTCTTGCAGAGCATCAAGCCCACCTTCTTTCTCCAACCCACCGCAAATCCAGCGGATCTTCTTGAACGCGCTCAACGCTTTGACCGCGCTGTCCACATTGGTGGCTTTGGAGTCGTTGACATAGGTAACACCGCCAGCTTCGGCGATGATCTGGCTGCGATGCGGCAGGCCGGGATAACTGTGCAGCGCATCTTCGATCACGCGCGGTGCCAATCCAAGCGCACGGCAGGCCGCATAGGCGGCGCAGGCATTCTGGTGGTTATGACTGCCCGGCAGGCTCTTTATTTCGCGCAGGTCAATCGCACCGGTCTGCCGCCCCTTGCGGTATTCCGACAAGAACCCTTTACGGGCAAAGACCTGCCACCCGGGACCGGTCAGCTTTCGTGTCACTGACAGACGGATAACCCGATCATCGGAAGGGCCCTCCGCCAGTTGACCGGCTAGAAATGCGCCTTCGTTTTCATCGACGCCAATAATGGCCCGGTCCGGCCCACCTTCGGCGAACAAACGCCTCTTGGCCGCGAAATAGCCACCCATACCGCCGTGGCGATCCAGATGATCCGGCGACAGGTTGGTGAACACCGCCACATCCGGGGTCAAGGCGCGCGCCAGCTCGGTTTGGTAACTGCTCAGCTCCAGCACCACGACCGATCCGTCCTCACCCGGTTCAATATCCAGCACCCCGCGCCCGATATTGCCGGCCAACTGAACCGGACGCCCAGCCTCGTTCAGGATATGGTGGATCAATGCCGCCGTGGTGGATTTCCCGTTCGAGCCAGTGACCGCGATCACCCGAGGGGGTGTATCGAACTGATGCCATTCCGGCCCTGCGAAGGATCGGAAAAACAACCCGATATCATTATCCACTGGCACCCCGGCCTCAAGGGCTGCGGCGACAATTGGATTGGGCTGCGGGTAAAGATGCGGAATGCCAGGAGACACGATCAAAGCAGAGACATCGTCAAATGCGCCCGCGCGCCGCAGATCAACACAAAGCAGCCCATCCTCTTCCGCAGCTTCACGGGCCGCAGGGTTGTCATCCCAACACACGGGCTCTGCCCCGCCTGCCCGCAGCGCGCGCGCAGCCGCCAGGCCCGAACGGCCCAACCCCAGTACAGCAACCTTCTGTCCGGAATACCCTTTCACTGGGATCATTCTGCTTCACCCCGATCGCTTCTTTGATGTTGCGCCACACTGCACTCAGGAATTCCACAATGGCAAGAGGCACAAAAAGGCTCGCGCATCTTCGCGAGCCGGGCCCAACAGGTGGCAGGTGAACCGAAGGTTCGCCGAACCTGGCGGGAGCGCTACCTGACTTTAAGTGTCGCCAAACCGATCATCGCCAGGATCAGCGATACAATCCAGAAACGGATCACGATTGTGGGTTCGGCCCAGCCCTTCTTTTCATAATGATGATGGATCGGTGCCATCAAAAACACCCGTTTTCCCGTACTCTTGAAATAGAGCACTTGAATGATCACGCTCAGCGCTTCGACCACAAAAAGCCCGCCGACAACGGCCAAAACCAACTCATGTTTGGTTGCGACCGCGATCGCTCCCAATGCCCCTCCAAGCGCCAAAGATCCGGTATCGCCCATGAAAACCGCCGCCGGTGGCGCATTGTACCACAAAAAGCCCAGACCTGCCCCAAACAGGGCCGAGGTGAAAATGAAGATCTCACCCGTCCCCGGCACGTAATGCACATCCAGATATTCGGTAAAGTCCACACGCCCCACAGCATAGGCGATGACCCCTAGCGTTGAGGCCGCGATCATCGCAGGCATGATGGCCAACCCATCCAGGCCGTCGGTCAGGTTCACCGCATTCGCAGCTCCGACGATTACGACAATCGCAAACGGAATATAGAACAGTCCCAGATTGACCAGCGTGTCCTTTAGCACAGGTACAGCCAACTGGTTTTGCAGCGCTTCGGGGTGATGAAACGTTGCCCAAAGCGAGGCCAAGACCGCGATTACTACCCCCAGCGCCAGGCGCATCCGGCTGGACACACCTTTGGTGTTTTGCTTCGACACTTTGGCATAGTCATCGGCAAAACCAATACCCGCATAGGCCAGAGTTACGAAAAGAACCATCCAGACATAAGGGTTATCCCATCGCGCCCAGACCAGCGTGGACGTGACCAACGCACCGACGATCAGCAAACCGCCCATGGTAGGTGTACCAGCCTTGGAGAAATGGCCCTCTGGCCCGTCATCCCGGATCGGCTGGCCTTTGCCCTGTTTGCGGCGCAGCACATTGATCAGAGGTTTTCCAAAGATGAATCCAAACACCAGCGCCGTCAGAAAAGCTCCGCCAGCGCGGAAGGTAATATAACGAAAGAGGTTCCAGAAATCGCCCCCGTCCGACAGGGCGGTCAACCAATACAGCATTACAAAACCTCTCTCACAAAGCGCCTACGCCTCAGGCGCGCTCCCTTGCCCCAATTTCCGAAGACCGTCAACAATATGCGCCAGCGCCATGCTGAGCGAGCCCTTGGCCAGCACAACATCGCCGTCCCGGATCAGTTCGGGAAGGTGGCAAGCCATGTCCTGGCTGGTTTCAGACCACTTCCCGCGCTTGTCTTCCGGCAAAGCCTGATGCAGCGCCTGCATCAACGGGCCGATGCAATGCACCTGATCGACACTCGCGATGGCATCAATATCGGCCAAGGCCGCGTGCATTTGCATTTCATCCGGCCCGAGCTCTTTCATGTCGCCAATGAAAGCAATCCTGCGCGCACCTTTCGCCGCAGCCAGCACATCCAACGCAGCAGCCATCGATGTTGGGTTGGCATTGTAGCTGTCATCCAACAGCTCTAGGGATCCACCGTTTGAAAGCGAAACAACCTCGCGCACGCCGCGCCCTTTGACCGGAGCCCATGCCCGCAGACCTTCTATGGCCTGCTCCAGATCTACGCCCAGTTCGACACAGGCGGCCAGCGCGCCTAGGGCGTTCATCGCGAAATGCGTGCCCGCAGACTGAACTTCAAAGGTGATCTCTGTGTCACCTACTCTGGCCTGCGCAGCGACAGCGGTGTCGGATTGCGCGACGTCCAGCAACGGATAGTCAGCCGCACTACGCCCAAATTCCACGACCTTCGCGCCGCAACCGAGGGCATGATCGCGCACGATAGCGGCATGCTCGATATCCGCGTTAACAATGGCCGTTCCCCCGGCGACCAACCCATCAAAGATGGCAGCCTTTTCGCGGGCGATACCAGCAACCGAGTCGAACGCCTCAAGATGAACCGCCGCCACCGTCGTGACCAAAGCCACATGCGGGCGCGCCTGTTTGGCGAGGGGTGCGATTTCCCCGGGGTGGTTCATGCCAATCTCGATCACCGCAAATTCGGTCTCGCGCGGCATCCGGGCCAATGTCAGCGGCACACCCCAGTGGTTATTGTAACTGGCCACGCTGGCATGTGTCGCGCCTTGCGTTTCCAAAATGGTGGCCAGCATTTCCTTGGTCGAGGTCTTGCCAACGCTGCCAGTCACGCCGACCACGCGTGCCGAACAGCGCGCGCGCGCGGCTTGGCCCAAAGCCTCCAGCCCGGCTTGCACATCCTCAACGATCAGCAATGGCGCGGTCTCATCAACACCGTCGGGAACATATGAAACCAAGGCGGCACCCGCGCCCTTCCCAAGCGCTTGTGCCACGAAATCATGCCCGTCGCGGGCCGCTTTGAGCGCCACAAACAGATCGCCGGGTTGCAATGTGCGCGTGTCGATCGACACGCCGTTGGCCTCCCAATCGCCAGTGGCGCGCCCGCCGGTTGCGGCGGCGGCCTCTGCCGCTGTCCAAAGCGTCATGCCACCCTCCCGTCCAGCGCCGCAACGGCGATGCTGGCCTGTTCGACATCATCAAAGGGCAGAACCTGATCGCCAACAATCTGCCCGGTTTCATGGCCTTTGCCCGCAATAAGTAATGCGTCACCGGGTTGCAGCGCGTCCACGCCGCGCAGGATCGCCTCGGCCCGGTCGCCCACTTCGGTTGCTTCAGGCGCGCCCAACATCACTGCTGAGCGGATTTCTGCGGGATCTTCGCTGCGTGGGTTGTCGTCGGTGACAAAAACCACATCCGCATTCGCCGCAGCTGCCTGCCCCATCAAAGGCCGCTTGGTGGCATCGCGGTCTCCGCCCGCGCCCACAATCGCAATCAACCGCCCCATCACATGCGGACGCATGGCGCGCAAGGCAGTGGCAACCGCGTCAGGCGTATGGGCATAATCGACAAAAACCGCCGCGCCATTTTCCCGCGTGGCGGCAAGCTGCATCCGACCGCGCACCGTTTTCAGATGCGGGAGCGTGTCAAAGACATGCTGAGGCTCATCGCCGCTGGCGATCACCAGCCCGCAGGCCAGCAGCACGTTTTCAGCCTGAAACCCGCCGATCAGGTTCAGACGGGTCTGAAACACCTTACCCTGCCAGGAAAACCTCAGATCTTGCCCGGTTGCATCAAAGCGCTGATTGAGCAGACACAGGTCCGCCTCACCCAGCCCGACCGTCAACACCTGTTGACCTCGCGCTTCGGCAATGCGGCGAACCTGGGCACCCTTCGGGTCGCTCATGTTGATCACAGCGGTGCCATCTTGCGGCAGAACCCGATCAAACAGGCCGGCCTTGGCCGCGAAATACGCCTCAAACGTTTCGTGATAGTCCAGATGATCCTGCGTAAAGTTCGAAAACCCTGCGGCTGTCAGATGCACACCGTCCAACCGTCGCTGTTCCAACCCGTGCGACGATGCCTCCATCGCAGCATGGGTGACACCGTTTTGGGCGGCTTCAGCCAGGCAACGATGCAGCGTAATAGGCTCGGGCGTCGTGTGGGCCAAAGGTGCGGTCCATGCACCTTCAACACCAGTGGTGCCCAGATTGACGGCCTTGTGGTCCAGCTCGGCCCAGATCTGGCGCACGAAACTGGCCACCGATGTTTTTCCGTTGGTGCCGGTCACGGCCACAATCGTTTGCGGTTGCTCCCCAAACCAAAGGGCCGCCGCACCCGCCAAAGCTTGTCGAGGATCCTCGACAACAACAAGCGCAGCCTCCGATCCGGCCAGCTCGGCAGCGGCGATTTCGGCCCCTTCCGCATCGGTCAGAATCGCCGCAGCCCCCATGCGCAAGGCGTATTGGATGAACTCCCCACCATGCACGCGGGTTCCAGGCAATGCCGCAAACAAAAAGCCGTCTTGCACATCGCGGCTGTCAACGGCCAGACCGGTGATCTGCGGGTTCGCCCCTGCGCGTGCGGTCAGGGCCAGTTGGCTGAGTTTCTTTGACTGTTTGCCCATGCCCACCTCGTGTCAGACAGCCTAATTTGAGGTCAGCGTTATAGCAGCGCCCGCCTCAGGCTCAAGCCGGGGACGCAGCCCCAAAAGTGGCGCTATGCGCCCGATCAGTTCCGAGGCCACTGGCACCGCAGTCCACCCCGCCGTGCGACGCTTTTCACCATGCGCCACAATCGAAGGTTCGTCCAACGTGACGACCAGTACATATTGCGGATCATAAGCCGGGAAGAAGGTCGCGAAAGTTGCGATCACCTTGTCATCATAGTACCCGCCGCGCGGCTTGGGTTTGTCCGCCGTTCCGGTTTTGCCCGCCACCGCATAGCCCGGCACATCGCCGAAACTGGCGGTGCCATCGGTGACCACCTTGCGCAACATCTTCTGCGACTGCCGCGCTGCATTGGCCGACATCACGCGCGGGCCGTATTGCGGGCCGTTTTTGCGCAGGATCGTCGGGCTGACGTAATGCCCCCCGTTGGCAATCGCCGCATAACCCGCCGCCAGATGCATAGGGCTGGTCGAAAGCCCGTGGCCATAGGAAATCGTTACGGTGCTCAGCTCACCCCATTTCTTGGGCTTCAAAGGTGCTCCACCCTTGGCTTCGACAATCTCGAACGGTGTCGGCTCAAACATCCCCAACGTTTCCAGAAAGCTCTGCTGCCGCTTGGCCCCGATCATCAAAGCCAGCCGCCCGGTTCCCCGGTTCGAGCTGTGGACAATTACATCCGCAACGCTGATCTCGCCATAATTCTTGCCGTTGAACTCTCCAATTGGAAAGCGTCCGATCTTCATCGGGCCAGAGGTATCGATGATGGTTTCGGAATGTACCAGACCCAGTTCAACTGCCTGAGCGGCGGTAAAGATCTTGAACACCGATCCCAGCTCATAAACGCCCTGCACGTAGCGACTGAACAAAGGGCTATCTGACGGATCATAGCCCGAGGTCGGTGGGCGCGGTCGGTCGTTGGGATCAAACGAGGGCAAAGAGGCCGCCGAGACGACCTCGCCCGTATGCGCATTCATCAGGACGGCTGATGCGCCTTTGGCATTCATGATCTTCATGCCGCCATAGAGCACCTGCTCGACCGCAGCCTGAATGGTCAGGTCCAGCGACAGCTGAAGCGGCTTGTTGCCGTTCGCCGGGTCGCGCAGATAGTCGTCGAACTGCTTTTCAACACCCGCAACGCCAATCAGCTCAGCCGCGCTGACGCCTTCGCGTCCAAACCCTGACCCGCCCAGAATATGCGCCGCCAATTGCCCGTTGGGATAAAGCCGCATTTCGCGCGGGCCAAACAGAATGCCGGGATCACCGATGTCATGCACCGCCTGCTTTTGCTCGGGCGAGATCCGCTTTTTAATCCAAAGGAATTTACGATCACCGGTGAAGTCTTTGACCAGACGCTCTTTTTCCAGATCCGGGAAGATTGCAACCAGCTGATCCGCTGCGGCCACCGGATCAATCATCAAAGGCGGCTGCGCGTAAACCGAATAGGTTTCCAGATTGGTCGCCAGAATACGCCCATCCCGGTCGACTATATTGGCCCGCTGCATCGCAATCGACGCCCCTTGAGCACTGGCCAAAGGCTCTTGCGCCTCGGACGTGGCCAACATGCCCATGCGCACGCCAACCACACTGAAAGCACAAAAGAAAAAGAGCCCCAATACCAGCAACCGCCCCTCGGCCCGGGCTCGGGCGCGGTCTTTCATGTCTTCGTGGCGCTGACGAATATTCTCGCGCTCGATGGCCTTTGGGTTTTCGCCCTTGGCACGGGCTTCCAGAATGCGGGCCAGAGGGCGCAGCGGGGTACGTGTCATGGCACTTGCACCTCAACCAACGCCTGCGTCCGCGTGATGGCCTCCAGCTCTTCCGGGGTCGCCACAGGCAAATCAGGGTCCTCACCATAGGCGATCATGTCTGCACGCCCGAATTGCTCGGCCCGTAAAGGCAACAGTCCCAAACGTTCGAAATTCAGGTCCGCCAGTTCCCGCAGCCGGTCGGGGCGGTTCAGGTAAGCCCATTCCGCGTTCAAAACCGCCAACCGCGCCTGCGCCATCCCGATCTGCCGTTGCAGCGCCTGGGTCTCCTTGACCACTTGCTGCGTGCGATAGTTCTCTTGATAGGCCCACAGCGCCAATCCGAACACCGACAACGCTGTCAATACATACAGAATGCTCTTCATTTTGCCCGCCCCCCCAGTTGTGGCATGCCGATTGCGCGCGCATCAACTTCGCCCGCCGGAGCCTCAGTTCTGATGGCCACACGCAGCTTTGCAGATCGCGCGCGTGGATTATCCTGCAGTTCCTGCGCATCAGGCCCAACGGCCTTGCGCGTCTTTAACGTGAATTGCGGCTGCTCTTGCTCAAGTTCGGGCGCATAGCGATTTGCTCGCCCAGTCTTGCCCGCCCGCGCCTGAAAGAACCTTTTGACCATGCGATCTTCGATCGAATGGAACGTCACCACCGCCAATTGACCACCGGGCTTCAAGGCACGTTCCGCCGCCATAAGCCCCTGAAACAGCTCGTCATATTCTGCGTTCACGGCAATCCGCAGCGCCTGAAAGCTGCGCGTCGCGGGATGGGACTGGCCCGGTTTGGGGCGCGGCAGACAGGATTCGATGATCTCGGCCAAGGCAAGCGTGGTTGTGATCGGAGCTTCGGCCCGCGCCTTGATGACAGCCTTCGCGATCCGGCGGCTGGCCCGTTCCTCTCCGTAGTGGAAAAGGATATCTGCCAATTCGGCCTCGCCTGCTTCATTGACCAGATCCGCAGCACTTGGTCCGTCCTGACTCATCCGCATATCCAACGGACCGTCCTTCATGAAGGAAAACCCGCGCTCAGCCTGATCCAGCTGCATCGACGACACCCCAAGGTCCAGAACAACACCGTCCAGACCCGAGGCATATTCATCCATGCGCGAAAACACACCCTGCTGCAGAACCAGCCTGTCGCCAAATTGCGCGACCCAGCCTTTGGCCATCTCAAAGGCCAAAGGATCACGATCCACGCCGATGACTTTGCTGGCTCCGGCCTCCAGCAATCCGCGTGTGTAGCCCCCCGCTCCAAAAGTGCCATCCAGCCAGACACCTGTAACTGGTGCGACTGCCTCCAACAGGGGGCGCAGCAGAACGGGGATATGAGATTTTTCGACTTGAGTTTCCGCAGCAGCCATTCCGTCAGGCTCCGGGGCCGTCCAGGAATTGCATCGGATCGAAGTCTTCCGAGTATTCCTCGACCCACTCTTCCGCATCAGATTCAGCCTCTGCCTCATAGACTTCGGGCTTCCAGATCTGGAAGGTATCGCCTGCCGCGATAAAGAATGCCTCTTTCTCAAGCCCGATCTTGTCGCGCAGCTTTACCGGCAAAACCAATCGCCCGGTTTCATCCACGGTTGTCGGGAAGGACTGACCATGGAACATGCGTTGCAACATCTTTCGCTGAGTCGAGCCACGCGGCAATGCATCGATCTTGGCGTCGACCTCGTCAATCGCCTCCATCGAATAGCATTCAAGGAATTTTCGGTTGGGGCCGCCGTAGACAATTACAAGCTCGGGGCTGCCGCCAGGTTGCCAGTTGGGATCAGAGGCCTCAAGCACACGGCGAAACAGGGCCGGGATCGAGACCCTGCCCTTCGTGTCCACCTTATGGTGGCTTTCACCTCTAAACCTGCGCGCCAAGACGACTGTCCCTTTCGCTTGCGCCTCACTTCAAAACGCTCCCCCCTTCAAGAAAAACGGCGGGTTGATCTGCTGCCACTGATCAACCCGCCGCATTGACCCGCTGTGCGGGATGTCCAGCTGCGCGCGCCACCTGGGGGGATGTCTGCTCGCTCGCGCGCCGGATCTGTTGACTGATGAAAGCGAGATGCCTGTATGAAACCTAATTTTGTATTCTTGGTTCGGGGTCGTTTAGCGCCCCATGTGCCTCGTCCTCATCGGATGAATAAGGGATGCCACGGGATTTCATGGAAATCAATAGGAAATTACACCACGACATGGCCCCAGCTACCGTTTGCAGCAGGACAGCAACGACGAACGAGCGCCGAAACACACCCTAAATTGACATACAAGACAAAAACGCCACCACATATAGTGCCAACGCAGCAAGTTGGCGCTTCCCACGATTTCCCATTTTTTTCTCATTAAATGTGAAAAATGGCGCTGAAACCCACCGAACTGACCCAGATGGATCGAATCAAACACCCACAGTTCAGCGCCAGATCAGGGTGAAAACGCATCTCGCCCATGGTTTCCCATGCAGGAGCGTTCGCGCGGTGAATCGCGGTCACGCGATTTCTTTCCGCACAAATTTCAGCCAAATCCGATCAATCAGGCGGCAGTTTCACAGCTGATGTTAGCGCCCAAAAAATCGTACCGCAAAACCCGACCTCGAAAAACCCATATTTTAAAGGCGCTTTTCTTCGTTTCAGGAAATCTTCATTTAATCTATGCACTTGCTGCATAGCAGCATTGTCTCTGCGCCCTATTGTGCAAACGCAGCATTTGCCTATCTTCAATCTCAAGCAAGGGCCGGACAGTTCCGGTCATACGGAAAAAGCGGGTAACCAAAATGGCAATCGCAACACATCCTACAGCGCTGAAAAGCGCATCTTCGAGCGGGCTGAACACTGTTCTGGGCGGGCTGAAACTGCGTTTCAACCGGTACCGGACTTTCCGCCAGACATATAACGCTCTGGCCGCGCTGTCGAACCGCGAATTGGCGGATCTGGGTCTGAACCGCAGCATGATCCGGCGTTTGGCGCTGCAGGCCGCGGAAGAATACTGCGCGAAGTAAGCGCACAGAGAATTACGAGATCAGGTCCATCCTCCTCCCTTGGGCCTGTACTTAAGCGGCAACGTCTCTCCTCCTCCCTGACGTTGCCGCACCATATACCGGCCTCAGATGTCGGAAACTGATACATCGGGACTCTCCTCCTCCCTGTCTCGATGTTGAAAGTGCGCGGTGACGTCTACCTCCTCCCTGACGTCACCGCGTCTGTCACGTACCGGGCTCAAACCCGGAAAAGGATACTTCGGGGCTCTCCTCCTCCCTGCCTCGGAGTTGAAAAGAACGGCGGTTCCCTTCCTCCTCCCTGGGAACCGCCGTTTTTGTTTTGTCACAGCATGATGTACGTTGGGGTCGTGAACGCGTTTCAGGAGTACCTCATGGCCGCCTATTTCATCGCCCAGATTTCCATTCACGACCCCGACGGGTACCAGAGTTATCTTGAAGGCTTCATGCCAATCTTCGACCGGCATGGTGGGCGCCTACTGACGGTTTCTTCAAAACCTGTCGAAGTCATTGAAGGCAGCTGGGCTGAAGACGGCATCGTATTGATGGAGTTCCCCGACATCGCCTCGGCCCGGGCGTGGAAAGATGATCCAGACTATGTTGAGCTCGCCAAAATCAGGCAGGAAACAGCGACTGCCAATCTGGTACTGGTCGAAGGACTGTAAGCGTCAGAACGGAACATCGTCCTTATTGGTCAGAAAGCGTGAGACCACCTTTTTGACACCGGCCTTGTCAAAGTCGACCTCGACCTTGTCGCCTTCAATCCCGATCACCGCGCCATAGCCGAATTTCTGGTGAAACACGCGCTCACCCAGCGTAAAACTGGCCACAGCGGTTGCATCAATCACCGTGTTGCGGCTTTCGCGCGGCTGCGACATGCCATATTGCCCTTGCCGCGCCTGCATCCGTTTCCAGCCCGGCGAGTTATACACATTGGCTTCGGCCGCGCGGGTTTCGATCCCGGCACTTTGCTGGCCACCCCCATAAAGCCCCGGAGGCGTCAGAATCTCCACATGCTCTTCGGGCAACTCGTCAATGAACCGCGACGGCATGGAATTCTGCCACTGCCCGAACACCCGCCGATTACCGGCAAACGAGATGGTACAGACCTCCTCGGCCCGCGTAATCCCCACATAAGCCAGACGCCGCTCTTCCTCGAGCCCCTTGATCCCGCTTTCATCCATCGAGCGTTGCGACGGGAACAGCCCATCCTCCCAGCCGGGTAGAAAGACCACCGGAAACTCCAGCCCCTTGGCCGCGTGCAAGGTCATGATCGAAACCTTTGCCCCGTCGCTCTCCTGTTCGTTATCCATGACCAGGCTGACATGTTCCAGAAACCCTTGCAGGTTCTCGAAATTGTCCAACTGGTTGACCAACTCCTTCAGGTTTTCCAGCCGTCCGGGCGCTTCGGGGCTGATGTGCACAAGCGGATCACCACGTTCACGTTCCTCTGCTGTCTGCGGCTTGAAAAAGGACAGTGTATAGCCTGATTCATCCAGAATCGTCTGGGCAAGTTCGACATGATCTTGGCGCTGCGAAGCCTCCGATGAGATCACCTCTACCACTGGTTCCAAAACATCATCGGCGCCTTCATCTTGACGATATGAAGCATCATAGTCTTCACTGATGAGCGAACGTGGGGATTTTTTTTGAGTTTGCGACGTCAGCGGTCGTCCTGCAGCGCCAATCATCGCGTTCCACCGCTCCAGCCCGTCCACTAACTCGCGCAGAGCATTGACGCCTCTTGCGCCGATTAGCTTTTTCTCGACCACAATCCGCGCGCCTTCGACCAAAGACACACCGTTTTCGCGCGCCACCACCTGAATCGTCTGCTGCGCCTTGTCTCCAAGGCCACGTTTGGGTGTATTCACGATCCGCTCAAAGGCCAGATCATCCTCGGGGCTGACCACCAGCCGGAAATAGGCCATGGCGTCGCGAATCTCCATCCGCTCATAGAACCGAGGGCCACCGATCACCTTATAAGGCAACCCGATGGTCAGGAACCGATCCTCAAACGCCCGCATCTGATGTGAGGCACGCACAAGAATGGCCATTTCATCCAGGTTCATCGGGCGAATGCCACGTGTGCCGCCCTGCATCGCGTCGATCTCTTCACCGATCCAGCGCGCCTCTTCCTCACCATCCCAATGGCCGATCAGCCGAACTTTGTGCCCCTCTTCGGCGTCTGTCCAAAGTTCTTTGCCCAACCGGTTCTCATTGCCTCGGATCACATTCGAGGCTGCGGCCAGAATATGCGGGGTCGAGCGGTAGTTCTGCTCCAACCGCACGACAAAGGCACCGGGGAAATCCTTCTCAAAGCGCAGGATGTTGCCCACTTCGGCCCCGCGCCAGCCATAGATCGACTGATCATCGTCGCCGACACAGCAGATATTCTTATGCCCCCTCGCCAGCAGACGCAGCCAGAGATACTGAGCGACGTTGGTATCTTGATACTCGTCCACCAGGATATAACGGAACCAACGCTGATATTGCTCCAACACGTCCGCGTGGGTCTGGAAAATCGTGACCATATGCAGCAGCAGGTCACCAAAATCCACTGCATTCAGCTCGCGCAGACGGGTCTGGTATTGCGCGTAAAGCTCAATACCTTTGTGATTGTACGCACCCGCGTCAGCGGCAGGCACTTTGTCGGGTGTCAGTGCCCGGTTTTTCCAGTCGTCGATTATTCCGGCCAGCATCCGAGCCGGCCAGCGCTTGTCATCGATATTAGCCGCCTGCACCAACTGTTTGAGCAAACGCAACTGGTCATCGCTGTCCAGGATCGTGAAGTTCGACTTCAGGTCCACAAGTTCCGCATGACGACGCAACAGCTTGACACAGATGGCGTGGAACGTGCCCAACCACGGCATGCCCTCAGCAGGCTGGCCCAATGATCGGCCAACTCGGTCTTTCATTTCGCGTGCGGCCTTGTTGGTAAAGGTCACCGCCAAAATCTCGTTTGGGCGTGCCCTGCCCGTGGTCAGCAAATGCGCGATCCTTGCCGTCAACGCCTTGGTCTTGCCCGTGCCCGCGCCTGCCAGCATCAGCACCGGGCCGTCCAGCCGTTCAACCGCCTCCCGTTGCGCCGGGTTCAATTCGTCCAGGTATGGTGTAGGGCGCACGGCCATCGCCTGTGCAGACAAAGATGCGCCCTCAAAGGCGTCCATATCGTCAAAACTGCTCATGGCTCCAAACTACGCTGGATACGCGCCAAGGGTAAAGAGTTTGTTCACGGCTTGTTCACGTCCAATCCGAAAAAATTTGACGCTTATTCTTCCAACACGCCGCACGGGCGTTAACCCTCTGTCAAGTCGCTGAGTTGAAAACTGCCCTTGTCGAAGTGCAGGAGGCAAAGATGGAGCACAAGCATACTGCAGGCCGAAAAGGAGGCCTGCTGGCGCAGACTGCGACTATCATCAGCCTCATTTGTGCCATCGGCCTTGCTGGCTTGATCGCCATATATGGCGCCATCCCGATCGTGAACCGCATGGTCGAAGCCGATGTCCGGCATCGATCCGAGGCCTGGAGCGAACAGATCATGACGTTCATTCCTGACCTTCAAACAGCTTTCGGCGAAGGCCAAATCGCGCAACCCGACGCGGCGTTGCTGCGGCGTGTACTGGGCGCGTCCGAAATCTACCGTCTTCAGATATATGACGCGACTGGCAAGATGATCTGGTCATCGGCGGGGCCGCACAGTCACGCCGCCCCACTTATGCCCGAGCGGCGCAATGCGACTGTTTTGGGTGATATGTATTATGCCTTGTCGCAAAGATCTGCGCTTGAAGTGCTCTATCGCGAGACAGAGAACCTCAACACGTCCGACCAGATGCGCGATGTGGCCGAAGTGGTTAGCGCGGTGACCAACGGTGGTGCCTATTTGGGCGCTTTGGAGTTCTTTACGGATGTTACAGAACTCAGGCGCGCTTTCATGGTGCAGGTCCGGCCTCTGCTTGCGCTGATCGGCGCGCTTGTGGTTTCGGCAGTTTCGATCGTGTTCTTCATGTCGTATCGCGGAAACCGGCTACAACTGCGCGCGATGCGCAACCGGTCTCGGGCTGAACGCAAGCTACTGGACGATCAGCTTAAGCTGGCGCGAGAAGTGCAGTTTTTGGGCGAGTTGAACGAATGGCTGCAATCGAGCCGCAGCCTGGATGAACTGTTCGATATGGTTGGCCGGTTCATGACCCATATTCTGCCGCAGGCAGAAGGCAGCGTTTATGTCTATTCCAATTCGCGCGACGTGCTGGATGGCTGTGCCAGTTGGAACGGTGGGACGCATAAGGCGCATATTCACCCCGAAGGCTGCTGGGGCCTGCGCCGTGGGCGCACCTATCAATATGGCGCCTCAGAGATTGACTTTGTCTGTGAACATGCAGAACCGCATGACGAGCGACCTTATTTCTGCTTCCCCATTCTCGCTCATGGCGAAACGGTCGGCCTGCTGCATTTGCGTGCCATCGAGGGGCAGAAAGAAGGTTTTCGTGACAGCCGCAAACTGGCGCAGCTTTGCGCCGAACAGATCAGCATGGCCATCGCCAATGTACGGATGCGCGACCAATTGCATGACCAATCGGTGCGGGATCCTCTGACTGGCTTGTTCAACCGCCGCCACATGACCGAAACGCTGCGCAAATCGATCAGCCGCAGCCAGCAAACCGGCGCATATCTCAGCCTGATCGCGGTCGATGTGGACCATTTCAAAAAGTTCAACGACACCCATGGCCATGATGCCGGTGACATGGTTCTGCGGGCCGTCGGTGCCGCTTTGGAGCAAGGCTGCGAACGGGATGAGGTCGCCTGCCGGATCGGTGGAGAAGAGTTCATGCTGATCCTGCCGGACAACAGCCCCGAAGATGCAGTATCGCGCGCCGAACAGCTGCGCCAAGCGGTCGAGGCGGTGACCGTCCGCTATGGTGAAAAGGCGTTGCCGCGCATCACGATCTCGGTCGGTGTTTCCCATTACCCTGCGCACGGAACCATGCCGCAAGATCTAATGCGCGCGGCGGATGACGCGCTCTATCAGGCCAAGGATAAGGGGCGGAATCAGGTTCAGGTCGCTGGCTCAAAAGAGACATCTCAAAAGGACAAGAACCCAAAACAGATCAAATCACCGCCCGCGGCATCTGCGGCATAATCCGGAGCCGGGGAAAGGTTTGATGCGCAATCTCGGGCTTGGCGCCTTTGCTGAACAACAATATTTGCGCCCGTCAACATCGCATGGCGCGCCAAAGGAAAACGGTGCTGCGCAGTCAAATAACCGCCAAGGTCCCGAGTTTTCGACGGCTTCAATCGGCAATTGCCCGGAATAATCATAAAAATAGGAATAAAACGTTACAAAACGTTGATGCTGCACCGCCGCATGGGTAAAAGGTCGACACCAACACTTGGCGTTTGCGAGCGTTAACATGCCGGTTCTACCCAAAAGAACGGATATGTCAGCGCGTATTCACGCGCTAGAGCAACGGCCAAACGTAAAAAAGACCGGGACCAGACATGACCGACTTCAAGAAAATTCTGATCGCCAATCGCGGCGAGATTGCCATCCGCGTCATGCGTGCCGCCAACGAAATGGGCAAGCGCACCGTTGCGGTCTTTGCCGAGGAGGACAAGCTGGGCTTGCACCGGTTCAAAGCCGATGAAGCCTATCGCATTGGTGAAGGTCTGGGGCCGGTTGCGGCCTATTTGTCGATCGACGAGATTATCCGCGTCGCCAAGGAGTGTGGCGCTGACGCGATCCACCCCGGCTATGGTCTGCTGTCCGAGAACCCGGATTTTGTTGATGCCTGCGTGCAGAATGGTATCACCTTCATCGGCCCCAAGGCCGAAACCATGCGCGCCCTGGGCGACAAGGCCAGCGCCCGAAAGGTGGCTATTGCCGCCGACGTGCCAGTCATCCCTGCAACCGAAGTGCTGGGCGATGACATGACGGCGATCAAGGCGGAGGCGGCCGAAATCGGTTACCCGCTGATGCTCAAGGCAAGCTGGGGCGGTGGCGGGCGCGGCATGCGTCCGATCCTGTCCGAAGATGAGCTGGAAGAAAAAGTGCTGGAAGGCCGCCGCGAAGCCGAAGCGGCTTTCGGCAATGGTGAGGGTTATCTTGAAAAGATGATCACCCGCGCCCGCCATGTCGAGGTGCAGATTCTGGGCGATAAGCATGGCGAGATCTATCACCTCTATGAACGCGATTGTTCGGTCCAGCGGCGCAACCAGAAAGTGGTCGAACGCGCACCGGCCCCTTACCTGACCGAAGACCAGCGCGCCGAGCTATGCGAATTGGGTCGCCGCATCTGCGCGCATGTGAATTATGAATGCGCGGGCACCGTTGAATTCCTGATGGATATGAACACCAGCAAGTTCTACTTCATCGAAGTGAACCCGCGGGTGCAGGTCGAACATACGGTGACTGAGGAAGTCACTGGCATCGACATAGTGCAGGCCCAGATCCTGATTGCCGAAGGCAAAACCCTGGCCGAAGCCACGGGCAAAGCCAACCAGGATGAGATCCGTTTGAACGGTCATGCGCTGCAAACCCGCGTGACAACCGAAGATCCGCTGAACAACTTCATCCCCGATTATGGCCGGATCACCGCCTATCGTTCGGCCACCGGCATGGGCATTCGTCTGGATGGCGGCACCGCCTATGCGGGCGGCGTAATCACACGCTACTACGACTCGCTGCTGACCAAGGTCACGGCCTGGGCGCCCACACCGGAAAAGGCGATCGCGCGGATGGACCGGGCCTTGCGAGAATTCCGCGTGCGCGGTGTTTCGACCAATATTGCCTTTGTCGAAAACCTGCTGAAACACCCGACCTTCCTGTCGAACGAATATACCACCAAGTTCATCGACGAGACTCCGGACCTGTTCCATTTCAAAAAGCGCCGCGACCGGGGCACCAAGGTTCTGAACTATATCGCCGACATCACGGTGAACGGGCATCCCGAAACCAAAGACCGCCCGACGCCCAGACCCGACCTGAAAGAAGCCCGCCCGCCCGCGCTGAAGGCCGAGCCGCAAATGGGCACGCGCAACCTGCTGGAGCAGAAAGGCCCGCAGGCCGTTGCCGACTGGATGAAGGCCCAGCGCCAGCTGTTGATCACCGACACCACCATGCGCGACGGGCATCAGTCGCTGCTGGCCACAAGGATGCGGTCGATCGACATGATCAAGGTGGCACCCACCTATGCGGCCAACCTGCCGCAACTCTTCAGCGTCGAATGCTGGGGCGGCGCCACTTTTGACGTGGCTTATCGGTTCTTGCAGGAATGCCCGTGGCAGCGTTTGCGTGACCTGCGCGAGGCGATGCCGAACCTGATGACCCAAATGCTGCTGCGCGGCGCAAACGGGGTTGGCTATACCAACTATCCTGACAACGTGGTGCAGGAATTTGTGCGTCAGGCCGCGCAGAATATCGATGTGTTCCGCGTGTTCGACTCGCTCAACTGGGTCGAGAACATGCGCGTTGCCATGGATGCCGTGGTCGAAAGCGGCAAGATCTGTGAAGGCACGGTTTGCTACACCGGTGACATCCTTGACCCGGATCGTGCCAAATATGACCTGAAATACTACGTCGGCATGGCGAAAGAACTGCGCGATGCCGGTGCGCATATTCTGGGCCTCAAAGACATGGCGGGCCTGTTGAAACCAGCCTCGGCAAAGATCCTGATCCGGGCGCTTAAAGAAGAGGTCGGCTTGCCGATCCACTTCCACACGCACGACACTGCCGGTATCGCAAGCGCCACCATTCTGGCGGCCTCTGAAGCAGGCGTAGACGCCGTGGATTGCGCGATGGACAGCTTCTCGGGCAACACCTCGCAAGCGACGCTGGGCACCGTGGTCGAGGCCCTGCGCCATACCGAGCGTGACACTGGGCTCGATATCAAGGCCATCCGTGAGATCAGCGACTATTTCGAGGCAGTGCGCGGCCAGTATGCCGCCTTTGAATCCAGCCTCCAGGCCCCGGCATCCGAGGTCTATCTGCATGAAATGCCCGGCGGTCAGTTCACCAACCTCAAGGCACAGGCTCGCAGCTTGGGGCTTGAGGAGCGTTGGCACGAAGTGGCGCAGATGTATGCGGATGTGAACCAGATGTTTGGTGATATCGTCAAGGTGACGCCCTCGTCCAAAGTGGTGGGTGACATGGCGCTGATGATGGTCAGCCAGGGCCTGACACGCGATGATGTTGAAAACCCGTCAACCGAGGTCGCCTTCCCGGATTCGGTCATCGACATGATGCGCGGCAATCTGGGCCAGCCTCCGGGCGGGTTCCCCAATACTATCGTTCATAAAGTGTTGAAGGATGAAACCCCCAACACCGAGCGTCCGGGCAAGGACGTTCCAGCCGTCGACCTTGAGGCCACGCGTGCCGAACTGTCCACACAACTGGAAGGGATGGAGGTCGATGACGAGGACCTGAACGGATATCTGATGTATCCCAAGGTGTTCCTGGATTATATGGGTCGCCACCGCCTCTATGGCCCTGTCCGCACCCTGCCGACACGCACCTTCTTTTACGGGATGGAACCGGGCGAAGAGATCACCGCCGAGATCGATCCGGGCAAGACGCTGGAAATCCGCTGTCAGGCCATCGGGGAAACCGACGAAAAGGGTGAGGTCAAAGTCTTCTTCGAACTCAACGGTCAACCGCGTGTGATCCGTGTTCCGAACCGCATGGTGACCGCTGCCACCGCACAGCGCCCCAAAGCCGAGGTGGGCAATCCCAACCATATCGGCGCGCCGATGCCTGGTGTTGTGGCCACGGTCGCGGTCACAGTCGGGCAAGAGGTCAAAGAAGGCGATCTGCTTCTGACCATCGAAGCGATGAAGATGGAAACCGGCATCCATGCCGAGCGCGACGCAGTTGTCAAAGCCGTTCACGTACAACCGGGCGGGCAGATCGACGCCAAGGACCTGCTGGTCGAGTTGGAATAGCAACCAAATCTGATTAGACTTCGTGGGGCCGGGTGCGAAAGCATGTGGCCCTTCTTTTTTGCCAGAGGTTCAAATGCTTACCATCACACCGATCTACGCCGCGCTGATTGCATTGCTCTATGTCTGGCTCAGCATCAATGTGATCAAGTGTCGACGGGCTGAGAAAGTCTCGGTCGGCGATGGCGACAACAAAGCGGTACGAAAGGCCATGCGCACCCATTCGAACTGCGCCGAATATGCGCCTTTCGGGTTGTTGTTGATCGCTATGGTCGAACTGCAGGGCGCCGGGGGGCTGCTTGTGAACCTGTTAGGATTGGCGCTGCTCGCGGGGCGGCTATCACATGCTTATGGCTTTGGTCGCACACCCCAAATCGTCATACTGCGTCAGATCGGTATGGTGCTCACCTTTTCCGCCATAATTCTGGCCGCTATTGCGAATTTGATACTGGCGATCTGAGGTGTCGGGCCCTGGATGAGGCTTACCCTTCGGCAAGCTCCTCCAGTTCTTCCTCGACAGGCGCACCATCTTCATCCTCGGCAAGCTCTTCGGTCTCGTCTTCGTCCAAGGGTTCGACGCTGTCATCAATGGACGCCTCGTAATCTTTGGGTGCAGGCAAATCCAGAAGATCATGCAGTTCGTTCAGAGCGTCTTCAGACAGGTCACGCCCACCGGTCAGAGTGTCCAGCGCTTCTTCGGGGTTGGATTCATCCAGCGCCATTTCCGCTTCGGTCACCGCCTCTTCGGCATCTTTCAGCGCAGCATCATACTTGTCTTGTGCTGTCAGATCCGGGTCTTCGGCAAGCTCTTCCTCAGTCGGCGCAAACGTGTCTTCGATTTCGTCATCTGTCAGTCCCAAGAGATCTGACAATTCCTGCTCTTTGTCTTTCAGATCCATTGAAGCTTCAGAGTAATCCAGGACGCTCTGCTGGTACGAGTAAAGCTTGCCCGGCATACTGTTCGGAGAAGCGTTTTTCAAAGCATTCGGGTTGGCATGGGCCGCGTTCAGCCCTTTCAACTCGGACGAGATCTTTCCGTGCTTGTTGGGATGTACCGGCTCTTCCTCGACAATTGCGGGTGCGACCACTGCTGTGGCTGCAACTTTTTTCGATTTCTTTTTACCGTTTACCAGGTTTTCGAGCGACGCAATCAAGCCAGGCTTCTTCTTGCCTGAATTGGCGGTCGTGGTGGTGTTCTTTTTCTCGGCTTTCTTTTTCTCCAGATTTCCAAAAAGCCCGCGCCCCTTCGAGGCAGATTTCTTGTCGGCACCGCTTTTGCCACTGGCCTTGGATCCACCGGACTTATCACCGCTATTCCCGTTGCCTTTTCCGCCGCCTTTGCCACCATCGCCGCCGTTTCCTCCACCGTTACCGCCGCCGTTGCCATTACCGCCGCCGTTGCCATTTTTGGCGATGGCGACATCCGGGGCGGCCAGAACAGCGACAAAACCGACTGTGCCGGCAAGCATCAATGATGTGGCGAGAATGCGGGAAAAACGTTTCATTTTTTGTCTTCCTTTTGTCACTGGAGCGGCAGAGGGCACCAGGTTGAGCAGACGAATTCAGGTTAATGCATAGATATCTTGTCAAAAAGGCAAAATCTGGGCAAAAAACCCGTAAACAAAGGGTTAATAGGTCGACAATACAACCCGCTTTCTTCGAATTGTTCTGCAGTTAAGCGACAATCTGGCAAAATCTTTGAGCCCGTTCGACTTCTCGGATTTGCGAAGGTGATGGGTGAATATGTGGGGCAGAAAGCAAATCCGGCTGCGACAATGCCGGAGACCGCTCTTCAAGCCATGCCACCGCGAAGGCCAACGAGATCATTGCCGCCAGCAAAATCAGTTTCAGGTCTTGCATGCGCACAATAAGGTCCCCCTCCACAGTCTTGTCACGTTGCTGCATCCTGTCTTCAACGGGCACAGAGCATCTTTCCGTCGAAAGATTTTTGCATTTTTTTGTGCTTTTCCGCTTGCAGGCTTGCGTGGGACTTTATACATCCCTCCTCACTCAACGGCGCGGGCGTAGCTCAGGGGTAGAGCATAACCTTGCCAAGGTTAGGGTCGGGCGTTCGAATCGCCTCGCCCGCTCCATTGAGAGGTCTTTGGACCACATGTGTATCTGATGCGGGCGTAGCTCAGGGGTAGAGCATAACCTTGCCAAGGTTAGGGTCGGGCGTTCGAATCGCCTCGCCCGCTCCAGATACCAA
Source organism: Ruegeria sp. HKCCA5839 (assembly GCF_013035585.1). NCBI lineage: Bacteria > Pseudomonadati > Pseudomonadota > Alphaproteobacteria > Rhodobacterales > Roseobacteraceae > Ruegeria > Ruegeria sp. HKCCA5839. The sequence goes on along the minus strand of NZ_WQIE01000003.1, from coordinate 273,004 downwards.
GCCTTTCGATCATACTGGTCCTTTCGCAAGCGATGCGCCATTCTGGCCGCATTCCAAAACGCAGGACCGTTCCTTATGTCTGATTATGAGATCCGCCCCCTTACCGCCGATGAAGTGCAACATGCTGTGGATTGGGCGGGGCGCGAGGGGTGGAACCCGGGTGTTCATGATGCAGAGTGCTTTCGCCCAACCGACCCCGATGGGTTTTTGGGCGGGTTTCTGGATGGCGAGATGATCGCCTCGGTCTCGGCCGTGAATTACGATGACAGTTTCGCCTTTCTGGGCTTTTACATCGTGAAACCCGAATTCAGGCATCATGGCCATGGGCTTGAGATTGCCCAACACGCGCTGGCCCATTGCAAGGGGCGCAATATGGGGCTGGATGGCGTGGTCGAACAGCAGGACAACTATCGCAAATCCGGCTTTACATTTGCCTACAATAATTACCGTTTTGCAGGAACGAAAAGTAGAATGCTGGGCAAGTTGGATGTCGGTTCAAACGCCCCGATTGTTGACCTGACACAGGCCTCGGACGCTTTGAAAGACTATGATCGCGACCTGTTCCCGGCACCGCGTGATCTGTTCTTGAACAGTTGGCTGAGCGCGCAGCACCATGTGTCCAAAGCTTATGTCCAAGACGGCGAGATCAGAGGATACGCTACCCTGCGACCCTGCCTGACCGGATATAAGGTGGGGCCGCTATTTGCAGATACGCCCGACATCGCCGAAGCGTTGCTGGCAGCGCTTTTGACCTCGGTTCCAGAAGACCACAACGAACACGAGATCTTTGTGGACATGCCGCAGCCGAATGAATCGGCCTTTGCTCTGGCCGACAAACTGGGGCTGGACAAGGTGTTTGAAACGGCACGGATGTATTCCGATCATGAGCCGGACATCGATCTGAGCCGTATCTTCGGTGTGACAACGTTCGAGCTGGGCTAGAACGCCTTGAAGGTCATGGTGGTCAGCGACCGCTCGATATTCGGAATATCCAGCAGGTTTTCATTGATGAAGTGACCCACATCCTGATCTTGCGGAATGTAGAGCTTGAGCAGCAAATCATACTCTCCGCTCGTGGAAAACAGCTCGGAGTGTATTTCGCGCAGCGCTATATCTTCGGCGACCTGATAGGTGGTGCCGGGTTTGCAGCGGATCTGGATGAAAACGCAGGTGGACATGATCTGACCCCGTCGGTTTGAATTGCCTGCACGCTGGCACGGGTCGCGCCGGGGTGCAATCCCCTGCAACAGTTTGCGTCGAAGGCACCAAGACCTCTGGATATACCCGGGGGACCGCGTCTATAAGCGCCCTGTAGCAAAAGGAAGTCGCCCATGCGCAGCGCTCAGATCAGCCGTCAGACCGCCGAGACCGAGATCTCGGTTGAGGTCAATCTTGACGGGACAGGCCAGTATGACAACCAGACAGGTGTCGGGTTCTTCGATCATATGCTGGATCAACTGGCGCGCCATTCGCTGATCGACATGACCGTTCGGGCGAAGGGCGATTATCACATCGACGACCATCACACGGTTGAGGATACCGGCATTGCGCTGGGTCAGGCATTGACGCAGGCTCTGGGCGACAAGAAAGGCATCCGTCGGTATGGCGAGTGTCATCTGCCCATGGATGACGCACAGGTGCGCTGCGCGCTGGATCTGTCAGCCCGCCCCTTTCTGATCTGGAATGTGGATCTGCCGACACCAAAGATCGGCACTTTCGATACCGAGTTGGTGCGCGAGTTCTTTCAGGCGTTCAGCACCCATGGTGGCATCACGCTGCATATCGATCAGATACACGGGTTCAACAGCCACCACATTGCCGAGGCCGCCTTTAAGGCTGTCGCGCGCGCACTGCGGCAGGCGGTTGAAACCGACCCGCGGAAGGCGGATGCGATTCCGTCCACCAAAGGCGCGCTATAGGCAACCGGTGTGAGGGGCGCTGCCCCTCTTGGCCTTCGGCCAATTCACCCCGCCATATTTGGAACAAGAAGAAGAGTGGAACTGCGCTATGCTGACTGCGATCATTGATTATGAATCGGGCAATCTGCACTCGGCGGAAAAGGCGTTTCAGCGCATGGCGCGTGAGGTGGATGCGGGTGAAGTTGTTGTGACCTCGGACGCGGATGTTGTCGCGCGCGCCGACAGGTTGGTATTACCCGGCGACGGTGCCTTCCCTGCCTGCGCGGCAGAGCTGCGCGGGCATAAGGGCATCTATCAGGCCATGGTTGAAGCGGTTGAGCAGAAAGGCCGCCCCTTCCTGGGTATCTGTGTGGGGATGCAGCTGATGGCGACCACAGGCCACGAATACACCGACACGGAAGGTTTGGGCTGGGTTGCGGGTGATGTTGTCAAGATCGAACCTTCAGACGGCGCTTTGAAAGTGCCGCATATGGGGTGGAACGATCTGGTTCTGGAAAGCGACCACCCGGTCTTTGACGGGGTCAGCGCGGGTGATCACGCCTATTTCGTGCATTCCTACCACTTTCGGGTGGCCGATCCGGCACAACGTCTGGCCTATGTGGACTATGGGCAGGAGGTCACGGCCGTGATTGGCCGCGACACTATGGTTGGGATGCAGTTCCACCCTGAGAAAAGTCAGGATGTCGGACTGCGCATGATTGGAAATTTCCTGACCTGGGCGCCCTGAGGCTTACTCGATACGGGTCCAGGTCTGGCCGCGACACACAAGCCCGCCTGCAACGCATCCTTTGACGGTCAGCTCATTCTGGCCGTCCAGCGACATTTTCGACTTATAGGTCTTGTCACTTTCCGGATCCCAGATCTTGCCGCTGTCGTAGCTGCCGTCGCCTTCGGGCACCATATCCCAGATGATTTGCTTGCCGAGGTTCGCATATTCCAAATTCTGGTTTCCGTCGGCGCTGAAGGCGCTGTCGATCGTCCCACAAATCGCACTGCCACATTCCGAAATCGAAACGTGCAAGTATCCGCCGGTTTCGCCCGGCTCAGTCTTCCAAAGGCCGTCAACCGAATCCTCAGCAAGTGCTGACGTTGCAAACACCGCAAAACCTGCCGTCACAAGTGCTTTTCTCATCTTTTTCTCCCTATTTGTGCCCGAGTCTTACCGGTGATGATCCATCCGGCAAGATTGACTTAGCGTCGCGTTGATCCCCTGCCCTGCCTGTGCCATACGCCCCGCGTGTAACAGTGATATAGGGCCTCTCGACATGATCCTCTACCCCGCCATTGATCTGAAAGACGGTAACGCCGTTCGCCTGCTGCGCGGTGAAATGGACAAAGCCACCGTTTTCAATGAGGATCCTGCCGCTCAGGCCCGTGCTTTTGTCGAAGCAGGCTGTGCGTGGTTGCATCTGGTCGATTTGAACGGAGCTTTTGCGGGCGAGCCTGTGAATGCCACCCCGGTCGAGGCGATTCTGCGCGAATGCAAGGTACCGGCCCAGCTTGGCGGTGGCATCCGAGACATGGCCACCATCGAAACATGGGTCGAAAAGGGTCTCGCGCGCGTGATTCTGGGCACTGTCGCCGTCGAAAACCCGGATCTGGTGCGCGAAGCGGCCAAAGCTTTCCCCGGCAAGGTCGCCGTCGGCATCGACGCGCGCAACGGCATGGTTGCGACAAAGGGCTGGGCCGAAGAGACTGACGTTCAGGTCACCGATCTGGCACGCAGCTTCGAAGATGCCGGTGTGGCCGCCATCATCTATACCGACATCAACCGCGATGGTGCGATGCAGGGACCGAATATCGAGGCGACAGCAGATCTGGCCCGTGCAGTGTCGATCCCGGTGATTGCCTCGGGCGGCGTCAGTTCACTGGACGACCTTATCGCATTGCGCGATTGCGGGGTGTCCTTGAACGGCGCCATCTCTGGTCGGGCCCTTTATGACGGCGCGATTGACCTGGCAGAGGCCATTCGCGCCCTGAGTTGAGTTATTGCGCAGCCGCTGCGGTCAGTTTTGCCAAAGCGCCGCGCATTTTTTCGATGACCGGCGCGTTTTCAACATCGTCAAGATCGTCCATCGTTTCCTTGGGGTCTTCATAGGCCAGCCAGACCTGCCCGTTCGCGTCCTCATACGCCTGCACCTTCAGCGGCAGGAACAGACCGGCCCGCGCGTCGATCTGCATCGCCGGTGTACCCAGAGCGGGGTTGCCGAAGATCAGAACCTGATTGGGCGGGATGGGCGTTCCAACCTTCTCGGCCCCTGCGGCGTGATCGACGCGGGCAAAGACGGTCGCGCCCGCATTGCCCACAGCGGCTTCTAGCGCGTCCAACGCTTCAGCCACCGATTTGTTGGTTTCCACTTTGATGATGTCGTCTGCCATTGCAGCCCCTACTCCTGCCAATAGGAATGTGGTGGTGAGAATGAAGTTTCGCATAACATTGATCTCCGTTTGAATTTAAGACCAGTTTTCACAGGTTTGAGAGGCGTGACAATCACAAGTCTGGCATCGGCAGGGCTTTGCCGGTAGAGGTGCAGGCAACAAAGGAAAGTCTATGCTGAAAACCCGTATCATACCCTGTCTGGACGTCGCTGATGGCCGTGTGGTCAAAGGGGTAAACTTCGTTGGCCTGCGAGATGCGGGTGACCCGGTGGAATCGGCCAAGGCCTATGATGCAGCAGGGGCGGATGAGATCTGCTTCCTGGACATTCACGCCACCCATGAAAATCGCGGCACCATGTTCGATGTGGTTCAGCGCACGGCTGAACAGTGCTTTGTCCCCCTGACCGTAGGTGGCGGTGTTCGCACCAAGGATGACGTGCGCGCCTTGCTGTTGGCGGGGGCAGACAAGGTCAGTTTCAACTCTGCCGCAGTGGCCGACCCGGATGTGATCGCCGACGCCGCAGATCAGTTCGGAAGCCAATGCATCGTGTGTGCCATAGACGCCAAAACCGTGAGCCCCGGCAAATGGGAGATTTTTACTCATGGCGGGCGCAAACCGACCGGGATTGATGCGGTGGACTTCGCCAAAACCGTCGTGGCCAAAGGCGCCGGTGAGATCCTGTTAACCTCGATGGATCGTGACGGCACCAAAGCGGGTTTCAACCTGCCCCTGACCCGCGCGATCAGCGACGCGGTAGACGTGCCGGTGATCGCCAGCGGAGGGGTCGGAAATCTGGATCACCTGGTCGAAGGCGTGACCAAGGGCGGTGCCAGCGCCGTGCTGGCGGCCTCGATCTTTCATTTCGGCGAATACACCATCCGCGAGGCCAAAGAGCACATGGCCGCTGCCGGCATACCGATGAGGTTGACATGAACATTCTGCAAGACCTTGCTGCCACGATCGAGGCGCGCAAAAGCGCTGATCCCGACAGCAGTTGGACAGCCAAGCTGTTGGCGAAAGGCCCCGAAAAATGTGCCGAGAAATTTGGCGAAGAGGCTGTTGAAGCAATCATCGAAGCTGTCAAAGGCGACAAACCCGGGTTGACGGCTGAAGCGGCAGATGTGCTCTATCACCTGCTGGTTATGCTCGCCGCGCGTGATGTGGCGCTCGAGGATGTGCTGACCGAGTTGGCCCGCCGTCAGGGCACCAGCGGCATCGCGGAAAAGGCCGCGCGACCCAAAGGGTAAGCCTGACTTCCACCCAAGCGCCCTGCCCGATATACTCCAAAGCTATTGGACTTCGGATTTGGGACACCTGCATGATCAGAGCATTGCTGTTTGCAGCTGCGTTGGGCGTTTTGGCCGCCTGCGCCTCGGCACCACCGCAGACAGGCGATGAGGTTCAGCGCCTTGCAACCCAAATCCAAAGCCTCGGCCCCGATATCGACCCGGAAGAGGCACAACGCGCCGCTCAGGTTACCTATACCTATACTGCGCAACTGGTGCGGGACTATCAAATCACAGACCCGCCCTTGATCCACAACGCCAAGGTCAACGCAGGCCTGCGTCCGCGCGGACTGTGCTGGCACTGGGCTGAAGATATTGAACGTCGATTGGCACAGGAAAACTTCCAAACTCTGGACCTGCACCGTGCCATCGCAAACGCTGATAACCGGTTCAGGATTGACCACAGCACCGCAATCATCAGCCGACGCGGCGCACCGATGCAAGACGGTGTGGTTCTGGATCCCTGGCGCTATGGTGGCGTTTTGTTTTGGGCCCCTTTGCAAGACGACACGCGCTATGACTGGGTGCCGCGCGAGATCGTGCTGGAAGAGCGCCGACAAGATCAAGCTGCTAGGCTATCGACCAGAGGCAACTAAAGCTTAGACGATATGATCCCGGTTGAGAAACCGCCCATGCGCAGTTCTCCGAACAAGCGTTGATATTCGATCTTGGGACAGCGGTTCATCACGACGTCCACACCTTGGGCTTCCGCTTTGGCCGCAGCTTGGGCATGTTCCACACCGATCTGCATCCAGATCGTGGCCAGATCCGGAAAGGCCGCTAACGCTGCATCGACAATCGGTGGCACGGCTTCTGACCTGCGGAAGATGTCGACCATGTCCACCGGCTCGGAAATCTCGTCCAACGCGCCCCGCACTGTCTGGCCAAACAGATCCTTGCCAGCATGGCCCGGGTTGACCGGTATCACCGTATAGCCTTTCAGCGACAAATACCGCGCGACGTAATAGCTGGGCCGCACCGGGTTCATTGATACGCCGACGACGGCAACTGTCTTGGTCCGCTGCAGGATGCTTTTCAGGTACGTGTCGGTGTAGTTTGTCATGCCCGCACCCTAGTCATAGTCTGCAAAAGAAAAAAGCGCCCAGGTCTTACCTGAGCGCCAGTTGTTGGAACGAGGGACAGTGAAATGACCCGCGGCAGTTCCGTTCCGCGGTCACTGTGACATTTAGGCATGGATTTTCGAAAAAAAAGAGGCGGCGCGCTTTTTTGTGATGACAGCTCACAAAAACGTGGAATCGGACGGTTATCCGTAGAGCACCTTGGGCCAGTAGCGCTCTGCTCTGATAATGTTCACCTTGGTGTTCTGCCGCCAGACTTTTTCAATCTCAAGGCTGCTTGTCAGATACAGGCTTCCATCCACGATCTGCCATGCCAGAGGGTCTGTGGCGCTTAGCTGACCGGTGACCATGGCATAGGCGCAGTAACCGCCAAATGCCGGGGCAAACGCCCGTGGGTTACGCTCGAAACGGTCGCGGTTTTCAACCGATGCAAAACGCCAGGTTGCCTCTTTCCACCTCAGTGAAATGTCCTCACGGCCGATTTGCGGCCTGCCCAATTGGAAATAGGACACGGCGTCATACCCGGTTAGGGCTGCGCCATCCGCAGAGAAATACAACGGCGCAGTGCGTGCTTGCGCAGCTGTCACGAAGACAGAACCAGAGAGGCCGGTCAGAAATGAACGTCGTGTCAACATGGGCGATTCAGCAGTGTTTCGGTTTGAGGGCCCAAACATGCATGTTTATATCACCATTAGAAACCCTGTTGACGGGGATGTGAACCAATGTTTCGCTGTCAGTCAAACACGTCCTCGACGATATCCCAGGCCTCATCGATGAACCGTGAAAACATGCTTTTCTTCTTTTTCTTGCGCTTCACGTTCGGATTTCCACCGTATTTCTGTAACTTCTCGGGTTTTTTCTTCAGCTTTTCTTTCGGAACCATCTTGAGATTGTGCAAGGGCGCGCCACAACTGGAACAGCTGAGTTCATGCTGCTCTTTGCCCTTCAGCACCAATGCGGCGCGCGTCCCGCAATAGCAGCAGGTGGCAATTTTGGATGGAATTGAAATGTTAGCCTCCTGTCATCTTTGCTGTGATGCATATAGGGCAATTGCGGCAGCATTTGAGACGTTGAGCGATCCAAACCCACCTGCAGCATCAATTTTCACCAATTGATCCACCGTTTCTTTGGTTTTCTGCCGCAGCCCTGGCCCCTCGGCCCCCAGAACCAGTGCAACCGGTCTGTCCAGCCGGCCTTGCAGGGCGGTTTCAATTGTCTCCTCCGCCTCGCCATCGAGTCCAAGAACCACAAAGCCCATGTTTTGTAACTCGACAATGGCGTCCGCAAGATTTCGAACGCGGAGATAGGGTTGCCGCTCCAACGCACCGCTGGCGGTCTTTGCCAATGCGCCGGTTTCTGGGGCCGAGTGGTGGCGTGTGCCTATCACAGCACTGGCGCCCAACACTTCGGCTGAACGCAGAATTGCACCCACGTTATGCGGGTCGGTGACGCGGTCCAGCATCAACACACGCGGTCTTTCCTGACCAATGCAGTTTTCCGTCAGACCTCCCCATTCCAGAGGTTTGACTTCAAGCGCAGCACCCTGGTGCACAGAGCTTGGATCAAGTGGCGCGTTGAACTTTCGCGGATCAACGATTTCCGCCTCGATCCCGGCTGTCGCAATGGCTTCGTCCAACTTGTCTTTGGCGTTACGGGTCACGATCAGTCGGATTTTGTGCCGTTTTGGGTTCATAAGCGCGTCACGGACCGCATGAAGGCCAAACAGCCAAACCGTTTCCGAGGCGGCAGCCTTGCGCGCCTGTTCCTTTGCGACAACCCACTTGGGTTTCTTCATTTCATGGGCCTCCGGGCCGTGGAATACGTTTCTGCGCCAAGGTCGTATTTTCCTGTTGACGCTCCTTAGACGCGCTTGTAATCACGCCTCCACGTCAGGTGCAACGCCTGACAGTGGGCGACAGGCCGCAAGGTGTGGCAGGGGACTGTAACTCCCTCGCGGAGACGCACGCCTGGTTCGATTCCAGGGTCGCCCACCACTTAGTCTCCACAAAACCTTAGCATACGCGCGCCTCCCGGATAGTGTCTATATTTCCGTGAGTTACGATGGACGGTGACGATCGAGTCCTCACTTATTGCCTCTGATCCGGTCCATTTTGGCTCGATTTCGACAGAAGTCTCAGTGGGGCATTCGCGCTTGAGGTCTTGGGGCAAGCCCAGATGCTCTATTGATGTGGAAAGCCCAGAATCCTCCGCTGTTCATACCAGTCAAGCGGTAGCTCCGGAAGACTACGCAATTTCTTTGCTGTGAGATGTTCTGGCTGACGGCCTTCGAGAATGGCAGTTGAGATATCCGGTGCTAGCCAGGCCAGTGGCAGGGCGCGACTGACCGATCCACTTCGGAGCCCTTCGCGGTTTTCGATCTGGCGGATGGTGCCGGACGTGCCGTCAAGAAGTTCAGCTGACCACCGTATCGCATCAGCGACGAGGTTGATGAGGTCTCGGTCTGGCCGCGGTGCATCCGGCGGCGCAATTATGATCGGCCTTGCCTGTCCGGCCTGTCGCTTTTGGAACGGGATCTCGAAGTCCACATGGATTGGCAGTTCAGCTTTCTCAGTTGGCTGTATCGCACCTAAATCCAACCGAACACAAAACTGTTCCTTTGATAGATCAATACGATCAACCAAGCCGCTTAGGTGATGTGCATCTGTGTGTTCACTCTCATCGGCAATCTGGTTGCTCAGAGAATCCGCTGACCGAAGGATGTCCGTGATCGATGAAGGATCCAAATCGACAGCCGATCTGATCTGCCGGGTCAGCCATGACTGATCGTCCAGGCGGGTCTTGAGCCCCCTCAGAACCAGCCGCTCGACTTCTCCGGCCGGAAAACGTTCAATACGGCATTGGTCGTCTGAACTGGTTGGCTTGGATGTGTAATACCAGTACCGCTGCGATTGTTCTGTTCCTCCCGAGCGCTTCGACTTGATGGCGTAGGTCGTGCGCATCGGGCGGCCTTTTGAATCGTAGAGAAGCCCATCCAACAGGCGCTTCGCCGACCGTCGGGACGCTCTGATCTTCTTGCCACCGTGGTCTGCAAGTTGGTCCTGCACCTGCTGCCAGGCGGCATCGTCTATGATGGCGTCATGTAAGCCATCATGGAGCTCATCCTTGTGACGAGTCTTGCCGATGTAGACGGGGTTGCGCAGGATGTTGTAGAGCGCGCCACGAGAGAAGGACTTACCTCCAGTAGTCCGACCGTACCGGTCGGTCCGGCGTTTGCTTACGATACCAAGCGCGCCAAGCCTATCGGATAGTTCGCGTACCGATCCAACCGCCAAATACTCAGCAAATATGGTGCGGATCGCTTCGGCCTCAACCGGATTAACAATCAACGCTTTATCGTTGACGTCGTACCCCGTTGGCACCGCACCCCCCATCCACATTCCCTTACGTTTGGAAGCTGCAACCTTGTCCCGGATACGCTCAGCCGTCACCTCACGCTCGAACTGGGCGAATGACAATAGGACGTTAAGGGTCAGGCGACCCATAGACGAGGTTGTATTGAAGGCTTGGGTGACCGACACGAACGACACCCCTGCCTCGTCAAAGACGATCGACCATCTTAGCAAAGTCCGCCAGCGACCGGGTCAGGCGGTCAACCTTGTGGACAACGATGACGTCGATGCGGCCTGCCCCGACATCGTTGAGCAATTTTGTGAGTCCGGGTCGGTCCATAGATCCGCCGGAGAACCCGCCATCGTCATAGAGATCGGAGAGCTCTGCCCAGCCCTCGTGCTTCTGGCTGAGTACATAGGCGGCACAGGCCTCACGTTGCGCATCCAGCGAGTTGAAGTCTTGCTCCAGGCCCTCTTCGGTCGACTTGTGGGTGTAGATGGCGCAGCGTTGGCGGATCACGGCTTTGCGACCTCTCGCAACCCGAAGAACCTGGGTCCGTTGCGGTTGGTCCCGGTCATCGCCCGCGCCACCGCCGACAGCGAGGAATAATTCTGGCCGTTCCAGATCGCACCACCGTCCGCTGTGATCATCACTTCATGAGTGTCCCCGCCCCAGGCCTTCAGGATCCGGGTGCCGTCGCTGACCCTTGCCGGTACGGCGCCCCTACAGCTCTTTTGGAAACGCGAGCCAGTCCGGGCCTGAATGACCCGCTTCCAGGCATGGCGTGCAAAGGCGCTCCCGCCTCCCGCCGAAACAGCTTGTGCGTCCCATGCCAGCGACAACCGCATCAGGCGCGCGGTAAAGGTTTTGGGCGGCGCGGTGCCCTTGGTCTCCTGCCAGAGCCGGCGCAGCGTTGCGGCGTCGGCGTCTGCCAGTCGGCAGATATCGGGGGCGGTCACGGTCAACGTCATCGTCCTTCCCCGGGCACGGTAAGGTAGCGGGCCACCCTGCCCGACCGGTCAATTTCGACAGGTACGCCTGACGACCGCAGCCACGAGATTACCGCGCGTATCGTATGCAGCTGCCAGTCCAACTGCTTTTGGATCTGCACGACTGTTGCTCCGGTGCTGCGCGCCGGGAGTTTGCGCAGCGTCTCAGTCTTGGGCTTGGCAATCGGTCTCGCCGCTTTGTGTTTGGCCGGATCGGAGGTAAGGTTTTCGATGGGTTGAAAGGTCATCCGGGTCTCCTCTTGGTTGCGGGCATTCGCGCGCCCCGTACTGACCAAAGCCCGGCGTTCCGGGCGGGAGACTCAAATTTATTTGTCGACGTCAGTGACGCTTACTCTTGCCCGGAATTCCAGTGGAAGATCGTGAAACAAACGACAATCGAAGGCACGGAATGGCGAGCGGCGGTTGCCGCCCGCGTGAGCCTCATATATCGATCCGTTCCGCAATGCTCAGTGCGTCTTCCAACTCAACACCAAGGTATCGCACCGTACTGTCCACCTTGGTATGGCCAAGCAGGAGCTGAACAGCGCGCAGGTTGCCCGTCTTGCGATAGATCAGCGCCGCCTTGGTGCGCCTCAGAGAATGCGTCCCGTAACCGCTTGGATCCAGTCCAATCGCACCCACCCAGTCCCGGACCAGACGTGCATATTGCCGGGTCGATACATGCGGCCTGTCGTGGAAGCGGCTGGGAAACAAGAACCCGCAGCCCAGCATCTCCGGGCGACACACCCAATTCCAGATAGAATCACGGGAGTTCTCGGACACCTCGAACCGGACGGGTCGCCTAGTCTTGCTCTGGATCACTGTCACGCGTTCACGAACCCGGTCACCAATTACAAGATCGTTGACTTTCAACCGAACGAGGTCACAGCCTCGCAGCTTGCTGTCGATTGCAAGATTGAACAGTGCCAGATCCCTGAGATTTCCCGCAAGTTCCAGCCGGGCGCGGATGGCCCAGACCTGTTTGGCAAGAAGCGGGCGTTTCTGACCGATCAGGCGCCTTTTGTTCCATGGTGTGCGTTTCGGTTTGATAGCGGGAAATAGAATATTGGACATTGATCGTCCTCCATCCGTCCCTCCCGCTCCCTGCGTCGACACAACGTCAACCAACCAACACTACCAACCGATGAATTGCCGGTTCTTCCCGATAAGCGACCTTCGTGCTGCACGCGGCGGAAGGTCCAGAAGAGCCCAATGCGGAACTGTTAAGTCTGAGCTGCGTGCTCCTGCAGCAAGAATTTTACTGCAGAAGCAAAGCTGCTTATGCTGCCTTGCAACAATCAAACCAGTCATTTGTTCAAGCCATACTCAAAGCCGGGTCAACAGCTGACAGGCAAGGCTTGGACGTCTCATGGGGAATACGATAACTTGCATCTCTGTCTGGTTACTCAAGAGGAGCGCCTTGGCTGTTACGGTTCTGACGGTGGTGCTCGCAGCATAAGTTGGAATCATGGTGTCTCGTTGCTTCAGCAATTCCGGGTCTTGCTATTTATTGATCTTTTTGACCCGGTCGACCGACGTAAGATGCAGTGCTGTGTGCGGTGATTCGGCTGCGCACTACCCCCAGAGAGTGCCCAACAACAAGTTTACCCCCAGCAACGAAAATGCGCCCAGGAAAAAGCCTTTGAAGGTTTCGGGATTTGCCCCATAACGCAGTCGTTCACCTGCGGAAAACCCAATCAGGGTCGGAACCAGCAAGAAGACAGAGACTGCCAGATCCGCTGGCGAACTGTGCCCGACAGCTATGAACATCGCCAAAACGGACACACTACCAGCCGTGATTAAGAACCCGAGTGCCTGAACAAATGCGTCACGCTCCAGTCGGAGACCGGTCAGGTACATAGCCAATGGTGGTGCCCATGCGGCAGTCAACCCACCAACCAGCCCGGCGACCACAGCGCTGATCACTTCGAATAGGCGCACACTGCTTGACGGGATCGGAGGCACCATGTCACGCCAGCTGAAAAAGCAAAACGCCAGTACAAATACACCTAGCACAGCGCGCAAAAACCGATCTGGAGTAGATTGACTGAACCAGACGGTTCCAGCGACGCATACGATCAAAACGGCAGCGTAGCGCCAATGCCGTTTCGCACATCCGATCATGTCAGGTCCGCGCCAGAACTGCCAGACGTTGCTCAGCAACATTGGGATCAGGATCAATGTGACGGCAGATCTTGCGTCTAGCTGAAACGTTAACAGAACCAGCGCGACGGTCGGCATTCCTAGCCCCACGAAACCTTTCACCGCGCCTGCCAGCAGCAGGACGGCGCTGGCAAACGCGATCAGGGAAAAGTCATGCATTGCTGCTTCGATTTACTTCATCTGCCCGCCGCGGCTTTCGCGGCAAAGCTTGAGAGCCGCAGGTTTCGTCTTATCCTAGCCCGGCGATAAATTTTCGGCAATGCTTGCAGGTTTATGTGCGAACAGGCGATTGCCGTTCATGACTGAATAGAAACGACGCGGAGCGTGTGCCGTTGGAACATCTTACAGTTGCTAAGCAAGCAAAAAACCGTTCAGCTTCTGAGTGTACATTAAGAAACAAGCAGCTAAAGAGAAGGACCAGCATGTCGAAGGCACCCCAATCGGACTTGCAGCGCGCCCTCGCGGCGCGTTTCAGCGATGCACCTTCACAAATTGAAAGCACCGCACAATCGGACCTTTTGTATTCCATGGCGGCCCGTGGGTCTTGTCGTGCATTCATGGATAAGCCAATCCCATCCGATTGGGTCCGCACCATCGCTGCGATCGCCCTATCGGCGCCTACAAAGAGCGATCTGCAACAGTGTGATATCATCTTGCTGGAATCTGAAGACATCCAAAGACGTCTTGCATCACTTGTGTCTGGTCAGCCTTGGGTCGCGGATGCGCCGATGATTGCCGTTATTTGTGGCAACAACCGTCGCCAAAGGTTGCTGCACGAATGGCATGGTGTCCCCTTCGCAAACGAACATCTTGACGCGTTTTTCAATGCAACAGGGGATGCAGCAATTACGCTGGGCGCTTTCGTGACAGCGGCAGAAGTGCTTGGACTCGGCTGCTGCCCGATCAGCGCTGTGCGAAATAGGGCTGCAGCGGTCTCTGACCTGCTTGATCTGCCGGACCATGTTTTTCCGTTTGCAGGCCTCGCATTTGGTTTTCCCGCGCAAACGCCAAAGATCTCTAAGCGGCTGCCACTACAGGTCACATGTCACGTCGACCATTATAGGGAGGTCAATTTGAAAGAGGCAATTATGCAATACGATGAAGAGCGCGCGACGTCGCAGCCTTATGAAAAACAGAGATTTCCAAAGAAATTTTCGGACAGCGAAAGGTATTGCTGGTCTGAAGACAAAGTTCGACAGTATAGCGAGCCCGAACGTGCTGACTTTGGTAACTACGTTCGGTCATGCGGCTTCGAGCTTAATTGATTTGTACGATAGGATGCTAAGCACTTCAGGACGCGGAGGGTTGATGTCAGAAGTCGTAACACACGAGCCAGAGAACGTCCTTTGCCAACAATTCACAATGGGCGAACAAATTCCTTCACAGTGGGCTTTGGAGGAATACATTTCGAAGACTGTGGTGCAGCACGGTTGGCATTTGATTCCCGGGAGTCGCAACAAGGTTTGCTTTGACGCTTACGGGTACCGAGCTATCACAACACTTGCAAGGTCAGAACACGAAACTGAATTACTGTCGGCCGAAACCATTTTTTCTCCGTTGCCCAATAAAGGAGCTCGGTGGGTTGACGTAGGACTGATCCTGATCTGCTGCGTTCTGGTCTTCATTCTGCCGGAGTGGTGCTTGGGTGCCATAATGTTCGCCGCAATCGTTTATGTTGCAGCTCCTATTTTCCTTCGCAACAGATATGCGAAGGCAGAAATCAGAAAATTTGTGATGTCGCTAATGGACTGAAGCAAATACCTTCTCGGGTTCACTACCGTGATATTTTTTCATCAGGTCAAAGTGAGACGGCTCTTGAAATAAGATACTTTGTTTATTTCGCGATTGTCACTTTTTGCGATATCTCAATGGCATGCATGAGCGCCTCGAATAACTCGTCGAGAACCCGCTTTTTGACTTGGTTGTCTCTGTAAACAAGGCCGAGCGTTCTTATTGGCGCACCCGGGCCGAGGCCAATGCGCATTACTGGGACGGCATCAAACGGCTTGACCGCAAGATCAGGGACGATGGATACGCCAAGGCGGGCGTGTACCATCGATACAATCGCTTCCGGGCTATCCAATTCCATTGTCTCAGCCACCTGAATACGTTTCGAGAGAAGCCAATTGTCTATTAGTGTCCCTGCAACAGCATTCCTATCGTATCGAATAAATGGTCTGGATTTCAAAAGAACCACCGGGTCCACTTCTGTTTCGTCGATGGATGCGATCAGTTGCATTGGCTCTTGCGCCAGTTCTCGAAAGGTGAGACCGGCAGGCATCAAGTTTGGTTTGACAACAATTGCAGCGTCCAGGCCTCCTCGTTCAATCTCTGTTAGCAAGGCGCCTGTCAGCCCAGGGCGAATGTGAAGCCCAATCTCAGGCCACTTGGATTTCAAGGCTGCCATCGCCTTTGGCGTTAGCCCTGTCAGTGTCGTACGCAGAGTTCCAAGAGTGATAATGCCTTTGAGGCCGCCGTCTTCTAAGGCGGACGGTACTAGATTGTCATACGCATCGACTAGCGTTCGGGCCTTTGCAACGATCAGATGCGCCGCTGGGGTAAGCTTTGGCGTGCGCGTGCTCCGATCAAACAGTTCAATGTCCAGCTGGGCCTCAAGTGCCTGCATTTGCTGACTGATCGCGGCATGGGTCACGTGAATGACATTCGCGGCTTCACCAAATGTTCTGGTGTCAGCAATAGCAACTAGCGTTCGGAGTTGCCGGATCGTCATGTCCAATCCTTTCACCTATTGGGTCGATTTTTCAGCCAATGTAGGGCCGCTTGAGGCCTTAGATTCGCAGGAGCTAATGACTGTCTCTAAAACGACCGCATGGGATTTTGAAAGCTTTACTAAATTTTATTTAAATATTTTTTCGCTTATTTACAGATTGTCTTACTGTTAATCAGGGTCACTAACGTGGCTTTTCGGCTGTGTCCGGTGCGCTTTTGATAGCTTGTTTAGAGGGAAATTCCATGAGTGATTATGGTGACATGTTGCAACAGGCCAACTTGATCGGCGGCGCTTGGAGCGGATCGGAAAACGGTGAGACCATTTCGGTGACGAACCCGGCAACTGGTACAGTCATCGGACATGTGCCTAGTTGCGGCACAAGCGAGACCAATCGCGCGATTGCGGCAGCGACGGAAGCGTTCGACGGCTGGTCAACCAGCAATCTGTCTTTCCGTGTTGGTCTGCTGCATAAGTTGCACGACGCTGTGATGGACAACCAGGAAACCCTGGCGCAGCTGCTGACAGCAGAGCAAGGCAAGCCGCTTGCCGAGGCGCGTGGCGAAATAGCCATCGGCGCGGCCTATGTGCGTTGGTTTGCTGAAGAGGTGCGGCGCGCCAAAGGCGAGATTGTGCCGTCTCCGACCGCCGATCGCAAACTCATGGTGACACGCCATCCTGTGGGCGTTGTGGGGGCAATCACACCGTGGAATTTTCCGTCTTCCATGTTGGCGCGAAAGCTGGCACCCGCGCTTGCCGCAGGATGCACGATAGTTGCAAAACCAGCGACGGCTACGCCTTTTTCTGGTCTTGCCTGGGGCAAGCTGTGCCAGGATGTCGGTTTTCCTGACGGTGTCGTCAGCATCCTGACCGGCTCCGCCCGAGAAATCGCCGGAGCCATGATGGCCAGCCCTGATGTGCGCAAGGTCACCTTTACCGGGTCAACAGACGTTGGCAAAGTGTTGATCCGCCAATCTGCAGACACGGTCAAGAAAGTGTCGATGGAGCTAGGGGGCAATGCACCGTTCATCGTTTTTGACGATGCAGATATTGATGCGGCTATCGAAGGGGCAATGATCGCGAAGTATCGCAACATGGGCCAGACCTGCGTGTGCACGAACCGCTTCTACGTACAGGCAGGTATTCACGACGCCTTTGTCGCGCGGCTAAAGCAGGCGTCCGAAGAATTGGTTGTCGGGGATGGCGCGCAGGATGGTGTCGCACAAGGGCCGATGATCGACATGGCAGGCGTCGAGAAAGTGGAAGATATGATCGCGGATGCGACTTCCAAGGGTGGCAAAATCGTCTCTGGTGGCAAAAGGCACGAGATAGGCGGCACCTTTTTTGAACCAACAGTGATCATCGCTGCAAACGCCGACATGAAATGCGCAACCGAAGAGATCTTTGGCCCGCTTTCCGTTGTCTTCAAGTTCGAGACCGAAGAAGAAGCTATTGAAGCCGCTAACGCCACGGAGTTCGGCCTTGCAGCTTACGCCTACACCAAATCGCTCGGGCGCACTTTTCGGCTAAATGATGGGCTTCAGTATGGGTTGATCGGGATCAACTCCGGCCTGATCACGACCGTCGAAGCTCCGTTCGGAGGAATCAAGGAAAGCGGTATGGGCAAGGAAGGCGGTAGTCAGGGTTTGGAGGATTACCTGTCTGTCAAATACATGTGCGTTGCCGGTTTGGACGCCTGACAAGAAACCACCGCGTCCCGAGAGGACAGAGCCGCAGAGAGCTTGGCTCAACAAATAAGGGAATGAACGATGCGCGCCGCTGTTGTCAGAGACTTCAATGAAGATCTTTCCATTGAAACGGTAGAGGACCCAAGCTGCCCCGAGAACGGCGTTGTTCTCGAAGTGGCTGCCTGCGGGGTGTGTCGTTCTGATTTTCATGGATGGGTGGGCGGTCATCCCAAAGTCACCAGTGGTTCAATACTAGGGCATGAATACTGCGGAACAGTGGTCGAGGCAGGCGCGCTGGCCAAACACAAGATCGGCGACAAACTGATCGCCCCGTTCATTTTGGGCTGTGGTGATTGCCTTGCGTGTCAGACGGGTCACTCGAACACCTGTGAAAGTGCTATTGTCCCCGGTTTTGGCGCGCCGGGCGCCTACGCAGAATTTGTTGCCGTTCCGTTTGACCACAATCTGGTTCACTTGCCTGAAACAATGCCAGAAGCACTGGCCGCTGGTCTTGGCTGTCGGGTCACAACCGCGTGGCACGCATTGACTGATCGCGCTAATGTGCGGGCAGGTGAATGGGTCGCCGTACATGGCACGGGCGGCATTGGCCTGTCGGCTTTGCTTCTGGCCAAAATGCTGGGGGCGCGGGTTGTTGTCGTCGATGTCGTTCAGGAAAAGCTGGATCATGCGCTGACGCTGGGCGCAGATGCAACCGTGAACGCAGCGACAGAGAATGTTCCGGACGCCATCCGCGAGATCACCAAGGGCGGTGCGCAGGTTTCACTTGAGGCGCTTGGCATTGCGCAGACGACGAACGCATCTGTTGAATGTCTCGCCACCCTTGGTCGGCACGTGCATGTGGGCATGCCCGCCGGTGATGGCATGATGGAGGTTAACATGCGTGCCATCTATTCCAAACAATTGGCCTTTTTCGGGACCCGCGGCATGCCTGCATGGAAATACCCGTCTTTGTTGGAGATGATCGAACGGGGCGACGTGGATCTTACCCCCATGTTGGATCGCGAAGTCACCCTATCTGGGGCAAGTGCTGAATTGCGCTCGATGAAGGGCCCGACGCGTCCCGGAACAGCAGTGATTACGGATTTCTCCAAATGACGGCAGAGGTTCTGAAAGTCACCATTCAGCGCGATGCAGACCGCGTCGAAATTTTCGATGTGCCCGCCTATGAGAACCAGACTGTATTGGATGTAGTGTCCTGGGTGCAGCAAAACGCGGACCCGACCTTGAGTTATCGGTTTGCATGTCGTGTCGGCATGTGCGGCAGCTGTGCGATGATGGTCAACGGTGTCCCGCGCTGGACTTGTCGCACACACATCTCCAAGGTTGTTGATGGCAATGCGGTGATGATCGGACCGTTGCGCAACTTGCCCGTCATCAAGGATCTGGCCGTTGATATGGATCCGTTTTTTGACAAATGGGTTGCCGCCGAAGGTGTGCATCACGGCGCTCTCACACGAGATGACGAGATTGCCCCGGTGGATGAGACAAGCGCCACGAGGGTTGAAGCGAATGCCGGAATTGAATGCATCAATTGTTCTGTGTGTTACGCCGCTTGTGACACAGTTGCGAGCAACCCCGACTACCTCGGTCCGGCTGCTTTACAGCGGGCCTGGACACTACTGAACGATGCGAAGGACGAAGGGAGCGTCGCGATTTTGGATGCTGTTTCCGGCAGTGGTGGATGTCACAACTGTCACTCGATGGGATCATGCACGATGTATTGTCCGAATGAGCTGGACCCAATGTCAGCTATCGCGGGGCTGAAACGAGAAACCGCAAAAAACTTCTTCAAGAAGGGGCGCTGATGCTGAGTTTGCGGCTTTACATGTTTCAACGGCTAAGCGCGCTGCTGATGGCCCCTTTTGTGGTCGGGCATCTGGCGGTGATGATCTATGCCATTCAGGGTGGGTTGAGTGCCGCCGAGATTTTGGGGCGTACCCAAGGGTCTGTGCTCTGGTTTCTGTTCTATGGCATCTTCGTAGTAGCGGTTTCCATCCATGGCGCCATTGGCTTGCGTGCTATCGCGTTGGAATGGGGCGGATTGAAAGGCGCTGCGTTGGAAGGGTTTATGTGGCTTGTTGGACTGGGTTTGTTCGCGCTTGGCGCGCGCGCCGTTTGGGCGGTGACTTTTGCGCAAGGAGTGGGCGTATGAAGGCGGCAAAAGGCATCACATCCCGCGCGCATCCCCTGTGGCTTGCCTATATCCTGCACCGCCTGTCCGGGCTCGCGCTGGCCTTGTTCCTGCCCCTACATTTCTGGGTGCTGGCCATGGCGATGACAGACCCCGTTAGGCTGGACGGCTTCCTTCATCTCACCGAAGCGGCCGCGGTGAAGATCGCCGAGTTTGGTCTCGTTTTCCTTCTGGCTATTCACATGTTTGGTGGTTTGCGTTTGATAGCGATGGAATGGCTGCCGTGGAGCGCACCCCAAAAGACACTAGCGGCAGGTGCAACGGCGGGATCATTTTGCATTGCGATTCTCTTTTTCATGAAAGCGATTTGACATGAAAGTTTCTGACATTGAACGCCACGACACCGACATTCTTATCCTCGGCACCGGAGGCGCTGGCTTGTTCGCTGCACTTCACGCCCAGCAGACGGCACCAGAGGGGACGAAAATCACCATCGCGGTGAAGGGCTTGATCGGAAAATGCGGCTGCACTCGAATGGTTCAGGGCGGGTACAACGTGGCCCTTGGGGGCGGCGATACGGTTGAACGGCACTTCATGGACACGATCAACGGCGGCAAATGGCTGCCCAATCAGGACATGGCATGGCGCTTGTGTGAGCAGGCCGTGGTCCGCATTCGCGAGTTGGAAAACGAGGTCGGGTGTTTCTTTGACCGCAACGCGGACGGGTCGCTACACCAAAAGGCATTTGCCGGACAAACGGCGGACCGGACGGTTCACAAGGGTGATCTGACGGGGATCGAGATCATCAATCGGCTGATGGAAAAGGTCCTCGCCTCCGGTGTTGAGAAACTGCAAGAACACCGCGCGGTGGGTCTGATCCCGACCAAAGACAGCCGTGCGATGGCGGGCGTTCTGATGATCGACATGCGGACTGGCAAGTTCCGTCTGGTGCGTGCCAAAACGGTGATGATGGGCACGGGCGGCGGGCCGACCATGTACAAATACCACACTCCATCCGGTGACAAGACCATGGATGGTCTGGCCATGGCTTTGCGTGCGGGGCTAACTTTGCGGGACATGGAAATGGTGCAATTTCACCCAACAGGACTGCTTGCCGGGGATCATACCCGCATGACCGGCACCGTTCTGGAAGAAGGCCTGCGCGGCGCTGGCGGACGGCTCATCAGCCACACTGGTCAGCGGTTCATGTTCGATTATGACGACAGAGGCGAACGTGCCACCCGTGATGTGGTCAGTAGGGGTATCTATGCCGAGATGCGCAAGAACAACAACCCCGAACAAGAGGGCGTATTCATCTCAATGGCACATCTTGGGCCGGATAATGTGCGTAAGAAGTTTAGAGGCATGGTAAACCGCTGCGCTGACAGCGGCTTTGATCTGGCCGCCGGTAAGGTCGAAGTTGTGCCAACGGCGCATTACTTCATGGGCGGCGTCGTCGTCGATGTCGACACGCGCACAGAGATGGAGGGGCTCTATGTCGCCGGCGAGGACGCCGGCGGCGCCCATGGGTCCAACCGCTTAGGCGGGAATGGTGTGGCCAATTCCACTGTCTATGGTGGTATCGCAGGCGACACGATGGGGCGCGATGTGGCAGGCATGAGCCTACGTGACCCAGACGAAGATGTGCTGGCGGCAGAGTTCGAACGCGCCATCTATCCGCTGAGCCGCAAGCCGGATCTTGTCCTACCGCTGCGAAAGCAGTTGCAGAATATCATGTGGGACGACGTGGGTGTCATGCGCACCGAGACTGGCATGAAGCGCGGGTTGAAAGGGATAGCAAGCGTTTCTGAGGCCTTGATGGATGTAGGTGTTGAGGACAGTAGTCTTGCGTTTAACCTGACCTGGCATGACTGGCTCAATCTGCGTTCACTGTGCGATGTATCCGAGGTCATTGCCAAAGCCGGGATTGCTCGTGAAAACTCCCGCGGTGCGCATTTCCGTGAAGACTATCCAGAGCCTGGTGCGATGGAAGACAGCGCATTTACGGTCGCAACACTGCAAAACGGCAAGGTGGCCGTGAACAATGAACCCGTTCAATTCACCATCGTGCGCCCGGGCGAGACTGTCTTGCCCGAAGGTGCGCCTGAAACATTGGTTGCAGCACAATGATACCCATAAACCTGATCCAATCCACCGCCGAAACCCTGATGGACAAGGCCGCTATTGAAATCCCGCAAGACTACCTTGATGGCTTACAAGAGGCCGCTAGGACAGAAGACGGCGATCTGTCGTCATTTGTTCTCAAGGCGATGCTGGAAAATTACGAGGCCGCCAAGGAAGACCGCCGCGCGATGTGCGGCGATACTGGTGTGCCGCGCTGGTTCGTCAAGATGGGCAACGAAGCGCAGGTTGAAGGCGGTATGGTCGCACTTGAAGCCGCTCTGCGCCGAGCAACGGCGAATGCCACCAACGGTGTTCCGCTACGCCCGAACCGAGTGCATCCATTGTGGCGGACGGATCACAACAACAACGTGGGTATCGGCGCGCCGGAGATCGAATATGGCTATGAGCCCGAGGGCGCATGGGTAGATCTGATCACCGTCCACAAGGGCGGGCTTTTTGGTTCGGATTACCGGATGCTGTTCCCGTCTGACGGTATTCAGGGGATCAAGCGTTTCTACCTCGACAGCCTTATGGCTTTCGGCAAACGCGGCCTTGCCTGCCAGCCTGCCATCATCGGCATCGGGTTGGGGGGATCCAAGGATATCTGCATGACACTGGGCAAACGCGCCTCGACGTTGCGGATCGTCGGATCGCATAACAGTGATCCAGAAATCGCCAAGATGGAGGATGAATTCAAAGAACTTGGTAACTCTATCGGTATGGGTGCCATGGGGTTTGTCGGCAAGAACATGGTAATCGATTGTAATATCGAAGTTGGGTATTGCCACACGGGCGGAATGCCCATGTCGGTGCATGCGTTCTGCCTAAGCTCGCGCCGCGCCGTCGCCCGCATCCACGCGGACGGGAAAGTCGAACATCGCACGGACCCAGACTGGTTCACCGACTATCAGCGTCGTGAAACCATTGACTGGGAACCTGTGCGGGAGGCAGCAGAATGAGCGCACCACGTGAAATCATCCTGTCCACCACACCCACCGACGAAGAAATCGCAGATCTGCGCCTGGGCGATGTCGTCTACCTTGATGGCCTGATGTACACAGCTCGAGAAGGTGTCTATATGCGCGCGTTAGAGGATAAGGCGAATATCCCGATGGAATTGCCCTCCCAATCCGCCGCCAACTTCCACTGCTCACCCGCCGCTCGAATCAACCCGGATGGGTCTTTTGACATGGGCGCTGTGACGGCGACGGCATCTTTCCGCTTTGCCAAATGGTTGCCTGAATGGATGGCCAAGACCGGGGCAAAGTTGATCGTCGGCAAGGGCGGCATGACATCGAAGGACTACAAAGAATACTTCGTGCCTAATGGCGCAGTCTACCTGTCGACCGTCGGATACGGCACGGGTGCGCTTCTTGGGCGCGGCGTTGAGAATGTGGAGGCTGTGCACTGGAACGAGGAACTGGGCCTCGCGCAGGCGATGTGGGTTCTTAAATGCAATCGCATGGGCCCCTTCATCGTCGCCTCCGACATGTACGGCGACTGTCTTTTTGAACGGGAAAACGCAAAAATCGCTAAGAACGTAGCACGGCTCTACGAAGGCACCAGGCCTGCAACCCTTAAACGCTACGGCGAAAGTGATGACCGCACAGATGAGGTCATTTGAAGGTATGCCTATCGATGCGCACAAAGATGAGGTCGCACCGGAATCGGAGTGCCTCATACCATTGTTTATCCTAGTGACATTGGCGAAATCAGATCGACCGATGTCCGTGGCTGACATAGGTAAATCCTTGGATGTAGAGACAGCGATGCTGTAACCGCATTTCGAGGCATTGGAAGTGCAACAGTTCATCCAGAGTTCTGGATCGCAGAGTGTCTTTGTTTTGTCATAGATTGGTGATGCTTTGTACGGCGTTAGGAACCGGTGATTTCACTTAGGGCGCTAACCTTCAGGCAACTGGCATGTGAAATACGGTCAAGTATTCGGCGATATTCAGGGTACCTGCAATTTCTCACATTCGCGCGAAGACCTTTCATTAGGGTACCTCGAATTAAGTAATCAGCGCGCGCAGCATAAGAATGATGCCCGACAGAAACATCATTGCGATGATCAAGCGACGAAATTGATCATCGTCCAGCCGCTTGAACAACGTGATCCCGATTTGAGCAAAGATCATCGTTACAGGAAGCGCTAAGCCGATGAGTATCAAAGTATCCCACGAATAGGCTCCATTGAAAGCAAACATGATACAAGCGAGCGCCAGTACAGCCACGTTAAAAGGCTGAAGCACGGCACGGGTTTCAGCCTTAGACCAAGGGCGCATGGCGCACCACATCGTCGGCAATGCGCCCGACAAAGATGCGGCACCTCCAAGTAAACCACCAAAGAATCCGATGATACATTCGATTATTGGTAAGGGGCGTTCGAGTTTTGGCAACGTGGTGCGGAAAGTGAAGAATCCGCCATAGAGCAGCATGAAACCTGCGATGATCATCTTAAGTGTCTCCACCGGAATGTACGAAAGAGCTGCTACGCCCATCGGTATCCCTGGAAGAGCGGGCAGCAAGAAGCGCGCAAGGCGCCTTGGCTGATCTGCAATGGACCTTCGTACCAACCAAACGCCTTGCAAACCGCTGGCGACGGACATCACAACAACCACTGAAACCGCCTGAACCGGCGGCATGACATTTAGCCAGAAGCCAAGTGAAAATAGAGCTGTTCCGAATCCCGCCAATCCGTTGATGAGCCCACCAGCTGCCGCCCCCATGAGAAGGTAAACATAGAGCTCAGTTGGCAATTGCAATGTCCTTAATTTCAAAGCCCAGCGAGATAAAACGTAGTCTTAATAGACTATGAAGACGCCCAGCAATTTTGCGCGCTTTCGCCACCAATTCCAAGCCCAATCGACAGCGATTGCGGTTTTGGTTGCAACCGACAAAAATTCTTAACGCCCCGTATTTCTCTCTGAATCTTCATCCTCCCACCGATGCTGGCCGGTGGCACCAAACTTTGGGTGATTTTCAACTGCTTCCCCTCGTAGTTCATTTTGCTCGGTCTGATTCCGTACAGCACACTCAGCCAATTTGCCTCGGTGCCAAATCGCGATCTTAGTGGTGCTGTAGCGGTAAATAACGAACATGATTTTGATCTCAACGCTTCCCATGGCTATGCAAAACCCTTTGGCGCTAAAAAGTCCGTATTGTCGGCGTCTTTCGATTCTAAACACAATTCGGAGAAAGCTCGGTCTCAGGTCTAGCAAGATCAACACTCATGAATGGCCAGATTGACGACACGCGCTGCGTTGCATCAGCACATGTGCCGCAGCCGCGAACAAATGCTGCGCTAGCAAAGCGCGAAAAGCGAATGTCGGGAAGGTCCGCATGTGAGACGCTCGAACCCGGCGCAGCGAAGGTCCGGTTTGGATTTCGGCCATTTTGACTATTTTGAATGACCGCTTTCGGGGAATCGCGCGGCGGTGGAGCGATCAGCTACGAAATTCGGCTATCGCGAGGAGGCCGATTTTGCGGCATCAGCAACCGGCAGAAATGTCCGAAACTCGGACGTTGGTCCTGTTCAAACCGTTGAGCAGTTTCAGTTGCTTTCTGAGTATTCGACAATGGTGCTCAGATGGCCGCGTCGACTCGGCGCGCCTCTGGGTTTGAAATCGGAACACTGCTAAGTCCCCAAGAGCAGCGCAACGAAGGAGCACATCATGAAAATTCACCGCGCCGGGGACCGGCCCTCTCAATTTCCCGGCAATGAGTATTTCACCGGCACGGTCCGCTTTGATCCCGTTGTGACAGGGAATGATCCCTCGCCGGTCAAGATCCTCACGGTGACTTTTGAGCCCGGCGCACGGACAGCGTGGCACACACACCCTGCCGGTCAAACGCTGCATGTTTTGTCGGGCGTGGGCCTAGCTGCGTCTGAAGGGCAACCAGTGCAGGTGTTGCGCCCTGGCGATACGGTGTGGTTCGCGCCAGGAGAGCGGCATTGGCACGGTGCGTCGCCAGACTGTGCGATGACCCATCTGGCTGTGCAGACGTCTGTCGAGGGCACGACTGCAGACTGGATCGAGCATGTCTCAGACGAGGATTACAGCGCAGCGCGCACACAATGAAGCGCGTGAGCCCTGCCGAGCAAGTCGCAGCAGAATATACCTTCAGAATCCTTCCTGAGTTATTCGACGCCCATTAAAAGGAGGGTAACGGATTTTTTTCGCATCCTAGGCAAATGCGGCCTTCGTGTCGTTCCTGAGCGGTCTGCACGGCGCGTTTTCACTTTTCTGGATTTCTGGCTTCCTAGGCCACCCATTTACCCCGCAAAATTCCATCGTTGCAGAACGTCTCTCGCCCGTGCCATTTTCTGCGCGTTGGCCACAACCTCATGCGCTCCGTCGAGCACCTCATCATCAAGCAGAAAAGGCTCCTCGTACCCACATGCATTACAGGCAGCTTTCTCACCCGTAATCACCGTATCCGGCGATCCACATTCCGGGCATCGAGCCTGGACGTCATCGTTGAACATATTTCGACCTCTCCTTCGACTACCGATTGGCAGAACCGGGTCCACCCGCCAGCATCGCTGATTGGCGCATCCGCTTGAACTCGCCTGGGGTGACGGTTCCGCTGCTGACATCGATACCTTTTGGAATCCGCGCTCTCTTGTGTCCGATCGCGCGAACGCTGCCCCTCGTGATCTCCAGACATGTCGACTGGTAACATGTCAGCCCGCTTGTGTTGATTTGGATGGCAGACTGACCGTTCGCGTCAGTGACCAACGGAGCCTGGGGAGGTGGGCTGCACGCTGAAACCAGCAAAGCGAACCCAAAATAAACCCATCTGTTCACACGAAATTCCCTTTTTCTCAAAGATAGGCCGGCATCTGTTCAGTCAAATCTGTCGGATGTCAGCTTCAAGCCACCATAGGCGACCTTACGGTTGCTCGCCGTAAGCATGAACACTATGGTGGCGCATGACTGATATTGAGATTACATCCCGTGATCAGCTGTGGGAGTGGCTGAGCACGCATTTTACCCAACGAGATAGCGTCCGCCTGATCACGTGGAAGTCGGCACATCCGCAGAAATATGTCAGTCGGGGAGAGGTGCTGGATGCGCTGATCGCGCATGGTTGGATTGATGGAAGACGATTTATGATCGATGAAGACCGGACGTCGCAACTGATCAGCCCGCGAAAACAGCAAGCTTGGTCCCAAAGCTACAAGGACAGAGCAGAGCGCCTTAGGCAAGCAGGCTTAATGCACCCCGCAGGAGAGGCGTCCATACAATCCAGTAAGGCATCAGGATTATGGAACTTTTTTGATGACGTCGATGCTCTGATTGTGCCAGACGATTTATCGGGTGAGTTGGACATGGACAAATGGGAGCAATTGCCCCCGTCTTACCGACGCAACGTCCTTCGCTGGATAAAGATTGCCAAGAACCAAACAACGCGCCAGCGGAGGATCAACAAGACGGTCGAAACAACGCATGCTGGAAAAAGAATGCAGCAAATGTAACGCCTTCTGGTTTGCCTTTGGTTTTCAATCGCAATCTGAGATTTCGTGGTGAATGCGTGTGGACACCAAACGAGCCTGCGCTGAAGACGAACCCGTTGTTTTGCCGTCCTATCAGACTTGGCACGGTGGTCTGGTGGACTCGGGGATCGATTTAAGTGCGGTGCATGGGAATTCGATAGGACCTGTTGGCTGAACCGCTATATTCAAAAGGCACAAGTCTGATCCAAGGAAGCTGCCAGAGCGTATTTGTCAGGTACATGTCGAAAGGAGACAAACATGATTCCGACCAGAATTATTGCGATGTGCCTCGTACTTTTCGCAGCTACCTCGCTTCAAGCCGGAGTTCAAATTCGCTTCATAGAAGGTGCACCCAAGGACCGTTTTGTCCTGACGAATGTCGGAACGTGCGAAATAGAAACCTCGACCCTCAAAATTGACTTGTCGCAATCTGCCGGACGCCTGATTTTCGATGTCACCGAAAATGGTGCAGGAGTAGAGGTGTTCCAGCCGCTTGAATTCGTTGAGGGCGTTGAAGCACTGCGGCAAATTCCTTTGGTGGTGGACGGGCAAAATACAGTTGAACTTGAGATCGCCTCCCTCGCAGTCGGGGACAATATCGCCTTTACCATCGATGTTGATGATACAATCGGGCAACGCGAAATCACCGTAACCGGGTCTGAGATCGAAGGCGCCACAGTGTCCTATGCAGATGCAGGTGAGACCAATACTGCAACCTTCTCGTCCGAAGCGGTTGTCAACGTATCGACCCAGGACTGCTGAAAGCTGCGTTACAATGTCGAACTGGATGCTCCGCATATCATTTCTTGCACTCGTGATCGGAGGCGGCATGCTAATCGGGATATTGACCGCACCCGCCGATTGGTATGCGCAGCTTTCTAAACCTGCCTTCAACCCACCAAACTGGATTTTTGGCCCGGTTTGGACGGTGCTTTAAATCTTGATCGCTGTGGCGGGTTTCTTTGACATTATTCGAGATCGAAGTGTGTTAAAACAAACTGCAAAACTTGATTTTGGATGTCGGCTTTGGGCTGACTGCGATCCTTTGGAGCAATACTGCGAATGTCCGCAAAGTCCACGGAGCAGAAATTCGCCCAAACTCTGCGAGCGACCGCTTCGAGCCCGAAAGAGCCGTTTGGCCAGTCTTCCAACACTGCATACAAGGGCAAACGTCACCGGTGGATCGCGCAGACGCAGGCCACGCAAAGCGTACGTCGGAAACATCTATTGAAGCTCTACTGATTGATCCTGGCCTAAGAAATCCAATACTGCTTGGCAGAACTCTTCTGGCCTCTGAACGGGTAGCAAGTGTCGGGCACCTTCAATCACTTTCAACTCGCTTGATGGGATCGGAGCGTGCGCCGTATGAGCTGTTATTCTGTAGAAAGAGCGACTTTGGCTGCCCAGAGCGATAGTCACAGGCAATGCTAAATCCTGAAGGTCTTTGTCTTTGACTGGTGGTGGCGGTGGTCCAGTAAAAAGCAGCGGCAACATCCGAGCATTCTCAGTCATCACCTTCCGAACATCCGTCGAAAGCCCACTGAATGCGCCGGTCTGTGAGTTCACGCCATCCATGAATTTGTGTACCGTGCCTTCAAGAGCTCCCGCTTCGGCCAGCATTCGAGCTTGTTCGCTCATGGCAATACGATCCTGCAGAGCTGCTTGTGAAGTCTTCTTGTCCGCGACAAACGTTGCCAACGCAGGTTCGTACAGAAACATGCGCTTAACGAGGCTAGGATCCTGGACAGCCATCGTCAGACACACCCCTGCGCCCCATGACCATCCGACAAGCGTTACGGGCTCGAGCTTCAGGCCTCGAATGAAGGCAGCGAGATCCTCAGCATGGACTTGCATGCTGAAATTCTCTCCATTGTCTGGCCATGCGTCTGTCCCAAAGTATCGCATGGTCAATCTGATCATGCGGCAGTGTTGTGCCATTAGATCCCGGTGCGCATCCCAAACTCGGTGATCCGCGTTCGAACCGTGAACGAACAGGACAGGGTCTCCCTCGCCGTCTTGGGCGTAAGGCAATCTTACTGCATTGATCGAAACTTTGTCTTCTATCACGGTAGTGAACGACCCTTATTGCGTCTGTTTGTGGAAGAATAACTGCGCAACAATCCGGGCGCGATCGAAGCAATAGCTCAGCTGTGTTCGGCCAAGAAAGCCAAAGCGTCTCTTTCAAAACGTGGCCACTCTGGATCGTTGTCCGGGATGGTATGGTTAGAGCTTTCGTAGGCGATGAACTTCGCGTTGGGCAATCCCTTTGCAAACAATCGGCCTTGTTCGACTGGTTGCATCCTGTCACCTGTCCCATGACAAACAAGGCACGGAACCTCGACCTTGGACAATATCGGTGTGATATCGATATTATCAATCACGCCGCGATATCGCCCCATGTTTTCGGGTGAAATCATCTCGCGCATATCTTCGGCATATTGCCGCTGTTCTTCATGGCTCGCGCCCGGCACGATAATTTGCGCCATTAAATCGCGCAGAGACGGATAATCATCGTCCCAACCGGCAGTCATCATTTGTTTAATTGCGGTAGCGCGTTTCACATCTTTTTGTGACGTTCTCTTTGCCCGACCAATGGGGAACCCACCTATCATTACGATCGCAGACACGCGGTCAGGCCGGCGCGCTGCGAAGGCGGCTGCCACCGCGGATCCCTGCGATATCGCAAGGATTGGCGCGCGCTTGATACCCGCTGCGTCGAAAACGGTTTCCAAGTCATCAACGAACCGTTCGAACGTGCATGTTGCGGCGATCCAGTCAGATAGACCGTTGAGCCTGGCATCAAAACGGACCAAACGATGTCGTTGAGCGATGGAAGTGTAAATTGGAGCTTTCCCCGGGTTGCGCCAGTCAAGCTCCAAGTGTCCAATCCAACTTGGCGCCTTTACGACCGGAGGACCGTCTCCAACTGAGCTCCAGGCCAGACTAATGTTGTCGTCAGTTTTGCAAAACCGAATTTCCTGTGTTTTGGAGAAGTTAGCGCGCGATTTGGACACATGTTCATCGGTGAAGTTGATCGACAACACTTCGATCGGCTGTTCAATGCCTTTGAACGTGTGTAGCCCTTCTCGGCGCAAACGTTTAGCGTAATCCGCTCCGGCAAGATCACAAAGTACCTTTGAGGCCAGAATGCCCCCGGGTTCAGCTGACGATTGGAGCCGCGCAGCGATGTTGACTCCATCTCCGAAGATATCGTCGCCGTCGACGGTGACGTCGCCGACGTGCAAACCCGCTCTAAGCTGGATACGTTCCGGAACCAGATAAGGATGGTCTGGCTCTCTCAACTCGGTTTGAATTGCAATTGCCGCTTCTAGGGCGTTTCCTGCTGACGGAAATTCAATCAATGCTCCGTCGCCCAACAGTTTGACCACCCGGCCAGATTTTTGTTCAACGATCGGCGTTACCAAATCGCGGTACAAGGTGTTCAGTGTTTTGAGAAGTGGCTTGGAGCCACCCTGCATCATCCGACTGAAGCCGACGACATCGAGAGACACGATTGCAGCAAGGCGAAGTTGACTCATTGTTACTTCCCGAGGTGTATCTCGAGGACAATATCATGTTCATGCTTTGTTAGAACCGGCAACTTGCCCAGTACCTGTATTTATGCTCGCAAACGGCGGCTTCGTCCGCATGGCAGTCGTTCGGGTCATGTTCGCTATGTGGCTGCTTTTGCCCAAATCGGTCGATGCTGCTGCAAAAAACTACAAAGCACCGACCAAGTGTGTTTTTGCCACTTATTGAAGTGCCGCGAGGCTTCTTGCTCTGTTTGGAGAAAGATCCAGCGTCGCCCGATAAGCGACCGCAGCTTCATTGGGTTTTCCAAGCTCCATCAGCATGTCCCCAAGAAGTTCTCGAGCCGGAAGGACGTGGCCGGGTGTGACCGGGCTTTTGCCAATCTTATCCTCGAGATCAGACGCGGCTGCCTGCTTAGCAAATGCGGTCTCAGAGTCCCCACCCGCCAGTTCAATCCAGGCTTCCACCGACATGATCTGTGCTTCAGTCAACTGCGCCCAATAGCCCTGCTCACGCTCTTTCATCACAGCGTGCAAAGACTTGAGCTCGGCAAGCGCACTCTTCGCTGTATCGACATCACCGCTGCGGGCAGCTCCGATACCGATCGCGAACCACCGCATGGCAACAGTTTGTGGAAATTTCTCCCATGGAATTACCGGATGCATCTCAGGCGACAGTGCCGCCGCGACGTCCCATTGTCCCTGCTCAAGAGGCAGGCGAACGGGTGCAGCCGCTAACGCATATGCGCTTCCGAAACTGGCCTGATGATTTTGAATTTCGAGCATTTCGTCGACCAGCCCTGCAGCTTCGTCTGTATTCCCAAGTTGTAGGTGGCCGTAAACCATGTAGTCGATCGCATGCGCATAGTGGCTTTGTATCACGTCCTTTGATTGCTCAAGAGCTGCTTCGGCGGACCGGCTGTTCAGATCAATTGATTTTTCCCATTCTCCTGTTCGTGTAAATATATGAGCGGGCATATGCAGCGCATGTGGAGCGCTTGGAGCCGTTTTATCGTAAATCTCGGCGTACGGCCTGCCTCGCTCCTTGAGTGGCGGATTGTCATAGGCGTGGATCGCGTAGTGAATGACGCCAGGATGTTCTGGTGCCTTTTGATGAAGCGCGTCCAGCGTATCTCCCACCTGCGATTTTACTTTGATTCCGTCGGCCCCTCGCGGCGCCGTTGCAAGGCGCGCCAGCGCCGCAAACGCCGCGGCGTCCAAGTCGTCTGCATGTTGGTCCGCAGCTGCAACCTGTTTCTCCGCCCACGATTTAAGCTGAGCGCGGTAGCCTTCCTGGCTTGAGGCGTAGAAAGCCACGGCGGCGTCGATCAATGCTTGTTCAACGGCGCTTTCGGAGGACATTGACGCGAGTTTTTCTGCTGCAGCAGAGCCTCTCTCTGTTTCGGCTTCACTGGGAGTGCCCGGCCAAAGAGGATGAAAGTTCGACATCGCGATTCCCCACTGTGCCATGGAACAAGTTGGATCCGCGGACGCTGCTTTGTTGAACGCTTCTTCGGCTTGAATGTACATCATGTTGTGAATGAGATTCAGACCTTCGTTGAAAGCCTGGTCCGCTTTTGGGTTGCATGTCGTCTGGAAATTAGCCTCCGCCGAGACTGCGGGCACGAAAACAAAAAACGAGCTAATACAGGCGACAAAAGTATTGCGGGCTTTGGTTTGCAAATGCTGCATCTATCGTCTCCACATTAAATATTGTCCGAAATTGTTTGAGCGTATGGCTCGGCGGCATCATACACAAAATTGTGCGATGTGTCCGAACAGTCAGCTGAGCGGTGATGCGCTCTGTTCGATCGAATATTTTCTTCCGCGGCGTATCAGCGTTATCCGCTGAGCAGTCGTTCAAGAAAAGCAAACGTGCCGCAGCGCAGCTAAGGGCAGCTTAGTCCTGCATTGCGGTCGTTCGCGGCAACTTGCTTGAACGTCTACTTTGCGGACTTTGCAGACATCCGCAGTATTGCTCCAAAGGACTGCAGTTCAGCCCAAAGCGGACCTTCAAAACCGAGTTTGCAATGTCCGAGAGGCGAACAAGTCCGTTCATTCGCATTTACCGCTGCAATACCCGCAACCGGTCCGGCCGGGCATTTTCGGCTAAAAGTCCAGCCGAACAAACCTTAAAGCAGTTTGTTAATTGGGTTTTGAAACAAATACGCTGGTTTCTGGGTTCAGATCATCATTCGGATCCGTCAAAATGCCAGCTGGAAAGGAAACCGAGATAGGTCGATCCTTAGTATCAAGGCAGAGCATGTGGTTATTGTCACCGTCACCCAGATCGGCAAGTTCGGCGGGCGCAACTGTGCGTTGAGATCCATCTTCGGCCTCTACGACGATCCTGTACAGATCACGTTCCGCATCGCCAGGCTCCTTGCCGTTCGCCAGCGTAACGCCACCCGCCCAAGTTACCCGAATGGCCTGTACGACGTTGTCACTTGGACAAAGGCTTCCTCTGGTTCGGCGTGGCCCCAAGTTTCCGACCAAAGTCCAATCTTCAACAACCTCGGCAAAGATCAATGACGGCCCGTCTTCCAGCGGAGTCACGGCTACAGTGGCACCTCGAAAATCAAGCGTTCCATCGATGGAATGAAGGTGTCCAATAACCTCGACTTGAACCGGTGGATCCTCGGAAGCGTTCCCAATATCCCCGATGAGAAGCACCGTGCGCAACTCACCGGGATCGGTGGCAGGCAATACTGATGCGCAATGCATTGTTCCGATCTGACCTGATTTTGTTACGACTCTGAAGTCGCCAGCTTGCAAAGTTTCCAGATCTACCTCGGCAGAAAAAATAACAGGCATCCCATCTTTGCCCCTAGAACCTCTGCAAATGAGATTTGCTACTCGGGGCAACGCCTCGAGCCCGTGGAACGCAGAAAGCAACTCGGCATCTTGTCCTCCAGCTGAACTCGGCAATCCGAGATTTGCGGTTGAGTCTTCAAGCTCTCTACTTGAGACGTCCTGCGCGCGCACAGCCGTTCCCGACAGGGCAATCGCAGTGGCAAGTGCAAGCAATCTGATCGCTTGGCTCCATTTCCTAAACTGCTTAAGCAATAGGGTATTTCTCCACTTTTTGGTCCTCAGCGCTGCGGGCTTTCGAGCTGTTACGTGTTGGAATTCAAGAAAAACACGCAAACAAGTTTTGTCGAACATGCCGCTATGCGCTTGCTAACAACGCATCGGAAAGCTCGTAATCCGAAAGAGCTCCGGGTGCACCTATTGCAACAAGCCTTGTTTCGGGTTTTCGGTGGCCCCATGCGCCATCCCTTGCGATGTCCATGCGTTTTCCGACTACCTGTACAAGAATGCGATGATCCGGATCCTCCTCGCTAAAAACAAAGCCCTTGAGGCGATAAACGTCGCCTGGAAGCTTTCGAATTGCACTCCGAAGAGAAGACAAGCTTATCGGGCTTTCAGCTTTCATCATAGTTGTTGAGAAGCTGTCCGAGTGATCAGAGTGGTGGCAACCACAATCCGGTCCATGCTCGTGATGATCGGGTACTTCTGTTTCTAGCTGTTCGGCGGCAAAGCGACCAACGGAAAGAAGTATATCCAGTGGGACGTCTGCGTTGATGGCTTCGACCAGACGATATCGACGGAAGCGAGACCCAAGCCAATCGTGCACCCTTTGAACAGCTGCCCTGTCGACGAGGTCGACCTTGTTCAAAATAACCATGTCCGAGAACGCGATTTGACGGAGCTTCAGTTCCATTTGTTCCGGCGCAGAAAATAGCTGTTCCGCATCGACCAGGCACATGAGGCTGTCCAAGCGGATCATGTCCCGAAACTTTTGATCGGTGAATGTCATTGCAATTGATGACGGGTCCGACACTCCGCTTGCTTCAAGGACGATGTATTCCGGTTTCTCGGGCCGGGCGAGAACGGCCTCTACCGTTTCGATCAGGTCATCTCGGATCGAGCAGCACACGCAGCCATTTGCCAAACTCATCACATCATCTTCGAGACCGACTACCAAGTCGGCGTCAACGTTTATTGATCCAAAGTCATTCACCAGAACCGCAACCCGCAACCCGTGATTGCCGGTCAGGATGCGGTTCAAAAGTGTTGTCTTACCGGCTCCAAGAAAGCCGGTAAGGATCGTTACAGGGATTGCGGATGACGACCCAAATTCGATCATGCCGTTACTCCGCCTTCTTCTTGCGATTCGGGATGACGTCATCGACCTTGATTACGAAATCGCTGGGCCACTCGGGATCGGGAGCACGGAATACGTCAGCTGGATAGTATTCTTTCGGATCGATCTCCATATCGCGGTATTTCTGGTCCTGCTGTTCGGCACGTGATGACCGCGGTGCTGGCGGCTTGATTTCATCCGGCAACGTGATCTTGCCTTCTGCTTCCATCTTGCCCAATTCGCGGAATGGCGCGACCGAACCAGATTTTCCGGGAAGTGTCGCCTTGCGATACCAGATTGCATCTTTGGTGACGTTGACGACAGCGACGTCCAAACCCCAAGCGAACAGCCCATCATAGTGGGCACGGATTCCCGCCAGCATTTCGGCATCGATATCCTCGTCTTGCGTATAGTGGGTTACCATTGCAAGCCGTGGGCGCGCCTCAGCCATCATCTTACCGACCGCATAGTGCGATGTATGATGCGTATCGATTGTGTAGTTGAACAGCTCTTGCGGCAGGCCGTACTTGTAGGTCATCAACTGACCGATATCCTGTCCAGACATTTCGGTCACAAACACATCGACGCCTTTTCCGTATTCAAGGCTCAGTTCATCGGGGCGGCCGTCGCCGGTCCAAACAAAGCTCAGTCCGTTCCAATCCAGCCGATACCCGACTGCACCGTCTTTGGCGTGGCTACGAGGCCAGGACCGAACAGTCACGCCATCTTCGTCATAGACGATGCCGCCTTCTTGACGGAAATCGAATTCGTTAACTTCGATCTCGTAGCCGTCCCCAATCGGGAACACATCGAAGGCCTCAAGATGCCATTTGAGCATCTGCTGCATGCCTTTCACCATTCCGGCTGTACCAAGCTCCGGTGTCCGACCAGAAGGGCCGTGAATGCGCAGCGGCGTGTATCCACCAGACCAAGCCCGGAACGGGTAGATGTAAGGGATGTCTGCATAGTGATCGACATGCAGGTGTGTGATGAAGATGTCGTTGATCAACTGCCCCGGAACCTGCATCCCGATAATGTTGCGGACGCAGCCCGAGCCAAAGTCGAAGAAGAACCTCTTTCCATTACCCAATTCGACCATAATGCAAGTCCCAGCCTGATCTTCGCGGGGCGGAAAGGGCGTCGAACCACAGAACGATATCCGCATTTCGTCGGGCCCGAGGTCCTCGGAAAGCGGGAAATAGTTCGCATTCGAGCCCGTCATGTATTTGGTAGGACGGAAGTACTCCGGCAGAGTGATGCCCCCGGCAGGCCTGCCGCCGTACGGGTTCTTTAGGCTTTCGCCTAGTGGCCCATCACCGGGGTGCGCCTGTGCAGTTCCTGTACCGTAGCTAACGGCACCGGTTGCGACCGCACCTGCTGCCAGTCCCTGCATAACGTGTCGCCGGGAAGGGTTTTCGATGTCGTCAGATTTCTGGATCTGTTCGTTCTTAAGTTCTTTGCCGTTGTCTTCTTTTGTCATGGCTGTGCCCTCAGTTGGAAATGCTACGAAAGTTGCGCTTCATCATCCGGCGAAGCTCGTTCACGAGTTCGGATCTGATGTGGGCCCATTCCGCGCGCTCTTTGGCTGTGATCGATGTGTCATCCAACAGCGCAGTAACTTTCTTTAGGTCTTCGATTGCCTCGTTGAGTAACGCATCCGTTTCGGTACGCCCTGAAAGCGCATCGGAAAGATCTGGAAGCTCGTCACTCTGTTCCCAAGTCACTGGATAATCCCCGGTTCCCACTATCTATTCTCACATCAAGATGAGTGCGGTTGACGACATGCGCCAAGTGAGTCACCGTGAGTTGGGGGTGAGTTTGCTTTGAACCAAGCTAATGAATTGCCGATAGATCAAGATGTTGCACCGCCATCGCCGGAGCTTGTCCGACAGGCACTTCAGAGCGTTGTCTCCAGCGTCGCGTTCCAGGCTTCGCCTCGACTCCAACAATTTCTTACATACGTGGTCGAAGAAACTCTCGCGGGTCGTGGTACCCAGATCCGGGGTAAAGCAATCGCGGTCGAAGTCTACGGTCGGAGTATTGATGGCACTGGTGGTCGAAACCTTGTCCGCGTCGAAGCCAGGCGCCTGCGGCGACTGCTGCATGAGTTTTATGAAGATCAATGGGACGGTGAGGGAGTTCGAATTTTTGTTGATTCCGGCGGATACAAGCCACGGTTTTCGCAAGGAAGAAAGACAGGAAGCGACGACTCAACCGCTCAGGACAGCGATCTGATTGGTGGGAATCAACGTCTGGTACAACTGCTGCCAATTGGGCTGGGTTGCCTAGTGTTGATTGCGGTGGCTGGCTTTTGGTTCACTCGGGATAACAAGGTAGCTTTGCCCTCAGCCCAATCTATCGAACAGGCTGAGCGAACTGCTCTTGGTGAGCAATCTTTGACAAGGCTTCAGGCGGCTAATCTTGCGGATCAAGCCCGAGGGATGTTTTTCCCTGTTTTTGATATCAAGCGCCAGCAAATAGCACTGGGAATGTTTCAGCATGCCGCGGAGCTCGACCCCGCACTCTCCGACGGTTATGCCGGATCGGCACAGGTCCTGGCGACTTTGGCCATGCTGTCCCCTGATGAGGCACAAAGAGACGACCTTTTTAGCCAAGCTGCCGAGATGTCGGGAATAGCGCTTGATCTATCTCCCACTGATGCGTGGGCAAACGGTGCAAATGGTTGGGTTTTGGCCGCCCAAAACAATCCAGTCGAGGCTATGAAATACGCAAGACTTTCGGTCAAGCTTGCGCCGAATGATGGTCACATTCTGGATCTTGTCGGCATCACCGCCATCATGGCGAACGCTCCGGATCTTGCGGCTGAGGTCAGCAATCCAGAAAGACTAAGGTCAGGATCGGGCCGCTTTGGCGCACGAAATATTTGGGGTGTATCGCAACTGATGCTCGGGAATTACAAAAAGGTTGTCGAAGCTTTTCAAGGAGCGCCCGCAGCCGGTGCGCCTGTAAGTGCTCCTTCCCTCCTATTCCAAGCCGTTGCGCAAGATCAGTTGGGACATACCGAAGAAGCTCAGCGACTTATCATCGAAATGCGCAAAACGTGGCCGGAGTTTCCATCTGAGTTTCTGGCCGGCAGGATTTTCCAAAATGATGACGCAACGCGGCAAGCGATACTGGATACTCTGATCAGATACCGATGAAACGCGTCGCATGTTTGTCGACGCAAAGTCTGCTTTCCGCGCATAGCTGTCATTGGGGCAACGCGCAGCACCGGCCAAAGTGGGCTCGGAGCAGACGTTCGGCAGAATTCAGTGAATGTCTGCTACGTGGACATTGCTGCCATTGACTTTGGTTTTCCGAATGTCCGCTTGCAAAACGGTACTTGTCGTACTAGCTCACTTTCACCTGCTGCACGAACGCAGGGCGATGGAGAATTTATGTCTACGATTGCGGCCCGCCGCTAAGGTCCACCTGATTGGACCAACTTGAACCAGAAGACTTCTGCGCGAGATGCTGGAAGCCTTTTCTGCTGACATAAACTAAAGAGACAATCTGTTGAATATCTCAAAACACGAACAGCGTGTTTTGCACGTTCTGGCGCAAGGTGTAGCCATCCATTTTGAGCGTATGGCGAACGGCAAAGTGTGCGAAGTTTCATGCTTCACCAGCGACGGCCACGTATTGGCTGATTGCTCGCTAAAGCTCTTTGACCGCCTGAAGAAACGGCGGCTCATCAAATCTGAAAACGGACGACCCTACCGCGCCACAAGGCTCGGCATTCGCTCCGTGAACCCTCAATACGACAACCGATCAGGATAAACAGAAAATGACAAACACAATCATTAAAGCGACTTCAACCGACGACATTGCAGGACTTCAGGCAGTGCTGGATGGGACAGAGCTTTTCCCGAGCGAAATGCTCCCAGACATGCTGGCGCCATCATTGGCAGGCGAAACAGAAGCCTTTTGGCTGACCTGCCATAGCGACGGAGAAGCTGTGGGCCTGTGCTACACAGT
The DNA here is from genome assembly GCF_013035585.1 of Ruegeria sp. HKCCA5839. Classification (NCBI taxonomy): domain Bacteria; kingdom Pseudomonadati; phylum Pseudomonadota; class Alphaproteobacteria; order Rhodobacterales; family Roseobacteraceae; genus Ruegeria; species Ruegeria sp. HKCCA5839. The sequence goes on along the minus strand of NZ_WQIE01000003.1, from coordinate 233,990 downwards.
GCCCGAGGAACTCGCCGACGGGACGTGGAACATGCTCGCCCTCGCGGTGCACCCTGATTTGCAAGGCAAACGGCTGGGGGCGGCATTGGTAAGTGCAGCCGAGCAGCGCCTAAAGGAAAAGGGGCAACGCATCTTGATTGTAGACACGTCCGGCACGGACGACTTTGCATTGACGCGCAAGTTCTACGCTCAGAATGGCTATGAAGAAGAAGCACGTATCCGCGACTTTTGGGCCGATGGCGACGACAAGGTGGTCTTCCGCAAAGCGCTTTAAACGGCAAAGCCCTCCGCCATTGTTGTGGCGGGGGCACTTCGTAGCCGACATTCGCTACGATGCAACAACTCGGTAAGTTTGGGCTCAGAGCAGTCATTTACGCAATCGCGACGAATGACCGCTCTGCGGACTTTGCTGCCGTTCATCCCGATGGTCTGAAAGACCGCTTAGGTTCCTAGGCAGTCAGTTATCTTCGGCCGAGCGCGCCTTAAGCCACGTCACGACATTGATGACCGTCTCGCTGTTCTTGGCTGTTCGCGGCATGAGGACATAGAAATCACTTCCACCCGCGTCCAGCGCTGCGCCAACCTCGACCAAGCGTCCAGCCGCAAGGTCATGAGCCACCAGAAACCGGCTTACTAAGGCCAGACCTTGCCCGGCGATAGCGGCATCGACCGCAAGAGACGTTTGGCTCAGACGAAGGCGCCGAGGCGACTGTTCCTGTACACCCAAATGCGCGAGGTAGCTGGGCCATTGGTCGTGGGTGTCATGGATCTTCGGCATACTTGCAAGTTTATCTGGTTCAAGAGGAGTGTCACCCATGTCCCCAAACTGCGGCGCAGCGACCGCGATCAGCGATTGCCTGAACAAAAGCGTTACGTCCAGTGACGCGCCAAACGGCGGCGATCCCTGACGCACTGCAAGGTCAATCCCGTCGCTGTGGAAGCTGGAAACTCTTTCGGTCGCCATAATCCGCAAATCGATATCAGGATGGGCTACGGTGAAGTCCGGCAGATTGGGGATCAGCCATTTCGCAGCAAAGGTCGGTGTGACGCTGATGACGACTTTGTTTGGCTCCGGCTTCAATTCTGCCGTTGCGGATCGAAGGTCAGCGAAGATCCCCGCAATCCTGTTGTGATAGCTGCGCCCGACCGATGTGAATGCCAGACCCTTTGGAACACGCTCAAACAAGATCAGATCAAGATGCGCTTCTAGTTGGCGCACGTGCTGTGCAACAGCCCCTTGCGTAACGCCCAATTCATCAGCGGCAGAGCGGAAACTGAGGCGGCGGCCTGCAGCATCAAACGCACGCAAACTGTTGAGCGGGGGAAGTTCAGTCATTCTGCAATAGTATTTCTACTGTCATGTGACATCAATTCTGAATCGAAATTTCTCAGATAACAGACAATTTGGGAATCAACCAGAAAGGATTCTCGATATGACAGTAGAAAAAGTAGCTTTAATTACAGCAGGCGGAAGCGGCATGGGTGCAGATGCAGCACGCAAACTGGCAGAAGATGGCTTCAAAGTTGGCATCCTGTCCTCGTCCGGCAAAGGTGAGGCACTCGGTGGCGAACTTGGTGGCTTTGGCGTTACTGGCTCTAACCTTGATGGAGAAGCGCTGAACGCTTTGGTCGAAGGTGCGAAGGATCGCTGGGGTCGCGTCGATGTCTTGGTGAACTCTGCCGGCCACGGACCAAAAGGTCCGGTTCTCGAAATCAGCGACGACGACTGGCATCAAGGTATGGAAGTCTACCTGATGAACGCGATCCGTCCGACACGGCTTGTCACCCCCTTGATGCAGGCGCAGGGCGGCGGAGCAATCATCAATATCTCAACCTTCGCGGCATTCGAACCTGATCCTCTTTTCCCCACGTCGGGCGTCTTCCGGGCCGGGCTCGCCGCGTTCACAAAACTCTATTCCGACAAGTACGCGACAAAGAACATCCGCATGAACAATGTTCTTCCGGGTTTCATCGACAGCCTGCCCGAAACCGAGGACCGTAAAGCGCGGATTCCTATGGGGCGGTATGGCAATGCCTCTGAGGTCTCGTCCTTGATTTCGTGGCTCGCCTCAGCGGAAGGCGGCTACATGACAGGGCAAAACCTGCGCATCGACGGTGGGTTAACCCGTGCCGTCTGACATCTTGGCCTTCGCGTCATCGCGCGAGCGCCTGGTTTTCGCGGTCAAGTGGGGCGCATCCGCCGTTCAAATCATGGGATACACCGCGACGGGGTTTGGCTGGACGCCTTGGAACCTCTACTTGTTTCTTGTGGGTGTCGTGGGGTGGTTCGCAGTCGGCGCACTGTGGAATGACAAAGCGCTCATGCTTGTCCACCTTGTCGCCCTGGGCGCAATGATTACTGGAATGGCAAGCGGCTGATGAGCAAGAGCAGTCATTCGGGCGTTGCGTAGCATCTGGGAGGTTTGGGCTCGAAGTGGACATTCGCCGCGCCAGGCATGAATGACTGCTCTGCGGGACAAAGTTGCCGTTTATTGCCACTGGCAATCGCTTTGTGAAATCGCAGAAGTTGCAGTTGCGCACGCTGCTCTGGGCCGAACTGCCAGAAGACGAGGAAGACGGCGGCCTCAAGGAACTTGGCATCCCAGGCTTCCGGTGATCGAATTGGCTGTATTAGTTTCGGCCCTTGGCGCGATCCCTGTTCCCGGCAATCGCTTCCCTGTTCACACCGGCGCAATCCCTGTTCCAATGCGCAAAATCCCCTGTTCCTGAAAGAACAGGGAATTGCCCCCTAAACCCCTGTAAAACGTCATTTAATCTGAGCAGAAATCGGCGGAATTGGCGTTTCCGAGGCCAAAACCTCAGATTTTCCCTGTAAATTCCCTGTAAACAGGGAAATCCGAGGCAGAGACCGGTTCGCCGAAGACTGCGACCACCACCACTTCTCTTAACCACATGACACCTTTCATTACAGGTGCCACCGATGGTGCTCGCAAGGTCTTGGCCTCAAATACTTGCAAGCCTGTCAACTCCTCCGCCGGTGCACAGACCGTGCGAGCTAACAGCCAACTTCGGGTAGATCAGCAAAGGGTCAAACTTCAGCCGCACGTGTTGCGTCGACACGGTCAAACCAGTCGACGATTGCGTCTCCGTTTGGCTCCAGTTGCTCGGCCTGACCGCCTGTGAAGTCTTTGAATTTTTCGGCATTCAGACCGTTTACACCAAGCAACACTGGTATGCCCAAAGCCAGCGCCTCGCCGATGACCGGGCGGAACCCGCGCCCGTCTGCTTCGTGCTTGCCGAATTTATTGATGATCAACAGTTGCGGCGCTTGTGACAACGACCCGCTGACATAGCCGACCGCCTGCTCCAACGCTGCGGGATCCAGGCGACAGCCGCGCGAATGCGACCCAAGCGATTGCGAAATGCGAATTGTATCGCCATCAGGCAAGACCCGCAGGTCCATGTCACATTTGGCATCGTCGGCGCATTCCGTATTGGTCTGGACCACACCCGACAATAGGATACCACGCGTCAGAAGACGTTCGGCCACAGCGCTCAGCAGGCGATCGGTAGCGCCGCGATCCGTGGTTGTGACATAGGCCAGGTGCATCAGTTGGCTCCGTTGGTTCATTGCGTGACGGTCCAAATAGCACGGAACAACACAGTCGACCAGTTTTTGCAGAATGGAATCAGGCAGGGCGACGGTATCGCCCCTGCCTGTTACTCAAAGCCCCAACGCCTTCCGGCGCTCTTCCGCAAAGCCCTGAACCATGCGGTCGGCGATCAAAGCCAGAATGGCCATTGCGGCCCCTGCCGAGACCCCAAGCCCCACATCCGCCTGGCCCAGCGCCAGATAGATGGATTGGCCCAGCCCCGTCGTTCCGATCAGGGCAGCGATTACCAACATGGCAAAGGCATAAAGGATCGTCTGGTTCAGCCCCAGCAGAATGGTCGGTGCGGCATAAGGCGCGCGCACGTCGCGCATGATCTGCCACTCGGTCGCGCCGCTCGAGATTGCGGCCTCCATCATCTCGTCAGGCGTGTTGACCAGCCCGTGCCGCGTATAACGGATCATCGGAACAATCGCGTAGGCACAGATCGCTAGAAAGGCAGAAAACTCGCCAATCTGGAACACCATCAGGACCGGGATCAGGAAGACAAACAGCGGGATCGTTTGAAGCATGTCACAAATCGGCCGCACAACCTTCCAGACCGGCGCCCAGACAGCGCTGGCCAGACCGATCAACCCGCCAAAGACCGCGCAGCTAAAGACCGCCGCACCACTTAAATACAGCGACAGCAAAGCCCGTTCCCACAGGCCGGACACCAAAATTGTGCTGAGCAGCCCCACCGACAGAGCAGCCAGACGCAACCCGCCCGCAACATAGCCCAAGGCCGCTGCTCCGGTCAGGACAAAGGGCCAGGGTAGGTTCGAGATACCGGTTTCCAGAATACCGATCAGGATCATTACGATCAGCCCGCCGGTCAGGTGACCACGCCAGGCCATCAGGCCAGCAATCACAGCGCCAACAGCAAACAGCCCAAAGCTCATGCCAGAGGTCCATTGGAACCCCCAGGTGAACGGCAAAACAGCCTGGTCCAGACCAATGCGCAGTGGCAGCAGCACATAGAACAGCGAGTTGTTCTTGAGAGCATCCAGCCAGGGCCCGTTGTTCTGGGTAAAGGCGGTCAAGCCGCTGTCAACAGCCTGGGCCATCGGGTCCAGTACCGTCAATTCCGAGGGGTTGGGCAACCAATTGCGGAACGCCACGGTGAACAGAACCGCAAAGCCCAGCATCGCCCACACCACGCGGCGGTCATAGCGTTTTCGTTCGGTCGCCAAGGTGCCGCTCATCCGGTCAATGACCACAGCAAACACCACGATCACCAACCCGGCCATCAGGGATTCGCCAAATTGCGCCTTACGCATGGTCAGAAGAACTTCCCAACCGATATCGTTGAACCCGCCGATCACAGCCGCGATGATCACCATGGACAGCGCCGCCATCAGGCATTGGTTCACACCCACCATGATCTGCGTCGTGGCGGCTGGAATTTCGACCTGAAACAGCTGTTGCAACCGCGTGCCACCGGACATGATGGCCGCTTCCTTGATCTCGGGCTCGACCCGTTCCAGCCCCAGCAGCACGTTCCGGGCCATGGGGGGTGCCGCATAGATGGCCGAGGCGATCAGGCCAACAACCGGGCCAAACCCAAAGAGCAGCAACAAGGGCGTCAGATAGGCAAAGGTCGGCACGGTCTGCATGATGTCCAGAACCGCCTGCACGGCGCTTTTGACGCGTGGGACTTCATTGGCCAGAATGCCGATGCCCCCGCCCATGATCAGCGCGACCGGCACGGATACGGCCACAAGCGCCAGCGTGTTCATGCTTTCGGCCCAATAGCCCGAGGCCAGCACAAAGCTGAGCCCTAAAAAGCCCAAAGCGGCCATAGGCAAACCACCCAGATACCAGCCCAGCGCCGTCACGATCCCGATCACAATCGGCCAAGGCGTGTTGCCAAGAACAAAATTGGCCCAATTCATCGGGTAGGCCATCAGGTCCGAAAACATGCGCATTGCCGGTTTGATCAGATTCAGAAACCAATCGAGGAAAGCTCCAACCCATTTCGTCGCAGGCAGTTCCCATGCCGCAGGCCATTTGACCAACCAAGGGGCGACGCCTTCGAGCGCGAGGCAGACGGCGCCGACAACCACCGTGATCAGCGCGGCTTTGGCACCAGTTGTCAGATGAAGTGAAGGCTGCGTCGGCAGATCTGTAACGGCCGTCATGCCTCGTCCACCTGCAACGCGGCGGCCAGATCAGACGGGTTCACAGTGCCGACAACCTTGCCATCGGCATCGCGCACCGGAACCGGCTCATACAGCTCCATACACCGCGCCAGGGCGGCATCCAGCGTCATGGCAGTTGTCAGCCCCGGATCATCAGGGCCCTGCGCCTCACCCTCTCGCATGACCGAGGCGACCTTGGCATGCTGGCCTTTGGCCACATCTTTGGAAAACTCGCGCACATAGTCATCGACGGGGCGCAACACGATATCCGTCGGCGTTCCAATCTGAACAATCTTGCCGTCGCGCATGATCGCAATGCGGTCAGCCAGTTTCAGCGCCTCTTGGATATCATGAGTGATGAAAACGATGGATTTCTTCAATGTCGCCTGAATGCGCAGGAATTCGTCCTGCAACTGGCGGCGGATCAGCGGATCGAGCGCCGAGAATGGCTCGTCCAGAAACCAGATATCGGGGTTCACAGCCAGGCTGCGTGCAATCCCCACACGCTGCCGCTGCCCCCCGGACAGTTGGCGAGGAAAGCTGTCTTCACGCCCTTCCAGCCCAACCAGTGAGATCACCTCTTGCGCGCGGGCCAGACGTTCCTTGCGGCCAACACCTTGCACGCGCAGCGGGTAGGCTACGTTTTCGGCAACGGTCATATGCGGGAAAAGGCCAAAATGCTGGAACACCATTCCCAGCTTTTTGCGGCGCAGCTCGGTCAGCTTTTTCTTGGAGGCCCCGACGACATTCTCTCCATCCACCCGGATTTCGCCACCGGTGCCCGGCAACAGCTGCGAAATGCAACGGATCAATGTGGATTTGCCCGAGCCGGACAGGCCCATGATGACAAACAGCTCGCCTTCCTTGACCTCGAAATTGGCGTCCTGCACAGCCGGGATAAACCCGTTTTCGCGAAGATCAGCGGCGGCTTTGTCAGCGTCATTCCCTGACCGAGACAGCGCGTCGGTCAGGGCTTTTTCGGCGCCATTGCCAAACACCTGCCAGAGGTTCTGGCAGGCGATGGCTGGCGGGTTCGTTTCAGTCACTAATGCAAGCTCACTGCGTTGCGGCGTCAACAACCGGGCGCCATTTGCCTTCGTTTTCCGACATCCACGCCGCGACAACCTCTTCAACAGAGCCGCCGTCAACGTCGATGGCCCCCATCATCGGCTGCTGATCTTCCACGGCCAGTTGATAGTTGCTGAGGATTTCGTAAGCCGCAGGCCATTTGTCTTCCATGCCGCTCCAGCTGGCTTTGAAGATACGCGAGGGTGAAAAGTCGCAATCATTGACGGCGTTCGGGTTCGGACCCCAGGCAGGATCGTTAAAGCAGGCTTCTTCGCCTGCAGGCAGATCAACGAATTGCACATCATAGGCCGACATCGCCCAATGCGGCTGCCAGAACGTAATCAGCAGCGGCGATTTGCGCTCGGTCGATGCGCGAAGCTCGGCGATCAAGGCGCCCTCGGATCCGGCAGGAACGGCTTTGAACGGCAGTTCAAGCCCGGTCATGCGGTCAGCACCGGGTGTGCCCCAATCGGCCGGGTAATCCACCAGGCGACCACCGGGCAAAGTTTCAGCGGTTGCAAACACTTGCGCGCAGTCCTTCAACGCCTCCCACGCAGGCAGGCCGGGGCACAGATCAGCGACATGTGCAGGATATGCGATGCCTTCCTTGGCATTCAGACCCAGATCGCCGATTTCAACAACGGTGCCTTCTGCAACCTTCTTGGAGTATTCGTCTGACACGTTCGACGACCAGATTTCCAGCGTAGCGTCGATGTCACCATCAGCAAGCGCCTGAAACTGGTTCATCATGCCGGCAGTCACGTATTCCACGTTGTACCCGGCTGCCTTGAGCATCTCGCCCGCGACATGAGTGGTGACGTGCTGCCCGGTCCATTCATTGATCGCCAGTTTGATCGGCTCGTCCACCGCGCCCATATCCGCGGCGTGCGCGCCGGTGGCCACAACAATCGCCATCAGGCTTACACCCAGTTTTTTCATGAGATAGTCTCCCTGTTTTCTGTTCATGTTCCCCGTTCCCGAAATGGCCCGGCCGAGGATTTCTGTTGCACGAAAGATTTCCTTTAACATGCGCCAATTTGGACAGAGATGGAAGAACAAAGCACTGGCCTGACGGCGATGTCAGACCCGCGCAATTCGCCCCTAAAACGGATCCGATCTTGCAAAAACCGTGATCCGTACACCCCTAGACAGAAGACAGGCTGCGGGATTTTGATTGACTAGTCAATTATGAATATCGCGGACTCTGCCAATTGCGCGACTTTGCTAAAGAAATTGGCGCCGAAACCGCCTGGAAACAGCTTCGCGGGCAATCACGCGCCGACCTCGAATCAAACCGCTCGTGAAAACCGCTTGCGCAAGCACCAACGCGCGCTACGGTTGCGTAGTATGACGCGTTTTCTTTTGCTTTCTTTTCTTATGGTGCTGGCAACCTGTGGTCGCCCTCTGACAGAACAGGAACGCGCTTTTGCGAGCAACATTCAAGGTGAAACGCTGAACCTGGATCGCGTCCGTCTGGTAGAAGGAGCGCCTGTGGCTTCGGTCACCTACACGCGCAAAGCCAGACCGCGCTTGGCGTGCCGCGAACGCATCCTGCCTCCGGTCAAGGAAGAAACCGTCACCGGAAAACCTGCTGCCGTGGCCCTGTTCAACCGCGTCTACTTTACCAAAGACTGGTATCTTGACGATTACATGTCGAAATACCCCGAGCGCGTGAACTTGATTGCGGCCATGTTGCTGGCGCACGAATTGACCCATGTCTGGCAATGGCAGAATCGCGCCACCACCGGATATCACCCGTTGCGCGCCGCGGCTGAGCATACGGGACAGGACGATCCCTATCTGTTTGACCTTGATACCTCGCCTGATTTTCTGGCCTATGGGTTCGAACAGCAAGGCGCGATTGTCGAAGAGTATGTTTGTTGCCGCGCGCTGGACCCGGACGCGCCGCGTACCCAGCGGCTCCACGACATGTTAAGCAAACACATGGACGTTTCTACCCTGCCGCAAGGCCGTAGGGAACGCGATGTCGAATTGCCCTGGGCGGGCGCCGCGATCGAAGGCATTTGCCGCTGAACCGGTTAACCGTCCTGGATGGTCATCAAGTATTCCACCAGATCGACAATCGGCTGGCTGGTCAGAATAGGCTGCCCCGCGGGCGTTTTCATCGCAGTATCCTGGCCTTCGAAATAGGGGCCATAGACAGGCATCGGGCTACCGTGGCTGACCAACGGATCCCGCCCGTCGATCCGCGCAACGACACGCGCTGTTGGGAACACGCCATCGTCACCGGCCAGCGTCCGCAGGTTCACTGGCTGAACCACCAGAACCCCGGCCATCGGCCCGTTCCCGGTTGCGTCCAGCCCATGACAGGTCGCGCAATAATGCTGATAAAGCTCTGCGCCAACTTGCGCGTCCTGTGCCAAAGCCTCTGAGCCAGATACCGCACATACACTGGCAAAACAAAGTGTGAGAACCGTGCCTCTCATCGCATCCTCCACTGGTTTCAGTCATTTACAGACTTGTCGGCAAGCGCGCGGGGCGCAATGATCCAGATCAATGGGGCGGAGGAAAGGGCGCGATATGACACAATACGCAGCGATCATGCTTGTCGCGGGATTCGGCATCCCGATACTGGCGGCGCTGAACGCCGCGCTTGGCAGGATGATCGGGTCTCCGAACACGGCCGCTGTCATCCTGTTTGCGATTGCCTTCGCGACCTCGGCTCTGGCTCTTGTCCTGCTGCCCGGCACCTCGGGGTTCGCCAAAGCGGCGCAAGCGCCCAAACACCTGTTTCTGGCTGGTGTGCTGATCGCCTTTTACGTTCTGTCCATCACCCATGTGGCCCCGCATTTCGGTGTCGGCAACGCGGTGTTCTTTGTTCTGCTGGGACAGTTGATCAGCGCAGCTGCCATCGACCATTTCGGCCTTTTTGGCGCACAAGTCTCACCGCTGACATGGATACGGGCGGGCGGTATTGCGGTGATGGCTTTGGGCGTTGCGATTACCCAACTGGCCTAAGCACACCGTTTTCCAGTCGCACCATCCGGTCCATACGCGCTGCAAGGTCAAGATTGTGCGTGGCGATCAGAGCCGACAATCCGGCCTCGCGCACCAGAGACATCAGCGCCTCGAACACCTGATCAGATGTGCCGGGGTCAAGGTTGCCGGTTGGTTCATCCGCCAGCAACACGCGCGGGGCATTGGCCAGGGCACGACAAAACGCAACCCGCTGTTGTTCTCCGCCCGACAAGGCAGCCGGTCGGTGCCCCGCCCGCGCAGCCACGCCGACGCGATCCAGCAACTGCATAGCGCGATCCTTGGCCGCGGCCTCAGACACCCCATTCGCCAGTTGCGGCAGAACGATATTCTCCAACGCGGTGAACTCGGGCAGCAAGTGGTGGAACTGATAGACAAAGCCCACATCCTGACGGCGAATACCCGTGCGTTTTCGATCACTTGTGCCTGACGCCACTTGTCCTGCAACCTCGACCGTTCCCTGATCCGGAGTGTCGAGTAGTCCTGCTATATGCAACAGCGTAGACTTCCCAGCCCCAGAAGGCGCGACAAGCGCCACCGCCTCGCCCGCGCGCAGTTCCAGATCGACGCCGCGCAACACCTGCACTTCGGCCGGTGTACCTTGCAGATAGGTTTTCGTCAGACCGGTCAGCCGCAATGCCACATCACTCATAGCGCAGAGCCTCAACCGGGTTTAGCCGCGCCGCGCGACGGGCCGGAAAATATGTGACAAGGAAGGACAATCCCAGCGACAAGCCGATGGCCTTTAATACGTCAGACAAGTGCAACTCGGCCGGCAGAGCATAGATCCCGCGAATGGCCGGGTCCCACACTCCGCCCCCCATCAGGAAATTCACGAACGAGAATATCGGATCGATATAAAGCGCAAAAAGGCATCCTAGAATGACGCCCATCGTGGTGCCGATGATGCCGGTGAACGCACCGCAAATAAAGAACACGCGCAGGATTGACCCCTCGCTCAGCCCGATGGTGCGCAAGATCCCGATATCCCGACCCTTGTTTTTGACCAGCATGATCAGACCCGACACAATGTTCATCGTGGCGATCAGAACCAGGATCGACAGGATGATGAACATGACATTGTCTTCAACCTCAAGGGCACGCAGGAACCCGCCAGAGGCGTCCTGCCATGTCCATAATTGCGACCGCTCGCCTGCAGCTTCGAGGATCGGGATCAGAACAGGGTTCAGGTTTTCCGGATGTGCCACCATGACTTCGATCTCATCGGCAACACCTTCCCGGTTGAAAAAGCTCTGCGCCTCGGCAAACGGCATGTAGACCCGCGTGCGGTCGATGTCGTAGCGGCCAGCCGAGAACACATAGACCACCTCATATGCGTTGACCCTGGGCGATGTGCCAAAAGCCGTCTTGACCCCGTTGGGGGATGTGACCTTGATCCGGTCACCCACTGTTGCGCCAATTGCGCGGGCCACGCCGGAGCCGATTGCGATACCCTCGGGATATCGGCTCAGATCACCGTAAGCCTGATCACTCTCAGCAATGCCCGGCAGCTGATACAGATCCTCTGGGCGCATGCCAAAGACCTCAACACCGGTGCTGCGGTCTCGGTTGGTGATCAGAACCTGCCCCTTGACCAAGGGCACGGCACGTTCAACCCCGGGCACATCAGCAATGCGTTGTGCCATGCCGTCGAAATCTGTCAGTGTCCGATCAACCCGGCCCTGCGCGTCAAGCTCTCCGGCGGAATACACGCTGACATGCGCGTTGGCCCCCAGGATCGTACCAACAAACTCCGCGCGAAAGCCGGACCGCACTGCCAAGGTCGCGATCAACGCAAAAACTGCCAAGGTGATGCCGATCAGCGAGATCCAGGTCATCACGCTGACACCGCCTTCGGCGCGCCGCGCACGCAGATAGCGCCATGCAATCTTCCACTCAAACGGGGCAAAAGGAGGGGGGGTCGTGGCCATTACTGCTCCGGCATTGCTTTGGCGCAGACCCTTTCGGGATTTCCGCCAAGGGTCAAGCCGTTAGACATCCAGGGCTTGGAGTTAGGCAGAAAGAGCGGATGTTTTGTCCAGAATGGCTTTGGTTATTCCACGGCTGCAAACACCGCGCACCTCAAGCTGTTTGAACACTGTATCGCGCAAATCCGCAGGCAGGTTCGAAATTGCCCGGTTGTGCAAACCAAGGCTCAGCGACGCCTGATCATCGATTCGCGCAACTTGATGCGCCAATTGCTGCGGCGAATAGGTCGGCCAGAGGCCGATATTGTGATCTGTCACCGCTTCATACCACGGGTCCAGCCCACCTTGCGTTTTCAGGCAGTAAGCATTGAGCAACATGAACTCGGACGGACGTCGCCGCGAGCCAAAGAGCGCCTGCACTGATCCATAGCGTTCGTTGATCTCATCCAGCAGCGCAAGGATCAGTGACCGCCGGACCGGATACGGAGTAGCGAAGGTTGTCGTCCTCACCTGATCCATATCGGGATGCGGAACATCCAACGCATCCAGGCTTTGCAGCAGCCAGTTGCGATGGAAATCACTTTCGATCTTGAACATGTTGATCCGCGCGGCACCGCTGTCCGAGAAAAACTCGGACATATCGAACCGGCGCAGTAAAAGGTTCTTGGCATCGAAAAGGACCATGTTTTCAGACTTAGCCACGCGCGCAGATCCAAGTTTGAGCGCTTGTTGCGTGCGGTATCCGTTGTTTCCGCGCCAGCCACCGTTGCGGGCAAAGGGGATGCGATACCGGTTCTCGATCAGAGCGCGATACAGGGTCGGGCGTTTTGCGCAATGCTTTGGCCCCAACAAAACCTCATCGCCCCCGACGACGTGAACTTTGGATCGCAACGGGCCGTAGGAGGGCAAGATCGGATCGATCTTGGTACGCAACCCGGCCTCATCAACATCGTTCATGATGACGTGGATCGAGGCGACCATTTCCGGATCGACAAAACGCGCAAAAGACCTGGCCTGCAGCTCTAGCAGCGGCACATCTTTCGAATACACTATCGTCGCAAAACTTAGCACGCGGCGTCGGCCCCCAATTGCTCTGCCTTCAGTCGAGCATGTACCAGAGTTTCTTCCAGGTCACTACACAAGTCGTCACAAAACGGTAGGTCTTCAAGACCTACACGATGCTGAATGAGTTGGAACAAAACTTAGTAAACTTTTGGTTGAGAAGTTCTTCACAGACACAGCGTTATTGTTTCCGATATGGGTTTAATTCACGGACCCAATGGCAACTGAACTCATTTTGCAACGGTATTTGGCTAATTTGATTTCGCATTTTGCTTATTTTGGGAAATTTCGACACCCTATCGTTGGGGGAACACAAATTCAGAGCGGGGGTCGCTCATGAGTATTGAAGGGGAAAGCAAGGACGCAGGCCGGGAAGAGGCAATATCAGCCTCGCAACAGTTAGACTGTGAGACGGCCATGCTGTTACGGGCGACAATCCGCCCAATCTTCGCAAATGCGGGCAGCTGGACCGCATTGGCCGAGGTTCTGAAGGACAAAGGCTATCGCCTCGCCTTCCGACGTGGTCGGCTGTGCATCACCGAACACGAAACGGGCAAGCGGGTCTGCGGGCTAAAGTTTCTCGGGATCGAATTTCTGGATCTGGTACGCCGAATGGGGCGCCCGATCGTCGTGGCCCGAGGCAAGCACGCAGATGGCGACGTACTGACAGCCCGTCCGCACATCAGCCGCGCCTAGTATTTGCGCCAGACCTGAAGCGAACGGCGCAGGGTTTTGGCCAAGCAATGTCGTGCTGCAATCTTGATCGGCTCGGGCGTGTCCGGCCTGCGCAAAAGCTCAAGCTGCAATCGCGCTGGCATGTGGCCGCGTCTGTAGAACTCGGCAAAGTCCTCAAGCGTCAGGTTTCGGGCTGACTTGAACCCGTCGTAGAACTTTAGCCAGACCCTTGCATAGTCCAGCCCGGTTTCGGCATCATCCTGGGTCACACCTCTGTCCCAGAACAACGAAACCGCATCGTCCATACGCTCCCCCTGATACCCAGACGCGATCAGTCGCAACATCAGGTCGTAATCAGCAGCGATCCGAAAATTGGTGTCATGTCCCCCCAAGGCCAGAAAAACGTCGCGGCGCAGAAAAACCGAGTTATGGCAAAAGGGCATGCGCTGAAGAATGGCTGTGACCGACATCCGTTTTTCTTTGCGCGTCTCGCCGCTTTGGAGCTTTTGCACCGTAGAGCCGTATAGAAAGGCAGGACGTGTTGCTCGTAACCGATCAGCGGCCATGTTCAGCACATCATCCGAGGCAAGCGCGTCGTCCGAGTTCAAGAACAGAACGTATTCTCCGCGCGCGGCTGCAACGCCCTTGTTCATCGCGTCATAAAGCCCGGTATCGGGTTCAGAGATCAGACGCGCATTCGGGGCCTGATCGACCAGTTCCTGAACGAACGCAACGGTACCATCGGTCGAGGCACCGTCTTGAATGATATGCTCGGCCTCGGCGCAGTTTTGGCGCGCCATGCAGGCCATCGCGCGCTCGAACCCCGCCTGCCGCCCTTGCGACAGCAGATCATAGGTCGCCGTGACGACCGAGATCAGCGGGGAGGAGGCTTCAGCCGAGCTGCTCATAAATCTCGGCGATCTTGGTGACCGCAGCCTCGGGGCTCAGCTCTTCGCTTTCGCCTGTGCGGCGGCTGGTCAGTTCGACCACACCGTTTTTCAGGCCACGTGGACCCACAGTGATCCGCCAGGGCAAACCGATCAGATCCATGGTGGCAAACTTGCCCCCTGCCCGTTCGTTACGATCATCATAAAGCGGCTCAAGGCCCAGCGCGGTCAAGGCAGCATAGAGTTTGTCGCAGGCCGCATCAGCCTCTTCTTCACCTTGCTTCAGGTTCACGATGCCGCAATGGAACGGGGTCACGCCTTCGGGCCAAATGATGCCCTTGTCGTCATGGCTCGCCTCAATAATCGCGCCGATCAGACGGCTGACACCGATGCCATGGCTGCCCATATGAACCGGGGTCGGCTTGCCGTCGGGGCCTTGGACAGTCGCGCCCATCGCCTCGGAATATTTGGTGCCGAAATAGAAGATTTGACCGACTTCGATACCACGCGCCACGCGGCGACGCTCCTCAGGGACCTGATGAAACAGCGCCTCATCATGGGTTTCATCGGTGCGCGCGTATTTCGAGGTGAACTCTTCCAGAATGGCCTGGCACTGCGCCCGGTCATCATAGTCAATGTCCCTGTCGCCAAAGGTCAGGTCGGTGACAGCACTGTCATAGAAGACCTCGGATTCACCAGTGTCGGCCAGCACCACGAACTCATGCGTGTCATCCCCACCAATGGGACCGGAATCCGCGCGCATCGGGATGGCTTGCAGGCCCATGCGTTCATAGGTGCGCAGATAGCTGACCAGATGACGGTTATAAGCGTGCAGCGCGTCCTCTTTGGTCAGGTCAAAATTATACCCGTCCTTCATGTAAAACTCGCGCCCACGCATCACGCCAAAGCGCGGGCGGATCTCGTCGCGGAATTTCCACTGGATCTGATAGAGCGTCAGCGGCAGGTCTTTATAGCTGTTGACGTGGCCGCGGAAAATGTCAGTCACCAGTTCCTCAGCCGTTGGCGTGTAAAGCATATCGCGCCCGTGCCGGTCCTGCATCCGCAGCATTTCCTGGCCGTAGTCGTCATAACGCCCGGACTCGCGCCACAGGTCCGCCGACTGCAGGATCGGCATCTGAATGGCGATATGCCCGGCCCGCGCCTGTTCCTCATGCACGATGTTTTCCAGCTTGCGCAGAACCTTGAAGCCCAGTGGCAGCCAGGAATAAATCCCCGCAGCGGCTTGCTTGATCATGCCTGCGCGCAGCATCAGCCGATGGCTGACGATCTGAGCCTCGGAGGGGTTTTCCTTGAGAACGGGCAAAAAGTAACGGCTGAGGCGCATTATTTAACCTTCAAAGGTGAATTGGAACATCAAAAGGTGATTATGCCAAAGCCCCGCCGGGGGCAATCACGCAATGACAAATTTACCACCCTGGGTCGCAACGCAGGGTTTGACGCCGAAACTGCCGGGCAAGGAAAAGCGGGCCGGATGAAGCGCTTGCATCAGCGCCATTGATGCGCCAAGAACAACCTCAAGAGCCGCAACAAGGGGATCGCCATGGCTTTGCCGGTTAAGGATCAGCTTCGCTACTGGGGTGTGGTGGCTGCGGTTTTTGTGTTGATTCTCTGGGCCTTGGGCGACGTTCTTCTGCCGTTCGTGATCGGTGGCGCCATCGCCTATTTCCTGGACCCGGTCGCCGACCGACTTGAGAAACTGGGCCTGTCCCGAATGGCGGCAACTGCCGTGATTACCGTGGTTGGCGTGTTGAGCTTTGTCTTGCTGATCGTGATGGTCGTACCCGCGCTGATCACGCAATTGCTGGATCTGGTTGAACTCCTTCCCAGCCTGTTCAAAGAGCTGCGCGGCTTTATCGAACGTCAGTTCCCGTCCCTGCTGGATCAGGAATCAAGCACGCACCAGATGCTTGTGTCATTCGGTGAGACCCTGAAATCCAAAACCGGTGATGTTCTGCAAACGGTTCTGGCATCACTGGGTTCGGCCATCAATATCGTTGTGCTGATTGTCATCGTCCCGGTTGTCTCGGTCTATCTACTGATGGATTGGGACCGCATGATCGCCCGCATTGGCGAGCTGCTGCCGCGTGACCATGCCCCCACCATCAAGCGTCTCGCAAGCGAGATCGACGCTGTTCTGGCCTCATTTGTGCGCGGTATGGGCACGGTCTGTTTGATCCTAGGTACCTATTATGCCGTCGCTCTGATGCTGGCGGGACTGCAATTTGGTTTGATCGTAGGATTCATCGCCGGAAT
Organism: Ruegeria sp. HKCCA5839; assembly: GCF_013035585.1. Taxonomy (NCBI): domain Bacteria; kingdom Pseudomonadati; phylum Pseudomonadota; class Alphaproteobacteria; order Rhodobacterales; family Roseobacteraceae; genus Ruegeria; species Ruegeria sp. HKCCA5839. Next base: position 217,347 of record NZ_WQIE01000003.1, on the reverse strand, counting down.
GGTGACGTTCATCCCCTATCTGGGCGCTCTGATTGGCGGAGCGTTGGCCATCGGCCTGGCCCTGTTTCAATTCTGGGGCGATTGGGCCCATATCGCATTGATTGCAGGCATCTTTGCGGTCGGTCAGGTGACCGAGGGCAATTTCCTGACCCCAAAACTGGTCGGCAGTTCGGTGGGGCTACACCCGGTCTGGTTGCTGCTGGCGCTGTCAGTTTTTGGGGCGCTGTTTGGCTTTGTCGGTATGCTGATCGCGGTTCCTGTGGCCGCAGGCTTGGGCGTGCTGGCGCGTTTCGGGACGTCGCTCTACCTCGACAGTCGCCTCTATACGGGGCTGGAAGGACAAGCGCAGGACGACGCGTGAATGGCCACTCAACTCAGCTTTGACCTGCCCTCAAAAATCGCTTTGGGGCGCGAGGATTTCTTTGTTTCTCCGGCCAATGCCTTGGCGGTTGCCATGATCTCTGCCACCTCTTGGCCCGGGGGCAAACTGGTTCTGACCGGCCCAACCGGATCGGGCAAAACACACCTGACCCATGTTTGGGCCGCCGAGGCCAAGGCCGCCATTATTCAGGCCAGCACCCTGCGCCATGATGACGTGCCGCAATTGGCGCGGGGTCCGGTCGCCGTGGAAGACGTGCCGTTGATTGCAACGGATCCTGAGCAGCAGAAAACCCTGTTCCATCTGCACAATCTGGTTCTGGCCGAAGGCAATTCCCTGCTGTTGACCGGGCGCGCCGCGCCCAGTTTCTGGGGTCTGACCCTGCCCGATCTGCAAAGCCGCATTGAAGGCGCACATCACGTTGCGCTTGAGGCCCCGGATGATGCCTTGCTGGGCGCGGTGCTGGCCAAGCTGTTTACCGACCGGCAACTGAATCCGGCCCCCGACGTAATGGCCTATCTGGTCAAACACATGGATCGCAGCTTTGAATCGGCCGCCCTCGTGGTTGATCGGCTGGACCAGATTGCGCTGGACGAAAAGCGCGAGATCACCCGCGCACTGGCCGTTCGGGTTCTGAACGCCCGCAACGACAAAGACCATGGGGATGATTGACCCAGCCATGACGATTGCGCATCCTGCGACCCAAAAGACCGGGGATATGATGGAACACAGCACCGAGATCGACGCCACGGACTATGGGCCGTTCGGCAAGCCACTGATCGGTGATCCAAGTCTGCGCGCCCTGTCGCGTGTGGGGGTTGTGGATGTCGGATCAAACTCTGTCCGAATGGTGATTTTTGACGGCGCCGCAAGGTCACCGGCTTACTTCTATAATGAAAAGGTCATGTGCGAATTGGGTGCGGGCCTGTCGGAAACCGGGCGCCTGAATCCACGCGGATGCGAGCGGGCGATGGCGGCGCTGCGGCGGTTTCGTCACGTGGCAAATGATCTGGGCGTCCCCAAGCTTCATACCGTGGCTACGGCGGCTGTACGCGAAGCCGAAGACGGCCCCGATTTTTGCGATCTGGTCGAGCGCGAGATTGGCCTGAACATTCAGGTCGTCGATGGCGCGGAAGAGGCGCGGCTTTCGGCGCAAGGCGTCCTGCTGGGCTGGCCCGGAGCCTACGGCTTGATCTGCGACATCGGCGGTTCTTCCGTCGAGCTGGCCGAGATCGGAGACGGGCAAGTGGGCCGACGGATGACCTCCCCCCTTGGGCCGCTGAAGCTGCGCGACATCAAGGGCGGACGCCGAGCACGCAAAGCCCATATCAAGAAGACGATGGAAGAGATGCGCGACCAGATGGGTCTACAACGAGACCGTCTGTTTCTGGTCGGCGGCAGCTGGCGCGCCTTTGCCCGGATCGACATGCTGCGCCGCAGGTATCCTCTGAACGTTCTGCATGAATACCGCATGACCCACCAGCACGTGCGCGAAACCATTAAGCTCATCGAAAAAAGCGACGCGGATGAGCTGCGCAGCCAGGCCGGTGTGTCCGGCTCGCGTATGGCGCTGATGCCCTATGCGATGGACGTGCTGGCCCGGTTGATCCGCACGTTCAAACCCAAGGATATCGCCATATCCAGCTATGGCATTCGCGAAGGGCTGCTGTTCGAACAAATGCCCCAACATCTGCGGGACCGGGATCCGTTGATCGAAGCCAGCCGCTTTGCCGAAGCCAAGGACGCCCGCCTGCCGGGCTTTGGCAAGCATCTGTTCGACTTTGTTATGCCGCTCTTTCGCTCGGCCCCGCCGCAAAAGGTGCGGTTGATCAAGGCCGCTTGCCTGTTGCATGACGTTAGCTGGCGCGCGCATCCCGACTATCGCGCCGAGGTCTGTTTCGAATATGTCACCCGCGCTAACATGAGCGGTTTGAAACATTCCGAACGCGTGTTCATCGGACTCGCGCTGCAGCATCGCTATCGCAACAAACGCGAGGGCAACCGCTTTGCCCCGCTCTATGAGTTGCTGGACGAACGCAGCCAGAAGCAGGCCGAAGTTCTGGGCAAGGCCATGCGGTTTGGTGCGATGCTGTGGATGCCGAACACCGCCGCGATGGGCAAACTGAAATTCTATCCCAAGAAACAAGAGATTGAGCTGATCCTGCCAAAGATCGCACAACCCGTATTCAACGAAGTGGCCGAGGCCCGGTTCAAATCATTGGCAAATGCCCTGAAAGCCGAAGCCCGCGTGATCGTCCGGCGCTAGGAACGCGCGGCGCGTATCAAATATCAGTTATGCCAGTTTCCGGGTCTGGTAGCGGCAAGTCCGGCTCATCCTGCGGTGACTTCTTGCGAATGATGATGTCACCGTTGGGCAGCATCTCTGGCAACTCATAGGCGCTCCAATCTCCAATCTGCGCGGCAAGCTCGGCCAGGGCCGGGCCCATTTCCATCAGAAAAGATTGCATCGCTGGGCCAAACTGATCTGCCAGCCCCAGCAGGTCTTCCAGAGCGGGCTCCATTTCCTGCCGTAGCCCTTCCAGAAAAAGCTCGGCCCCGCGTTCCATCAGCGACGGGCCATCTTGCTCTTGCGCCGCCGCAGGCAGCGCCATGGCAACGCTCAGACAGGAAGAGATCAAAAGTTGTTTCATGGGCTCAATATAGCTCTTGCGCACCATGGGCGAAAGGTCAGAGGTCGATATCCAACGTCACCGGGAAGTGATCCGACGCGGTCAGCAACGCCTCACGCAGTTCTGGGTTCGACCAGCAAACCGCATCCCGGAACGGATGCCAAATGCGCCAGCTTGGGTCGCGCTGCAGCAAGTCGTCGCTGATCATGATGTAATCCAACAGAGCTTCCAGAAACCGTCCTTCATCCGGGCGCGCAAACCGCGCTGTTGACGGCAGCGACCCGGGTCGTGGCCCCAGAGCTTTGGCGGCATGGGGGTCGAACAATCCCGCCTCCAACAGAATTTCAACGGATGATCGGCCAAAAAGATGCTCGAATTCATCCAAACCGGGCCCGTCATTCAGATCGCCGAGCAGAATTGTCGGTGTCCCACTGTCCAGGTGTCCCCGCACCCGACGCGACAGCCAGATCGCTTGCGCCAATTGCTTGCGGCGATTGGCGATCGATATCCGAATCGCCTCGTCGCGCGATCCGGCCCCATGCGGCGCTTTGGACTTCAGATGCGCGCCAATCATCCGAAACGCGTTTCCCGCTTGAGTTTCGACGGCCAACTCCATCGGCGGCTTGGAGAACTGCACCACGTCCTGTGTTTCATCCACATCCAGGTCAATGCGGAACTCCGCATCGAACCGAGGCGCGGTTGGATCGCTGGGTTCCCCGACCGGATCGTGGCGAGGCTTGAGAACGTTCGCGTCGTAGAGCAGCGCCAATTCCTGATGGGTGTCATTTGGGTAACCCATCACCGCATGGGTGGTGCGCAGATCAAACGCTTCCGCAAACCCCTGCAAGGCACGCACGGTGTTCTGAGACTTGCCGGTATTTGGTGCTTCGACGATCAGGACCGCATCGGCGTCCAAGGCCGTCAGAACCTTGGCAATTGCCTCGGCCTGCTGCGCGCGGGTGACGTCATGGCGGCCAGACCATTCATCATCGACCAGCACCCTATCCTTGCGGTCGAAAAGATTGGCGAACCATTCGATATTGTAGGTCGCCAATCGCATCGTTCAGACCCGTGCGCCGTTGATTTCGTCCCAGGCACGGTTGATATCGATCATCTTCTTTTCGGCCAGTCGCACCGCTTCTTCAGGCACCCCCCGTGCCATCATCGCATCTGGATGCGTATCCCGCACGAGCTTGCGCCAGACCTTGCGAATTTCCTCTACGGGCATGTCGCGGGGTACACCCAGAACCGTATAGGGGTCGTGCGGCGCATCCGGTACAAACCGGGCCCGCAGGGCCATGAATTGCGCATCGGTCTGGCCGAAAATACGGCTCACCTGTTCCAGGAATTCATCCTCGTTCGGGTGATAGAACCCATCTGCCAAAGCAATATGGAACAGACCTTCCATCAGGTCACACAGCGTTGTGCTATCATCGGAAAACATGACCGAGATCTTGCGGGCATAGTCCTGATAGCCCGCCACGTCGGTGCGGGCCATGTCGAACACGCGCGCCGCGTTGGCCTCATCCTCGCGCGCGATCTGAAACACATCCCGAAAGGCGGTCACCTCATCGCGCGTGACCTGCCCATCTGCCTTGGCCATCTTCGCGCCCAGCGCGATGACGGCGATGGTAAAGGCCACAGACCGTTCGGGTGGGGTGCGCAGTTTTTCGAAAACGGCCGTCAGGCTTTCACCTTGGGCCAACGCGCTCAGCGCATCGGATATACGAGTCCAGATCGACATAGGCGCACCCTAACGTGGAGTTTCCCCGGTGTCAGGTGCGACAGATGACTGCGGAGCAAGAATTTTTTGCATCAGGATCAGATCCAGCCATTGGCCCCATTTCCAGCCAACCTCTGGCATTCGGCCAACCTGCACAAAGCCAAGCGACGCATGAAAGGCGACGGCGCCCGGATTGGCCGAAGATATCCCCGCCACAAGAACATGAACATCCGCAGCACGCGCCACTTGTTCCAGCGCCACCATCAAGGCGCGCCCTGTTCCCTGCCCGCGTGCATTGGGCGACAATTGGACCGAGTGCTCGCAGCTCCGTGCATAGCCGGGGCCGGACCGAAACGGCCCATATGTGGCAAAGCCCACAACGTCATTGCCCTGCTCAGCCACAAGAAACGCAGACCCCCGCCGTTCGATATCGACGGCAATGCTACTTACATCTCTTTCGTCCGTTGTGAAGGTCACCAACGTGTCGCGGATGATGGGGTTGGTGATGTTCGCTATGGCCGCTGCATCCTCAACACGTGCCTTACGAATATTCATTCCAACACGCGCGGCCCATGCGGTGTCTGAAACTCCGCCCGCAGCGCCGCAGGTCCGGTATCGAAGACCACGAATTGCAGCTCACCCAGCAGTTTTGCCAGCTCGAGCGCGTCAGGGTGAAACACGACCAAACGGGTCAGACGGCAACCGCGATCCTGCAACATCCCCGCCGGGTGCAGATCACCGTGCCACTGAATCAACGCCGGGAACAGGTTGTCAAACGGCAAGCGTCCGCCCGGCGGCACCGCCATCTGCCAGCGCAAGGCCCCGCGCGCCAGATCAATCGGCTCTCCGACGCCATCAGGGAAAATCGACAGCGAAGACGCAATATCCGGCACGCTGCAGATCCAATTGCTCAACCGAGGCTGCCCCGCGAACCGATCCAGATCGAACCATCGTGTACGTTCCAGCTGCGGCGCGTCAGGATCGATCGCAATCGCTTCCAGATAGAGCCCCTCCGCAAGGCCAAGCAGTCGATTATAGGTGCCAAACTTCTCGTGCTTGCCACCCTCTTGCAACGGCACGCCAAGGGCTTGCTCAATATGGGCCGACGCCTCCTCCAACGTCTCTCCCGCCACCGCCAAATGGTCCAGTCTCATTGTCTTTCCTCCACCAGGAGACACGATCTTAGCTACGATCAACCGCCCCACGCCAAAAGATCCGCGTCTTCATCTGGCTAGAAATATCCTCGGCGGCAAGCAAGCACCAGTGCGACCGGTGGCAGACAGCGCCCTCCGAACTATCCGTTTCGCGCTTCGCCGATGAGGCCCAGAATATCCTGCGCCGCCTCGGGTATGTTGGTCCCGGGACCAAAAATAGCCTTCACCCCATGATCATAAAGGAACTGGTAATCCTGCTGGGGGATCACACCACCGCAGATGACGATGATATCCTCAGCCCCGGCCTTCTTCAGCTCTTCCACCAATTGCGGTGCCAGCGTCTTGTGACCAGCGGCCTGAGACGAGATGCCAACCACATGCACATCATTGTCCACCGCATCTTGTGCCGCCTCGGCAGGGGTCTGGAACAAGGGCCCCACATCCACGTCAAAGCCGATATCGGCAAAGGCGGTTGCGATGACCTTGGCACCTCGGTCATGCCCGTCCTGCCCCATCTTGACCACCAATAGACGCGGGCGGCGGCCCTCGGCCTCGGCAAACGCCTCGATGGATTTCTGGATCGCGGCAAAGCCTTCGTCGCCCTCGTAGGCGGCGCCATAGACCCCGGCCAGAGTCTTTACTTCGGCGCGGTGACGACCGAATTCCTTTTCCATTGCCATGCTGATCTCTCCTACGGATGCGCGGGCGCGGGCGGCCTCGACGGCGGCGGCCAGCAGGTTTCCACCGTCACGGGCGGTCTTGCTCAGGGTGTCCAACGCCGCCTGACACGCAGCGTCATCACGCGTGGCGCGGATGCGCTCCAGTCGCGCCACCTGAGCCTCACGCACAGCAACATTGTCGACATCCAAAATGTCGATCGGGTCTTCCTGTTCTTTGCGGTATTTGTTCACGCCGACGATGACCTCTTCGCCCCGGTCGATCATGGCTTGACGGCGCGCGGCGCTTTCCTCGATCCGCAGCTTGGGCATGCCCGAAGCCACCGCCTTGGTCATACCGCCCATCTCTTCGACCTCTCGCATCAGGGCCCAGGCTTTTTCGACCAACTCATTGGTCAGGCTTTCCACGTAATAGGATCCGGCCAACGGATCGACCACATCGGTCACACCCGTCTCTTCCTGCAGCACAAGCTGGGTGTTTCGCGCAATGCGCGCCGAAAAATCAGTCGGCAGGGCAATCGCCTCGTCCAGAGCATTGGTGTGCAGCGACTGTGTACCGCCCAGAACAGCGCTCATCGCCTCATAGGCGGTACGGATCACGTTGTTATAGGGGTCTTGTTCCTGCAACGACACGCCCGAGGTCTGGCAATGGGTGCGCAGCATTTTCGACCGCTCGGACTTTGCACCAAACTCGGTCATCACCCGATGCCATAAGGTCCGCGCCGCACGCAGCTTGGCAATCTCCATGAAAAAATTCATGCCGATGGCAAAAAAGAACGACAAACGGCCTGCAAATTTGTCCACGTCCATCCCGGCTTGGGTTGCTGCACGGACATATTCGCGCCCGTCGGCCAGCGTATAGGCCAGCTCTTGCACCAGGTTCGCGCCTGCCTCTTGCATGTGGTAGCCGGAGATCGAGATAGAGTTGAATTTCGGCATCTCGTTCGACGTGTATTCAATAATGTCCGAGATGATCCGCATCGAAGGTTCCGGCGGATAGATATAGGTGTTGCGCACCATGAACTCTTTCAGAATGTCATTCTGGATGGTGCCGGACAGAACCGATTTGTCATGGCCTTGCTCTTCGCCTGCAACGATGAAACTGGCCAAAATTGGGATCACCGCGCCGTTCATCGTCATCGAGACCGAAACCTGATCCAGCGGAATGCCGTCGAACAGGATTTTCATATCCTCGACCGAGTCGATGGCGACCCCGGCCTTGCCCACGTCGCCCACCACACGTGGGTGATCGCTGTCATAGCCGCGATGGGTGGCCAGATCGAAGGCAACGGAAACCCCCTGCTGCCCCGCTGCCAGATTGCGGCGGTAAAAGGCGTTGGATTCCTCGGCCGTTGAAAACCCCGCATATTGCCGGATCGTCCATGGGCGACCTGCGTACATCGTCGCCTTGACGCCGCGCGTGAACGGGCCAAAGCCAGGCAGCGAACCCATATGTGGCAATTCAGCCGTATCTTCCTGAGTATAGAGCGGTTTGACGTCGATGCCTTCCAGCGTCTTTTTCGTCAGATCCTCCAAGGGACGACCGCGCAGCTCTTTCTCGGCCAGCGCTTTCCAGTCCTTCGTTTCGGTCATGTCGCATTCCTCTCGTCTATTCGGTCATAGGCAGGCGTTGCTGCACCGCGTGCTGTTTCAGACATCAAACACAGTTGGGCCAACCCATCGGCCCCATCGGCCAGCCAGGTTAGATCGTCAGCGAACGTCGCCATAAGTTTCATTTCCTGTGCGCTGTTCAGGCCCTGAGGCCTCGCGTCTTCATCCTTGCTAAGCCACAGATTCGATGACCGCTCGGGGGTGTTTGAACGCAAAAGCTGCGCCAATTGCGCATCCGGATGCCCCGCAAACTCCTCGAAAGGCAGCACATAAAGGGGAATACCGGGGAACACATCGGCAAGGTCAGTGACCACAGCTCGCCAACTGCGGTCATGTTTCGCAATCTTCTGCCAGCGCATATGCGGCCCGAAATGTTTGCCGTTGCGCGCGGCGTAACCCGCAAGAGACGCCCAATAGGTGTTCAAGGCCCGAATATTCAAAGCAATCGCCGTCACGCGCGCGCCAAAAGCGCCAGATACCAATTGCGCACGCAAGCGCGCTTCGGGATAGAGCTCTCCTTTGTGAAAATTCTGCTGCATCATGCCCAGAAAGTTCTCTTCGCTGACCAACAGATGCGTAACGCCCCGTGACTGGCAAAGGTCCAGTTCGTGTTGCAACTCGGCCCGCGATGCGTCCGTCATGGTTTTCAACGCGATCAAATCGGTTTCACGCGTGGTTTCAGGGCCCCAGAAAGCTACACCCTGTTGTTTCAACTCGGCTGCATTGCGCCGGACGTATTCCTGAAAACTGGTGGTCGCGCAGCGATGTGCACCGAAATGCAATGTGATTTCCATCCGCCTAACCCACCAATGCGCACGCGATGTACGACTTTTTGAAGACATCCTGCATTCCAACGGTCGCATTCCCCCAAACACGGGTTATATTCGATGGAACAGGAGGCCTTATGACACGAACGCTTGCCCTTGTTTTCTCGACACTATTCCCGTTGGCCGCGCTGGCCGCCGACGGCTCTGCGCCTGCGGATGACGAATTTGTTCGGCCCACCGGCGACAGTGATCTTAGCGAATTTCTTTGGGTCAAACGCCCTATTGTGGTCTTTGCAGACACCCCGGCCGACCCAAGGTTCCAGCAACAGATCGATATGTTGCTTGAAGGGGAAGACGCGATGCGCGACCGGGACGTCATAGTCCTGACGGATACCGATCCGTCCGCGCGTTCGCCGATCCGGTCACAGCTGCGCCCGCGTGGTTTCCAGATGGTGTTTGTGGACAAGGACGGCGTGGTCAAGCTGCGCAAGCCCTCCCCCTGGAGCGTGCGCGAGATTGGGCGGTCCATTGACAAAACGCCCTTGCGCGAACGTGAAATCCGGGAACGGCGCGAAGGCGGTTGAGCGCGATTGCCACGACCCAAGGTGCCGGCGTCATGCGCTAGCGTCCCTGGATGATATGGCAAAGCGGCGAACAAGGTTATTCAAACTCCATGATCACGTCGTCTACGGCCAGACTGTCGCCTGGGCCTGCGTTGATCTTGGCGACCACACCCTTTTTCTCGGCGCGCAGGATGTTTTCCATCTTCATCGCTTCGACGGTGCACAGCGCCTGCCCCTCCTGCACCTCCTGCCCAACTTCGACATCGACCTTCACGATGAGGCCGGGCATGGGACAAAGCAGCATCTTCGAAGTATCAGGCGGCAGTTTCTCGGGCATCAGCTTGGCCAGCTCGGCCTGACGCGGGCGGCGCACATGCACTTTCAGGTCTGCGCCCCGATTGCGGATGCGGAACCCACCCGAGATCTTGTCGGCTTTCATCACAAGCGGAGAGCCGTCGACATCCAACTCAGCCAGCTGATCCCCAGGCGTCCAGTCCGAGGCAACCCGCAAAGCTTCGCCATCAGCAAATTCAACCGTGGCACCTTGCTTGTCTGCTTCGACCGATGCATCAAACTCCTGGCCTTGCACCGCGACATTCCAGCGTTTGCCCACCTTGCGTTCGTGATTGTCCATCCGGCCAGACACGCGGGTGCGGCGGATTTCGGCAACCCGATGCATGGCTGCACAAGACGCAGCGATGCGGCGGAGGTCGCCTTCGGGCAGGATCACTCCGTCAAACCCGTCTGGGTATTCCTCTGCGATAAACGCGGTGGTCATGTCGCCGCTGACAAATTTCGGGTGGTCCATCACCGCCGACAGAAACGGCAGGTTGTGGCCGATGCCTTCGACCTCAAAACTGTCGAGCGCCACGCGCATCGCCTCAATCGCCTGTTCCCGCGTCGGAGCCCAGGTACAAAGCTTGGCGATCATCGGGTCGTAATACATACTGATCTCACCGCCTTCATAGACGCCAGTGTCATTGCGAACCGCAGCGTCATCCTCGGGCGCGTCGCCATGCCACTTTCCGTTGGCAAGTAGCGGCCCTGCAGCGACCTCCTGCGGTGGGCGATAACGGGTCAGACGCCCGATCGAGGGCAGGAAATTGCGATACGGGTCTTCGGCGTAAAGTCGGTTTTCGATGGCCCAGCCGGTCAGGGTCACGTCATCCTGCGTTATCGAAAGCTTCTCGCCCGCAGCCACCCGGATCATCTGTTCCACCAGATCGACGCCTGTGATCAGCTCGGTCACCGGATGCTCAACCTGTAGGCGAGTGTTCATTTCCAGGAAATAGAAATTCTTGTCCCCATCAACGATGAACTCGACCGTTCCGGCGCTTGCGTAATCCACCGCCTTGGCCAAGGCGACGGCCTGTTCCCCCATCGCGCGGCGTGTTTCGGGATCAAGGAAAGGCGACGGGGCTTCTTCAACCACTTTCTGATTGCGGCGCTGGATCGAGCATTCGCGCTCACCCAGATAAATGCCGTTGCCGTGGCTGTCGCAGAGCACCTGAATTTCGATATGGCGCGGCTGGGTGACGAATTTCTCGATGAAAATCCGGTCATCGCCAAAGGAATTCGCGGCCTCGTTCTTGGAAGACTGAAACCCTTCGCGCGCTTCCTCATCATTCCAGGCGATCCGCATCCCCTTACCGCCGCCACCGGCACTGGCCTTGATCATCACCGGATAGCCGATCTCGTTGGAAATCCTGACGGCCTCATCCGCATCCTCAATTAGTCCCATATAGCCGGGCACAGTGGACACTCCCGCCTCCTGCGCGATCTTTTTGGAGGTGATCTTGTCACCCATGCTTTCGATCGCACCTTTGGGTGGGCCGACAAAGGCGACGCCCTCGGCCTCTAGCGCTTCGGCGAATTTGGCGTTTTCCGACAGAAAGCCATAGCCCGGATGCACCGCCTGCGCGCCGCTTTGGCGGATCGCGTCCATCACCTTGTCGATCACGATATAGGACTGGTTGGCCGGGGGCGGACCGATATGGACGGCTTCATCCGCCATCGACACATGCAACGCATTCCTGTCCGCATCGGAATAGATGGCGACGGTGCCGATACCCATCTTGCGCGCGGTCTTGATGACTCGGCAGGCGATCTCGCCCCGGTTGGCGATCAGGATCTTATTGAACATGGAACGTCCTTTGGCTTGGTGTTCGGGAAACGCAAAAACGCCGCCGTAGGGTATGAACCCCGCGGCGGCGTTGCGCGTGAATAGAATCGAGACGCCGAGCGCCTCGAATAGCTGTGTCAGTTACAGTTGTTTTGTGTTTTGCAGTAAAGCACGTTACCGGCAGCCCCGACGGCCGCGCCGAGAATCGGATCAGCATTGAGGACAGCTGCCCCAACGGCCCCGGCGCCACCGCCCAGCAAGGCCTGTTCGCCGGTCGAGTCGCCGCAGGCCGCAAGGCCCGCGCAGGTTGCTGCCACAAAGAAGAATCGCGAGATACGCATGATGACTGCCCTTCTGGTTGTCTTGTCGATTGGGCCGTCAGATGCACGAAATCCGCGTTGATATTCAATAACACGCGCTCAATTTCCGGCAGATGCGCAAACTTGCGCCGCCGACAAGCAAGCTTGTGCGCAAAGAAAAGCGCGGGCAGGTGAATGTGGGGGACACATGCCTGCCCGCGTAAGGAAGGGGTACGGAATAGTAGGTGCATGTGCGACGCAGGCAAAACAGAGCCGCACGGCACGTGTAGGTTGCATCCGCCCTCCGAGCAAACAAACATCGTTATTTCAGCGCATTGCTTTCCGGCTGAATCCCGCCCATTCCGTTGGGACACGCGCAGATTTGCGCCGAAACGGTCCATGCCTGGCCCATTGATATGTCCCCTGGCAAAGGTCACGCCTGCCCGGCCCGATCAAAAACATCAGGGAAAGATTGCTGCAAAACGACCGGGTCGATCACCAGAAGCGCTTCGTAACTTGTTGGATCAAAAGGCTCCTCTGCCGCTATCACTTCGCGTCCAAAGAGCCAGCTGAGGCGCCCCGCATCCAGGTTTCCGCGTTCGAACGGCTGATCGCCGAAATGTAGCCAAAGCGCCTCGACAAAAGCGGCATCCGCGCGTCGGTCGGCGGGTTTGCGATCCCGAAAACGCTCTCTCCGGGTCAGCGGCGTTGCGCCTTTCGGGTTCGCGCGACGAATGGTGAACTGGAAGTCGGTGCCGGTCAGACGCCCAGGAAAACCACGATGCTTCAGCATGGTGTTTCTCCGATCAACATCTGCGAATTTCGACGCAAGGGTGAAAAGGCTGGGCAAGCCATTGAATTCTCCGAGGAGCTAGGGGTGGAATAGATTGCCTGTGGCACATGAACCGTGGTCATGGTCAGAGCCCTTCCCAGATACACTGGCTGTCATCCAACCGGTAGGCTTCAAAGAACTGAGTGGCCTCGGGCGTCGACGCGCCAAACTCCAGCGCGCGGTCTGCAAATGAAATCACGATACGGGCCGGATCCAAACCATGCTGCGCGACGTAGGGTACGGCCAAAGCCTCGCATAGATGTGCCATGTCTATGGCCGCGATGTCATAGGTGATACGCCCAACTGTCGCGCCGATTTTGGGCGCAACAAACCGGAACCGCACCCAAAGCTCACCGGGGTTGTTGTCCAGCAAAACGTCGTTCAACTCGACCGGCTGGCCCGAGGGGACAGGCAGAAGGTTTTGCGCATAGGCCGGACAACACAACATGATCGCCAAAACACATCCACGACCCCGGAACCGCATAATGCGGCCTCCTCTTTCCGGGGTCGCGCGCGCGCGCCTCAAAGCTTGCGCGGGGATATGTCTTTTGGTGCGGATCATCGGAGGCTAACAGACCTTCTGTGTGCGTTAGAGCGGAATGTTGTCGTGCTTTTTCCACGGATTCGTCAGCTGCTTGTTCCTCAGGCTGGCAAAGGCGCGCGAAACCCGGCGACGTGTTGAATGCGGCATGATCACCTCGTCGATGAACCCGCGTTCAGCGGCAACAAACGGGTTGGCAAAGCGCTCTTCATAGTCTTGCGTGTGCTGCGCAATCTTTTCGCTGTCACCCAGATCGGCGCGGTGAATGATCTCGGTTGCGCCTTTGGCACCCATCACGGCAATTTCAGCGGTGGGCCAGGCATAGTTGAAATCACCTCGCAGGTGTTTGGACGCCATAACGTCATAGGCCCCGCCATAAGCCTTGCGAGTGATGACCGTGACCTTGGGCACCGTCGCTTCACCATAGGCAAACAACAGCTTGGCTCCGTGCTTGATCACGCCGCCATATTCCTGAGATGTCCCCGGCAGGAACCCAGGCACATCCACCAGCGTCAGGATCGGGATTTCGAAACAGTCGCAGAACCGCACAAACCGCGCTGCCTTGCGCGAACTGTCGATATCCAGACAGCCTGCCAGAACCATCGGCTGATTGGCGACTACGCCGACCGTCTGGCCTTCGAGCCGGATAAAACCAGTGATGATGTTCTTGGCATAATCTTCCTGAATCTCATAGAAATCGCCCTCATCCGCCACTTTGGTGATGAGCTCTTTCATGTCATAGGGCGTGTTCGGGTTGTCAGGGATCAATGTGTCCAGCGAAGATTCCACCCGGCCTGGGTCATCAAAGAAAGGCCGTGTGGGTGGCTTTTCACGATTGTTGAGCGGCAGGAAATCGACAAGTCGACGCACTTCGGCCAAGGCTTCGACATCGTTTTCGAACGCGCCATCGGCGACCGAGGATTTTTTGGTATGGGTCGAGGCACCACCTAGTTCCTCGGCGGTGACCACCTCGTTGGTGACTGTTTTCACCACATCTGGCCCGGTGACGAACATGTAGGATGTGTCTTTGACCATGAAGATGAAATCCGTCATCGCCGGGCTATAGACCGCACCCCCGGCGCAAGGGCCCATGATCACGCTGATTTGCGGCACCACGCCCGAGGCCATGATGTTGCGCTGAAACACTTCGGCATAGCCTGCAAGTGACGCCACGCCTTCCTGAATCCGGGCTCCACCCGAGTCGTTGATGCCAATCACAGGCGCGCCGTTCTGCATGGCCATATCCATGATCTTGCAAATCTTCTGCGCATGGGTTTCCGACAGAGACCCACCAAACACGGTAAAATCCTGACTGAACACATAGACCATACGGCCATTGATCGTGCCCCAGCCCGTCACCACCCCGTCGCCAGCGGGCCTTTGTTTTTCCATTCCAAAATCAGTGCAGCGATGGCTGACAAACATGTCGAACTCTTCAAAGCTGCCCTCATCGACCAAAAGCTCGATCCGCTCGCGCGCGGTCAGTTTGCCACGAGCATGCTGAGCCTCAATCCGTTTCTGCCCACCGCCCAGCCGCGCATTGCTGCGGCGGTCTTCGAGTTCGGAAAGGATATCTTTCATGACGGTATTCCCCTATGAAATTTGCCGCGAACATACCGACAGTGTAGCCGGTTCCAAAGCGATATTCGGCTAATTTGCAAATCTTCAGCAATACATCGTCGTGAAATTGCAAATCAGCAAATTTAACAGCAAGCCGAATTCGCCCATGGCAATTCTCAAAACAAGACTCTATGGGTGAACCATGCAGTTCAGAACATCGGCTGTCAGCCGGACGCCCCCAACGATTGCGACGCTGGTCCTGCTCTCTGGCCTCTCGGCTCTGAGCATGAATGTCTATCTGCCCAGCATGCCGAATATGGCGGTCTACTTTGAGACTGATTATCGGGTCATGCAGCTTTCGGTCGCTCTGTACCTTCTGGTCAATGCTGTGCTGCAAGTCCTGATCGGCCCGGTGGCCGACAAGGCCGGAAGGCGCCCTGTCTTGATGTGGGGGCTAAGCCTGTTCCTGCTGGCGACACTGGGCTGCATCTACGCCCCAAATGTCGAGGTTTTTCTGGCCTTCCGCATGTGTCAGGCGATTATCGTCGTAGGCATGGTCCTGAGCCGGGCCGCTGTTCGGGACATGTATGACCAGGACCAGGCGGCCTCGATGATCGGATATGTGACCATGGGCATGGCGGTGGTCCCTATGATCGGCCCGGCTATTGGTGGAGTGCTGGAAGAAACCTTTGGATGGAAGGCCAATTTCTGGATGCCCTTCGCGCTCGGTGCCCTGACGCTGATTCTGACCTACAGGGATTTCGGCGAAACCGCAGCGACCAGTGGCAAAACCTTGCTTCAACAGTTTCGTGAATACCCCGAATTGCTCACCTCACCACGGTTCTGGGGCTATTCCCTGTCGTCGGCGTTTTCCTCTGGGGCTTTCTTTGCCTATCTGGGCGGAGCCCCTTTTGTCGGAACCGAAGTCTTCGGCCTGAGCGCCGCCCAGGTTGGTGTTTATTTCGGTGCTCCTGCCTTGGGGTATTTCTTCGGCAATTTCATCAGCGGCCGATTTTCGGTACGCTTCGGCGTCAACCGGATGGTCCTTTGGGGCTGCTTGCTCAACGCTGTCGGCGTGATCATGTCCGCATCGCTGGTTCTGACAGGGCTTGGAACTGCAATCAGCTTTTTTGGATTGATGACCTTTGTCGGGCTCGGGAATGGCATGTCGATCCCCAACGCCACTTCGGGCGCTCTTTCCGTCCGGCCCCATCTGGCCGCAACCGCATCCGGCCTAAGCGGCGCAATCATGCTGGGTGGAGGCGCTGCGCTCAGCGCTTTGGCCGGTGCGCTGCTAACCGTAGAAACCGGCGCCATGCCGCTGCTCTGGCTGATGCTGATCACAGCCATCCTGGCGATCTGCGCCATCAACGCAGTAATCTGGCGCGAAAAGCAATTGGGTCTGTAGACCGGCTTGCCACACGAGGTTTGCAAAGTTAGTTTTTCAGATCAGAAAAACTGCAAAGGCGATGCATGGCCACCCAAAAACTCTATGCCGGCGCCAAACTGCGCGAAGTGCGCACGCGTCTGACCCTCACACAAAAGGAATTCGCAGCCAAACTCGGCGTCTCCCTGCCCTATCTGAACCAGATGGAGAACAACAACCGTCCAATCTCGACCACGGTTGTTCTGGCATTGGCGCAAGAGTTTGGTATGGACGTGACCGAACTCAGCACCGGCGACAGCGAGCGCCTGGTCTCGGATATGCGCGAGGCTCTGGCTGATCCGGTCTTTGCCGACGCGATACCACCCCTGACCGATTTGCGCCTGACCGCGTCGAACGCCCCAGCCCTCGCCCGCGCCTTTATCGAATTGCACCGCGTTTATCGACAAACCCACGAGCGCCTGGCCTCGCTGGACGAAGCGCTGGGACGCGAAGACGCACGCGTGCAAGCCAGCCCATGGGAAGAGGTGCGGGACTTTTTCCATTATTGTGACAACTATATCGACGCCGTCGACCGCGCCGCCGAGAATTTCGCCAGACAGGCGGATGAAACAGGCGGGATCCGTCAAGCCGCCATCGCCAGCCTGTCACGCCAAGGCATTCAGGTCACGTTCGCAGATACCGAAACCCTCCGCAGCTATGATGCCGCGGGCAAAAGTCTACGGATTTCGTCGCGGGCCGCCTCGTCTACGCAAGCGTTCCAGATTCTACTGCAAGTCGCATTGATCCAACAGGATAAGCTGCTTGAGGCAACACTGGACTTCGCAAAATTCCACAGCGAAGAAGCCCGTGCCATCGCCAAAATCGGCTTGGCAAACTACTTTGCAGGGGCATCACTGATGCCCTACGGCACTTTCCTTGCTGCCGCGCAGGACTGCCGCCATGATCTTGAGATACTCAGCAACCGCTTTGGCGCCTCGATCGAACAGGTCGCCCATCGGCTCTCGACTCTGCAACGGCCCGGTGCAAAAGGCATTCCGTTCTTCTTTGTACGCGTCGATCAGGCGGGGACCATCACCAAGCGCCATTCCGCCACACGGTTGCAATTTGCCCGCTTCGGCGGTGCTTGCCCGCTTTGGAACGTCCACCGCGCCTTCGAGACGCCGGGCCATTTCCTGCAGCAACTCGCAGAAACTCCGGATGGCGTGCGCTATATCTCATTAGCGCGTGATGTATCGAAATCCGGCGGTTCTTTTGGTTCACCCGTTCGCCGCTACGCCATCGCTCTGGGATGTGAGGTGCGCCACGCCGAAGCGCTGGTCTATGCCGACAACCTCGACCTCAATAACGCCAGTTCCTATGAGCCAATCGGCATTTCCTGCCGCATCTGCGAACGGCAAAACTGCCATCAACGCTCGGTCCCGCCACTGGAACGCCGCTTGTCCATCGACACCCATACCCGAAAGACCCTGCCTTACACAGTCACCTGATCTTCTTCTGTTCATAAATACCTCGGGGGAGTCGCGGCCTGCCGCGACGGGGGCAGAGCCCCCACCCCGGTCTCGGACACATAATCAGGCTTGCGACAGGATCGCCCAGATCTCATCCTTCAATACAGCGCGCTTTTTGCGCAGCTCGACCTCGGCCAGCTCTTCCATGGGCTCGACATTGGTTTCAGCCCGGTGAACCGCGCGGTTGATTTCGTGATACTCGTCCGCCAGACGCGCGAAATGTGCATCTGTCTGCTTCAACTGGCTCATCGCTTCGACTTTGTCTGGAAATTCTTCCGCCAGTTCATGCGGTGTATGGGACATTCTGTTCGCTCCTTGATTGCAGTTTCACTGCAGACTAGGCGCGTCTATGCCAACCGGCTTTGACGCGGATCAAACGGATGCGAAACATTGCCCTTTCACGATACCCCTTACCGCAGACACCTACCGTTGCGCCTCTGCCCAATTTGGATGGATCCAGGGGCGATCATTGGCTTTCGGCAAAGCCTCCTTGCCCAAGAGATGATCCGACATCTTCTCACCCACCATGATCGACGGCGCGTTGAGATTGCCATTGGTGATCTGCGGGAAAATCGAGCTGTCTGCCACACGCAACCCGTCCACCCCGATCACGCGCCCTTCGGGATCAACCACAGCTGAAGGGTCTTCAGCCCGCCCCATCTTGCAGGTGCCACAGGGGTGATAAGCGCTTTCGGCATGTTCCGCGATAAACGCATTCAGCTCGTCATCGCTTTGAACAGCTTCACCGGGCTGAATTTCCTTGCCTTTGTAGGGCTTGAACGCATCCTGACCGAATATCTCGCGGGTCAGGCGAATACAGGTGCGGAAATCCTCCCAATCCTTTTCGTGGCTCATATAGTTGAACCGGATCATCGGCGCATCTTCTGGCTTGGCTGAGCGCAAAGTGATTGCCCCGCGTGACGGCGAACGCATGGGCCCGACATGGGCTTGATATCCATGCCCTTCTGCCGCGGCCTGCCCGTCATAGCGCACCGCCATCGGAAGAAAATGATACTGGATATCGGGATATTCGACCCCGGCCGCCGATCGGATGAAGGCCGCGCTTTCAAACTGGTTCGAGGCCCCCAGCCCGGTTTTTGTAAACAACCATTGCGCGCCGATTAACCCTTTGCTGATCAGGTTCCAGTATTTGTAAAGCGTAATTGGCTGCAGGGATGCCTGCTGGATATAAAGCTCAAGATGATCCTGAAGATTTGCCCCCACGCCCGGGCGATCTGCGACCACTTTGATCCCATGTTCGGCCAGATGCGCTGCCGGTCCAATTCCTGACAACATCAGCAGCTTGGGCGAGTTGATCGAGGATGCCGCCAGAATCACTTCGCGCCGCGCGCGGATGACCTCTTTCCGCCCGCCTCGGATCAGTTCGACCCCAACTGCCCGACCATGTTCCATGACGACGCGGGCTGCCAGGCCACGTACGATCTCGCAATTGTCGCGTTTGAGCGCGGGCTTCAGGTAAGCATTTGCCGCCGACCAGCGTCGACCTTTCCAGACCGTCTGCTCCATCGGCCCAAAGCCTTCCTGCTTTTCCCCGTTATAGTCACCTGTGACCTCATACCCGGCTTGTCGCCCGGCATCGACAAAGGCCTGAAACAGAGGGTTTTCCCTTGGGCCGCGCGACACGTGCAGTGGACCATCTGTGCCCCGCCAGGCTGGATCCCCTCCGTGCCCCCCATCATGCCAGGACTCCATGCGTTTGAAATAGGGCAGCACGTCGGCATAGGACCATCCGTCGGCCCCCATCTCGGCCCAGGTGTCAAAGTCACGCGCGTGGCCGCGCACATAGACCATGCCGTTGATCGAAGACGACCCGCCAATGACCTTTCCGCGCGGACAAACCAAACGGCGATTGTTCAGATGAGGCTCGGGTTCGGACAGGTAACCCCAGTCATACCGGCGCATGTTCATCGGGTAGCTCAGCGCCGCAGGCATCTGAATGAACGGGCCTGCGTCAGTCCCACCATGTTCAATCACCAAGACCGAGGCCCCGGCCAGGCTAAGCCGGTAAGCCATCGCACATCCGGCGGACCCGGCTCCAACGATGACAAAATCTGCTTCCATTCTCATAGCTCCTTGCCCGCTGGGACAGCCTTACGCCGCCGGCGGGAGTATTTTCGAAAAAATGAAGAGGTCATTCGCCACGCGGGAAGCGTTGGCTTTCCTCGACGATGTTCAGGTCCATATGGTTCCGCATGTAACGCTCGGATGCTTTTTGCAGCGGCTGGTAGTCCCACGGGTAATAGCCGCCCTGTCGCAGCGCCTCATAGACCACCCAGCGGCGGGCCTGACTGGCGCGTACATCGGCATCGAACTGATCCAGGTCCCAGCGCGCCTCGGACTTGGCCCGCAACGATTGCAGCGTGCCTGCATGTTCGGGGTGCTCGGCCAGGTTGGTTAACTCATGCGGATCACTGTCCAAATCGAACAGTTGGTCGGGATCAAGCGCGCATCGATTGTATTTCCACTTGCCATAGCGCAAGGACACGAGCGGCGCATAGGAGGCTTCGGCTGCGTATTCCATCGCCACGGGCGCCGTACGCTCGGCGCCCTGCGCCAGCGGGACTAGGTCTTCTCCATCTGTCCACGGAGCGATTTCAGCCATGTCGACCCCGGCTAGCGCACCCAGAGTCGGGGTGACGTCAATCGTGGACACCGGCGTGTCGATCCGACCAGGTGGAAGATCCGGCGCCGAGATCATCAGGGGCACGCGGGCCGACCCTTCGTAGAAGTTCATTTTGAACCACAGCCCCTTTTCGCCCAGCATATCGCCGTGATCTGAGACGAAGAGGATGATCGCGTCCTGCCGCGTTGCCTCGAGCACGTCGAGGATCTCACCAATCTTGTCGTCGAGGTAGGAGATATTGGCGAAATAAGCGCGGCGGGATTTGCGGATATCGTCTTCGGTGATGTCAAAACTGCGCCAGTCATTGGCGTCGAAAATACGCTGCGCATGCGGGTCTTGATTGTCATATCCCAGATCCGCCACCTCGGGCAGCAGATGGTCGCAATCCTCATAAAGATCCCAGTATTTGCGGCGCGCCACGTAGGGATCATGCGGATGGGTAAAGCTGACGGTCACGCACCATGGGCGGTCGTCCTTGCCGCGCGCCAGATCATAAAGCTTGGCCTTGGCGTGATAGGCGACCTCGTCATCATATTCCATCTGGTTCGAGATTTCGGCGACACCGGCGCCGGTGACCGATCCCATGTTGTGATACCACCAGTCGATCCGCTCACCTGGTTTTCGATAGTCCGGGGTCCAGCCAAAATCGGCCGGGTAAATATCCGTGGTCAGGCGATCCTCGAACCCGTGCATCTGATCGGGGCCGACGAAATGCATCTTGCCCGACAAGCAGGTGTAATAGCCCGCGCGGCGCAGATGATGCGCATATGTGGGGATATCGCTGCGGAACTCGGCCGCGTTGTCATAAACCCCGGTGCGCGAGGGCAGTTGCCCGGACATGAAGCTGGCCCGTCCCGGCGCGCAGAGCGGTGATGCCGTATAGGCATTGGCAAAACGGGTCGAACGGGCGGCCAGTTTCTTGAGGTTAGGAGCATGCAGCCATTCGGCGGGACCGTCAGGAAAGAGGGTTCCGTTGAGCTGATCCACCATCAGGATCAGAATGTTGGGTTGTGTCATTTTTCCGCCTCGAGCAAGGTGTCGAGAACCCGCATCGCGTGGTTCACCGCCAGTTGCGGTTCTTTTGGTGCAGTCAGAGCCGCGCGGATATAGAGCCCGTCAATCAAGGCGATCATGTTTTCAGCACCCTCGACAGGGTCGCGCAGCTTGGCGCGCAGGGCGTCGATCAGATTTGACCGAATCCTCGCTTGGTAGATCTGCCACAAGCGCAACGCGTCCGGGTTGGTCTGAGCCAGAACATAAAAGGTCATCCAGGCCGTGATCACGTTGGGCGTAAAGCAGGACGGTGCAAAACAGGCCCGGATAATGGCCTGGGCCCGTTCACCCGGAGCTGCTTTCTTCAATTCGGCCCGCGCCTCGGCCCCAAAATCGGACAGGATGCGTCGCATCGCGGCCAGGAATATCTGATCCTTGCCGCCAAAATAGTGATGGGCCAGCGCGCTGGACATGCCTGCGCGTTTAGCGATCTGGCTGACAGTAACATCCAGGGATTTGGCCGCACCCAACTCGGCGATCGTCGCTTTGATGATCGCGTCCCGGCGCAGGGGCTCCATTCCGAGTTTTGGCATTGATACACCTCAGACACAGGCAACGTGTCAAAACGCTACGGCGTTTTTATTGACTCGTCAATCAAGAACCGAGCGTCAGTGGGTGTCGCTAGAATTTGGTTTCGACGTCGGGCGGTGTCACGGCCTTGCGGTTCAGTCTGGCTTCGCGCCACGAGATAAAGCTGACCGCAGCGACGATCACTGTTCCACCCGCCACGACCCAGATGTCAACGCTTTCGTGAAAGACCAACGCGCCCAGCGCCGTAGCCCAAATCAACTGCAGGAAGGTGACCGGTTGGGTTACGGCCACCGGTGCGGCCTGAAGCCCAAGTGTCATGAAATAGTGGCCCGCCGTTGCAAAGCTGGCAACGAGGAACAGCACTGCCAGATCACGCAGGCTGGGCTGGACCCAAACCGCCAGCGCGAAAGGGATGAGCACAATCGTGACCCAGATTGACATATGTGCGACGACGACCGCCGGTTTGACGTCTCGCACCAAGAGCTTGGCCAAAAGATAGGAGGCCCCGAGCATCAAAGCTGTTCCCAACATCGCCAGGTGACCTATCGAAACCTCGCGAAAACCAGGGCGCAGGATGATCAGCACACCGATCAGCGCCACCCCGATCGCAGCGATGCGACGGAAGGCGAGTTTTTCACCCAGAAACAGCGCGGCACCCAGGGTTACATAGATCGGTGTCATATAGTTCATTGCGGTCACTTCAGCCAAAGGGATCTGGGTCATCGCAAAAAACCAAAGCATCACAGCCAAGGCATGCACCACGCCGCGCAGTCCGAAAAGGGTCAGCAATCGGGGTGTAAGCTGCGTTGCTCGAATGGCCTGCAATGCAGGCAAGAGGAAGACCAGACCAAACACGAACCGCAAGAACGCTGCTTGAATCGGGTTCATGGTGGTCCCCAAGGACTTGACCAGCGCAGTCATGACCACAAAGCACAGCCCTGCGGACAGCATCCAGAACATGCCGACCGCGGGTCGGTTTGGAGCGGGTGATACATTCATGCCAGTGCTTGAACACCGAAACCGAGCGGGCAACAACCCTTCACATGGCAACAAGTTTGTAGGCAATCGCCAACATGACAGCCCCGATGATCAAATCGAGGATTTGCCAGGATTTTTCGCGCACAAAGATCGGCGACAAAAGGCGCGCTCCAAAGCCCAGCGAAAAGAAGAAGACAAAGCTTGAAACCATGGCGCCTACGGCAAAGCTGAAACGGTCCTCATATTGGGCCGAGATAGACCCAATCAGAACCACAGTATCCAAATAGACATGCGGATTCAGCCAAGTGAATGCCAGAACGGTCAGCAAGGCGGTATGCAGGCTGATACCCTTGCCCGCGCCCACCTCCATCACCGCGCCGCCGCGCCAGGCCGAAGCAAGACTGCGCAGCCCGTACCAGGTCAGAAACAACGCACCGCCATAACGCATGACGGTCTCAAACCAAGGAACGGCCTGAGCAAGGGTTCCGAACCCGGCGACGCCAGCAGCGATCAAGACGGCATCCGAAACGGCGCATGTCAGGCAAATCGGAAGGACATGCTCACGCCGTAACCCCTGGCGCAAGACAAACGCATTCTGAGCGCCAATGGCCAGGATAAGGCTGAAGCCCAGAACAAAACCTGCGATGAACGGTACAGACATGCCACCCCCTTGATTGCCGTGTTGACTAGAGGGTCGGCGGACTTCTATCAAATTAATGTTTCTTACTCAGGTTAAGTACAACTAATGCAATTCGATCCCAACCACTTGTCTGCCCTGGCGGCGATCCTGCGCCATGGCAGCTTCGATGCTGCTGCCGATGAATTGTCGGTTACGCCCTCCGCGATCTCTCAACGCATCAAAGCGTTAGAAGACAGGCTTGGCGTGACGCTGGTACACCGGGGCACCCCGTGCACCGGTACGCCTGCGGGGTTGAGGATCGCCCAACATGCCAGCAGCATCGACCTGCTTGAGGCGCAGTTGAACCGTGATCTGTCGCTGGACCAGAACCACGGCGCAGCGCGGGTGCGCATAGCTGTTCCTGCTGACGTTCTTGCCACCTGGTTCATGGACGCAATGGCCGCGGTTGACGGGCTGCTGTTTGATCTGGTGATCGATGATCAGGACCATTCCGCTGAATGGCTCAGACGCGGTGAGGTCAGCGCAGCAATCACTGTGGGCGGGCAGACCATAACAGGTTGCGACACATTCTCGCTGGGGCAGATGCGTTACCTGGCGACGGCCAGCCCGAGCTTTGCAGATAAATGGTTTCCAGATGGTGTAACTTCCAAAGCTCTGCAGGTCGCGCCCTGCCTGACATTCAACCGCAAGGACAATCTGCAAAAAAAGTGGGTCACGCAGGTTACAGGTAAACGCTTGTCGCCCCCGACCCATTTTGTGCCGTCCACCCAAGGTTTTGTAGAAGCCGCAACCGCCGGGCTGGGATGGGGTATGAACCCAGAACGCCTTGTGCAAAAGGGGCTGAGCAATGGCACCCTGTGCGAGATCATACCAGAGCGCCCGCTGGATGTTGCCCTGAGCTGGCAGGTTGGCCGCATCCCAGGGCCCGCTTTGAAACCCTTGACCCAAGCCGTGAAAAAGCAGGCAGTGCAGTCGCTTAGACCTCCAGCTTAAACCGTCTTCGAGGCTTTGGGATCCACGATCCAGAAACAGGCAAAAGAGGCCCACAGGCTGACAAGTACGATAAACACGATCGCCAGCGCGACTTCATTCGTATGCGCAACTGCAGCCAAAGCCGCCGAGAGTACCACTCCGACCAGTCGGCATATGCTTTTGACGGCCGCTGCACCTTGGATTCGCTGGTCCTTGGGGGCGACGTCCAAGAAGTACAGTTTTCGTGCGCTGCCGACCCCAGTCACCGCGACCGAGACGACGAATAACGCAACCGCATGCAGATGAACTTGGTGGTCTATGTGCAAGTAGTGAAAAGCCAATAGGACTATTCCCGTGACAGCGACCATGAGTGTCCCTGTCACCATAACCGCCCGGTGCGACTTGAGGTTGATGAACTGCCACAACGGCGCAGATACCAAATAACCTGATGCAGACGATACGATCATGGCTGTCAGACCTTTGGCCGATGTGTGATGCGCTTCGGCGGCGATCAGAGCGAAGAACGGAACCGAAAGCGTGACCGCAACCAGTGGCAGGCGCATGACCATGTAGCGGCGGAACCAAGGGTACTCGAACATCCCCACGATACCTCCAACAACCTGCCGCAGTGTTCGGCGCGATTTTGGGGCCGCGTTTTCTTTATCCTGATCTACAGTCCTTTCCGCCATCGCCAGAATGCAAAGGGCAGACAGCGAAAAGAATGCGATGGATACGGCGATGACCGTCGAATGGCGCGAGAATGGCGGGTTGTCTTTCGTGATTTGATGGACCAACAAAGCGATCCCGATCGCCCCCAACCCGCCAACTCCAAGCTGCAGGTAATTCACGACCATGCGGGCCTTGGAGCTCAGGTGATCGCCCATGACATCCGAAAACATCAGTGCCTGCCCTTCTTCGATCAGCCCAATCAGGAAAAAGGCGGCGACAAAGGCAACAGCCGTTAGCGGAACATGCCCGACGGATGCAATCAGAATGGCCATGAACAAACAGCAGCCGATTGCAATTTCAGTCAGCGCAATACCACGCTTCTTTCGTCTCTGCGCCGCGATGGGCTGCGCAAGAAACACGTCCGAGATCATGCTGCCGACCATGCGCACAGACACAAGCGCGCCTGCCAGGAACATTGGAACTTCAACAGACACGGCAAGAAACGGCAGAACAACCGACGGGCTGCCCAGTGTCCACGCCACCTGAGACAGAATGCTTTGCCCGGCCAGAACCGGCAGGTTGCGTCGCTTGAGATCTTGTTGTTCGTCTGCCATGCACCTGAACTCTAAGCGCGCGGGCGAAAGCGGTGCAAATGAAAAACCCGGCTCAACAGGCCGGGTTTGAACAATAATTCTGTCTGGCGTGGCTCAGAGCTGTGCCATTACTTCGTCGGTGGCCTCGAAGTTCGTGGTTACGCGCTGCACATCGTCATCGTCTTCCAGCGCGTCCACCAGCTTCATCAGCTTTTGCATATCTTCCAGACCCAGCTCGGTCGTGGTCGTAGGCTTCCAAATCAACTTGGTGGACTCAGACTCGCCCAGCGCAGACTCGAGCGCATTCGATACATCATTCAGATCAGTATCCGCGCACCAGATGATATGGCCGTCTTCCGAGCTTTCGACATCTTCGGCACCAGCCTCGATGGCCGCTTCAAAGATGGTATCGGCATCCCCTGCCGTGGCCGGATAGACCACCTCGCCCTTGCGGTCGAACATGAAGCCAACCGAACCGGTTTCACCCAGATTGCCACCATTTTTTGAAAAGGTCGAACGGACGGTCGAGGCGGTGCGGTTGCGGTTGTCGGTCATTGTCTCGACGATGACCGCGACGCCATTGGGGCCGTAGCCCTCATAGCGGATTTCTTCGTAATCATCGCCTTCGCCCGCAACCGACTTCTTGATCGCGCGATCGATCACATCCTTGGGGACCGAGTTTGACTTGGCCTCTTTCACCGCAAGACGCAGGCGCGGGTTCTTGTCGGGATCGGGGTCGCCCATCTTGGCGGCGACGGTGATCTCTTTCGACAGTTTGGAAAACAGCTTGGACCGCGCGGCGTCCTGACGTCCCTTGCGGTGCTGGATATTGGCCCATTTGGAATGGCCTGCCATGGTGCGTCCTCGTCATCGTGATTGCGTATTCGGCGCTCATATAGACGTTTGCGGGGGGCAGGATCAAGAGAGCGGCTTGCGAGACGTCCCCTTGCGGGTATGGTAGCGCCATGACGACAGATCAAATCATTCTTTTCGCCCTTTTCATTACTGTTTTTGGAATGTTGCTTTGGGGTCGCTTCCGGTATGACCTTGTGGCTTTTGCGGCGCTTATGATCGGCGTTGTTCTGGGCGTTGTGCCCGTCGACAACGCCTTTGCCGGATTTGGTCATCCTGCCACAATCATTGTCGCTTTGGTTCTGGTAGTCTCTGCCGGCCTGGTCCGGTCGGGCGCGGTGTTCTTGATCACGCGTAGTCTGGTGGATGCCTCGCGCGGCTTGGGTGCCCATATCGCGCTGATGGGCGGGATCGGTGCGGTGCTGTCGGCCTTCATGAACAACGTGGCTGCGCTGGCGCTGCTGATGCCCGTTGACATTCAGACCGCACGCAAGGCGGGGCGTTCCGTAGGCCTGACGCTGATGCCCCTGAGTTTCGCCACGATTTTGGGTGGTATGGCCACGTTGATCGGAACCCCACCGAACATCATCATCGCCTCGATCCGGCAGGAAACGCTGGGCGAGCCCTTTAAGATGTTCGACTTCGCGCCCGTCGGTGGCTTGGCGGCCATCGCAGGGCTGGCCTTTGTGGCATTGATCGGCTGGCGGTTGATCCCCAACCGAGGGCCGCAAAAAGAAACCTCCGAAGCGTTGGCGGAATATATCGCCGAGCTTACGATACCCGCCGAGTCCGCCCATATCGGCAAGCGCGTCAGCGAGCTTTACGAAGCTGCTGAAAAGTCGGATGTGGCCATTATCGGCCTGATCCGTGATGGCAAGCGGCGATATGGGCGCTCGGCCCATGCGACGTTGAAAGAGGGCGACGCGCTGGTGTTGGAAGCCCGCCCCGAAGCGCTGGATGAGTTCCGCGCAGCCCTGAATCTCGATTTCTCGGACACGCGGCGCCAGGAGGTGCTGACGGCCGAGGGCGACGGGGTTGAAGTAATCGAAGTCGTCGCCACTGAAAACGCCCGCATCACCGGGCGCACTGCGCAGGGGCTGGGGTTGGCCTGGCGGCAAAGCACGGTGTTGATGGGGATATCGCGTCAGGGGCGCCAGATCACCGAACAGGTCCGCAAGACCGAGGTTGAGGCGGGCGATATCCTGCTATTGCTCTGCCCCCGAGATCGCGGCACGGATGTGACCGAATGGCTGGGCTGCCTGCCCTTGGCGACGCGTGGCCTGAACGTGACCGCCAATGACAAAGCAGGACTGGCCATCGGGCTGTTTGCTGCGGCAGTTCTGGCCGCCAGTATCGGGTTGATTTACCTACCCATCGCATTGGGATTGGTGGTCATCGCCTATGTTCTGACCAAGATCATGCCAATCGCCGATATCTACAACCATATCGAATGGCCGGTGGTGGTACTGCTGGGCTCGATGATCCCGCTGGGCAGCGCGCTTGAGACCTCGGGAGGGACCGAGTTGATCGCAAACGCGCTGATCCAGATCACAAACGGCCTGCCCGCCTGGGCCATTCTGACGGTTCTGATGGTGGTGACGATGACGCTTTCGGATGTGTTGAACAACACGGCCACGGCCATCGTCGCGGCCCCGGTCGGTATCCAGATGGCGCAAACGCTGGGTGTCTCGCCCGACCCGTTCCTGATGACCGTCGCAGTCGCGGCCTCAGCCGCGTTTCTTACCCCGATCGGGCATAAGAACAACACCTTGGTTCTGGGGCCCGGCGGGTATCATTTCGGCGACTACTGGCGCATGGGCCTGCCGCTTGAGATCCTGATCATCGCAGTCTCAGTCCCCGCCATCCTTGTGTTTTGGCCGCTGTGATCGCGCTCAGGCATTCAAGAATTCAGCACGCAGACTTTCCAAAATATCGCCCCTTGTTTCGTCATTAAACAGATAGGCGCGCCAACCTGCATCTCTCGCGGCCTCAATGCTGGCCGCATAATCGTCGACAAGCAACATCTGGTCCGGAGAGACGCGCAGGGTTTCGGTGACTTTCGCATAGAATTCAGGTTGCGGCTTTCGCACACCCATCCGACCGGACGAAAACACGCGATCAACCCGCTTCGCGAACCCCATCTCGCGTTCAATAAAAGAGACCCGCCGGGATTCATTATTCGTTGCAATGACCTGTCTGACCCCATTGCGCGATATTGCATCCAGCGTGTCCGTGACGGCGGGGTCCGGCAGCGCATCCTTTCGAAACCAATAGTCCAAAAGGGTATTCGCGCCGGGTGCGAAACCCACCATGGTGGCCCATTCGGCCACACGGTCTCGCAGGTCTTCCTGCCCGGTTATGATACGGTCAAAATCGTTTCGGAATATGTGCTTGGTAAACACGTCCAGAGATTGGCCCAGATCTTCTTCAAATTGTTGCGCCCAAAGGAAAACGCCATCACGGATGTTTTGATTAAGAACGCCGTCGAAATCCCATGCGATCACAGTGTCTGAAGCCACGGGCAGTCCCTTTCCAAAATGCCATTCGCAGATTAACAAAGCATCACTCGGGAACAACCGCCGCAACCAAGATCAGCAAGCACGTCAGAGGCCAAACATGAAAAAATTCCTGATCCTGCAATTGCGCCCGGAAACCGAGGCATCTGATGCCGAATTTGCGTCGATCCTGAACCGCGCGGGTCTGGACGCCAAGCGCGCCCATCGCATTCGGCTGGACCGTGAAGACTTGCCTGCCGGGCTGGACGTGACGGATTATGCCGGTGTGATCGTTGGGGGTGGGCCGGGCTGCGTCAGCGACGACCCGGCCAGTAAATCCGCGCTGGATACCAAGATTGAAAGCGCGATCATGGGGTTGATGCCTCAGATCACGGCGCAGGATCATCCATATATGGGATGTTGTTATGGGCTGGGCATTCTCGCCGCGCATCTGGGTGGTGACGTTAGTAAACGTCAATATGGCGAGCCGGTGGGCCCCTCTGAATGCCGACTGACGGAACACGGGGCCCAAGACCCGCTGACCGCTGGTTTACACTCAAGTTTCGAGGCCTTTGTCGGCCACAAAGAGGCGGTGCAAGCCCTGCCCGATGGCTGCGTGCATCTGGTCGCGTCCGACCCCTGCCCGTTTCAGATGATCCGTTGGGGGCAAAACGTCTATGCCACTCAGTTTCACCCCGAAGCCGATGCTGCCGATTTCGAACACCGCATCAATATCTACAAAAATTACGGCTATTTCCCTCCGGAGGATGCGCAAAAGCTGATCGACCTTTGCCATTCAGCGACCGTCACCCAGCCCGGCGAAATCCTGCGCCGTTTCGTGCAACGCTACGGCTGACCTAACGGCGCTGTTGCCTGAGCCTTCCCCCCTCGCATAGGCTGACCTGACGTGGCTTTGGGAGGAGTGGGACGTGGACTTGTTGATTGGCGTGGGCCTGCCCCTGTCTCTGGCGATCATCATGCTGTCTTTGGGGATCGGGCTTGAGGTCGCCGATTTTCGCCGCGTTCTGCAGCGAGGTCATGCTTTTGCCATTGGCGCGGTGTGTCAGGTTCTGCTGTTGCCGATTGCGGCGTTCATCACTGTCACGCTGTTCGCATTGCCGCCCGAGATCGCGGTGGGCTTTATGATCCTCAGCCTGTGTCCGGGCGGTGTGACAAGCAACATTCTGTCAAAGCTGGCGAAGGCTGATGTGGCGCTGTCCGTTAGCCTGACGGCGGTGATCAGCCTGTTGTCGATCCTGACCGTGCCTATTCTGGCGGCATGGTCAATCAACCATTTCATGGGGTCTGACGCGCCTGAGGTCTCGATCACCGGTTTGGCGGTCACCATGTTCCTGATCACAACGCTGCCCGTCGCCATCGGGGTCAGCCTGCGCCACTTCGCGCGCGGCTTTGCTGACCGGGTTGATGCCCCTTTGTCAAAAGCGGCAACTGTTCTGTTTGTACTGATCGTGATCGCTGCGCTGGCCGGGAACTGGCAGCTTTTCGTTGAAAACCTGGGCATAATGGGCGCAGGGTTAATCACCCTGAACATCGCGCTTTTGCTGATCGGGCTTGGATTGGCACGTGCCGCAAAACTGTCGTGGACCGAGAGTAAAACAATTTCGATCGAAACGGGGATTCAAAACTCGACGCTGGGCATAACACTGGCCGCGCTGATAACTGGCACCGAAAGCGGGTTCAGCCCGCTGGCGCTGCCCTCGGCTGTCTATGGAATAACCATGTATGTGGTCGTGTTGCCTTTCCTTGCCTGGTTCCGCAATCGCTGAAAGGACGCGCGATGACCAATAACTCTGCAGATGCGATTGTCGTTGGTGCTGGACTGGCCGGGCTGGCTGCTGCTGCCGAGCTTGGGGATCGCGGCAAATCGGTGATCATCGTCGATCAGGAGCCGGAACACTTTCTGGGTGGTCAGGCGTTCTGGAGCCTGGGCGGCCTGTTCATGGTGAACACGCCCGAACAACGCCGCATGGGTATTCGCGACAGCCAGGATCTGGCTCTGCGCGACTGGATGGGCAGTGCACAGTTTGATCGCGACGAAGACGCATGGCCACGCAAATGGGCCGAGGCCTATGTCGAGTTTGCGTCGGGCGAAATGCGCCCCTGGCTGCACCAGATGGGCCTGCGCTGGTTCCCGGTTGTGGGTTGGGCTGAACGGGGTGGATCCTATGCCAACGGTCACGGAAACTCGGTGCCCCGGTTTCACATCACATGGGGCACGGGTCCGGGTGTTCTGGAACATTTCATCCGCCGCGTGCGTGAACATGTCAGTGCCGGGCTGATCCAACTGCGGTTTCGTCATCAGGTCAGCCACATCATCATGCAAAACGGTGCGGCCAAAGGCGTCTCGGGCGAGGTTCTGGCGGACGATACCGCCCCGCAGGGTGCCAAGACCAACCGCGATGAGACCGGCGAGTTCGAGGTTTATGCACCATCAGTCATCGTAACCTCTGGCGGTATTGGCGGCAATTTCGAGATGGTGCGCAAGAACTGGCCGCGCGAGCGGCTTGGCGCACCGCCTAAGGATATGGTCGCAGGAGTTCCGTTCCATGTGGATGGTCGGATGATCCCGATCTCTGAAAAGGCGGGTGGGCATGTGATCAATGGCGACCGCATGTGGCATTACACCGAAGGTGTGCGCAATTGGGATCCGATCTGGCCTTCGCATGGCATACGCGTTTTGCCCGGCCCAAGCTCCATGTGGTTCGATGCACGCGGCAACCGGCTGCTACCGCCCTGCCTGCCCGGCTTTGACACGTTGGGAACGTTGCGCGAGATTCTGAAAACAGGCTACGAATACAGCTGGTTCGTTCTGACACAGAAGGTGATCAAGAAGGAATTCGCCTTGTCCGGGTCAGAGCAGAACCCCGACTTCACCTCGGGCAGTTGGAAAGAAGTGATCCGCCAGCGCATCCTGTCCGGTTCCAAAGCAACGGCCCCGGTTGAGGCGTTCAAGGAAAAAGGCGAAGATTTCGTTGTGGCGAATACACTGACCGAGTTGGTCAATGGTATGAACCACCTTGGGGGCGGCCTGATCGATGAAGCCCATCTGCGAGCGCAGATCGAAGCCCGGGATTCTCAGGTCGACAACCCGTTCTCGAAAGATGCGCAGATGATGGCCATTTTGGCTGCGCGAAACTATCGCGGTGACCGGCTGATCCGTACGGCCAAACCCCATAGGTTCCTGGATCCGGCCAACGGCCCCTTGATCGCAGTGAAACTGCATATCCTGACCCGCAAGACCTTGGGCGGTTTGCAAACCAATCTGGACAGTCAGATGATCGGTGCTGATGGGCAGGTTGTTCCCGGCCTGTTTGCGGCGGGTGAGGTCGCAGGCTTTGGCGGCGGCGGATACCATGGGTATAACGCGCTGGAAGGCACGTTTTTGGGCGGTTGTATCTTCTCGGGTCGCAACGCGGGCCGGTCGCGCGCCATTGCGTAAGCGGGCTATGGGATGCGGACGAATTTGAGCACGGGTGCACCGCTGCGGTCCAGCATCACAAGGCTATCCCCGGCTTGCGCGTAGGTCGCGACCTTTTGCAGGGTGACAAAGAACTGCCGTTCGACCTCTTCCAGTTCGGGTGGGCACGCCATCAAAGTGGCGGCAATGTTGTCCGGGAACGTGATGTTTTGCCCGGAAATCTCAGCCTGGCCGGTAAAGCGATTGCAGCCGCCAGTGCCGCCGAATTGTCCATCCGTGCCAAACATAAGTTCGGGGTGCCTGTCAGTTTCAAGCGCAACGCCGTCGATCCCGATCAGTGACCATTTCGTATTGTTGAGCGATGCCACCTCTTGTCCCTGCACTTGCACCAGCATCAGGTCGGCGACGGTTCCATTGTCGTTCGTCAGCACCGGATAGACCGTATCTGTTGTAAACAACAACTGGTCGCCAACAAAGATCGAGCCTCGAACCGCATAGCTGTGGTTTTCTTTGATAAGGGCGTCATCAAAGCTGAGTTCATATTGTGCCGGTACTCCGGTCAGAGCATAACGCTTGGCCGACAGGGTAACTGACGGCGCATCCGCCCGAGAGATGTCCTGCAACTCGACATATAGCGTGGCATCCGGGGGTGTGGCGATGCGTTCACGATAGGATGCCGAACCTTCGATTGTTCCGGCAAAAGCAGAACCCGCCAAAGCCGCAAAAACTACTGCGGTTGTCGCTTGCGCTAGGGGACGTTTCATCCTTGGATCCTTCTGTTGCCGATACATATGGCAAACAGATTGTGATGATATGAAGAACTACAACCCCCGGATGCGAAAATCGGCAATTCCGCGCCGGTTTCAAAGCGGCCAGATCAGCGGGATCAAAAGCGAGGCCAGCAGCCCAACGGTCAGATTCAGCGGTACACCGACCTTGAGAAAGTCGGTGAACCGATACCCGCCGGGGCCATAAACCATCATGTTGGTTTGATACCCAATGGGCGTTGCGAACGAAGCGGACGCAGCCACCATGACTGCGATGACCAGCGGCCTGGGGTCGATTCCAACGGCCTGCGCCAGCCCGATCGCAATGGGTGTGACGACAACGGCCACAGCGTTGTTCGACACAAGCTCGGTCAGGACCGAGGTCAGCAGGTAAACCGCCCAGACGATCAGGAACGGGGGCAGCATACCCAAACCCGGCGCCACTGCCTCGACGATCAACGAGACCGCACCCGAGGCGTCCAGCGCGGCCCCGATGGCCAGCATGGCAAAGATCAGCGCCAACAGCCGCCCTTCGACAAAGGAAAAGGCCTCATCCGCGTCGATGCACCGGGTCAGAAGAACCACTGCGACGGCCAGGATCGAAAGCAACAGGATCGGTGCCACTCCGATAGCCGCCAAAACCACGATCCCGGTCAGGGCAGCGATTGCAATCGGAGCATGGCTGCGCCGGAACGCACGGGCCGATGGTTGCGAGACGTCAACCATATCCATATCCGCTGCCAACCTCTGGATATCAGCAGGCGCACCTTCCAAAAGCAGCGTGTCACCTACCCGAACCACCAGTTCATCCAACTGACGACCGATATTCTGGTTTCTGCGATGCACAGCCAAAGTGTAGACACCGTAGCGACGCCGCAAACGCAGGGCCCCCAAGGTCCGCCCGACCATGCGGCAACCCGGTGTGATCAGAACTTCGACTGTCTTGGTTTCGACCGCCGACACCTGATCGACACGTTTCAGTTCGCGGTTGCTCTGCAGGCTCAGCAACTCGGTCATTGCGGTGCGCAAGACCACGCGGTCGCCAACCTCAAGGGTCACACCCTTGAGATTGCGCCTCAGTGACGCGTCACCCCGGATCACATCGATCAGACGCACGCCGGGACGTTTGAACAACTGCACACCGCTTACTTCGCGGCCAATCAGGTTGCTGTCGGGGGGGATGACGGCTTCGGTAAAGAACTTCATCTTGGAGCGGTCGCTCAGCATCGTCGCCATACTGTCACGATCCGGCAGCAGGCGAGGAGCGACAAAACGCAGATAGAACATGCCATAAATCACCAGCGCGATTCCCAGTGGCGTGACCTCAAAGATCGAAAACGCCGTCAGGCCCTGTGCCCGAGCCACACCGTCGACCAACAGGTTTGTCGACGTTCCGATCAAGGTCAGCGTGCCACCCAGAATGGCCGCATAGCTGAGCGGTATCAAAAGCTTGGACGCAGACACACCAAGAGTCCGTGCGATCTGAACGAACACAGGGATCATCACCACCACCACGGGTGTGTTGGACACCACGGCTGAGGCCAAGACCACAAAGCTCATCAATAGGGCTATGGCCAGTTTCGGGTTCACCTGCGCCTGTTTCTGCGCAACCGAGGTAAACGCGTCCAGCGCACCGGTGCGCACCAAAGCGCCCATGATGATGAACATCGCCCCGATGGTCCAAGGCGCGGGGTTCGACAGCACTTGCAAAGCATCCTGATAGGGCAAAATCCCTGTCACGAGCATCAGCGCGACACCTCCGATGGCGACGACCTCGGTGGGATAGACCTCGCGGAGGAACATGATGAACATGCCCGCGACAACGACCAGCGCCAGAATTGCGCTGCCTGTCTCTGTCAGTTGAAGGAATTGCATTCTTGGTTTTCAGTCCAAACCCGGGCCCACGTGCCTGCCCAATAGTGTCCTGCATTGCAGATGTCAGAGCAAGCCCTGCGTGATCTAATCCGGCCCCGCCTGCTGCAATCTTCCGCCAACGCGTACCATTTGAACAGATTTGGCCTGCCCATTGGTGTCATCGGTTTCCACAAAAACACCGCTGAGTGTCGCTTCGCCATTCGCCGGGGTGAATCGTGCCTTGGGCATTCCCGTGATAAAGCGACGCATCGGTTCCTGCTTGTCCATCCCGATAACCGAGTCGTAGTCCCCACACATGCCTGCATCCGTCAGGTAGGCTGTCCTACCGGGTAAGATCTGAGCATCGGCCGTAGGGACATGGGTATGTGTTCCAACAACGAGGCTCGCGCGCTTGTCGCAGTAATGGCCCATCGCCATCTTCTCGGACGTTGCCTCGCAATGCATATCGACGATGATCGCCTGCGCCTGCCCGCCGCGTGGATGGGATTTCAGGATCGGCTCGATGGCTGAAAACGGGTCATCAAAGGGCCGCTTCATGAAGACCTGCCCCAAGACCTGCACAACCAAAACTTTGCGCCCACCCGGGGCCGTATACAGACGATGCCCCCGGCCCGGTGCGCCTTTTGCAAAGTTGACCGGGCGTACGATACGGGGCTCGCCTTCGATGAATTGCAGCATGTCTTTCTGGTCGAACGCGTGATCGCCCAAAGTCAGACAATCCGCGCCCGCATCCAGCAACAGCTTGGCGTGATCGCCGCTGAGACCCATCCCGTTCGACGCGTTTTCGCCGTTCACAATGACAAAATCCAGCCGCCATTCGTCGCGCAGACGCGGCAAATGTTGCTGCACCGCCGCGCGTCCGGCGCGGCCCATGACATCACCCAGAAACAAAATTCTCATAGAGACTGTCCTAAGTGTGGTCTTGTGCAATCACAAGTCGTTATACTGAAAACCGATACGTATTCAGATTTGTATTTCAGGAGAACCTCGATGCTGCGCAGTGCCCTTCTTACATTGGCCCTTTTGGCCGTGGCCGCTTGTGATCAACCAGCCGCTGATGACAATGCGACGGGTTTGGCGAACCCGGCGGCAACCTACTGCATCGAACAAGGCGGTAAATATGAGATCAAGGACGGCGCAGACGGTCAGACCGGAACTTGCACATTGGCGGATGGGATGCAGCAGGACGCCTGGGACTTTTTCCGCGCCGAAAACATGCAATAGCTCTAGAACGTCAGCACCCGGCTTTCGGTGACCACCATATCCAGGGGCTGATCCGTCGGCTCCAGCGGCAAACCCGCAGCCTCTTGCACATCAAAGGCAAAGCCGATGGCCAGCGTGGCTCGTTTGTTACGCAGTCCTTCAAGCGTGCGGTCGTAAAATCCACCGCCATAGCCCAGGCGACCGCCCCTTGCGTCAAAGGCCACCAGCGGTACGATCAGAATCTCGGGTTCGAAATAATCGTCTTGCGCGGGCACTTTCGCCCCAAACGGCCCGTCTTTCAAAGCCCCCTCTGGCGTCCAACGGGAAAACTTCAACGGTTGCTCTGCCGCTTGAATAACGGGCACGCCAACGGGCCCATAAGCCGAGGCCTCGGCCATGGCGGGCAAGGGATCAATCTCGGTCCGAATGGGCATATACCCCGACAGCGGCACGCCGCGATACCCCGCCAGAACTTCGGACAGGCGCCCTGCTCCTCCGGGCGCGCGCGCATCAAAGGCTGCCTTGCGACGGGCAAACGCCTCTTTCCGGGCAGCGGCTTTGATTTCGATCAGGTCCATCACAGCAGCACCACGCTGGCCAGCCCAAGGAACAGGAAAAAGCCCATGACGTCGGTGGTTGTCGTCACGAAGGTACCCGAGGCCAGTGCTGGATCCGCGCCCCAGCGATCAAGAACAACCGGGACCACTGTCCCAACAAAGCCCGCGATGATCATATTCACCACCAAAGCCGAGCCGATCACCACCCCCAACAAAGGTGAATCGAACCACAACATTCCCACCGTGCCCAGAACAATCGCAAAGCACAGACCGTTCAGCAATCCGACCAGCAGTTCGCGCCGGATCACGCGCATCACGTTTGAGCCGGTCAGGTCGCGTGTCGCCAGCGCGCGCACGGCAACGGTCAGGGATTGTGTGCCCGCATTGCCCCCCATCGAGGCCACGATCGGCATCAGGATGGCCAGCGCCACCAACTGATCAATGGCCGCCTCGAACTGAGAAATCACCAACGACGCACAAATCGCCGTGCACAGGTTGACCGCCAGCCAGGGCAAGCGCCGTCGGCTGGTGGCGGCCACGCTGTCCGAGATTGAGCTTTCATCGCTGACACCAGCCAGC
This sequence comes from Ruegeria sp. HKCCA5839, assembly GCF_013035585.1. Taxonomy (NCBI): domain Bacteria; kingdom Pseudomonadati; phylum Pseudomonadota; class Alphaproteobacteria; order Rhodobacterales; family Roseobacteraceae; genus Ruegeria; species Ruegeria sp. HKCCA5839. Next base: position 179,747 of record NZ_WQIE01000003.1, on the reverse strand, counting down.
CTGAGGATATCTTCCTCGTGCTCTTCATCCAGCACAGCCATGGCATCATCGATGGTGATCACGCCCACCAACCGCCCATCCGGGTCCACCACAGGGGCCGAGATCAGGTGGTACTGGTTGAAGGCATAGGCCACGTCTTCCTCATCCTGATCGACAGGAATAGTGTGATATTCATCGGCCACGATATCCCGCAAAGAAACCTCGCGACGCGTGGCCATCAGCTTGCCCAGCGCGACCTGCGCCACGGGTTTCAGGCGTGGGTCCACCAGAACCACATGATAGAACTGGTCCGGCAGATCGTCGTTGGCCCGCATGAAATCAATGGCTTGTCCTACGGTCCAATGCTCGGGCGACATCACCACTTCCCGCTGCATCAAGCGACCGGCCGAGTTTTCCGGGTAAGACAAGGCCTGTTCGGCGGCGATCCGTTCGGAATCTTCGAGAGCGCCAAGGATGGCTTCCTGTTGCGGCTCTTCCAGGTCTTCGAGAAGGTCAACGACATCGTCGCTTTCCATCTCACGCACCGCGTCGGCCAGAACGTCGGGGCGCAACACGCTGATGACCTCTTCGCGAACCGATTCGTCCAGTTCCGACAGGATGTCGCCGTCGAACTCCTGATCATAGAGCCGGATCAGACGTGCCCGATCAAACGGGTTGATCTGCTCCAGAAGGTCGGCGATGTCGGCTGGATGCAGCGGCTCCATCAATTCGATCAGCTTGTCGCGATCTTCAACGTCCACAGCATAGAGTATCGCCGCTACGGTCCGACGATCCAGCGCATAGGCGTCGTCCTCTCGGGTCAGGTCGGGTCTGACTTCGTCATTGCCTGTCGTCATACGCTGCCCCTTACGTTGGTGATTGCTGTCTAAATAGAAGAAGCAGCTACGGGAAAACAATGACAATGCTTCGATTTACCCGCAAGTTTCGCACCCTTATGGTAAAGCCCGGTTTAATTTTGTTCGGAGAGCACGGTCCATGGCGCAATCGACGCTGCTGAAGGGGCGAATCCTGAGTTTCGAGGCGTCGCCTTTTGAGGAAGACCCGGATGCAGCAGCGCGGGTTCACGAGGCAGTTCTGATCGAAAACGGACGTATCGCCGCGCTCGGCACAATTGACGCATTGTCAGCCGCGCACCCAACGGCAGATGTCCGTGACTATGGGAACCATCTGATCATGGCCGGCTTTGTTGACCCGCATGTGCACTACCCGCAGACCGCAATCATCGCCAGCTGGGGAAAGCGCCTGATCGACTGGCTGAACAGCTATACCTTTCCAGAAGAGATGAAGTTCGGCGATCCCGACTATGCCGCGATGATCGCCAACCGGTATCTTGACCTGACCACTGCGCATGGCACCACCACCATGTGCAGCTATTGCACCATTCACCCTGAAAGCGTGGATGCGTTCTTTACCGCAGCACAGGCGCGTGGCCAGCGAGTGGTGGCCGGGAAAACCTGCATGGATCGCAACGCACCCGAAGGGCTGCGCGACACGCCGAAAACCGCCTATGACGCATCGCAAGCCCTGATCGAGAAATGGCATGGGGTCGACCGGCTGTCTTATGCCATCACGCCGCGCTTTTCCCCCACATCTACGCCTGAGCAGTTGGAAGCGCTGGGGGCACTTTGGGCCGAGTACCCGCATTGTCTGATGCAAACGCATCTGAGCGAACAGACCGATGAGATCGAATGGGTCCGGTCCCTGTTCCCGGGCGCGCGCGATTATCTGGATACCTATGAGAAATTTGGCCTGCTGGGGCGCGGCGGGCTCTATGGTCATGTGATCCATCTGGAGCCGCGCGAGCGAGACCGGTTGCGCGAGGTTGATGCGGCGCTGATCCACTGCCCGACATCGAATACATTTATTGGTTCGGGCCTTTTCGACATGAACGGGTTGATCGCAGATGGTCATCGGATCGGGTTGGCCACCGATACTGGCGGCGGGTCGAGTTTTTCCATGTTGCGAACCATGGCAGCGGCCTATGAGATCGGGCAGTTGCGGGGGCGTCCGCTGCATCCGGCGCAATTGCTGTGGCTTGGCACTGCCGGGTCGGCACGCAGCCTTCGTATGGAAGATCGTATCGGGAATGTCGCTGTCGGGATGGAAGCGGATCTCGTTGTTCTGGATCTGGCCTCTACGCCGGATATTGCCCAACGCGAGGCCCATGCCAGCGAGTTTTGGGAGGCGGTGTTTCCAACCATCATGATGGGGGATGATCGGGCCATTTCTGATGTCTGGATCGGCGGTGCGTGCGTTGGGGCGTGAAAACGGGCCTGCGGCGGGAGTAGTCTTGGCCAGATGAAGTAGGGATCCCGCTAGTTGGCCAGCGCGCGCGCCATGCGGTTCTGGGTTTCGACCACGCGGGGCAGATCAATTGTGGCTATGGCCCCGTCGCGCACGATCTGTCGACCTTCAACAAACAGGTGTTTGACTTGTGTTGGACCCGCCAAAAGCAGCGCTGCCGGGTCCCAGCTGCCGGCGCTTGCGATACCGCTGACATCCCAGATCGCAATATCGGCGCGCTTGCCTGGCATCAGGCGGCCGCAGTCGGGGCGGTTCAAGACGTCGGCGCCGCCACGGGTGGCGATTTCAAGCGCCTCGCGGGCAGACATGGCATCGGCGCCGTTGACAACCCGTTGCAACAGCAGCGTTTGCCGCGCTTCGGTGATGAGGCTGCCATTGTCATTGCTGGCCGAACCATCCGCCCCCAGCCCCACATTGACACCGCGATCACGCATAGCACGGACCGGAGCGATGCCCGAGCCCAGACGGCAGTTCGAACAGGGGCAATGAGCGACACCGGTACCGGTGCGCGCAAAGAGATCGATCTCGGCCCGGTCCAACTTGACGCAATGTGCGTGCCAGACGTCCGAGCCCGTCCAACCCAGATCTTCGGCATATTGCCCCGGTCGGCAGCCGAATTGCGCCTGAGAATAGGCGATATCCTCGTCATTTTCGGCCAGATGGGTGTGCAGCATGACTCCCTTGTCGCGCGCCAGTAACGCTGTATCGCGCATCAGTTCGCGGCTGACCGAAAATGGCGAGCATGGGGCAAGTCCAACACGGCACATCGATCCTTCTGCTGGATCATGAAACGCATCGACCACACGGATCATGTCGGTCAGGATATCCTGCTCGGCTTCCACCAGGCTGTCGGGCGGCAATCCACCGTTGCTTTCACCGATGCTCATGGCGCCGCGTGTTGGGTGAAAGCGCAGGCCCAGTTCAGCTGCCGCCGCGATCGTGTCGTCCAGCCGCGCGCCGTTGGGGTAGAGATAGAGGTGATCTGAGCTGAGCGTGCATCCCGATAGCGCCAGTTCTGCCAATCCAATCTGCGCCGAGGTAAACATCTGGTCGGGCCCAAATCTGGCCCAAATCGGATAGAGCGTCTTGAGCCACCCAAAAAGCAGCGCATCCTGCCCACCCGGCACCGCTCGTGTCAGGGTTTGATAAAGGTGGTGATGGGTGTTCACGAGACCAGGGGTCACAACGCAACCCGATGCCTCATGGATCTCACCGTTGGTGGTCAAACCATGGCCGATCTGCGCGATCTTACCGTCGCGCAAAAGCAGATCCGCGCCGCTCAGTTCTTCCCGCGCGTCATTCATTGTCAGGATGACATCAGCGTTTCGGATCAGGATTTCGGTCATTTCGCGCGCTCCATGCTGTGCCCGCCTCATAAGATGGAGTGCGTGGCTGGTGGAAAACGGGCGTAAGAACCAGCCTAGGCCAGCGTAGCGCGTGCCGGTTTCGTCGGCAATGGCTTCAGTATTGGCGCAGGATATCCAATGCTTTGGCATGGATCTGAGGGTTCGCCGCGGCCAGTGCGCGCCCTCCGAGATGGGCGGGGTTACCCTGCCAATCTGTCACCACCCCGCCCGCCGCCTCGATCAGCGCGATTGGGGCCTGAATGTCATGCGGGTTCAGTCCCGCCTCGATTACCAGATCCACCTGCCCTGCGGCCAAGAGAGCATAGGCATAGCAATCCATGCCATAGCGGGTCAGTTTGGCCTGCTGCGAAATAGCACGAAACCCATCACGATCTGCGAGTGTTCCGACCTCGGGAAAGGTTGTGAACACAATGGCTTGATCCAGATCCCGCGTCTGACGTGTGGCAAGTCTGCGTTGCCCTGCGGGACCTTCCAAAACGGCCTGCCCTTCAAAACCCGCGAATCTCTCACCAATATAGGGTTGGTCGATCACCCCCAAGCTGGGCCCTGAACCGTCCCCCAAGGCGATCAGAACCCCCCATGTGGGTGTGCCACTGATAAATCCACGCGTTCCGTCGATTGGATCCAGCACCCAGGTCCGCCCACTCGTGCCTTCGCTGGCGCCAAATTCCTCGCCCAGAATGCCGTCATCTGGACGATGCTGTGCCAGTATCGCGCGCATCACCTTTTCAGCCTCGCGATCTGCTGCGGTGACGGGATCGAACCCAGACTCAAGTTTGTTGTCAGCCGCAAGATCTGGCTGACGAAAGAAAGGAAGAATGGCCGCGCGGGCTGCGTCGGCCATTTTATGGGCGATCTCAAGATCGTTTGGATGAGCTATCGTCATGCACAAGCCGTGCGGTGACCGCGCTGCGTTGTCAACCCCGCCAGACGGCGTAGATCAAAAGGATCAGGCGACGTCGCTCAGCACCCGCGCAAGTTCAAACAGACGACGGCGCTGGTTTTCTGGGATCGAATAATAGGACCTCACCAGATCAAGTGCCTCTTTGTCACCCATCAAATCTGCTGGAACAGACTTCTTGGGCGAATCATCTTTGGCGGATTCTTCAAGCCCTTCAAAGAAGAAGCTGACCGGGACATCCAAAGCTTCGGCAATATCCCACAGGCGCGATGCGCTTATCCGGTTGGCCCCGGTTTCATATTTCTGGATCTGCTGAAACTTAATACCAACTTGCTGCGCCAACTGTTGTTGGGTCATGCCAATCAGCCAGCGGCGATGCCGGACGCGTTTGCCCACATGGACATCAACGTGATGGGTCATTGGTATTCTCCTTTGTTACTCAAACAACCGCACGGCAAACACGACAGAGCCCCCTCCCGCAAAACATGCAGGCGACCGCTTAAGAACGTCCTAACCCGGAACGTACCCCCCCGTTCGGCACCACGCCACAATATTGCCGAATTCTGAATATTTTTCAAGAAGGTTGAGTCGCAATCACAGAATAGTTGTTTGCGGTTGTACCTTGCGAAAGCTGCCTCAGATTGCCGCTGGCGCGTCAAGGAAGGACCTGAAGGAATTGACATTTGCGCGCGGTCATCTGCCTATACGCGCAACCGGAGGAGCACGATGCAGGCATATCGGATCAGCGCGCAGGGTGAGACGCCAACTCTAAGCACCCTTGCGACACCCAGCCCGAAACACGGACAGGTGCGGGTTGAGATCAAAGCCTGCGGGCTGAATTTCGCAGATTTGCTGATGCAGAAGGGAACCTACCAGGACACGCCACCTGCACCCTTCACGCTGGGCATGGAGATTTCGGGTGTGGTGGATGAGGTTGGCTTTGGGGTTGAGCATCTCAGCGTTGGTGACCGGGTCGCTGTGTTTTCCGGTCAGGGCGGGCTTGCCGAGTTTGGGGTTTTTGACGTCGACAGGGTCACGCGCATCCCCGATTCGATGAGTTTCGAGGACGCTGCAGCCATCCAGATCGCTTATGGCACCGGTCACATTGCTTTGCATCACCGTGCGCGATTGCAATCGGGTGAGACCTTGTTGGTCACCGGCGCTGCGGGCGGTGTCGGATTGACCGCCGTCGAGATCGGCAAGCTGATGGGGGCCACGGTGATCGCTCAGGCACGCGGGGACGAGAAACTTGCCATCGCCCAACAGGCCGGAGCAGATCACTTGATTGACGCAGATGAGGACTTGCGCGAACGCGTCCTGGCGCTGGGGGGCGCAGATGTGGTCTATGACGCGATCGGTGGCGATGTGTTCAAAGCAGCGTTTCGGGCGACCAACCCAGAAGGTCGCCTTTTGCCGATTGGGTTTGCCGGTGGCGCGGTGCCGCAGATTCCGGCCAATCACTTGCTGGTTAAGAACCTCTCGGTCATCGGGGTCTATTTTGGCGGCTATCTGAAATTCCGCCCGCAGATCATTCAAGACAGCCTGGCCACCCTGTTTCGCTGGCATAGCGAGGGGAAGATCAAACCCCATATCAGCCATGTCCTGCCCCTGTCAGAGGTAGCGCAGGGCCTGCAATTGCTGGCCGAACGCAAATCGACAGGCAAGGTTGTCATCACTCCCTGACCAGCATCACCCAACGACGGCGCGCAACGGAGTCCCTCCCAGCATCCGAAAGTTCTGACGCACCAGAGCGGCCAAAGCATCGACAACCGCGCCACGCTTGTTCTCACCACCATAGAAGTTGATCTTGTGGGCGGGCAGATCGGGCAGGATCCCACGCGAGTCGATCTGCTCCAAATGGGCGGCCTCGGTCCCGTCAAGCATCGCATGGACCGCAAGATCGGCTGCAACGGTCGCTTCAATAGTGCGGTCGTTTTCGGTTTCGACTGACAGTTCCCACGATATGCCTGCCTCATCCAAGGCAGCGATAACCTGTGGCCGGAACAAACAGCGGCGCCCCAGAGCCAGCGGGATCGGGCGCTTGCGCCACGCAGTTCCACCCGGGGCACCAATCCATCGCAACGGCAGTTCGGCAACGGTTTCCGCACCATCTGCTGACGATGGTTCGGTGGTCAGGATCAGATCACATTCACCACGATTGAACATGTCTTTCAGTTGCAATGAGTAAGACGAGACCAGTTGCACACGAACCCGCGGAAAGTCTGCGTTGAAACGTTGAAGCACGCGGGGGATTGCTGGGTAAACAATATCATGCGGCACCCCCAGCACCACCTCACCTTCAAAGGCCTGGTCTGTCAGCTTTGAGATGACCTCATCGTTCAAGGCGACCATACGGCGCGCATAGGCCAGCAGTTGGTCGCCTGATGCGGTCAGAGCAATTGTACGTCCACTGCGGTCCAAAAGCTCAAGCCCCAACAGTTCTTCCAGACGTTTCAACTGCATCGAAACTGCCGATTGTGTGAGGTGCAGAAACCCGGCGGCGCGCGTCACACCGCCATGATCGGCCACGGCAACGAATGAGCGCAAGGTGGTGATATCCAGATTTCTCATTTCACAATCCTTTATGGGTCACATCAAAAACATTCGTTTTCAATATATCACAGATCACCGCATATACATCAATAGGTTTGATTTAAATCGGTGAAAATATCACAAGGACGAAAGGAAGCAGACCATGACACAACTTACGCTTTCAAAAGCCGTTCGCGCGCGCCGTGTATGGACGTTGCGGAGCCTCTGGAGCCTGCTGAGCCTTGCCCGGCAACGACGCGCCCTTACGCATTTGGATGAGCAAGCGCTTGAAGATATTGGCGTGACGCGCGATGAAGCCTGCAAAGAGGCGAAACGTCCCATCTGGGATGTGCCGGATAACTGGCTTAAAGAGCTGTATTAATCAGCGTATCGAAACAGTCTTGTGGCAGCCGGAACGCTGCCACCGGATTTCTCCACCATTTCAGTAAGAATTAAACCTAAAACCCTTGAAACATGTATCCGACTCTCCGATATTTATCGGGAAACCTGGTCGCACAAGCGGGCGGGGCAGGAACAATTGAAGGGAGACCCTTTTATGGCACAATTCGACACGATCCGGACGGCGGCCGGCGCGCGCGCTGCCGAGATTGATGAGGGCCTGCGCGCCCATATGAACAAGGTCTACGGCACGATGTCCGTGGGCATGCTGATCACATTTGCAGCGGCCTGGGCTATTGCCGGATTGTCGACAACGACCGACCCGTCGGCGGCGGCTGCTCAATTGAACGCAAATACCTATCTGACATCGTTTGGATACAGCCTGTTCGCGTCGCCCCTGAAGTGGGTCATCATGTTCGCCCCGCTGCTGTTTGTCTTTGGCTTTAGCGCCAGCATCAACCGCCTGTCGGCTGCCGCCGCACAGCTGGTGTTCTACGTGTTCGCTGCCGTTATGGGTGTGTCGATCAGCTGGATCTTCCTCGTCTTCACAGGTCAGTCGATCATTCAGGTCTTCCTGATCACTTCGATCGCTTTTGCCGGCCTTTCGCTTTACGGCTACACGACCAAGAAAGACCTGTCGGCGATGGGAACTTTCCTGATCATGGGTGTGATCGGCCTGCTTGTCGCCATGGTGGTCAACATCTTCCTGGCGTCGTCGGCTCTCGCCTTCGCAATCTCGGTGATCGGTGTTCTGATCTTTGCGGGCCTCACAGCCTATGACACCCAGAACATCAAGACCACATACCTGCAAATGGCCCATTCGGGCGATCAGGAATGGCTGGGCAAAGCCGCCATCATGGGCGCGCTGAGCTTGTATCTGGACTTCATCAACATGTTTATGTTCCTGCTGCAGCTCTTCGGCAACCGCGAATAACGCGGCTTACTTTTCAAGACAAAGGGCGGGTCCGAATAGACCCGCCCTTTTTTTTGCGAGACGCTATATGCCCGTCCGACAGTTACTCCCCGCCCAAGCCCATCGCTTGCTGCCTTTGTTGCATCAGGTTCATGATCTGCATTTGGCACATCAGCCTGCGCGTTATGCCAAACTGCCCGGTGATCGGCAGATGGCGCCCCACATGCAAACTTGGCCGTCGATGCCTGATGTGTACGCTTTGGGCTATCTGCAAGCTGGTGATCTGTTGGGCTATGTCGTCTACGAGATCGAACACCGCCCTGCGACCCCGTTCCGTACTGCCTAGGCGCGCGCCATGGTGCATCAGATCTGCGTCGATGCCGCGCATCGCAGGAAAGGCATTGGCCTGGCGCTGATGCATGCAACCCGGTCAAGAGCGCGCGCTGCAGGCGTACAGGTTCTTGCCACGACTTTCGCCACCTTCAACACAGCCTCAGCGCAACTCATGTCTCGTACGGGCTTGCAACCGGTTATGCATTTTGCCGAGTGGCGCGCAGACGACTACCTGAAATGACAAAGGCCCGCGATATCGCGCGGGCCTGTGCTTCAAATCTCGGGTGCAGCCTTATCAGCTGCAGTTCAGCGGCACAGCAAAGCCCGAGCTGCGCGACGATGATCCTTTGCGGAACACGTCACCTGCGGGCAGACAACCGGTGAATTGCTCGGTCAAATTGCCAAAGTTCGAACCGACTGTGTTGTCAACTTTGACGCTGTTGTTGCTGGTCCTGACCACACCAAACAGTGTCCCGTTCACACTTACCGTGCTCAGGAAAAGCGGTGTGCTGCTGCCAACCAGCTCGACCGCATCACCCGGGGTACGACCGCCATTGTCGATCGCAACGCCAGCGACCTTGACCATTTCGGTCTGGTCAGAGCTTACCGCGACGGTCGGCAATTCTGCCAATTCGGCGGGAACGTTGGTTGCGGGTGGCACAAAGGCTGCGGCGCCTTCGACATCCGAGATTGTGCGCGGCTCACCATCAATGCCGGTAAAACCAACACCTTCTCGATTAAAGGGGTCTTCGCAGGCTGCAAGGGTCGCAACGGCGAGTACGGGGATCAAGAGTTTTTTCATGACGCTCAACATTTTGGAACGATTGGGCCGACCGTAAAGTCACGATGCGTCAAAAAGCAAGCCACTGCGCAAAAGAATGATTCCACCCCTGATGCGCCACTGCAACGGCCCCAGTTCAGCAAGACCGGTCAAAAGGTCGACCTGATGCAACAAAAAACCCGGCTTTTCAGCCGGGCTTTGTACTTTCGTCCAAGGGGACAGGCAGATTACTTGATCTTGCCTTCCTTGTACTCGACATGTTTCCGAACAACCGGATCGTATTTACGAATGGTCATTTTCTCGGTCATGGTGCGCGCGTTTTTCTTGGTCACGTAGAAGTGGCCCGTGCCCGCGGTCGAGTTCAGACGGATCTTGATGGTCGTCGGCTTCGCCATGATTATCTCCTGCGTCCGAAAAGGCAGGGGCCTTTCGGTTGAATTCCTATGAGCGTGCGCTTTTACGCCCTGCGCCAGCCATGTCAAGGACATTCGCGCCTGTCAGACGTACAATGGCGTGCCAGGCTAATCCTTGAGGTTTGGCACCCCCATATAGGTGTGAATCTGGTCTCGGTCGATCTTGGATAATCCCAACGCGGAGGCAAGCTGCCGCAGATAAGCTGCCTCTTGTGCGTTATCCAGACGAATCGCTGCCAGCGAAGTCGCATAGATCTGGGTCCGCATCGGAGCTGCGGTATCTGCCGCCAGCCCCATCACATCAATCGGGCCGTTCAATTGCTCTTGTACAAAAGCGCGCTCTTCTGCGCTGATGTCATCGCCGAGCTCTCCGAGGATGGTTTCCTTTTCCTGCGCATCCAGCTCGCCGTCTGATTTGGCCGCCTGAATCATCGCCCTGAGCATCAGTTTGGCTTGCTCCTCCATCGCGGCGCCAGCAGGGGTGCCACGCATAACCGTGTCCATCATCTCGGCGCTATGCTGCCCGCCAGTACGCGCTGCACCCTGGATCGCGTTCATCAGACCGCCCAAGCCAGCTGCGCCTGCGGCATTGGTCATGCCCATGTTGCTAAGCATGTCCTGCAGGCCCGAGGCTCCGCCGGGCATGCCAAACTGTTCGGCCATCTTACCGAGTTGTTCGATGCCGAAACCACCACCGGCGCCCTGCATCATGTCCTGCAGACCGGCCATTCCGCCCATTTGCTTGTATTTCTCCAAACCCTTGGCAGCCGCAAATCCGACTGCGACCGAGGCCAGTGCTTTCATAAAGCTCATCGTGTTCCTCCCTCTTTTGTCTGCATCCGCTTGGTCACGACAATCGTGCGTCCCCAGTATGCAGCGAATAAAACGGGTGTCAGCGCCCTGCACCTTGTCTGTGCCAAGATGTATACCAGTTTCCCGCATTTTTCGAACAGTCCACAGAAGGCAGAGCAAGATTCTAGATCTGATCAATCAGCGACCGGGCGTCGCCTGTGTGGAAGCCATCGGGACATGACGCGCGGAGGGCCTGTAAGCCGGATCCTGTTCAGGGGTTGCCCCCTTTGATGACCATTCCTCTAGGCCGCACATCGCTGCGCGGCTCAAGCTGCCAACCCGGTCCCTCTCGGCCAAGGCGTGCCTAGCGGCGGTATCGGCAGGCGCCGACCGGCCCGCGCGGGGACCCTATTCGGCATTGCTCCTGGTGGGGCTTGCCGTGCCACCCCTGTTGCCAGGGGCGCGGTGGGCTCTTACCCCACCGTTTCACCCTTACCCATGGCCAAGGCCAAAGGCGGTTTGATTTCTGTGGCGCTTTCCGTCGGGTTTCCCCGCCCGGGCGTTACCCGGCACCATTGCCTTGTGGAGTCCGGACTTTCCTCTCGGGCGGACGCCCCAGCGGCCATCCGGCCCTCCGCGCAGAGGCGGGGTATGCGCTACGCCCAGCGACGTCAAGAGCGGCTGGGGTGCGAAGGGGCCAGCCCCTTCTTGGCCTGCGGCCAATTCAACCCCAAGGTATTTCTAAACAGAAGAAGAGGGATCAGGCTTAAGATCTCAGTACCGAGAAGTCTTTGGCGCAGAGCGGGCCCTTGGCCCAGGGTCGGTATCGCAGGCGCACGGCGTCGAGCAGAGTCTGGTCGTCTGTGGGTGCGGTAAAACCCGCGGCTTTGGCGCACCGACGAAACTCTTCCTGCGTAAAGGGTTCGAGCGGGGCATTGGTCGCGCGCGGTTCGGCCAGGTGTTGGCGTTCCAGCCGCAGCCAGTCGAATTTTGGGCCCGGGTCGGTCTTGCGACCGGGGGCCATGTCCGAGTGACCTATGACGCCTGAGGATGGGATGGACCAGCGAGTCATGATCTGGCGCAGAAGGTCTTCTAGCTTACTCATCTGGGGCTCAGAAAAGGGCTGCGCGCCGCTATTGTCCAACTCGATCCCGACGGAGCGGGAATTGATGTCGCTTTGACCCTGCCATTCCCCTGCCCCGGCATGCCAGGCGCGGTCCTTTTCTTCGACCATCTGCCACAAAGCACCATCTGCTCCGATCAGATAATGCGCCGAGACTTCGTGCTCTGGGTCGCAAAGCCGATCCAGCGCGGCATTGGCGCTGTCCATCGCGGTATAGTGCAGAACAATCAAAGTGGGCGTCAGCCCATCCCGGCGCGGGCCGAAATTTGGAGACGGGTGCCAGATAGGCGTCAGTGGATCAGTTGTTGACGGCACTGCGGAACGGTGTCGGGTCCCAACCGCAGGCATAGCCGTCACCATCGGGATCAAGCCCCTTGCGGTCTCGCTGTGGGCCTCCGCTGGACAGAAACTCGATCTGCGCCTGATCGGCGGATGGGAAACGCGCGCAGTTTCGTTGGGCCTTGGCCTGCAGGTTAAAGCCCGCGCGACTGTAAAGCTGTGTACCCACCGGGTTCGACGTGCTGAGCGCGTATTGTACGATATTGGGCTGCCCGTCGGATCCGCGCTCTGGCACCGCCGTGGGAGCGACGACCTCGTAGGTTTGGCGGTTCTGTTCGATACGGGCGGCGTCAGTTTCGATGCTGCGGCGGTTGGACACGGCCTCGAAATCCTGCTCGTCCGAAATACCGGGATTGCTTACCGGAGCCGCAGGAACAGGTTGCCCCGAGGTATTGGCCAGGGCCAAAGCCGTCTGGTTGGCAATATCTTCAGCACTTGAGCCACCCTGCAGTGGTGTGACGGTGCCCTGCGCTGAGAGAGGCTGTTGCGAAACCGGCACCGGAGGGTCCAGCGGGTTGCCCGCAAGCCCTTGGCCCGACAGTTGCGCCTCGCGCTGAGCTTGATACTCTGGGGTATTGAACCCGGTGCTGGCCACCGGGGCCACTGTGTTACATGCCGCGACCGCTCCAAAAGCGGGGATCAAGATCCATCTGCGCATATGGCTGCTCCGACTTGTAATAGTTTGCCTGTGTGACAGGCTTACCACCATTTCCCGGGCTTGGCCACAAAACCGGCTGCATCTTCCAGCGCATAAGCGGTGTTGAGCAGATCGCCCTCTTCCCACGGGCGACCGATCAGTTGCAGCCCCAGGGGCAGCCCTTGTCCGTCAAGCCCGGCAGGCACGGATATGCCCGGCAGACCAGCCAGGTTCACTGTGACGGTGAAGACGTCGTTCAAATACATTTGAACGGGGTCGGCATCGGTCATTTCACCCAGACCAAAGGACGCCGAGGGCGTGGCGGGGGTCAGGATTGCATCGACGCCTGCGGCGAAGACATCTTCGAAGTCTTTCTTGATCAGCGTCCGCACCCGACGTGCACGGTTGTAATAGGCGTCGTAGAAGCCCGCCGACAGCACGTAGGTGCCGATCATTACGCGGCGCTGGACTTCGGGGCCAAAGCCTTCGGCACGGGTCTTCTCGTACATCTCGGTGATGCCGTCGCCCTGCGCCAACTGCGCGCGGCGGCCATAGCGGACACCGTCGTAGCGAGCCAGATTCGAAGATGCCTCGGCTGGCGCGATCACATAGTACGCAGGCAACGCGTATTTCGTGTGCGGCAGCGAGATATCGACGATTTCGGCACCAGCAGCTTTCAGCATCTCGGCGCCATCAGCCCAGAGCTTTTCAATCTCGGCGGGCATACCGTCCATGCGGTATTCTTTCGGGATACCGATCTTTTTGCCTTTGACATCGCCAGTCAGCATCGCCTCGAAATCCGGAACAGCGAGTTCGGCACTTGTCGAGTCTTTGGGATCGTGACCGCACATCGTTTCCAGCATGATCGCGGCATCGCGGACGTTTTTGGTCATCGGTCCGGCCTGATCCAGCGAGGACGCAAAGGCCACGATGCCCCAGCGCGAGCAACGGCCATAGGTCGGTTTGATCCCCGTGATGCCTACAAAAGCCGCAGGCTGACGGATCGAGCCCCCGGTGTCTGTACCCGTCGCTGCCAGGCACAAATCGGCGGCCACTGCCGAAGCCGACCCACCCGACGAACCACCCGGTGTAAGCTGAGCATCGTCATTGCCGCGCCGCCAGGGGCTGACCGCGTTGCCGTAAACAGAGGTCTCATTGGACGAGCCCATTGCGAATTCGTCCATGTTCAGTTTGCCCAGCATTACGGCACCGGCATCGGCCAATTGCTGCGAGACTGTGGACTCGTATTCAGGCTTGAATCCGTCCAGAATCTTTGACGCCGCCTGCGAAGGCACGCCTTTGGTGCAGAACAGATCTTTGATGCCGATGGGCAATCCGCACATGGAAGGCGCATCGCCTGTCTTGATGCGATCGTCTGCCACCTTGGCGCGTTCCAGCGCAATCTCAGGGGTTTTGTGGACAAACGCGTTCAGCGCATCCGCGTCATCAATGGCCTTCAGACACGCTTCGGTCAGTTCGACCGAGGTCACATCACCGGCGCGCAATGCGTCACGGGCTTCGGCCAGGCCCAGTTTGTTCAACTCGCTCATGACTTACTCCACCACTTTGGGGACAGCGAAAAACCCTTCGCGGGCATCTGGCGCATTTGACAGGATCTTGTCCTGTTGGTTGCCGTCGGTCACCTCGTCCTGACGACGTTTCAGCCGCATCGGCGTCACCGAAACCATCGGTTCGACGCCGTCGACATCCACCTCATTCAGTTGCTCGATGAATCCAAGGATCGTATTGAATTCTGATGCCAGCGCAGGCAGCGCGTCATCTTCAACCTTGATGCGGGCCAGTTTGGCCACTTTGGCGGCAGTACTTTGGTCAATCGACATCGGTTTCCCTCATAAGCGTTAGGGGGCGTTTACCCGTCTGCCGCAACAGCCGCAAGACTGCTGAGCAACACTCTTGATTTGAGGCACTAGTCAAGGTCTCGGCCCTGCGCAACTTGCTGCTAAATATGAATTTGGAAAATAAACCGATTAGTTCACTTTTGCTCTTGAAAAAGTGAACTGTACTGTTCATTTCATTTTCACAGAGACCCTATCAGTCATGGAGACAAACATGAAACCGCTTGTGATCGCACTTGTCCTGTCCACTGCCGCCTTTTCCTTCCCAGCCGTAGCGCAGAACATTGACGCCTCGAACGTGACCCGCAGCCTGTCCTTCCCCGACCCCGCTCCAAAACCGGAGCCAGAGGACAAATCGCAGATCAAAAAATGAGCGCGTCCGATTGCCGGGCATTCCCCCTCTGCCCGGCAATCGTTTTTCGGGGCTGCACCCGCCGCCACTTGCCGCTAGCATGACAGAGAAGTCCCCCGTGTATCGTTTGCGGGAGCGGCAACGGAGCGAAACATGAGCACACCCAAACAGGCGGTTCTTGACGCCATTGACGCAGCCAACTCTCAAGACCCAAACCAAGAAGACGGCCAACCTGTCGAACTGTTATATGGGCAGCGCATGAGCGCAGAACTGGATCGATTGTTTCCACAAGCCTCTGATGCTTTGCAGATCGCGGCGCGCGGACAACATGTTGAACGCTGGAAACTCAAACGCTCAGAATACCCCGAGGGCCGCGCTGGTTACCTGGCCTGGCGCAAGGCGCAGGGGGTTCATCACGCCGATGTTGTCATGGGGTTCATGTCGCAAGCGGGATTTGACAGCGCTGAGGTTGAAACCGTTGGCAGCATGTTGCGGAAAGAGGGCATCAAGCGAAACGCAGACGTGCAAGCGCTGGAAGATGTGATCTGTTTCGTTTTCCTGAAATGGTATTTCGAACCCTTCGCCGCCAAGCATTCTGACGAGAAAGTTGAAAGCATCGTGGAAAAGACCGCGCGCAAGATGTCCGCCGAAGGGCGCGCGCGGGTCTTGCAAGAGTTCTCGCTACCAGAACCGCTGGCCGCTGCGTTCGACAGCTAGGGTTCTGCGCGCGCAGAACGCCCGCGCAAATACACTTCGATCATCCAGCCCAGCATGATGGCATTCAGAATGTGCCACATGAAATGCGTGCCCAGTGGGAACTGGTTGCAAATGTGCAGATCAAGCGCGCGGAAGGTGATCGAGGCGATCAGGATACAGGCGCCGATGGCCAATCCCTGCGCCAGGCGTGGCATCCGGTGGCGCAGAAGGACGGCATAGATCAAAATCAGCAGCGGCACCGGCGCATAGCCAGCCGAGCTGCCCAGACCCGGAATGAACTGGAACAAAGGGACCGTGGCTGCAGCATAGGGGATGAACAGTGCGGTCAAACCCAAAGCGGGCCAAACCCCCATTCCCCAAATGTCGCGATTGATGGCGTAGATATAGACCAGAATAAACATCAGGATTGGTGTGGTATCCGCAATGGCCGCCCAAACCTGCGCATGGGTGTGGAACAGATAGCTGCCGATCCCAATGGCCGCCAATATCGCAACAAGCCCCATCGCCAGCGGAGCATCCTTGCCGCGCGCACGGCCAAACATGATCAGCGCCGCCACCAGAAACGCAGCATTTGTCACTGCATTCACCGGCTCGGACCAGTAATCGGGAGACAGCCTCTCGCAATACCCGTCGATATGTCGTGCCCATTCCATAGATTTTTACATAGCGGATGCTAGGCTGGGTCCAAGTGATTTGTTGGAGGTGGAACTATGAATATCATTTGGCTGGGACACGGGAGTTTTCGCATTGAAACAGAAGGGCAAATCCTGCTGATCGATCCTTGGTTGACGGGCAATCCTGTTCTACCGGAAACCAGCCATGACGCGGCGGTTGAAGGGGCGACGCATATCCTGCTGACCCATACGCATTTCGACCACGTGGTCGATGTGTTGCCTCTGGCCAAACATCTGAAGATCCCCGTTGTCGGGCAATATGATCTGATGGGCTATTGGGCCGAGGCCGAAGGGATCGAGACCATCGGCTTCAACAAGGGCGGAACGGTCAACCTGAACGGGGTGATGGTCAGCATGGTCCCGGCCTCGCACAGCTCGACATTTTCAACGCCCGACGGGCTGCGCACGGGGGGGACCGAAGTAGGTTTCATGATCCGCGCCGAGGGGCACACAGTCTATGTTTCGGGCGACACTGACATCATGGCGGATATGGACTGGATGGGAGACTATTACAAACCCGATATCGGCATCCTGTCAGCGGGTGGTCACTTTACCATGGACATGAAAGGCGCGGCATATGCGGCCAAGCGGTATTTCAACTTCAAAACGGTGATCCCCTGTCACTACAAAACCTTCCCGATCCTCGAACAATCCGCGCACGAGCTGACAGATGCCTTGCCGGGGGTCGATGTCATTGAACCTGAGGTGATGCAGACGATCACGCTTTGACCGATAGCTTTCAATCAACGGCAGGCCTGCGCGCGGCGAAGAAGTCGCGCAACAGTTCTGCCGCCTCTTCCCCCGCGATCCCGTCATAAATTTCCGGGACATGATGCGCCTGGGGATGAGAAAACACCCGCGCGCCATGGGCCACACCACCGGATTTGGGATCAGACGCCCCGTAGTAAATCCGCCGGATCCGCGCGGCGGCCAGGGCGGCTGCGCACATCGCGCAAGGTTCCAGCGTGACATAGAGGTCGTGATCCACCAAACGCTCGGACCCGGCCGTCGCACAAGCCGCGCGCAGGACCAAAATCTCTGCATGGGCCGTTGGGTCCGACAACTCGCGCGTGCGGTTGCCCGCTGCGGCCACCACCTGCCCGTCCGGTGCGACGATGACCGCGCCCACCGGAACCTCGCCGCGCGCACCAGCGGCGCGGGCCTCGGCCAGGGCCACATGCATATGCGATTTGAAAATCATGCCTTTGACTGCATCAGAAACCTGTCTTTCGCAAGCCGTGCGGATGCGCTATGGCCACGGGATGAGCAATACCCCTCCTCCCGGCGACCGGATCGCCAAAGTGCTGGCGCGCGCCGGTGTCGCCTCGCGTCGCGAAGCTGAACGCATGATCGAAGCTGGTCGTGTGACGGTGAATGGCAAAGCCATCAGCAGCCCCGCGCTTAATGTCACCACCAAAGACAAGATCACCGTTGACGGCAAACCTGTGTCCGAGCCTGAACCCTCGCGGCTGTGGCTCTATCACAAACCCTCGGGTCTTGTGACAACCGCGCGTGATGAAAAAGGGCGCGAGACGATTTTTGACAAGCTGCCCGAGGACATGCCCCGTGTCATGAGCGTTGGGCGGCTGGACCTGAACTCGGAAGGCCTGTTGCTGCTGACCAATGATGGCGGCATCAAACGCAAGCTGGAATTGCCCGCCACAGGCTGGCTGCGCAAATACCGGGTGCGGGTGAACGGACGCCCCAAGGATGAAGATTTCGAACCCCTGCGCAAAGGTCTTGTGATCGAAGGCGAGCGGTTTCAACCCATGACCGTCACGCTGGACCGCCAGCAAGGTGCCAATGCTTGGCTGACCATCGGCCTGCGCGAAGGCAAAAACCGCGAGATCCGGCGCGCGGTTGAAGATATCGGCTTTGTGGTCAACAGGCTGCTGCGTGTGTCCTATGGCCCGTTCCAGCTGGGCAACCTGAAACCTGGTGAAGTTGAAGAAATCCGGCGCAAGGTTTTGCGCGACCAGCTTGGCCTGGATGGCAATACCGATCCCCAAAACAAACCCAAGCGCCCCGCCCGACCGCAACGCAAACGGACGCAAATCGGCAAGAAACCTCGCAGTTGAGGTCAGTTTTCGAACCTTCCCCCTAGCGCCAAGCCTCCGATTCACCTAAATTTTCTGTGAGGCGCACAGCTGGGGGGTGCCATGTCCGGAAGCGGAGTTCAGAAACTGACCTATGTGGTGCTGCTTGCGCTGATGTTCGGTGTATGCACCGGCCTTCTGGGAGGGTTGTGAGCCATGGCCAAGCGCTTTGGCGGTAAATACAGCCCCGACGGTCCGCCCTCATCCGATCCGCAAACTCAACGCGGACAATTCCAGGGCGCCCGCGTCGAACCGGCAGGCGCACGCGCGAACCTGTTGTTTTTGCCCGCAATACCTTTGATTTTTCTGTCGCTGAACGACGGTGCAATTGGCATGACCATCGGGTTGATCGCCGCTGGCGTCCTAACGGCTGCAGCATTTCTGTTGCGCGAGGGCCTGCGCGCCGAAGCCGCGTATAATGCGCGGCGCACGGCCCGCCGACCGTCTTTTCCACGCAAGATTTTCGCCAGTCTTTTGACCGGCCTGGGCATTGCCTTGGCGGCCTACCGCACCGAGTTCCTTGATGGACAAGCGGGTCTTGTAGCTCCGATCCTGTTTGGGATTGCCGCTGGTGTTCTGCATTCCGTCTCGTTCGGTATCGACCCGATGAAAGACAAGGGCATGGAGGGGATCGACACGTTCCAGCAAGACCGGGTGGCTCGCGTCGTGGAAGATGCCGAAGCGCATTTGACGGCAATGACAGATGCCATAAAACGCGCGGGCGATCGGCAGATCGAGTCGCGCCTGGAACGGTTTCAGGAGACCGCCCGCGATCTGTTCCGGACAGTCGAGGAAGACCCCCGCGATTTGGCTGGGGCGCGGAAGTATTTGACGGTTTATCTTCAGGGGGCCCGCGACGCGACCATCAAGTTTTCAGACGTGTACGCTCGCACCCGCGACCCTCAGGCTTTGGCAGATTACGCTGCCCTGTTGGACGACCTGGAACAGAATTTTGCGGCCCGCACGCGTAAGATGCTGCTGGACGACCGCAGCGATATGACAGTTGAAATTGATGTGCTGCGCGAAAGGCTGCAGCGTGAAGGCGTCCGGTTGGACTGACCGGCCATTTTTTGAGCGAGGATCATCCCCATGTCCGATACAGTTAAGAACAAGGCGGTCGAAGCCGAAACACTGGTGCAGGAAGTCACAGCAGTCGCATTGCCTGAACCGAAGACGGACATCGTGCCGCTGGAAGAGGCCGACGAGCCTGTCGGCGCCGAGATCCGCAAGCGCATGGCCGAGATTGATATGGAAAACACCAATTCGATCATCGCCTTTGGCTCGGGCGCGCAAACCGAATTGCAGGAAATCAGCCAGGCGATGTTGGCAGATGTACGCAACAAGGATGTAGGCCCCGCGGGGGACAGCCTGCGCAACATCGTAACCACGATCCGCGGCTTTTCGGTCAGCGAGTTGGATGTACGCCGCGAACGCAGCTGGTGGGAAAAACTGCTGGGCAAGGCCGCGCCCTTTGCCAAGTTCACCGCAAAGTATGAAGAGGTACAAGGCCAGATCGATCGGATCACGGACGATCTTCTGGGCCACGAACATACGCTGCTGAAAGACATCAAGTCCTTGGATCTTCTGTATGAAAAGACGCTGGGTTTCTATGACGAACTGGCGCTCTATATCGCGGCGGGTGAGGAAAAGCTGACCGAGCTGGACAGCCATGACATCCCCGAGAAAGAAGCCCAGGTGCACGCCGCGCCTGAAGATCAGCAAGTGATGAAAGCGCAAGAACTGCGCGATCTGCGTGCCGCCCGCGACGATCTGGAACGTCGGGTTCACGACCTGAAACTGACGCGCCAAGTGACGATGCAATCGCTTCCGTCAATCCGTCTGGTGCAGGAAAACGACAAGTCGCTGGTGACCAAGATCAACTCGACGCTCGTCAACACGGTGCCCTTGTGGGAAACGCAACTGGCGCAGGCCGTCACTATTCAGCGCAGCGCCGAGGCCGCGGCTGCGGTCCGCGATGCCAATGATCTGACCAATGAACTGCTGACCTCGAACGCGGCCAATCTGCGAGACTCCAACAAGATGATCCGCGAGGAAATGGAACGCGGCGTGTTTGACATCGAAGCAGTCAAACAGGCCAATGCCGATCTGATCGGAACAATCAACGAAAGCCTGGCGATCGCAGATGAAGGCAAGGCTAAACGCGCAGCCGCCGAAGAGGATCTGAAAAAGATGGAAGCCGAACTGCGCGACACACTGGCCTCAGCCAAGGCACGCCAGGATGGCACCGGCGACACAGCCGGAACAGCCGTACCAGGCTAACAGGCGGTCGGAACGTGGCGCTGATGAAATACCGAAATTTCGCCTTTGGGCTGGCCGCTTGTCTGGGGCTGGCCAATTGTGATGAGGCTTTGACCACATCCTTTGAACCGGAATCAAAGCCAGTTTCACCTGCGGAAGTGCCCGCAAACGCCTATGTTCCACCCTCTGCCGCCAGCCAGGATCTGGCACGGTTCTATGCACGTGTCGAACGGGATCTGTTAACACGGGGTTTGCTGCGCACCGATGGTGGCGGACCCGACACACCCTATGACGCCAGCGATCTTGAGCGGAATTTCGAAGCCATAGCGTTTTATAGCGAATACCCGGATCATTCGATCTCTATTGGTACAATTCAGACAAATGGGCAGCTTAGCCGCTGGTCTGGGCCTGTGCGACTTCAGACCGAATTTGGTCCCACTGTCTCACCAGAGGTGCGTGATCAGGATCAGGCCCGGGTCGAAGCCTATGCCCAGCGCTTATCCAAACTGACATCCCACCCGATCTCGACCGTCAACCGGCGGGGCAATTTTCTGGTGTTCATTGCCGGCAAGGATGACAGCGCCTATGTGGTCAGTCGGTTGAAAAGCTTGATCCCCGGCATCAGCCAATCAGCGCTGGAACTGATGGCTAACCCAAGACCCAATTTCGATTGTTTTGTCTTCGCCTCTGCGACCAGTCAGAACCCGTTCAACTACGTTCGTGCCGTCACATTGATCCGGGCGGAATTGCCGGATCTGGTGCGGCTCAGCTGTATCCACGAAGAGATCGCGCAAGGACTGGGCTTGTCAAATGACAGCCCCGCCGCAAGACCGTCGATCTTCAATGACGATGATGAGTTTGCGCTTTTGACAAGCCATGATGAGAAATTGCTGACGATGCTTTACGATCCTCGCCTCAAATCTGGTGTTGTCATAGAAGACGCACGCCCCGTGATGCGGATCATTGCACGTGAATTGACAGGGCAATCGCTCTGACCCCAAGGACAGGAGACCCCAGATGGGCATTTTCGATTTTCTGACCGGAGAATTTATTGACGTCATCCATTGGGTTGATGACACCCGAGACACGATGGTCTGGCGGTTCGAGCGCGAGGGCCACGAGATCAAGTACGGGGCGAAGCTGACCGTGCGTGAAGGGCAATCGGCGGTTTTTGTCCATGAAGGACAGTTGGCGGATGTGTTTACGCCCGGGCTTTATATGCTTGAAACCAACAACATGCCGATCCTGACGACGCTGCAACACTGGGATCACGGGTTTCAGTCACCGTTCAAGTCCGAGATTTATTTCGTCAACACCACCCGGTTCAATGATCTGAAATGGGGCACGAAGAACCCGATCATGCTGCGCGACCCCGAATTTGGGCCGACGCGCATCCGGGCCTTTGGCACATATACGGTACGCGTGAAAGACCCGGCCAAGTTTCTGGTCGAGATCGTGGGCACAGATGGCGAGTTCACGATGGATGAGATCAGCTTTCAGATCCGCAACATCATCGTCCAGGAATTCAGCCGCGTGATTGCAGGCTCGGGCATCCCGGTATTGGATATGGCCGCCAATACGGCAGATCTGGGCAAACTGATTGCTGCCGAAGTCTCGCCGGTTCTGGAGGGCTATGGGCTGGAGATGCCCGAGTTTTATATCGAGAATATCTCGTTGCCACCCGCGGTTGAGGCTGCGCTGGACAAGCGCACCTCGATGGGACTTGCCGGAGATTTGGGCAAGTTCACGCAGTATTCTGCCGCTGAAGCGATGACAGCGGCGGCCAATAATCCCGGCCAGGGTGGCGGCATGGGCGCCGGTCTTGGCATGGGTATGGGAATGGCCATGGCCAACCAGATGGCGAACATGGCAGCGGGTCAACCGAGCGGCCCGTGGGGCAGTTCCGCCCCCGTTGCCCCACAGCCCTCAGCGCAGGCGGCGCCGCCGCCCCCACCTCCTGTCGAGCATGTATGGCATATCGCCGTGGACGGTCACACAAGCGGGCCGTTTTCCAAAGCCAAGATGGGGCGCATGGCCGCGGAAGGAGAGCTAACGCGCGACACCCACGTCTGGACCGCTGGCCAGGATGGATGGAAAAAGGCCGGCGACGTGCAGGAGCTTGCGCAATTGTTCACGATCTTGCCGCCTCCACCCCCGGGGGCATAACTGCGTTCGAACGCTCCGGAGACAGACGGTATGGCCAAGGATGAACATCGTTTTCCCTGCGACCAATGTGGCGCGGACTATCGGTTCGATCCCGACAACGGCACACTGACCTGCGATCATTGCGGGCATTCGAAACCTGTGGGTTCTGGCCCCTGGGGAGCGGCCACTCTGCGCGAGTTGAACTTTGATGCAGCGATCGCCGACCGGCTTCCAGACAGTGAGATCGAAGAAACCCGTGTTCTGAGCTGCCCGAACTGCGCGGCTCAGGTAGAGTTCGATCCAAACACGCATGCCGCCGAATGTCCGTTTTGCGCCACGCCGGTGGTTACCGATACCGGCACAAACCGTCATATCAAACCCAAAGGCGTTCTGCCTTTTGCCCTGGACGAACGCGCCGCCCACAAGGCCATGAGCAAATGGCTCGGTCGGCTTTGGTTCGCGCCAAATGGGTTGAAAGACTATGCGCGGAAGAGTCGGAAAATGCAGGGGATTTATGTGCCCTATTGGACCTTCGACGCAGATACCAAGACGCAATATCGGGGCGAACGTGGCGTCGTCTATTATGAAACGCACACTGTCATGCGCGATGGCAAACGGGTTCAGCAACAGGTGGCCAAGGTGCGATGGTCGCCGAAATCGGGCAGGGTTGCGCGGTTTTTCGATGATGTGCTGGTGCTGGCCTCTACCTCGCTGCCAAAGTCCTATACTGATGCGCTGGAACCCTGGGATTTGCCCGCACTCGAGCCTTATCAACCGGAATATCTGGCCGGATTCCGGGCAGAGGCCTACACCGTGCCACTGCGGGACGGCTATCAGCAGGCGCGCGGGTATATGGCACGGGTCATCGAGCGGGACGTGCGGTTTGACATCGGCGGGGATCGTCAGCGCATACATGCCGTCGATACCGAGGTGCGCGACGTGACGTTCAAACACATCCTGCTACCAGTCTGGTTGGCCGCCTACAAGTACCGTGGGCAAACCTATCGTTTTGTCGTGAACGGGCGCACAGGACGCGTTCAGGGCGAGCGCCCATGGTCGGCCCTCAAGATCACAATTGCCGTCGTGCTGGGCTTACTGGTTGCCGCTGGTATCGGCTACATGATGGCCACCGGGCAACAATAGTTGACGCCCGCAAGCTGCGAACTGGGCCTAAGGCACTGATCTCAATAAAAAGGAACACCAGAATGCGCGCGCTGCTTCAACGCATCTCTCACGCGAAGGTTTCAGTTGATAACCGCGTCGTGGGTCAATCAGGCCCCGGGCTATTGATCCTTGTTTGCGCGATGCAAGGGGATGGGACGGATCAGGCACGGCACCTGGCCACCAAAATCTCAAAGCTGCGGATTTTTCAGGATGATGCGGGCAAGATGAACCGGTCGCTGCTGGACACCGGGGGTTCGGCCCTTGTGGTCAGTCAGTTCACCCTGGCTGCCGATACCTCTCGCGGGAACAGGCCGGGATATTCCAACGCAGCGGCCCCAGAGCTGGGCGCGCAGCTTGTCGAAAGTTTTGTGAAAGACCTAACCGCGCTTGGTATTTCTGTTGAAACCGGTGTTTTCGGAGCGGATATGGCAGTCGAACTGGTCAATGACGGGCCGGTCACCATCTGGATGGATACGGACTGAACCTGCGCTTTGGCCCCGTTCAACCTGCCTGCAACAGCTCAACAAATGTCGCGAATCTTGCGCCTTTTGACGCGAATCGCCTTTTCAATCCCCAACCCGCCCCGCAGACTGACTGCATGTCATCCAGCCAGACTTCTCTGCAAGAGATCGAGGATATCCCGGATCTGGGGATCATGATGCCGGATGGGCATCGGCTGTCGGCGCGCGTTTGGCGCCCGGTCGACGCCAGCGACAATCCTGTACCTGCCATTCTGGAATACCTGCCCTATCGCAAACGCGACGGCACCTCGGTGCGGGATGCACTGACCCATCCGTGGTTTGCCAAAAGCGGCTATGCCTGCATCCGCGTCGACATGCGCGGCAATGGCGACAGCGAAGGGCTGATGGAGGACGAGTACACCCAGCAAGAACTGGACGACGCCGTGAGCGTCATCGATTGGCTGGCCGAACAGTCTTGGTGCAATGGCGCTGTTGGGATGATGGGGATCAGTTGGGGGGGCTTCAATGCGTTGCAAGTGGCGGCGATGCAGCCCGAACCCTTGAAAGCGATTATTACCCTATGTTCGACCGCAGATCGCTATGCCGATGACATTCACTTTAAGGGGGGATGCCTGCTGAATGAGAATTTGGGCTGGGGCGCGACCATGTGGTCCTATTCCTCTCGCCCGCCAGATCCTGACCTGCGCGAGACATGGCGGACCTTATGGCTGGACCGGCTGGAGAACCAGCCTTTCCTGCCATCAACCTGGCTGAGACATCAGACACGGGATGAATATTGGCAGCACGGTTCGGTTTGCGAAGATTTCAGCGCTATAAAAGCCGCCACGCTTGCCGTCGGCGGATGGGGCGATGCCTATAAGAACACGGTGCCTTGGCTGGTGGAACAGTTGCATGCCCCGGTCAAAGGCATCGTAGGTCCGTGGGTTCACAAATACCCGCATTTCGCTGTGCCCGAGCCGCGCATCGGGTTTCTTCAGGAAGCGCTGCGCTGGTGGGATCATTGGCTGAAGGGAGAAGACAACCGCGTTGAAGAGGACCCGGATTATCGTGCTTACCTGATGGACGGGGTGCGCCCGGCCCGGTGGTATTCCGAGCGCCCCGGGCGTTGGATCTGCGAAACAGATGGGGCCACCTCACATCTGCCGGTCACCCGGCTTGCATTGACCGACGCGGGCCTGGGGCATGGTGCCGGATTGGATTGCCGGGTGCGCTCACCGCAAACCTGCGGCATCGAGGGTGGCGAATACTGCGCCATCTGGCTGGGCCCCGACATGCCCGGCGACCAACGCGCAGATGATGCCCTGTCTGCGTGTTTCGATAGCCTACCGCTCGCAGATCATATGGATATTGTGGGCGCGCCGAAAATCCGTCTGAGCCTGAGCACCGACAAACCACAAGCGCAGTTGGCTGTCAGGTTGAACCATGTGCACCCTGATGGAGCCTCGACACGGATCACATATGGCGTGCTGAACCTCTGTCATCGCGACAGCCACGCCGAGCCATCGGCACTGACACCTGGCGAAACGTTCGACGTGGAACTGGCCCTTGATCACATCGCCTATCGTGTTCCCAAGGGGCACCGGTTGCGGGTTGCGATTTCGACCACCTATTGGCCTCTCATTTGGCCCGCGCCCGAGGCTGCCACGTTGCATTTGACAGGTGGTGACATCGCCATTCCGACCCGTCCCTCCGGGCAAGATGACGAATGGAGCTTTGAACCACCCGAAACGGAAGACCCTAAGCCACAGACGGTTTTGCGCAAATCGCAGAACAGCCGGCAGGCGGTTACGGACATGAATACGGGTGAGATCCATTTGGTCATAGAAGACGACTTCGGTAATACCCGCGATGACCTGCATGGTCTGATCACTGGCAGCACAGCCTATGAAAAGTGGTCAATCCACCCGGACGATCCGCTTTCGGCGCGCGGCGAATGCCGTTGGACACAAGAGCTTCGGCGCGGCGAAAGCGACCTGCGTACCGAAGCAAGTTGCGCAATGTGGTCGGATGCCACCCATTTCCATCTGACGGCAACGCTCAACGCTTTCGAGAATGCTGAGATGGTCTTTTCAGAGACGATCGAAGACAAAGTTCCGCGCAATCATATGTAGGTGACTGGCCCATGTGTCGAAAGATAATAACTTGCCCACCTATCCGAATTGCGCCTAAGTTGACTCATGCGTCAACAAAAAGCCCGAACACGGGATCACATCCAATCAACTGGGAGATAGATGGATGAACGAACAGCTCAATTACATGACAAGCCAGGTGACGGCAGGCAAACTGACCCGGCGCGAGTTCATGGGAAAAGCCGCCGCCCTTGGTGTCTCGGCTGCCATGGCCAGCACGATGTTCGCAGATGCAGCCCGTGCTGCTGGTCCGAAAAAAGGCGGTGACCTGAAGTTTGGTCTGCAAGGCGGCGAATCCACCAACTCGCTGGACCCGGCGACCTATGCAAGCTCGGTGCCATTCCAGAACGGCAAACAGTGGGGCGATCAGCTTGTCGAGGTTGCACCCGACGGCACCATCGAACCGCGCCTGGCAGAAAGCGTCGAAGGCAGCGCCGATGCAAAGGTCTGGACATTCAAACTGCGTCAGGGCGTGGAATTCCACAACGGCAAAACCATGACCAGCGAAGACGTGCTGAAGACGATGGAGCGCCACTCGAACGAAGATTCCAAGTCAGGTGCGTTGGGCATCATGAAGGGTATCGAGTCGATGAAGGCCGATGGCGACAATTTCCAGGTCACACTGACCGAAGCCAACGCCGACCTGCCCTATCTGATGGCCGACTATCACCTGATCATTCAGCCCGATGGCGGTATGGATAACCCGGGCGCAGGTATCGGCACTGGCCCCTACAAGGTTGAGGTTGATGAACCTGGCGTGCGCCACCTGTTCACCAAAAACGAAAACCACTGGAACAGCGATTTTGGCAACTTCGACAGTGTCGAAGTGATCGTTATCAACGACGCAACAGCGCGAACAGCAGCGCTGCAGTCGGGTCAGGTGCACGCAATCAACCGTGTCGAACCAAAGGTCGCAGACCTGTTGGGCCGCGCACCGAACCTTACCGTTCATTCGACCGCCGGGCGTGGCCACTACGTCTTCATCATGCATGTCGATACCGCGCCGTTTGACAACAACGAGTTGCGCACAGCGCTGAAATACGCCATCAACCGCGAAGAACTGGTTGAAAAAGTTCTGCGTGGCTATGGCTCGATCGGCAACGACATGCCCATCAACGCGGCCTATCCGCTGTTCGATGATACCATTCCGCAGCGCGAGTTCAGCATCGAAAAAGCGGCCGAACACTATAAGAAGTCTGGCCATGACGGCTCGCCGATCATCCTGCGCGTTGCTGATGGTGCCTTCCCGGGCGCCGTGGATGCCGCGGCCCTGTTCCAGCAATCCGCCGCTCAGGCCGGAATTCCGCTGGAAATCAAGCGCGAACCGAATGATGGCTACTGGTCCGAAGTGTGGAACGTCCAGCCGTTCTGCGCCTCTTACTGGGGTGGGCGTCCGGTGCAGGATCAGATGTACGCAACCGCGTATCTGTCCTCTGCCGACTGGAACGATACCCGGTTCAAGGTTCAGGCCTTCGACGATCTGCTCTTTGCCGCACGCGCAGAGCTGGACCCGGCAAAACGCAAGGACATCTACAGCCAAATGGGCCGCATGGTGCGCGACGAAGGTGGCCTGATCTGCCCGATGTTCAACGACTTTGTCGAAGGGATCAGCAACCAGCTGGACGGTTGGGAAACCGACCCGACACAAGAGCTGATGAACGGCAACATGTCTCGCAAGATGTGGTTCGTGTAGTACGGGCCACGGATAATGCATCCCATCATCAAAATGGTGTTCCAGCGCTTGGCGCTGGGACTCCTGCTTCTCTTCGGTGCATCGGCTCTGATTTTCGGCCTCACCGAAGCTCTCCCCGGAGACGCAGCGCAAGCCGTACTGGGCCAATCCGCAACCCCCGAAGCCCTTGCGAACCTGCGTGAGGAAATGGGCCTGAACCGCCCTGCCCTGACCCGCTATTTCGAATGGCTAGGTGGCATCGTACAGGGCGATCTAGGACAATCCCTGACCAACAAGCTGGACATTGCCGAATCCGTCGGCAGCCGTCTCAGCAACACTCTGTTTCTGGCGTTTTGGGCCGCAATCGTGTCGGTTCCTCTGGCCATCTTCCTGGGCCTGCTGGCCGTGCGCTATCGCAACCGCTGGCCCGACAAGCTGATCTCAGCGGTCACGCTTACAACTATTTCGATCCCCGAGTTTCTGATCGGCTATGTTCTGGTCTATTTCGTTGCCGTGAAACTTGGCATGTTCTCACCTCTTGCGATGATCAACGACTCGATGTCACTGGGTCAAAAGCTGAACTCAATCGCGCTGCCGGTTATCGTTCTGACCATGGTGGTTTTGGCCCACATGATGCGCATGACACGGGCCGCGATCCTGAACGTTATGCAATCGGCCTATGTTGAAACAGCCGAGCTGAAAGGTCTGAGCAATTTTCAGGTCATCTACCGCCATGCTTTGCCCAACGCTGTCGCCCCTATCGTCAATGTGGTGATGCTGAACCTGGCCTATCTGGTCGTTGGCGTCGTCGTCGTTGAGGTGGTGTTTGTCTACCCGGGCATGGGGCAATACCTGGTCGATCACGTGACCAAGCGCGATGTTCCGGTTGTGCTGGCCTGCGGCGTCATCTTTGCCGCGATTTATATCGGGCTGAACATGATTGCAGATATCGTTGCCATTCTGGCCAACCCAAGGCTGAGGCATCCGAAATGAAGAATATCCCTATCTCTGCACTGATCGGACTGGGCTTTACAGCCTTGTATTTCTTCATCGCCATCTTCGCTCCGCTATTGGCACCATACGGCATGGCCGAAGTTGTGGGTGACGTGTGGGAGCCGTCGAGTTCGCAATTCTGGCTGGGCACCGACAATATCGGTCGCGACCTTCTCAGCCGCATGATCTATGGCGGGCGCACGACGATCTTTATCGCCACGGCAGCCACGATCCTCAGCTTTGTCACCGGTTCGATCCTTGGGTTTCTGGCCGCTGTGCTGGGGGGATGGGCGGATCAGGTCATGTCCCGAACGGTTGACCTGATCATGTCGATCCCCTCGCTGATCACCGCCCTCGTGGTTCTGGCCATGGTGCCAGTAACCATTCCGGTGCTGATCGTCGTCATGGGCCTGCTGGACGCAACCCGCGTTTACCGCCTGGCCCGCGCCGTCGCGGTGGATATCGCCGTGATGGACTATGTCGAAGCGGCACGTCTGCGCGGTGAAGGCCAGACCTGGGTCATCTTCCGGGAGATCCTGCCCAACGCCTTGTCACCACTGGTGGCCGAACTTGGCCTGCGGTTCATCTTCATGGTCCTGTTTGTCTCGACCCTGTCTTTCCTGGGCCTTGGCGTGCAACCGCCGCTGGCGGACTGGGGCGGCATCGTGAAAGAGAACAAGGACGGCATCGTCTATGGCATCGGGGCCGCGCTTTATCCGGCGGTGGCCATCGCAACCCTCGCCATATCGGTCAACCTTGTGGCTGATTGGGTCCTGAACCGCACCACTTCGCTGAAAGGAGGCCGGGGATGAGTGAACCGCTTCTCAAGGTCCGCGACCTCAAGATCGGCGCGACCGTCTATCCGCCGGGCGAGAAACCTCATGATATCGAGATCGTGCACGGGGTCAGCTTTGACCTGGCGCCCGGCAAGGTGCTGGGTCTGATCGGCGAATCCGGGGCGGGCAAGTCCACCATAGGTTTGGCCTCGATGGCTTATGGCCGAGGTGGCGTGAAGATCACCGGTGGCGAGGTTTGGGTTAACGGGCGTGATATCCTGAAGACCTCTCATAGCGATATCCGCAAACTGCGGGGCGGTGAGGTCACATATGTGTCTCAATCTGCTGCGGCGTCGTTCAACCCAGCCAAAAAGATCATGGATCAGGTGGTCGAGGCCGCCGTTGAACAGAAAAAGTTCAGCCGGAAAGAGGCCGAAGCCCGCGCGCGTGAGCTGTTTGCCAAATTGGGTCTCCCAGACCCGGACAATATCGGCAACCGCTATCCGCACCAGGTGTCGGGCGGCCAGCTGCAACGCTGCATGACCGCGCTTGCCTTGTGTCCCGAGCCTGATCTGGTCGTGTTCGACGAACCCACGACGGCTTTGGATGTGACCACTCAGATTGATGTTCTGATGGCCATCAAAGAGGCCATCGCGGATACCGGCGTTGCCGCGCTCTATATCACCCATGACCTCGCGGTCGTGGCACAGGTGAGCGACGACATCATGGTCCTGCGGATGGGCAATACGGTCGAATACGGCAATACCGATCAGATCATCAACAACCCGCAAGAGGACTATACCCAGGCGCTTGTCTCGGTCCGGTCTATCGAACACGAGGAAAAGCAGCCAACGCCCGAGCCGGTGTTGTCTGTCAAAGGCATTACCGCGCGCTACAAGGGCGTTAATTTCGACGTGCTGCACAACGTCAATGTGGATCTTCATCCGGGGCAAACCCTGGCGGTTGTGGGCGAATCTGGCTCTGGCAAGTCGACACTGGCACGGGTGATCACAGGCCTATTGCCTCCCCGCGATGGTGAAATCACCTTTGCCGGGCGTAAGCTTTCTGCCGAACTCAAAGGGCGCACCCGCGAGGACCTGCGTGAGTTACAGATGATCTACCAGATGGCGGATGTTGCGATGAACCCGCGTCAGACCGTTGGTACTATCATCGGGCGCCCGTTGGAGTTCTACTTCAACATGCGTGGGTCCGAAAAGCGCAAGCGGATCATTGAACTTCTGGATGAGATCGAACTGGGCGAAAAGTTCATCGATCGCTATCCGGCAGAGCTGTCTGGCGGGCAGAAACAAAGGGTCTGTATCGCGCGGTCACTCGCCGCCAAACCCAAGATGATCATCTGCGATGAGGTAACCTCGGCCTTGGATCCACTTGTGGCCGACGGCATCCTGAAACTTCTGCTGGAACTGCAAAAGATCGAGGATGTGGCCTACCTGTTCATCACCCACGATCTGGCGACGGTGCGCGCCATTAGCGACAGCATCGCGGTGATGTATCAAGGCCGCGTTGTCCGCTATGGTCCGAAATCTCAGGTGCTCAGCCCACCCTTCGACGACTATACCGATCTACTCCTCAGCTCGGTCCCAGAAATGCATCTGGGCTGGCTGGAAGAGGTCGTCGCCCACCGCAAAATGGAAAGCGCCGGGAACTGATCACAACAGATGAGGCGGGCTATTGGCCCGCCTTTTTCGTACAACGCTGCGACTGATTGGTTGGACTTTAGACAGTAGCTTTGCGGAACAAATCGGCCAATCAGTCAAATAGTAGCGATAACTGCATACAGCCAAATCTGGTCGTTCACCCGACTTAAGCGTTGCTGCGCCGCGGCCATCCGAACCGGCCGTTAGCTATCGCTACTTAGAACATCTCCAAACTCTCACGCCAGAGTCTCTTCCGCGTATTTTCTGTACACCTGCATCGATCAAGCCATCGAGATTGGCGGTTGGGTTGCTCCGCTTTATTGCACGCACTAGATCGTCGCTGACAACCAGTTGTGTATCCAATTCTCTGGTCAAGTGTTCGATCCTGCTTGCGATGTTCACATTGTCGCCGATCACACTGTATTCAAGGCGCCGCTCATTTCCAATGTCTCCGGCCACCACGATCCCCCAATGCAGCCCGATGCCCACTCGAACCGATTGTTCGCCGGACAGCGCCCGTTCCGCGTTCCAATCATCCAACGCTTCGATCATTTCAAATGCGCATTTCAATGCATTTTCCGAATCTTGCGGGCTGGTCGTAGGCGTTCCAAACGTCGCCATCAGCCCGTCGCCAATATACTTATCCAACGTGCCGGAATTTTTGAACACTGCCTTGCCTAGCCTGTCGTGATAGCCCCGTAGCAGTTCGATCACCTCGTCGGCAGTCGCTTTCTCACAGAGCTTTGTGAACCCCATAATGTCTGCAAAGAGCACCGCAACATTTTGCTGCTGGCCTTTCGCAAGACCGGCATCTGAACTACTCAGTTGATCCACTACATTCGGTGAAAAGTACCTCGACAAGCTGGCTCGCTTTCTTTCGGTTGATAAGAATTTCCGAACGAGCCTCCGGGATCGCGCAACAACTACAGCAAGCCCAGCCGACAATATCAGCACGACCAGCAATTCTATGGCGGCGTACCCAAGAAATAGAAAATTGAGATCACTACCTGCCGCTAACCAAGCTTCGACAGTCTGTTCGGGCAGGTCAAGATTGCTGTAAACATTTGGCTGGCTCAGAAACCACAACCACATGCCTAGCCGAGCGATCAGGATGCTTACACCGCACCAGAGCACCAAAGACGGCCGGAAGCTGAAAGATGCCTGCATCAGGAACATAAAAAAATAGAGAAACCGTGCCGTATCCATCTGGATCGAAGCAGGCCAGTGCGTGTCCGAAAACGGCGTGCCAAGACTGAACATCAAAGCCAGCAACAAACAATCCACCGTTACAAACGCATATTGGACGCCAATTCCGCCACGACGTGAAAATGCCGCGAAAAACTGCAACCCGCCGAGCAAAACAAAAACAAAGATTTCGAGAAGGTTGAAATAGTAGGATGCGCCTGTTTCCGGGCTGTCAATCGCTTGCCAAAACAACACTACTGCAAGAGCCACAGTTCGGACCTGTGCCGCCAGCATCGTGCCTTGACGCTCTTCCTCAGCGAATGCCGCATCGCTGCGTGATTTTATTCGATCTTGAACGGTTTCGGACATACGCTGGCTAGTTTACCCGACCAAAGTCAAATCACTAAAACATTCTCGCCTTTAGGGAATAGGCGTGGGATAACGTCGTCTGCTTTGGGCTCAAAGCGGACTTACGGCGCAGCCGGTGCATCTAGACCCGTTATGTCGCGCATACTGACGAAACCGCCTTTAGCAAGTCGGCAATAGACGGCTGCTTTGCGCCTTTTGCGACAGCAGCAAAAACACCAAAACGGACTGCAACCGAAACTATTGTTTAGGCCTGTTCGATACACCGCAGCTCGAATGGTTCAACTACAGCGCGAAAAGCGCTGCTTCCACATATTTACCGCGTTCTGAGATATTGAATTCAATTCACTGTCGGCATTGCAGACAAAGCTCTTTTCCCTCGTTTTCGGGTGATCCGTATCACTTGACTTGGCCATCATGACCAGAAGAAGCTCTTCGCAATCAATTTGGGATACGCGAAACAATGGCTGGCAACAAATCTGCTTCGACAGATCCACGCGCTGGTGCACAGCTAGCTGATCAAGTTGCGCAAAAACGCCTTGACGCGACCACTGCGATCCTGTCGCTCATCAATGAAAACCCCGAAGACGAACAGCCCGTCTTTGACGCGATCCATGAACATGTTGCCCAACTCTGCGACGCGCCCTTCTCGGGGATTTTCCTCAAAGACGCGACAGGCGATCACCTGACGCTCGTCTCCCACGTTCGGTCCAACCCAGCCTACACCGACGCACCGGGTCATGTCTGGCCTCTTGACGACCCTAGCGGCCACGTACGCGCCTTTGTCAAAAGCGAAGTGGTGCATATCAAAGACCTACGAAAAACCAAAGCGTTCAAATCCGGGCACCCCCAAACCGTGAAAGCGGTCGAGGAAGAAGGCATCAGAGCATTCCTCGGCGTGCCCATGAATGGGCGCGATGGTGCCATAGGGTCCATCGGCGCCTACCGCAAAGATTCCCGCCCCTTCACCGATAGCGAGATCGAACTGGTCAAAACCTTCGCCGCGCAAGCTGTGATCGCGATCCAAAACGTCCGCCAGTTTCGCGAGGTTCAAACGCGGCTCGAACAGGAAAAAGCACTAGGCGAGGTTCTGAATGTCATCAGCCAAAGCCGGGACAATGAACTGCCTGTGTTTGACACGATGCTGGAAAACGCGTGCCGGTTGTGTGGCGCGCAAAGCGCCTGGCTCGTTTTGGTTGATGACACGCGCAGCAGCTTCTCTTTGGTGGCTGCCCGTGGCCGAACACTCCAATCGGTCAAGGTTGGCGACAGCTATTCTCTCAGCAAGCCCTACCAGATTACAAAAACCATACTCGAAGGGATCACGACCGAAATCAGCGATCTGAGGGAGAGCGAAGGGTACAAATCGGGCGAAGAGGTTGCCGTTCAACTCGTCGAAAAAGAAGGGCACCGCGCCCGCCTGAATGTGCCCTTGATGAAAGGGGGGCAAGCTGTCGGCGCATTCATTATCGTCACGACAGAGCCGCGCAAATTCAAACCCGATGAAATTGCCCTGCTGGAAACCTTCGCTGCGCAGGCTGTCATTGCGCTCGACAACACCCGACAGTTCCGTGAAGTGCAGGAACGATTGGACCGCGAGAAGGCGTCAGCAGAAATTCTCGACGTGATCAGCCGGTCGCGTGACGATGAAACACCTGTATTCGAGGCCATCCTCGACAATGCGCAGCGCCTGTGCAACGCGCCCATGTCTGCACTCGTTCTCGCCGAACCCAA
Source organism: Ruegeria sp. HKCCA5839 (assembly GCF_013035585.1). Classification (NCBI taxonomy): domain Bacteria; kingdom Pseudomonadati; phylum Pseudomonadota; class Alphaproteobacteria; order Rhodobacterales; family Roseobacteraceae; genus Ruegeria; species Ruegeria sp. HKCCA5839. The sequence continues at coordinate 144,655 of NZ_WQIE01000003.1, read as the reverse complement.
TGATACGCTTCAAACGCTCGGGGCGCACCGCAATCTGCCCGCAAAAACGGTCGAGTTGTATGAAACCGGGCGGATGCCTTTGGACGGGGACACATCCTACAACGCCCGCTCAATCCTCGAGGGTCGTCTGATCCAGTTCGCGGACATGAAACAAAGCGACCTTTATGCTTCGGGCAGCCCAGTTGTGCGCTCGATGGTCGATGACTCCAACATCCGCAGCGTTTTGTTCGCCCCCATGATCAGCGGTCGCAGGGCGATTGGGACGATCACATTGATCCGCCACGATATCGACCCGTTCAGCGACGCCGAAATCGCTCTGGTCGAAACATTTGCGGCCCAAGCGGTCATTGCCATCGAAAACGTTCGCCAGTTCCGCGAAGTACAAGACCGGCTAGAGCGTGAGGCGGCCTCAACGAGAATCTTGGAGGTGATAAGCAAAAGCCGAGACGATGAACGGCCGGTCTTCGAAGTGATACTAGAGTCTGCGACAAAGCTAATGGGTTCTCCATTTGCAGGCCTGCATATGTTGGACCCGACCGACGACACGGTGCGCTTGGTTTCACAGCTTGGTTTGCGCCCCGACACCCTGAAGGCGCATGACTTTACCTCACCACTGGCAGCACCAGTGATCGTTGCGCGTGCCGTCAAAGAATGCGCCGTCATGCATGTTCATGACTTGGTAGACACACCGCTTTACTCTGAGGGTAACCCGCTGCGTACCGCGATGGTCGACGTCGAAGGCGCGCGGACCGCATTGGTTGTTCCATTGGTCAGTCAAGGAAAAGGCATCGGCTGCTTGTGGATATTCCGCCGCAAAGTCAAAGCCTATTCAGACGATGAAATTGCATTATTGCAAAGTTTCGCGGCCCAAGCTGTCATCGCCATCGAAAACGTTCGCCAGTTCAGCGAGGTGCAGGAACGGCTTGAACGCGAACAGGCCTCCGCAGAAATTCTCGAAGTCATCAGCCAGGCCCGTGAAGACGAAAACCCCGTCTTCAATGCGATCCTCGAAAACGCAAGCCGTCTGTGCAAGGCTCCGTTGGCCTTCCTCACCGTGGCAGATCATGCCCAAGGCATTGCCACCATCCCCGCCAATATTGGCGCACGGTCCGAATTCAGCGTCGCGCTGGGGGAGTTTGCCGAACCGCTCGACCGCACGGACCTTGTCGCCATCAGGCCCATGCATGACGGCGCGGTCATCCGGCAGGATGATATAACAGACGACCCCATGTATTACCGAGACCGTGATCCCAAACGTGTCCTTCTCGCCGACATGGAAGGCGCACGGTCCGTTCTCGCTGTACCTCTTATGAAAGACGGTCAGGGGCTAGGTGTCATCGTCCTCTATCGGCGCGAGGTGTCGCCCTTTACGGACAACGATGTTGACCTGGTCAAAACCTTCGCCGCCCAGGCCGTCATAGCGATGGAAAACTCGCGTCAGTTCCGCGAATTGAACGAAACGCTCAATCAACAGACCGCCACCGCTGACGTGCTCAGGACGATCAGCGAGGATGCGTTTGACCTGCCCACCGTCCTGCAAGCGCTGATCACAACCGCTGCGCAGTTGTGTGACGCGTCGATCTGCATCCTTTTTGACCGACGCGATGACGCGATGCATATGGGCGCGAACTACGGCTGTTCAGAGGATATGGTGGCGTTCCACAAGGCCAACCCTAATCCGATTGATCGTAGCAACGTGGCCGGACGGGCCGTTCTTGACAAGAAAAGCATCCATGTCCCGGACGTCACGCAAGACACCGAATACACGCTCAAGCAATCTTATAAACTCGGCGGTTGGCGCTCGATCATCGCGGTGCCGCTCATCCGCAACGATGAAGTCATCGCCGTCCTCGCTCTCTCTCGCCCCAAGGCCGGGCCGTTTTCCGACCGCCAGATCGAGCTGGTAGAAACCTTCGCCGACCAGGCTGTGATCGCCATCAACAATGCCAATCTCTTTGCCGAAGTACAGGACCGCACCGCAGAGGTTACGCAGGCGCTGGAATACCAAACTGCATCGTCCGAAGTGCTACGTGTGATCTCAGCCTCTCCCAACGAACTGTCCCCGGTTCTTGACGCAATTCTGCAAGAGGCGTCGCGCATCTGCGAATTGCAGGACGCATATGTCGCGATGCTGAACCCGGATGATGGACTGTTTCATGTGCAGTCGACACTCACGAAAGATTCCGATTTCGCGACATATCTGCGCACGCATCCCATGGCTCCGGGCACCGACAGCGTGAGCGGGCGGGCCATCCAGTCAAAAGAGACCCATTACATCGAAGACGTCGATGCTGATGCCCACTACACGTGGCAGGACAATGCCGGTGTTGGGCTCTACAAATCCCTCCTCGGCGTTCCCCTGATCAAGAATGGCACGGTCGTCGGTGTCATCTCACTCGGTGCCCCGGTGGTGTCCGGGTTCTCGACCAAACAAATCCAGCTGCTGGAAACCTTCGCCGATCAGGCTGTGATCGCCATTACGAACGCCAACCTGTTTCAGGAGGTCGAAGAGCGCACCGCCGAAGTCACGCAAGCGCTGGAATACCAGACGGCCACCTCCGAAGTGCTCGAAGTCATCTCGCGCTCACCGAACGAGGTGGACCCGGTCCTCAAAACGATCCTGACGGTCGGCGTGCGCATCTGCCAGTCCGAGGCCTCGTATGTCGCGCTTTTGAACGAAGAAACCGACATATACGACATCGCTGCGACTCATAATTCAAGCGACGCACATTATGACGTCATCCGAAAGCAAGTCTTTTCGCGCGATAAAGGCACTGGTACGGGCCGGGCCGCGCTGACAGGCAGGACGGTCTATATCCCCGATTTTTCAACAGACCCGGATTACGCGTGGAAAAACGAAGCGCTCGCCGCGGGTTTCCGCTCATCCCTGAGCGTGCCCCTGATCAAGGACGGTGTGACTCTTGGCGTGATCTCGTTTGCCCATTCGCAGATAGACGCATTTTCCGAAAAACAGATCGCACTTGTTGAAACCTTTGCGTCCCAAGCCGTCATTGCGTTGAACAACACCCGCCTTTTTGACGAGGTGCAGGCAAGGACGGCAGAAGTTGAAGAAGCTTTGGAATATCAAAAAGCGTCTTCCGAAGTGCTTGAAGTTATCTCGCGCTCGCCAGACGCGTTGGAACCGGTGCTAGAAGCTTTGCTGGCCGTTTCATCGCGCATCTGTCGGCTGCAAGACGCATTTGTCGCGCTCAAAAGCCCCGATGATGGCAAGTACCACTATTTTACCGGACACAATGTATCGGAAGAGTTTGCCGATTTCATCAGAGCCAATCCATTTGAACCGGGTGAGGGATCGACAACGTCGCGTTGTTTAAAGAGTGGGCGCGCCGAATACGTTGAAGATGTGAACCTGGACCCGAATTACGCCCCCGCGTTCCGCCCGAATATCAGCGGCTATAGGTCGGTCTTGGGTGTTCCTCTGATTGCGGATGGCGAAACCATCGGCGTGATCAGCATGGGCAGCCGCGATGTCGCAGCATTCGACAGAAAGCAAATTAGGTTGATGGAAACCTTCGCCGCGCAAGCTGTGATCGCGATCCAAAACGCGCGGCTCTTTGATGAGGTTCAGGCGCGAACAGCCGAGGTTGAAGAGTCGCTTGTGCGCGAGCAAGCGAATGCCGAGATTTTGCAGGTGATCAATGAATCCTCGGCCGATCTGCAACCCGTCTTTGACCTCATGGTGAAACGCGCGGCCGAACTTTGCAACGCGCGTTTCTGCGTCCTCGATCAGTACGACGGGAAATCCTATACCTACCAGGCTCAATACGGGTTCACACGAGATATGATCGACGAGCTCGACGCTGGTTATGAGCGCAACGCGCCTCAGGGTCATGTCGGGTACGAGGTCATCACGCGCGGTGAGATCTATGCTGTAGCGGATGCGCAGACCCAGGGCGATTACCTCTCAAACGACTTTGCGCAACGGCTGGGGTTCCGCCATGTCCTCGGCGTGCCAGTTCGGGTGAACGGCGCGGTGGAATTCGCCATCGTACTCGGCTGGCCGAGCGCCGAACCGCCCGCAACCGCGCATGTGGACCTTGTCCAGAACTTCGCCAACCAGGCCAGCATCGCGATCCAGAACGCACGTCTGTTCAACGAAACGCAGTCCGCTCTGGCACGGCAAACCGCAAGCGCGGACGTTCTGAGGGTTATCAGCCAGTCACCAACCGACACGACTCCTGTTTTCGAAGCCATAGCGCGCGCGGGCACGCATTTGCTCGCCTGTGATCGTGTGACCGTCATCTTGCGACATGCAACAAATGAGACGTTTGTGCCGATCGCGGGTTCGAACAAGGATAGTCCATTGGCAAATCTGTCTTCATCCGAAGTAAAGATTGATCCGACTTTGAACTACCCGTCCCGCGTTCTGACCGATGGGAAAATGATCCACATCCCGGATACGAGCGTGATTGATCCGTTGCCCTATGAGGTGGACACCTTCGCAAAGTTCAACATCAAATCGGTTTTGTTTTTGCCGCTCATGCGGGATGGCAAACCAATTGGGGTTTTGATCTTCGCACAGAACAAAACACCCCGCGCTTTCACCGAAGATGAGATCAAGCTCGCCAATTCATTTTGCGACCAAGCTGTCATTGCCATCGAAAACGCGCGCCTGTTCAAAGAGGCTGAGGATGCCCGCAAGGCGGCCGAAGAAGCAAACGAAGCCAAAAGCGCCTTTCTCGCCACCATGTCCCACGAAATCCGCACGCCGATGAATGCTGTGATCGGGATGAGCGGCCTTTTGATGGATACCGACCTGGACGCTGAACAGGCGGATTATGTCGGGACAATCCGGGATAGTGGCGACGCGCTTTTGGGCATCATCAATGAAATCCTCGACTTCTCCAAGATAGAAGCGGGGCAGATGGATATTGAGGAACACCCGTTCGACCTGCGCGACTGTATCGAAAGCGCGTTGGATCTGATTAGCGGGAAGGCCGCGGAAAAAGGCCTTGAGATCGCCTACCTCATGGAGGACTCGGTTCCCCCCGGCATCAGCGCAGACCTGACGCGGCTGCGGCAAATCCTGCTGAACATGCTGTCGAATGCGGTGAAGTTTACAGAAACGGGCGAAGTGGTTGTCAATGTCGCCGCTAAACCCGCAGACAATGGTCATGTGGACGTGACCATAACTGTGCGCGATACCGGAATCGGTCTGACCAAAGCCGGGATGAAAAGACTGTTCCAGTCCTTTAGCCAGGCCGACAGCTCAACCACCCGTAAATATGGTGGAACTGGCCTGGGTCTTGCTATTTCCAAACGTCTGTCCGAACTCATGGGTGGCACCATGTGGGCCAGCAGCGATGGTGCTGGCAAAGGGTCAACCTTCCACGTAACCATCCGCGCCAAACCGGCCGACCTGCCCGATACCAAAGCGCGCAGCCTGATTGGCAAGCAATCCGAACTGATCGGCAAGCGCATTATGGTGGTCGATGACAACGCCACCAACCTCAAGGTGCTGTCGCTGCAAACCCAGAAATGGGGCACCAAGACGCAAGCCTTTGACAACCCCGAGGACGCAATCCTCGCCATCGACAAAGGTGCGCAATTCGACCTTGTCATTCTGGATATGAACATGCCGCAAATGGACGGGCTCGCTCTGGCCCGCGCGCTGGAAAAACGCGTACCCGACCTGCCCCGCGTTCTGTTCAGTTCGCTGGGTCTGCGCGACATCGAAGCACAGGACAACCTGTTTCAGGCGTACCTGTCCAAACCACTGCGCCAATCGCATCTGTTTGACACTATGGTCACGCTTTTTGCGCCCAAGGACGCGCCGAAATCGGACAAGAAACGCCCAGCCAAACCAAAAACCGATCCGGACATGGCCAAAAACCACCCGCTCCGCATTCTTTTGGCCGAAGACAACCTCGTAAACCAGAAACTCGCTATGCGGCTTCTCGAACAGATGGGCTATCGCGCCGACCTTGCCAGCAACGGGGCCGAAGCTGTCGAAAGCGTTGCGCGTCAGACATATGACGTGGTGCTGATGGACGTACAGATGCCTGAAATGGACGGGCTTGAAGCGTCGCGCAAACTCAACGCGACATACGCCAAAGACCGACCCAAGATCATCGCCATGACAGCGAATGCCATGCAGGGCGACCGCGAAATGTGCCTTGAGGCCGGCATGGACGACTACATTCCCAAACCCATACGCGTGGATCGTTTGATCCAGGCGCTTCTCGATACGCCCGCCCGCGATTAGGAAAATTTTTATGACCCAGGATTTGATAGACCCCACTATTTTTGAAGAATTGCAAGAAGCTATGGGCCCAGAGTTCGCAACCGAGCTCCTGGACACATTCCTCAACGATGCGGCCAACATGTTTGCCAGTCTGGAACAGGCCGCCTTGGCTCAGGATGCCGACGGCTACCGTCGCGCAGCGCATTCGATCAAATCCAATGCACAAACTTTTGGGGCCACCGCGCTCGCCGATCAGGCCCGGACCATTGAATTGGCTGGAACCATCAACACCGCGGCCATTGAACCGCTTCGCGCCATGTTCGAGGAAACCGCCACCGCATTGAAAGGCCTGATAGATGAGTGACATCCAAGGCAACCTTCTGATTGCGGATGACAACAAGGTGAACCGCCTGCTGATGTCGCGCAGCGTCGAACTTCTCGGTCATAAGGCCTCCGTTGCAGAGAACGGGAAAATTGCCTTGGAGATGCTCGCCAAAGAACCCTTTGATGTACTACTTCTCGACATTGAAATGCCAGAAATGGACGGGTTTCAAGTACTTGAAGCAATCAAGACCGATCCCGCCCTGCGCGATCTGCCGGTAATCGTCACCTCATCTGTCGAAGGCTTGGACAACATCGTGCGCTGTATTGAACTTGGAGCCGAAGACTACATTCCAAAGCCAGTCAACAAGGTCCTGCTCAAGGCGCGGCTCAACTCCAGCCTGGAAAAGAAACGGCTGCACGATGAACAAAAACGTTTGCTGAACCGCTTTGCCACCGAAGAGGTCGCAGACGATCTACAAAAATCCGGCTTCGCAATTGGTGGGCGGCGCGTTCATGCGACGATACTCTTTTGTGACATTCGGGACTTCACGGCACTGTCGGAAAACATGGCTCCGGAAGCGATTATTGAGCTGCTTAACACCTTCTATACGCTCATGTTCGAAGCTGTTTCCAGTTACGGAGGCATCGTCAGTCTCATGGTAGGCGACGGTCTGATGGCGATCTTTGGCGCACCTCAGCCGATCAAAAGCCCCGAACAGAGTGCTGTTGAAGCGGCCAAAGAGATGTTGGACATGGTTGCGGTGCTCAATGAAGAACGTGCTGCGGAGGGTGAACCCAAACTTCGACTTGGATTTGGAATTGCGACGGGAGAAGTTGTTGCTGGTTATGCCGGTACTGACGCTCGCGCGACGTATACCTGCATCGGCAAAACGGTAAACCGAGCGGCGCGGCTCGAAGCCCACACCAAAACCTCAGACTGCCGTATCCTTTTTGACACAGAAACCCATGACGAATTGATCGAACGCGACGGAGTCCACCGCATCGCCGATGCGCAATTCAAAGGCTTCTCCAACAGTATCAGCGTCTTCGCAATAAAATAGAGTTGTTTTAGATCCGCAATTCGCAATCAGACCAGCTTTGCAATCGCCAGCCTGCCAACCTCTTGTATACCGCGACCTTTGGGCGGGGGTGCACTTGACTCACCGTGCCCGCGCCGCGTTCCCACCGCAGGACGTCCTGATCTCAACAATGTCTTCAGGTGCCAATTCCAGACTGCTCACAAAGAGTAATCCTCGACCGTTTGCCGCGCGCGGTGAACTTTCAGGCTGTTGGTATGGCCATGTTGCACCTAAAGACTACGTCCTATGGCGGTAATTCCTCGACTAAGGGTTCGTAGATATCCGCCTGGTAAAGCTTACGTTTCTGATTGAGGCGCTCATTGTCCGAGGCTATCGGTTTCGAAGCGCCTAAGAGGTAATAAATCACGGATTGCGTAGAAAAAAGAACAGGCGCACAAGCCCGGAATCCGAACCAAGCCAATCAGCGCGAGCCCCTGTTTATCTTGCGCGGACTTACGCTCCGCTTGCATCACGAATAACGAGATTATCCAGCTGACCACGAAAAGCTTGGTTCTGACGGTACCACGTCCCAAGTTTGATTATGTCTATGCCATCGCTGATGACCACGGGCACAAAGTCGACCTTTCCAATGGACACGTTGTCCAGCAGGACATCAGTTTGGTTCGCAGTCTGATCAGCTATGATGCGGACCTGGCGCCACTGTTCCAGCACACGATCAAGGTTGGCGACGACGCGGGCCTTTTCACCCTCCGCGCCCTCAAAGCTCACTCTGAATTCCGGCTGAGCGTGCACCGCTACATCGGCTGTCAGGTGCCGAAGCTTACCGTTACTCCGTCCGGAAACGACAACCATTGTCTGCACAGGTGCGCTTGTTTCGTTTGGATTGGTCCAATCTTCGAGACGGAAATCGAACGCGATCTCAATAATGTCGCCCAGATTGCCCAGCTCTGCGGTTTCGATGACCAACGCGCCACCGTCACCTTGGGCATAAAAAGATCGCCCCGTTGGACCAGGCCCGAAGGCCGAAGTTCCGTCTTGCATCGAGACATCAACCGACACCGGTGCGAGGTTCTGTAGATCTCCTTCAAAGGCAAATTGAACAAATGCGCGCGGGTCAACGGTGGGTTGGTAAGTGGGTTGAGTTCCCCTCAAAAACCAGAGCGCCGTAGCGGCCACCAGTATAATCGCGAACCCAATCCCGGCGCGGGTCATGATCAATCTCCGTGAATGTCCAAATACAGCCTAAACTGTCATCGCGCAGAAGAACCTCAAATAGCTTTGTTTTTGAGGCGAGACATTGGTGACTCCAAGGCAATCTTGGGTCGGGGGAAAGGTCTGAAACCTCATCTCAAAGCTTCTGATCTCGGGTATCTACAACAGATCCCTGTATTGTTTTCCAAGATCTGTCTGGTGTGGGAAATCCCCTTTTGCCAGGTACTCGAGTTCAGCTTCGGTTGATTGGCGACCCAGAACCTCGTTCCGGTGTGGATGACGACCAAAAGCTGCCACGACCGCGCGGTGTAGTTTCGGTTGTTGCGGCGCCCTTTCATACAGTTCTTTCAAGTGCGCAGGAGCTTCGTCTGCAAGGGCCTCTGCAATCGCCACCGCACGATCCAAATTGGCAAGATGATCAGGACATTCGCAATGCTCGAGCGGGATTTTATACGCGGTTTTGTACCACACATTTTCGAGCGCATCGAAATGTCCGTTTTCGAATCCTTCAAGGCAGAGTTTCAAGGCTTTCGGGTCCTGAGAGAATGCCTTGGCGGCACCAGCCCAAACGGTTCGCGGAAACTGGTCCAAGATGATAATCAACGCAAATCGGCCTTCCGGAGTCTCAGCCCAAAAATCAAGTTCTCCGTCCGCAGCCAACTGCGTAATTTCCGAGTATTTCTCCAAAACCTCAGCATTGGCGCCACCGCGCATCCGCCACACCCAAAAATCCAAATGCTCCTTCGGATCGGGCGCGGAGCCTTCGGGAAACCAGAACTTAATGATCTCCTCAGGCGTGATTGCTGAACTGTTCATAAGACTGGCCTTTTGAATCGGCTGCAGGGCGACGTGCCAAACGGATAAATTGTTCGGCGCTGTAGTGCGCTTATCATATTTGGACGGCGAGCTGGAGGTCTTTTTCGAACGCTCGACCTCTCTCATCCTGACTGCATTGGATGCTTTGAGAGAATTCAGCATCTTAGGTTGAACTTAGAACTCGACCCTCCGCAATAGCCCATTCCTGCCATTCACCAACCGCTCAGAATGCTGCGGTCGCATCCCAAATAGCTGTCATTCGCTGCAAGCGCTCGATCGTTGAGGAGACCACGACTGAGTCGCGGAAAGTGCTACCGTACCAAGAACACTACCTCAATGCTTGCGCGAGTTCGCATGCCCGTGTTCTTTCCGCCGCAAATTCGCTGTTGGCAGAAACTGAAGCGTCAAGAATCAAATCGCTAAAACTTCCCATGCCACCGAACAACTCTTCGAAGAGTTGAACACAGTAGCCATCTGAATTTTCGGCGACTTGTCGCACGCGTGACAACTTCGCCGCCCAAAGATCTTCATCGTGTTTCAAAAGGGTGACCTCTAGCTTATGCAGGCTGGAGACAAATTCGAATACGTTAGGATGAAGCGTTTTTGGATCCATGTCCTTCATTGTTCCATTAGAATTTTTTAGCGTGCGACGATGCGAGCGACATGTAACTACGGGCTCAAAGCAGACAACACCATTCTAACTGGTAATTCACCCAATCCTTCTACCCAAACTGCTGAAAGTGACGCTCCAAGATGGGTTCCAGTTCCTCTTGATCTCGCATGCCGTGTAGGGTTTCGCGCAATGTGCCCTCACCGTCAAACAACAGCAACGTGACATGCGGGACGCCGTAGCGGTTGGCAAATCCTGCACCGTCTTGCTGGCTGATATCGGCAACCAGATAGAGCATTTCATCCTCGGCGAACTGCTTCATTGCTTTGCGCGCTTCGCGTTGCAACGCATTGCAAGTCGGGCATTGCGGGTCATGAACCTGCACGACCACCGGCGTACCCTGCCCGACACGCGACAGGTCTTGTTCAGCCTGCATGGCGCGAACCGAGCGCATCATGAAAAAGCTGCCAACGCCCACGACGGCAGCTGCAATTGCGCCGTTGCGCGCCAGCCTTAGAACGTCGCGACGCGATGCGCCTTGCGCTTTCTCTTCTTTTGCTTTTTGCAATTGCGCCTTTTTGCGTTTCGAAACCTTAGCCATCGTCCGACCTGTTCATTTTCCTAGGGCAGAATTGTATTCGCTTACGCTGTTGGGCGCATTCACAATCGCGGCATGTGGCGGACGCGATCTGGTTGCAAAAGATGTCGCTTTTTGCGTTGCCGATGACCGCGAGGCGCGTCAAACAGACGTCACCAGCATTGAACAAGGACGCCGGATATGGACCGCAAACTGCTGCTGATCATCCTTGACGGAGTGCCTTACCGCAACTTCCGCCGTTTGTTTGGCAATCTTGAGGGCTGGGTCGACAGCGGCGCGGCCCGCAGTTGGAAACTGCGCTCGGTTCTGCCTTCAACTTCGGCCAGTTGCTATGCCTCGATCCATACGGGTGTGACACCGCAGGAGCATGGCTGTACCGGGAACGGAAATGTCTTTCGGTTGGGTCACAAAGATATCTTCAGCCAGGTGCGCGCGGCAGGTGGCATTACAGGTGCCGTGACCCACAGCTTCTGGTCCGAGTTTTTCAATCGCCACCCGTTCGACTATGTGCGCGACGTGGAATATGACGAGCCCGAAAGCTCGACCATCAACCATGGACGGTTCCACTCGATGACCGGTTATGGCAAGGCCAATCAGATGACACCGTCAGATGTCGATCTTTTTGGCACGCTCACCAATCTGTGCCTGCGCTTTGGCCTTAACTACGGCATCCTGCACAGCTGCACTCTGGACAGTATGGGCCACCGGTTCTTCCATGATTGCGCTGAAATGGATCACGCCTGTTTCGTCATGGACGAGATGCTGGCCCCTTTCATCCCGCGCTGGCGGCAACTGGGGTACGAGGTGATCGTGACAGCCGACCACGGGCAAGACGCGCGCGGGCATCATGGCGGGCGCGACCCGCTGCAACAGGAGACGGCGCTTTACTACTTTGGTGACGCGGACGGGCCAGAGGCCGATACGGTGATCGACCAGCTGCAATTGGCGCCCACGATCCTGAACCGCCTTGGCGCACCGGTTGCAGATACGATGAAAGCTGAACCGTTTCTCATCGAGGCCCACTAGTCATATGGCCAGATTCCCTGCCCCAAAGCCTCAATAGCGACCGAGATCCGCTCGAAACTGTCCGCCGCCCTTTTCACAGTCATACGCGCCCGTAGGTATCCGTGGACAAGACCGGGTTCGTTGATCCAATGGGCATGACCAGCTGCTGCCGTGATCCGATCACAGTATTCGGGACCATCATCGCGGATCGGGTCGCAATCAGCAGTGACAACCACGGTTGGTGGCAGGTGCGAAAAATCAGTGTCATGCAGGGGCGCGTATGTTGGATCACCGTCCGGGGTGCCGTCTGCATAGCGGACAGTTTCGTAGAATTTTATGTCATCCAGCGTCAAAAGCGGTGCATGGGCGTGTTCGACATACGACCCCTTGGTTCGATCTCCGCCCAAACCCGGATAGATCAGCACTTGCCCCAGTATCTCAAGGCCCTGCCCGCGCGCGTGATGCGCTGTCGCCGCAGCCAGGTTGCCACCCGCGCTATCACCGGCCAGGACCAACGGATCACCAAATTCAGCAGCAGCCCAGCGTGTCGCAGCCCATGCGTCCTGAAACTGCGCCGGGTGGACATGTTCCGGGCATAACCGATAGTCGACCGACACGACGCGATACCCCGTTTGCGCACAAATCTCGGCGCAAACATCATCGTGGCTGTCCAACCCGCCCACGACAAAACCACCACCGTGAAAATAGACAACGGTGCGTGTGGGGTGGCCTGCGGTATAGACACGTACGGAAACACCGTCTGCCGAAAGGTCTTGTGTCGCAACCCCAGCGGGACGCGGTTGTCTAAAGTCAGCGCACATTGCGTCATAGACGCGCCGCTGATCGGCAACAGTCATATCGACCGCATCGTCGGGATAGCTTTCAGCCGTGCGGCGAATGAACGCCCAGGTCTCTTCGTCGATCAGGCGTTCATAGTCCATTGTCCCTCCGGGTTTAGCTTGACCACTCCCACGGCCGGGTAAAGGCGCCCAGCACTTTGGCAACATCGTCTTCCGAAGTTCCGTTCGCGTCAAGCTGCGCGACAAGTCCGCGCTTTTTGTCGTCGATGACCGAGACCACCCGTGCGGCGGCGCCCGCCTCATCGAGCGCTGCGTTATAGACGCGTGTGATCGCCTGCTTGCGCAGGTCAGGCTTGAACACCTTTCCAACGGCGGTTTTCGGCAGCTCGTCCAAAATGGTCATATGCTTGGGCTGTGCGGCCCGTTCGTGAACATGCACCTTACAGTATTCCATCAATTCCTGTTCGGTCGCCGAGGCCCCATCGACCAATTCGACAAAGGCGCAAGGCACCTCGCCAGCATGGGCATCCGGCTGACCAATGGCTCCGGCAAAGGCGACGGCCTCGTGCCCCAGCAATGCCTCTTCGATCTCTGCCGGGTCGATATTGTGCCCACCCCGGATGATCAGATCCTTGGCGCGGCCCGTGATCCAAAGATAGCCATCCTCGTCAAACCGCCCCAGATCACCAGTGCGCAGATATTTATCGAAGTGATACAGCCCCACGTTCTTATCGGCTTCGGTATAGGTATTGCCTGGATAGACGCCAGGGTTCGAGATGCAGATCTCACCGATCTGATCGGTGCCGCATTCTGTCGGACCATCGGGCCCATCCTGCAGGATTTTGACGTCTGTATATGGGAACGGGATACCGATCGAGCCGATTTTCTTTTCACCATCAACCGGGTTGCACGACACCAGACATGTCGCTTCGGTCAGGCCATAGCCTTCGACAATGGTGACACCCGTCGCCTCTTCGAAACGCCGAAACAACTCGACCGGCAGCGGGGCAGAGCCCGAGAAGGCCGTTTTCACACTCGAGATATCTGCATCGACCGGGCGCTGCATCTTGGCCGATATAGCCGTTGGCACCGTAATAATGAACGAGACTTTCCAGCGTTCGATCAGTTTCCAGAAGTTGTCGAAAACCCCGTCCCCGCGATAGCCTGCAGGCGTGGGAAAGATGACATGCGCACCCGAAGACACGGCCGCCATCACGATCACATGGACGGCGAAGACGTGGAACATCGGCAATGGGCACATGATGACGTCATTTTCGTCGAAAAGCAGCGTATTGCCCAACCAGCCGTTGTAGATGAGGCCGGAATACTTGTGCTGTGCAACCTTTGGCATGCCTGTTGTTCCACCCGTATGGAAGTAACAGGCAACGCGGTCCTCGGAACCGTCGGCGAATGTCAGCGTTGTCGGCTGTTTGTTCAGTTCCGCGTTGAAATTCTTGTAATCCGCATGAGCCAGGTTTTCTTTGTCGCCCATCTTGGGGCGCAGGAAAGGGACAAGCCAAGACTTTGGCGGCGTGAGATAACGGTTCAGGTCAATTTCCAGAATGGTATTCACAGCGGGCGCATGACGCACGGCCTCCGCGACCTTTTGGGCCACGTCTGTCTTGGGGAAAGACTTCAACGTCACCACAACCTTGGCCCCAGTTTCACGCAGGATGGCAGCGATCTGTTCGGGCTCGAGAAGTGGGTTGATCGGGTTCACGATCCCCGCAACGGCACCCCCCATCATGGTCACCAACGTCTCGTTGCAGTTGGGCAGCACATAGGCCACCACATCCTTTTCCCCTACACCCAATGACCGGAACAGGTTGGCTGCCTGATTGACCTTGCCCAGCAATTGCGACCAGGTCAGGGTCTCGGCCTTGTCGGTCGGGCCGGACAAAAGCTGAAAGCTGATGGCATTGTGGTCGGGGAACTTTTGCGCCGTGCGTGACAAAAGCTGATGGAATGTGACCGGCAGGTCCCTATCTTCCCACGGCATTTCCTGTTCAATGCGCGCTTTGTCTTCCTTACCTACAAAGGCCATGTGTTTCCTCCCATTCTCTCCCGCTGTGCGCAGGGGATCATTGCCCTATCAAAGATGGGAGCAAATCAAACCGCGCGCAAGCAACGGCTTAGCCCTGAAGCGCAAGAAAGAGTAGAATAACGCTACGGCCAACCGCAAATGCCCGTGCGTCAACTTAGGCGGCGACGACACCATCCGTGAATTGCAGGCGCGCCAGACGGGCATACAGACCATCCTGAGCAACCAGATCATCATGGGTACCCTGAGCCACGATCCGGCCGTCTTCCAGCACCACGATCCGGTCGGCCTTTTTCACCGTTGCCAACCGGTGCGCAACGATCAGTGTTGTTCGCCCGGCGCGCATTTGGTCGAAGGCGCCCTGCACGGCGCGTTCGCTTTCGGCATCCAGCGCCGAGGTCGCCTCATCCAGAAGCAAAACCGGGGCGTCCCGCAATATGGCGCGCGCAATGGCGATGCGTTGCTTTTGTCCGCCTGACAGCATCACGCCGCGTTCACCGACAAAACTGTCATAGCCTTCTGGCAGCGCCGCAATGAAATCATGCGCGGCGGCGGCGCGGGCAGCGGCCTCTACCTCGGCATCTGAGGCATGCAGCCGGCCAAACCGTATATTATCGCGCGCCGATGCGGCGAAGATCACCGGATCTTGTGGCACCAGTGCGATGTGTTGGCGGAAATCCGAGCGGCGCAGCTCCCGTAGATCGACCCCGTCCAAGGTGACCTGCCCCTGCTCGGGATCGTAAAAGCGTTGAATAAGCTGAATGACAGTGGTTTTCCCCGCGCCCGAAGGGCCCACAAACGCAACCGTCTCACCCGGCTGAACTGTCAGTGTCAGATCATTCAGCGCAGCGGTTTCGGGGCGCGAAGGGTAATGGAAGGTCACATCATGAAACCCGATTTCACCACGCACCGGCGTCGGCAACATTTGCGCCGTTGCAACATCGGTTACCGTGTCACTGGCATTCAGCAATTCGACCAGCCGTTCAGTCGCGCCTGCAGCGCGCTGCAATTCGCTCCAGATTTCCGACAGCGCGGCGACCGATCCCGCCATGATGATCGAGTAGATCACGAACTGGATCAGAACGCCTTCGGTCATCACCCCGTTGCGCACATCATTGGCCCCCATCCACAACACGCCGACGACACCGGAAAACACCAAAAAGATCACGATGACCGTCAGCACCGCGCGCGCCTGAATACGCCGTAGCGAGACGCGGTATGAGGTTTCCGTCATCTCGGAAAACTGGCTGCGGCTTTCTTGTTCGTGGGTAAAGGCCTGCACGGTCTGAACCGCGCCCAACGCCTCGCCAGCATTGCCGGACGAGGCAGCAATCCAGTCCTGGTTTTCGCGGCTGATCGCACGCAAAAGGCGACCCAGCACCAGGATCGGGACAATGACAATGGGGATCAGCAGCAAAACCAGCAAAGTCAGTTTGGCCGAGGTCAGCAACATCAGCACAAGCCCGCCAAAGAACATCAACATATTGCGCAAAGCAATGGACACAGAGGATCCCAGAACCGATTGGATCAGCGTGGTGTCCGTGGTGATACGGCTCAGGACCTCTCCAGTCATGATACGTTCGTAGAATTCGGGGCTCATACCGATCACACGGTCAAAGACCGCTTTGCGAATATCGGCCACAACCCGTTCGCCCAGACGCGTCACCAGCGCATAGCGAATGCCGGTACCAACCGCGAGAACGGCAGCGATACCCAGCGCGGCCAGAAAATACCAATCCAGCAGCTCGCCATCTTCGATACGGAAATGATCGACCACACGTCGCACCGCCACTGGCAGTGTCAGCGTCATCCCCGCCGTCACGATTAAGGCCAGCGTCGCCCCGATCATCAACACCTTGTAAGGACGCATGAAAGGCCATAACGAGGCCAATACACCGAACTTCCTGGAACCTTCACGCTCTTGGTCTGCACCCGGAGCGGGCATGTTGGCTCGATTTGCGGAAGGTGGTCTTGCCATGTTTGGCCCTTGTTCGATTATCTGTCACACGGGTTCACACGTGTTGATCAGCTTCTTGGCTGCGCCGACGCGCAGCGTCAAGCTTATGGTGGAAATTCGGTGTTGGGCTAAGGCCATTTGACGCAACGCGTCGCCCGCGCTCGATCCAAATACTCACCGAAAGGTCGAAACCGCAAAAGCGCGGAACGTGTTTGTCAAACAATGGATCGAGCTGAGTGTTTTGGAGCGGGCGGCGGGAATCGAACCCGCTTCATCAGCTTGGAAGGCTGAGGTAATAGCCAGTATACGACGCCCGCTCAGCCTGCGCGGGTTTATGTCATACCCAAGACGAGGTCAAGTGGATCCTCGTCGGAGTTACGCGCAATTTCAGCCAGACCTGTTGCATTGGGATGCTCCCGAAAATCAGCGTCGATCCGACGTCAGATTTCAAACTAAAAAAGCCGCGCTAATGGGTTTCCCGCAATACAATCTCGGGCATGACAGTCACGGTTTTGGCAGGCCTTTCCGGCGCGGTAATACGCCTTTGGATCAGATCCAGGATCGTTTCGACCATCAAATCAATCGTATTTTGGACCGTCGTCAACGCGAACATGGGCCACCGCGCCATCTCGGCGTCATCGAATCCGATCACAGACATCTGGCTTGGGACATCTATGTTGCAAGACCGAAGCGCCCCCAACGCGCCGATGGCCGACGCATCATTGGCACAAATCAGCGCGTCGATGGCCTCACCTGCAGCGATCATTGCCTGCGCCGCGGCAAATCCCCCGTCGACCGTAAAATCGCCGGGATGCTCAAAGCTCAGGCTCAGTCCAGCCTGATCCAATGTCTCGATCAGACCCCGCCGCCGCTGATCGGACGAGAAAAAGCCTTGGGGCCCGCTTATGAACCCAAACTTTTTTCGACCTTTGGTCAAAAGCAGTTCGGTGGCTTTGCGCGTTCCAGCTGCGTTTTCGCAACAGACAGCGTCAGCTTTTGCGTTCTCGAGGCTGCGGCCATAACAGATCATCGGAATGTTCAGTTTGCCGCAGCGATCGACCAACGCCTCGGTCATGCTGCCGCCGCGTACGACAATCGCATCCAAGGGAAACCGCAGCGCGTCTTCAACGGTGATTCCCGAAGCGGACTGCGATCCGGTGATGACCAAGGGCCAAAATCCCTGCCGGTTCAGACCTTCACACAGTCTGAGGACAAAGTTGCTGTCATGCACATTTCGAATATCTCCCGCAACAATCGCAACCAAGCGCGATGCACCGCCTTGCAAAGTGGCTGCAAGCGCGTTGGGCTGATACCCAAGCTCGGCTGCGGCTTTGACGATTTGCTCTCGTTTTTGAGCGTCGACATAGCCGCCGCCGTTCAGCGCACGCGAGACCGCTGATCGCGACACTCCGGCCAGATCCGCTACCATCTGCGCTGTGACACGCTTTGGCCGCACTGGGCTGTCAGAGTTTCCCGCCATGTTCAATCTGCTCCTTCGGGCGACGCAAATGTAACAAACTCGAATCCAAAACGTCGCAGTTCCGTTACAAAACGAGTCTATGTGAACACGTGTGCACATTCGTGCATTCGGGGGCAAGTTCTTTTCCCTTTCCACAATTCAATCGGACGCCGGACGCTTGGAAAAAACCAAGGTTCGCGTCCGATATCGCCCCGTTTTGCGGGCAAACTACATGGAGTAGCTAAATGAAACTTCTCAAACTCGGCGCTGCAAGCCTCGCCCTGTCATTTGCAGGCCAGGCAGCTTTCGCGGAAACGGAAATCACCTTCTGGCACGCGATGGGCGGCCAATTGGGTGAAACGGTGAATCAGCTGGCCGAAGATTTCAACGCCAGCCAGGACGACTATAAGATCACCCCGGTCTTCAAAGGCTCGTACGAAGAGACGCTGACCGCTGGTATCGCTGCTTTCCGTGCCGGTGAACAACCCAACATCATGCAGGTGTTTGATGCAGGTGCTGCCACCGTGATCGGCGCAAAGGGCGCGACAATCCCGGTTCAGGATCTGCTGGCCGACAATGGTGTTGATTTCGACATCAACGACTATATCGCCGGTGTCCGTTATTTCTATGCCGACAGCGACGGCAAAATGATCGGGATGCCATTCAATTCGTCAACTCCGATCCTCTATTACAATGTTGACGCGCTGGAAAAGGCCGGCGTCACCCCGCCCAAGACCTGGGAAGAGTTCCAAGAGGTCACCGCG
Source organism: Ruegeria sp. HKCCA5839 (assembly GCF_013035585.1). Taxonomy (NCBI): domain Bacteria; kingdom Pseudomonadati; phylum Pseudomonadota; class Alphaproteobacteria; order Rhodobacterales; family Roseobacteraceae; genus Ruegeria; species Ruegeria sp. HKCCA5839. The sequence continues at coordinate 125,824 of NZ_WQIE01000003.1, read as the reverse complement.
CCAGCCCTCAAGGATGCCGGTTACATCGCACTGAGCCAGTCGCACCTGCCCTGGATCTTCACCGAGAACTTCTTCTCGCGCCACAACCTGCAGTTTGCGTCAAACAACAACGGCTATGATGGCACCGACACCGAGATCATGATTGATCATCCGGCGATCAAAGCTCATTTCACCGCCCTGACCGATTGGCAGGACAAAGAGTTCTTTGAATGGTATGGCACCGGCTGGGGCGACAACGCCAAGCCGTTTGAAGATGGTGAAGTTGCCATGTGGTTGGGCTCGTCAGGTTCCTTTGGCGGTCTGGTTGCCAAAGATCTGGGCTTTGAGTTCTCGGCCACGATGCTGCCTTACTGGGAAGCCGTAGCCGCCGAGCCCACCCAAACCTTTATCGGTGGCGCTGCTTTGTTCGCGATGGCGGGCAAGTCTGACGAAGAAAACAAGGCCACTGCGGAATTCTTCCGCTTCCTGACCGCAGCCGACACCCAGTATTTCTGGCATGAGGCAACCGGTTATGTGCCGATCACGAATGCGGCCTATGCGCTGGCCAAAGAAGACGGCCACTACGAAAAGTTCCCGGCCGCCGAGGTTGGCATCGAACAGCTCAGCCTGCCTGCCGGTGAGTTTACCCGCGGCTATCGCATGGGCTTTTACGTCCAGATCCGTGACGTGATGAACCGCGAATACGGCCGCATCCTGACGGGTGAGACCACCGTGGACGAAGCGTTCGCGACCATCCAGGAAGAAGCCAACCAGCTGCTCGAGCGCTTTGCGCGTACGCAAGGCTAATCGCCTTCTCCAAAACCTTGTCAATGGCCGCACCTGTGTCGGCCATTGACCTTTGACTGCAAGGGGCTCGACGTGAAACGCGCCGGATTTACAAATGTTTGGCTACCGGTGGCACTGTTGCTGCCTCAGCTGACGATCATCGCGATCTTTTTCTATTGGCCTGCGGGCTGGGCGATCCAGTCGTCCTTTTACCTGCAAGACCCGTTCGGCTTCGGCGCGACCTTTGTGGGTGCCGAGAACTATACCGATCTTGTCAAAAGCTCCGAATATCTGCGCACCACTTGGTTCACGCTGATCTTTACGGCTTTGGTTACCTTCTTCTCGCTTGCCATCGCTTTGCTTTTGGCGGTGAAGGCAGACAAAGTCATACGCGGGGCCCGAACCTATCGCACCTTGCTGATGTGGGTCTATGCCATCGCACCACCTGTGGCGGGTTTCATGGGCATCTTGCTGTTTCACCAACACAATGGGCCGCTGACGGATTTCTTCCAGGCCCTGGGCTGGGATTTCCGCATTCTGGTCGACAATACCTCGACCGCGACGGCCTATGTGATCATCGCCGTCTGGAAGCAGGTGCCGGTCAATTTCATCTTTTTCCTGTCGGGGCTACAATCCATTCCCCGCTCGGTCCGCGAAGCGGCCATGATCGACAACCGATCAGGTACGCGGCGTTTTTGGGATATCACCTTCCCGCTGCTGGCGCCCACCGGCTTTTTCCTGTTGATCATCAACATCACCTACGCCCTTTTCGACACGTTCGGCATCATCGACACGCTTGTCAAAGGTGAGCCGGGCAACAACCCCATGACCCTTGTCTACAAGGTCTATATGGACGGTTTCCGCGGCAATGATCTGGGCGGGTCCTCGGCGCAATCGGTTGTGCTGATGGTTGTTGTCCTTGTTTTGACGGTCTTTCAGTTCCGGCTGATCGAACGCCGTATTCACTATAGTTAAGAGGTGCCCCATGGCGATCGCTGAAAGCACTGACATCACCACCCCCGCCCCACGCCGCCCGATCCGGTGGGAGCCGATCTTTGACCACACGATCCTGATCCTGGGCGCCCTGTTCATGCTGGTTCCTGTGGCGCTGATCTTCATCACTTCGACCCACAGCGCGGTGGATATTGCGCGCAACGGGATCCAATTCCTGCCCGGCGACCACTTTGCCGAGAACTATGGCAAGGCCATGTTTGAAAAAGGTGGGTTCACCGCGACCGTCGACGGGATGGTGATGCTCAAGAACTCGATGATCCTGGGCTTTGGTTTTGCCATCGGCAAGATCATCATCTCGATGCTGGCCGCTTATGCGCTGGTCTATTTCCGGCTGCGCTTTGCCACATTCGCCTTCTGGATCATCTTCACCACGCTGCTTTTGCCGCTGGAAGTGCGGATCCTGCCCTCGTTCGAGGCGATTCAACGCCTGGGGCTGGCGAACACCTATTCCGGTCTGATCATCCCATTGATTGCTTCGGCGACGGGGACGTTCTTTTTCCGCCAATTCTTCCGCTCGGTCCCCGAAGAGCTGGCCGAAGCCGCGCGCATTGACGGAGCCGGGCCGGTGAAGTTCTTCATCGATATTCTGGTGCCCCTGTCCCAGACCATGATCGCTGCGATCTTCATCATCATGTTCGTGTTCGGCTGGAACCAGTATCTGTGGCCCACACTGATCACCACCGATGAGGGGCTGTTCACCCTGGTGCGCGGCATCAAGCAGATCTACCAGTCAATGATCGATGCAAACTCGATCCCCGAATACGGTCAGGCGCTGGCGCTTGCCATCATCGCGATGCTGCCACCGGTTCTGATCGTGCTCTTCTTTCAGAACTGGTTCGTCAAGGGCCTGACCGAGTCCGACAAATAGGCCCCGTGCTTCAGACATAACTCGCCCACAGGCCGCTTGGCACGCGGGCACAAAAGGAAACCGAAATGGCAAATGTTACTCTGGCCCAGGTCGGCAAGACCTATCCAAACGGGTTTGAAGCCGTCAAACCGGCAAATATCCAAATCAAAGATGGCGAATTCGTTGTGCTTGTTGGGCCCTCGGGCTGTGGCAAATCCACCCTGTTGCGGATGATCGCCGGGCTGGAAGAGATCACCACTGGTGATCTCAAGATCGGTGAGACACGTGTGAATGACGTTGACCCGGCCAACCGCGATATCGCGATGGTATTCCAGAACTATGCGCTCTACCCGCATATGACGGTGCGTAAGAATATCGGATACGGCCTCAAGAACCGCGGCACCTCGGCACCCGATATCGAGGCCAAGGTTCAGGAAGCGGCCAAGATGCTGAACCTGACCGAGTTGCTGGATCGCAAACCCTCGCAGCTATCGGGCGGTCAACGGCAGCGTGTGGCCATGGGGCGCGCAGTAGTGCGCGACCCGGCGCTGTTTCTGTTTGACGAACCGCTCTCGAACCTTGATGCCAAGCTTCGCAACCAGATGCGGATTGAAATCAAGGCGTTGCAGCGCCGCTTGGGCGTGACTTCAATCTATGTGACCCATGATCAGGTCGAAGCCATGACCATGGCTGACCGTATCATCGTTCTGAACGGCGGGGAGATCGAACAGATCGGCACCCCGGCCGAGATCTATCACAACCCCGCCTCGACCTTTGTGGCCTCGTTCATGGGCGCACCACCGATGAATCTACTGGACGCGCGCGTCGAAGCCGGTGAAATACGTGTCAATGGCAGCACAGTGCTGGGCACCGCGCAGACAAGCGCACAAGGCCCGGTACAACTGGGCGTGCGCCCCGAGGATGTGGTGCTGTCCGAGCAGGGGCAAACACCATTTGCGGTTTCGATCGTTGAGGAGCTTGGCGCACACCGCCTGTTGCACGGCGAACTTGGCGGCCAGCCCTTTACCGTCCATGTGGGCAAGGATGTCGAGGCCGCGCCCGGTGTGACCAACATAACCCTGCGACCAGAGACGTTGCATCTGTTTGATACGCAAACGGGGAAATCCTTGTGATCACCAACATTCTTTCAGACCTGCCGACGATCTCAGAGGCAGAGCGCACCCGCATTTTGACGTCACCGCGTACTGCGGATGCCCACAAATCTTTGTTGGCAAATATTCCTGCTATGAATGCCGTACAGCTGGGCGGCACCGCATCTGCCGACAAGTTGCCAGCTAAACTGACAATTGTGGCCTGGAATGTGGAACGCTGCCTCTTCCCCGAGGCCTCTGCACAGCACCTTTCGCCCCTGAAGCCGGATGTGATCCTTTTGTCAGAGGTCGATCACGGCATGGCGCGCACGGCACAGCGCCACACCACGGCAGAGTTCGCCGCAGAAATGGGCATGGCCTATGCGTTTGCCGTCGAGTTTCATGAGCTTGATCTGGGTGGCCCCACGGAACGCGCTTTATGCATCGACAGTTTCAACACCAAGGGGTGGCACGGCAACGCGATCTTGTCCTCGGTACCGTTCTCGCGCACCGCGATGGTGCGTCTGGATGAAGCGGGCCACTGGTTTGCAGCCGAGTCGGGTGCATCTGACCCCGAACAGCCACGCGTGGGCGGTCGCATGGCGATTTTGGCCGAATTGCCGACCGAAAACGGGCCGCTGACCGTGGTGTCGACCCATTTGGAAAGCAACGCAGACAGCTGTTTTCGCCTGCGCCAATTCGAGATTTTGTTGGACGCGATTGAGGACTTTTCGCCCACCGGACCTGTTGTGATTGGCGGTGACCTGAATACCGGCAACCATGTGCCACCCGATTTCGACTGGCGCGGAGAACAGCTGTTTCAGGCGGCAGAAGCGCGGGGCTATAGCTGGGACTTTACCGCCGAAGGGCATACCACGCGGCCAAGCCTGATTACGCCGCACCCGGACCGCGTGATGAAGCTGGATTGGATTGCTGGCCGGGGTGTTTCGCCGGTCGAAGTTGGCAAGGTGGCTTCGCTTGACGCAACCAACAGGCCCCTGTCGGATCACGATGCAGTCTGGTCACGTATCTCGCTGTCTGCCTATGAGGACATGTCCTGAGGCCAACAAGCGGTTGAAATTCATATGCGGCTTGAAACAGCGCCAAGCCCCTGGCATTTGGTCATCAAGCTAGATCAAAAGCGAAGCTTCAGCATTTCGCAGAAACGGGCGCGCAGGTATGGGCGCGCCCTTTTTTGTCGCCAGTTCGGGAAAAATTTCGATCAATTCATCATAGACGGCGCGGTCGGCGTGCAAGATATGCTCACCTGCGAAAAAGCTTTCAAGCCGTGCGCCTTCGCACTCCACAATCTCGTGCCGGTCGAACATGATATGTATGTAGTCCACGGTTTCACACGGGGCTTGTCGGATCGTCTCACCATCACATAAGTGCTTTGCCGCGCACAACATTTCGTCGCTGTGAAAGAACAGCTCACACCGCCAGCCCGACACCAGAACACGGTGCTGTGGCGAAACGCACAACGCACGTCGGTTGCCGATCGCACCGGGTTCAAAGCGGATCGGAGCATGTTTACCTTGGCCGTCGACCGAGCGCTTTCCAATCCACCGGACTGGCTGCGCACCATTGTCCAACGTTTCTACAAGATCACCGACCTCAAGCTCTTCGATCGGGCGTTCGCCTTCGGGTGTTCGGATCAGGGTTCCAGCTGTGAAACATGCAATGTCGACGTTCTCGATGTTCACATAAGTGAACGTCCGTCCGTTCGGCAGAGTGGCCGTCCCACCACTGGCGCCTGGTGAAAACGGCGCAAAGGTCGATCCGGCTGGTAGAATAAGTGTGTCGTTTCCGTTGCCACCGGTTACGAAAGTTGTGTTTAGTCCGGCATAAATCGTGTCACGCCCAGCCCCGCCATCCAGATTTCCGCTGCCGTCCTCGGCAAAAAGCGTATCGCGACCGGCTCCGCCGCTCAGGATGTTGTTGCCGGACCCGCCGCGCAGGATGTCATTTCCTTGGCCGCCAAAAATATTGTTGTTGCCGGACCCTCCTTGCAGAATGTCGTCTCCCCGACCACCGCTGATGCTTCCACCAAGTGAGCCCGTATCGGTCAGGGTATCGTCCCCCGCACCACCGCTGTATCCACCCGCATTCAGACCAACAGAACCACTTATGTTGTCGTCGTTGGCATTGCCTGTATATTCAACAAATTGGCTAAACGACCCCCCGGCCAGATCGGCGTCGGTGTAGGTCGTAACAGTACCCGTTCTGGTATCCGTGAACGTAATTGAGTTCCCGGTCATGGTGACCTGGATGCTTCGGCTCAACCCGGATGCATCAATAGTACTGTCAGGACCAATATCCTGCGCAGCCCAGAACGCAGGATCTGTCGTGTCAGCATCGGTAAGAGTAATAAAAACTGGCATTGTTTCATCCACCTTTCGACGCTGGCGAGGCCGTATACACTACCGTTTGAGTTGCATCGTAGCTCAATAGGCCATCTATTCCAATCTACAGGCGGATGTTTCAATACATTGACGAAACGCTGCGCAATAATAGTGACCGCTTGGTGAAATCCTGCTCAGTTTAGCCACCACTTGGCGATGATCACCGTGCGTCGCAACCTTGTTCCGCCCCGCAAATTCCTACGCTCTCATCGCGTTACAAAGACCCAAGCATTCCGGTTTCTTTGACTGCTTCCATCGCAACAAAGGTGGATGTGCTGGCCACATGCGGAAGGCCCGAGATCTTTTCCGCCAATACAGCCCGATAGTCCGACATCGACCTTGTGCGGACCTTTAGAAGATAGTCAAAGTTTGACGCGATCATATGGGCCTGCTCAATCTCGGGGATTTTGCGAACCGCCGCGTTGAACTCGCTCAGCGCTTTTTCGCGCGTGTCCGAGAGGCGGACTTCGACAAAAGCCACGTGATCAAGGCCCAGCCGGATGGGATCCAGGATCGCGCGATACCCGGTGATGTAGCCTTCGGCCTCAAGCCGTTTCAACCGGGCCTGCGTCGGAGATTTCGACAGGCCAATACGCCGAGCGATATCGGCAACGGGAAGCCGTCCGTCTTCGGCCAGAATCGTCAGGAGTGACTGATCAAATCGGTCAAGCCCCGGAAAGTCTTTTTGCATCGACCAGCTCATGAAATTCAGTTCAACAACCCACACATTAACAAAGAACAGGCGATTGTCCCGCGAAATCGCGGATATACTCCTCAAAAGCCCGGAGGACCCATGTCTCATTCGCTACGCAGCCAGATAGATGCCCTGACCTATGCTGACCAAGACAAAGTGTTGGCGCAGCTTGTTGAAGATGCAAACCTCAGCCACGCGGATCGCAAGGCGATCTGTGACGTTGCTGCCCGGTTGGTACAAGATATCCGCTCGGCCAGTTCGCCCGGTCTGATGGAGGAGTTTCTGGGCGAATACGGCTTGTCGACTGATGAAGGCGTGGCGCTTATGTGTCTGGCAGAGGCGCTGTTGCGCGTGCCTGATGTCGATACGATTGACGCGCTGATCGAAGACAAAATCGCACCGTCGGACTGGGGTAAGCATCTGGGCCAATCCTCCTCTTCGCTGGTGAATGCATCCACATGGGCGCTGATGCTGACGGGCCGCGTGTTGGACGAAGACAAAACCTCACCCGTCAGCGCATTGCGCAGCGCGATAAAGCGCCTGGGCGAGCCGGTGATCCGCACCGCTGTCAGCCGCGCGATGAAAGAGATGGGTCGCCAATTCGTCTTGGGGGAAAACATCAAATCAGCCATGACCCGTGCTCGGGGCATGGAGGGCAAGGGCTATACCTATTCGTATGACATGCTGGGGGAGGCCGCCCGGACCGAAGCCGATGCGGCGCGGTACCACCTGTCCTATTCGCGCGCCATTGCTGCAATTGCCGAGGCCTGCACGCAGGATGACATCCGGGCAAACCCCGGCATCTCGGTCAAGCTTTCCGCCCTGCACCCGCGCTATGAACTGGCGCAAGAGAAGCGTGTGATGGATGAGTTGGTCCCTCGCCTGCGGGCCTTGGCCTTGCTCGCCAAAGCGGCAGGCATGGGGTTGAACGTTGACGCGGAAGAAGCCGACCGCCTGTCTTTGTCGTTGCAAATCATCGAAACCGTGCTGGCCGATCCCGCATTGGCGGGGTGGGACGGGTTCGGCATCGTGGTTCAGGCCTACGGTCCCCGCGCAGGGCAGGTGATTGATACCCTTTACGAGATGGCCAACCGGCATGACCGCAAGATCATGGTGCGGCTGGTCAAAGGGGCCTATTGGGACACCGAGATCAAAAGGGCGCAGGTCGAAGGTATTGACGGGTTTCCGGTCTTTACAAAAAAGGCCGCAACGGATGTGTCCTATATCTCGAACGCGCGCAGACTGCTGGGGATGACGGATCGGATCTATCCTCAGTTTGCCACTCATAATGCCCATACGGTCAGCGCAATCCTACATATGGCCGAGGGCCAACCCTTTGAATTCCAGCGCCTACACGGGATGGGCGAAGCCTTGCACCAATTGGTTTTGGACGCGCATAAAACCCGCTGCCGTATCTACGCACCAGTGGGCGCGCATCGCGACCTTCTGGCCTATCTTGTTCGACGGCTGCTGGAAAACGGCGCGAACTCGTCCTTTGTGAACCAGATTGTTGATGAGGATGTCTCGCCCCAAGAGGTTGCTGCTGACCCGTTTGAGTTACTGCAAGCTGGGGGCCCTGATCTGCCCAAAGGGCCCGAGTTGTTTGCGCCGGAACGTCCGAATTCGCGTGGCTTCGATCTGCATCATACGCCAACGCTTGATCTAATCGATGCTGCGAGGATGCCGTTTCAGGACCGCACCTGGCAAGCTGGGCCACTGGTGTCGGTCCAATCACAGCCTGGGCCTGAACGCCCGGTGGTCAACCCGGCCTTGCCACAAGATCAGCCTGGCACCGTCGCTGCGGCAAGCGCGGAAGATATCGAACTGGCCTTGGCCTCGGCCAGCCCCTGGCGCGCGCCGGCTGCAGATCGGGCGAAAGTGCTGAACACCGCCGCAGATCTCTATGAGGCGCATTTTGGCGAATTCTTTGCCCTGCTGGCACGCGAAGCGGGGAAAACGCTGCCCGACGCGGTGGCCGAACTACGCGAAGCGGTCGATTTCCTGCGTTACTACGCGGCGCACATCCCTCAGGCGGATCCGGCAGGTGTCTTTACCTGTATCAGCCCGTGGAATTTCCCTCTGGCGATTTTCATCGGTCAGATTTCGGCGGCATTGGCCACCGGCAACGCGGTCCTGGCCAAACCCGCCCCGCAAACCCCTCTGATCGCCCACCGTGCGGTGCAATTGCTGCACGAGGCCGGCGTGCCCGCTGATGCGCTGCAACTTTTGCCCGGTGGGCCCGATGTTGGCGCTGCGCTGACATCCGACCCACGGGTTGGTGGCGTCGCCTTTACCGGCTCGACCGCGACGGCCCAGAAAATCCGAGCCGCGATGGCAGAAAATCTGCGCCCAGGGACACCGTTGATTGCAGAGACAGGCGGCTTGAACGCCATGATCGTCGACAGCACAGCCCTGCCGGAACAGGCCGTGCAGTCGATCATAGAAAGCGCCTTTCAATCCGCGGGTCAGCGCTGCTCGGCCTTGCGGTGCCTTTATGTGCAAGAGGATGTCGCCGATGGCGTTTTGACCATGCTGCAAGGCGCGATGGACGCGTTGACACTTGGCGATCCCTGGCAGATTTCAACCGATTGCGGACCAGTGATTGATGATCAAGCGCGCCAAACGATCACTGAGCATATCAGCAAAGCCCGCGCAGAAGGGCGCGTGCTGAAAGAGCTGCCCGTACCGCAAGACAGCGTATTTGTTGCCCCGACCTTGATCGAGATCGCCAGCATCGCGGATTTGGAACAAGAGGTGTTTGGCCCCGTCCTGCATGTGGTCCGTTTCAAGGCGCAGCAGATCGATCAGGTCATCGCAGACATCAACGCCACCGGATACGGATTGACCTTCGGTCTGCACACCCGGATCGACGACCGGGTGCAGCATGTGACGGATGCGATCCATGCGGGCAATATCTATGTGAACCGCAACCAGATCGGCGCTATTGTCGGATCTCAGCCTTTCGGTGGTGAAGGCTTGTCTGGGACCGGACCCAAAGCGGGTGGGCCAAACTACATGGCACGGTTTTGCGCTCCGGATCGGCAAAGTGTCTCGGGTCAGTGGTCCGACGCGATGACATCGCTGCCGCTGCCCGAGGGCACTCCGGCACCGATGCAGACGCACACCCTGCCCGGACCTACAGGGGAATCGAACCGCCTGAGCGAGTTTGCCCGCCCGCCCTTGCTGTGCATGGGCCCCGGCGTTGCTGCCGCACAGGCGCAGGCGGATGCGGTCAAGGCATTGGGCGGAACGGCCATTCGGGCCACGGGGACGCTCGACCCCAAGGTGCTTGAAACATTGGACAACTTTTCAGGTGTGCTCTGGTGGGGCGACGAGACAACCGCCCGCCAGATTGAAACGCACCTGTCCCGGAGATCAGGCCCGATCCTGCCGTTGATCCCAGGCCTACCTGACCGCGCCCGTGTTCTGGCCGAGCGTCATGTTTGCGTGGATACAACAGCGGCTGGCGGAAATGCGGCCCTGCTAGGCGGTGCGGCATAACCGGACCTTGACGCTGGGCCGTGAAAAGCCCAGCGTCCAGCCATGTTTCCAATCCGCGATCACAACCCCTCGGGGCGTACCCCTTACGTTGTCTATGCCCTGATGGCGGCAAATATCCTGATCTTCCTCAGCTATCTGGGGATTATGGACAGTGCCGCCCTGCTCAACCGGTTTTACGCCACCTACGCCATCATCCCGGCCCGCATCACCAGTGGTGCAGGATTTGAGACGTTGGTGACCTCGATGTTCCTGCATGGCGGGTGGATGCATCTGGCGGGCAATATGCTGTTTCTGTGGATTTTCGGGGACAATCTGGAAGATGAAATGGGTCACCTGCCCTTTTTGCTGTTCTATCTTGTTGCAGGCGTAGGGGCCGGTCTGATCCATGTTGCGACCGGCCCGGATTCGGTAGTGCCCACAATCGGTGCCTCAGGCGCAATCGCGGGCGTGATGGGGGGCTACCTGCTGCTGTTCCCCCGCGCCAAGGTCGATATCCTGCTGATCCTGATCATCTACTTCCGCGTCTTCACAATCCCGGCCTTCATCATGCTGGGGTTGTGGCTGGCCTTCCAGTTCTTCGGCAGCCTCACCAGCGATCCAGATCAGGGCGGCGTTGCCTATTGGGCCCATACCGGAGGCTTCGTTGTCGGCTTGATCCTGTGCATCCCGCTTTGGCTAAAGCTGGGCGGTACGCGGTATTGGCGCCGCACCCATGGCCACCCGCCGCATCCCGAGCACAGCTATAAGCTGACCCAGTCCAGGATACCGCGCATTCCACGCAGATAGCTTGCCTCGGCACGTCAGAAGAAACGCGCCCGGTCGGGGCGCGTTTCTGTTGCGGATATCCCAAAGGATCTAGTTTCGGATGACTTTGGCGAAAGTATTGAAAATCGGCTCGTTCGCGCAGATCAGGTGGCCATCGGACAGCACTTCGCCTTCAGGGTCGATGGCTTCAACCAGACCCCCCGCCTCTTTGACAATGATGATCCCAGCCGCGATGTCCCAGGGATTCAGGCCACGCTCCCAAAATCCTTCATAGCGGCCAGCGGCCACATAAGCCATGTCGAGCGCAGCCGCGCCCCAACGGCGGATACCGGCGCAGGCCGGGGCCAGACGTGCCATGTCTTGCAGCGCGGCTGGCAAATCCGGACGTCCGCCAAACGGAACACCGGTGGAAAAGATCGACTCGATCATGCGGTGACGGCCAGACACACGGATACGCATATCGTTCATCCACGCACCTTCACCTTTTTCGGCAAAGAACATCTCATCCTTGGCAGCGTCATAGATCACACCGGCCACGATCTTGCCCTTGTGCTCCAACGCGATCGAGATGGCCCAATGCGGCAACCCGTGCAGAAAATTGGTGGTGCCGTCCAGCGGATCAACGATCCAACGGCGTGTCGGGTCTTCTCCGTCCTGGCCGCCCCCTTCTTCGCCCAACCAGCCATAGGTCGGGCGAGCGCCCAGCAATTCTTCCTTCAGGATCGCCTCGGCGGCAATATCGGCCTTCGAGACAAAGTCGCCCGCCCCTTTTGACGAAACTTGCAGGTTTTCAACTTCGCGAAAATCCTTGACCAATGAGCGCCCCGCTTTGCGCGCGGCTTTGATCATGATGTTGAGGTTAGCACTGCCTACCATTGTCAAAAGGCTCCTGTCCGGTCAAACCGCGCGTATACTGATGCATCGCGCCGTTGCCAAGAGGAATGATGCGCATAGCAGACCCGCGTTTTGCGACTATTGCGCTTGCAGCTTCCGGGCCTCGGTTCGGGCCAGTTTTACCAGCTCTTGCACAAAAGGCTTTTCAAGATCCTCGCAGCGCACCGCAGCATAAAGCCTACGGGTAATGCCTTCGGCGGTCAGCGGGCGCGTGACATAGTCCGAGTTGTATTTGACCTCGCGCACAACCCAGTCGGGCAGAACCGAAATCCCGCGATTTGAGGCCACCAGCAGAAGGATCACCGCGGTCAATTCGACCTGCCGGATCGAGGCAGGTTCCACCCGCGCAGGTATCAACAACTGGCTGAACACATCCAGACGCGTACGTTCCACCGGATAGGTGATCAGGGTTTGGCCGCGAAAATCCTCGGCTTCGATATAGGGTTTCTCAGCCAGCGGATGCGATGATGCGGCAACAAAGACCGCATTATAGTCAAACAGCTCGACAAATTCGACGCCCGGCAGGTCTTCGGGATCGGATGAGACAACAAGATCGACATCTTCTTTCTGCAGCGCAGGCAAAGCGTCAAAAGCAAGGCCTGGCCGAATATCGACGTCTACGTCGGGCCAGGATTTGCGGAACCCCTCAAGCACCGGAAACAACCATTCGAAACAGGCGTGGCATTCGATGGCGATATGCATCCGGCCCGTGCGCCCATCGCGCAGAGACGAAAACTCATGCTGCGTGGCTTCGACCTGTGGCAGGATCTGCTCCGCCAATCGCAAAAGGCGCAGCCCCGCAGCCGACAGCTTCATCGGTTTGGACCTGCGCAGAAACAGCTCGACCCCGGCTTGATCCTCTAAGCCTTTGATTTGATGGCTCAAAGCGGATTGCGTGATATTCAACTGATCCGCCGCGCGCGCGAGCCCGCCACATTCGTGAATGGCCTTGATGGTTCTAAGGTGACGGAACTCGATATGCATATTGCACGTAACTCATGTTATTCTTGAGGAATATGAGTTTGTCTCACAGAGAAACGCGTGGCACAAGAGGCATGTTCCGTTGTCTGCGAGGCCATTATGTCCAAACCCGAGATTTCTTTTGAGTTCTTTCCGCCCCAGTCCCTGGAGGCGTCGTTTCGGCTTTGGGATACAGTCCAGACGCTGGCCCCGCTGGGCCCCCGGTTTGTTTCGGTTACCTATGGCGCAGGCGGGACAACGCGTGAGTTGACACGGGACGCGGTGGCCACATTGCACAAATCCTCTGGATTGCAGGTTGCGGCGCATCTGACTTGTGTTGATGCATCGCGTCAGGAAACGCTGGAGATCGCTGACGGGTTTGCCCGCGCCGGGGTTCAGGACATCGTGGCGCTCAGAGGTGACCCGCAGAAAGGACAGGACAAGTTCGAGCCTCATCCAGACGGGTTCGCCAATTCGGTGGAACTGATCTCTGCGCTGGCGGAGACCGAGATGTTTTCGATCCGCGTTGGCGCTTATCCCGACATTCACCCCGAAGCGCGCGATGCGCAGGCCGATGTGGATTGGTTGAAGGCTAAACTGGATGCGGGCGCCGACGAGGCTTTGACGCAATTCTTCTTCGAAGCCGAGACCTATTTCCGGTTCCGCGATGCGTGCGAAAAAGCCGGGATCGACAAGCCCATCGTTCCGGGCATCCTGCCCATCGAGAACTGGAAAGGTGCACGGCGCTTTGCCCAGCGCTGCGGCACCAACATCCCGGTTTGGGTCGAACAGGCATTCGAGAAGGCTGTGCGCGACGACCGCGAAGACCTTTTGGCCACAGCTCTGTGCACCGAACTGTGTTCAGATCTGATCGACGGCGGTGTCGACAAGCTGCATTTCTATACACTGAACCGCCCCGAACTGACGCGGGATGTGTGCTTTGCGCTTGGCATCACACCGCAAACTGAATTGCAAAACGTCGCCTGAAAATCCACCACCTCACAAACCCCGGTCGCACCCGCTATGCGGGTGCGATCTGGCGTTGCAGGCACCAAAATCCACAAAAAAGGAGACAATGGGCGGCAGCGATTGCCATTGTCAGAAATCTAGGGCCAATCCTTTGTAAAATTTGACAAAAACGTGACCAGTGTAAAAGTAGGCTCAGTGTAATGAGTACGAGTTTTTTGAGTATGGAGCCAATGACGACAATAAAGGCTCGGTCCGATGCTCTGTTAGAGCTGGGCCTATCAGCAAACGCAACCGCGCGGGATATTCGTGAAGCATGGCGTAATGTCGCGTTTCACGAACATCCTGACCACGCGGGCGGCGACTATTCCGAGTTTTCAAGGGCCAAAGCTGCGTATGATTTCTTGCGCGAACAAGGATTAACCACAGCTTCCCGACCCCAAACAAAGAAACCGCGCCGCCCACAACTGCGTAAGCGTGTGGTTGAATTGACAGCAGAAGAAAAAGAGACCTGCGATACTCTGTTGCGCAATGAGCGCGCGCTTTCTTCAGACAGGCTCAACTCAGCCGATAATGGGATTTGCGCATCGTGTGACCATCTGCCTGACGCCATAGGCTGCCACGGGCGCGACTTGACTTATTTCGTGCCGACCCCGGTGCGCGAAGGCCAGAACCGTGTGGCCCTGCCCATTTCTGTCCTGTCCGGCGCGCGGAATGCTGACCCTCAGATCGTGACCTTCAAGGCCAAGAGTGCAGGACAAGGGGAAATTGTTGTTCCCGACAATATCCGCGAGCGAAAGTTCCCCGGTGCGCGCAGTGTCCGCATCAGGTTCAACGCGGATGAACAGATGCGCGACTCGTTCTGGCTTGCCAGCTAGACACCACTCGCGTCGAATGAAAAAAGCCCGGCCTAATAAGCCGGGCTTTTCTGTGAGCGGTGGATGATCAGTTGGCGATTGGGCCTTCAGATGTCCATTTCGGAATAACGCTGGTTGAAGCTGCGTCGCCTTCAATGCCAGGCCAGTTGCCTTCAGCCAGATTGATGTTGCCGGGAACATCCTCTTCCCAGAAACCCACAACAACATCAGTGATATTCAGGTAGAGTTTGTCGTCGACAATCCGCCACAAGTTCGGATTGGCAGGTACTTTGCCGCCTTTCGAAACCCCATAAGCGCAGTGGCCGTCATATTGGGGGGCATAGTAGGCAGGGTTCTCCAGAAACTTGTCGCGGTTCTCGGCGCTTGCGAAAGCCCAAGTCGCACCGTTGTACTCGGCAGTGTAGTTCGAGTTTCCGCGCACTGGTGCTGGCTGCGACTGGCCTACAGGAACCTGGTCGAGGGTGCGATAAGCCACAACATCATAGCCCGACACGGCAAAACCTGTACCGTCGATATACTGTTCACCAGCGAAAGCCGGCAGGGCAAAGGCCACCGCTGCGGCAAAGCTCAGGGCAAAACGTTTCATGTGATATTCCTCTTGTCCTTTGGATTACGGGGCACCCGGGGGTCGGGCTTGGTAACAGAATAGGCGATTCTGCGATCCAGCGTAGTAGTCCTCGCGCCGCTGTGACATCGGACGAGCAAATGTGAGCGCAGCAGCGGCCTTTGTTACAAAATAAGGATGAATTGCGGGGTTGGACTCGGGCAATTGCAATATTAGCTGTGATGGCAACGGCATTTTGTCTGCGAACGCGCAAGAAAGGCACGAGATGAGCGACGATACCACCTATACCCCTCCGAAGGTTTGGACCTGGGACAGCGAAAGCGGCGGGCGTTTCGCCAATATCAACCGGCCGATCGCCGGGGCGACACATGACAAGGACCTGCCGGTGGGCAAGCACCCCCTGCAGTTGTATTCTCTGGCAACACCGAACGGCGTCAAAGTGACGATCATGCTGGAAGAGCTGTTGGCGCTTGGACATACTGATGCGGAATACAATGCCTGGCTTATCAATATCGGTGAAGGTGATCAGTTCGGATCAGGTTTTGTCGAAGCCAATCCAAACTCGAAAATTCCCGCGTTGTGGGATCGTTCGGGGGACAGGCCTGTTCGGGTCTTTGAAAGCGCTTCGATCCTGTTCCATTTGGCCGAGAAATTTGATGCGTTTTTGCCTGCCTCAGGCCCTGAACGCACCGAAGTTATGAACTGGGTTTTCTGGCAGATGGGCAGCGCGCCCTACCTGGGTGGTGGTTTTGGTCATTTCTACGCCTATGCGCCCGAGAAATGGCAATACCCGATTGACCGCTTTGCGATGGAAGCCAAACGGCAGCTTGATGTGCTGGACCGTGAATTGGCCGACAAGACCTATATCGCAGGTGAAGACTATACCATTGCCGATATGGCGATCTGGCCCTGGTATGGGCAATTGGTGCTGGGCCGCCTCTATGACGCGGCAGAGTTTCTTGACGTCACATCCTACAAAAACGTTATGCGTTGGGCCAAAGCCATCGACGCGCGACCGGCTGTCCAACGTGGACGCATGGTGAACCGCGCCTTCGGAGAGCCGCATACCCAGCTGCACGAGCGTCACGACGCCAGCGATTTTGAGACCCGGACTCAGGACAAGCTGGAACCGACGGAATAGCTTATCGCAGGATCGGGGGCCGCTGCGGATCACTACCCGGAGCGGCCCGTTCCAGCTGCGCAGCCTGTGGTTGTGGCAGGTCGAACCGCAACCCAACCTTGGCCAATGCAGCGGTTTGCGGCGCGTCGGGCTCGAAAAAGCCCACATCCAGCACACCCGCTTCGATCCCTGAGAACGTCAGCACCTCGGACACGGCTTGCGTCAGCGCCGGTTTGGCCTCTTCCACAGCAGCAACAAAACCCAGAAGATGGCCCTGCCCTCCGCTTTCCGTTTTTGTACCCACTAAATAGGCTGTTGCAGCCAAACCCGCTGCGGTCGCAAGCTTGGTATCCAACGCGGTCAGCAGCACTTCGGGCAAACCGGCCGGTGGTAGAAATTCTATAACCTTCTGTTGAAGCTCTTCAGGATCGTTTTGAAGGGTTGCCGACAACCAGGTCAAAGCCTCGGCCGGGATTAGCATCGAAGACGGCGCGGTATCCAGATTGAGCCCCAATCCAATCCCCTGCCCCTCAAGCATCTGCGCCAATACGCGCCCAGACAGCGCGATATAGGGCACCGCGTGCCCCGCGAACTGAGCCAACCTGTCCTCGCGGTCGAACACGAGCACGAACCGACCGTCCGCGACATCAAATAGTTCGGGAGAAACGTTCTCGCCCTTCGCTTCTTCGGTCAGCATCAAGAACAATTCGCTGTCGGCCAAACGTTCGAAAAACCGCAATCTGGCGGCATCATCGTCGGGATTGTCTTGCATCTTGCTATGCGCAAGATCCAGTGCAGTTGTCTCAGCCATCAAGAACCTCTTTGACACGGGCCCGCAGTACCGGCAGCAGATCCGCCTCGAACCAAGGGTTTTTCTTTAGCCACCCCGTATTGCGCCAAGAGGGATGAGGCAAGGCAAAGACGCGCGGCGCATGAGCGCGCCAATTACGCACCGTCTCGGTCACAGCCGTTTTTGCACCCAGATGATATTTGTGCGCATGGCCGCCCACCAGAACCGTCAAAGGCACTTTGCCCAGCTCGGACATGACGCGGTCATGCCATGTGGTCTTGCACAGCGGTGGTGGTGGCAAGTCGGCACCCCGGTCGTTGTAGCCCGGAAAACAAAAGGCCATGGGCACAATCGACACGCGAGACTGGTCATAGAACACCTGCTGGTCGATCCCCAACCAATCGCGCAACCGATCACCAGACGGATCGGTGAAGGGCCGGCCTGACTCGTGCACCCGCGCACCAGGTGCCTGCCCCGCGATCAGCAAACGTGCCCCGGGCTGGAACCAAACGACAGGGCGCGGTTCATGCGCTGTTTCGGTCTTTGCGAACCGGTCAGCGCATAAGCGACACGCCGATATTTCGTCCGTCAGTTTGGTCATATATTTCCGCGCTGGTCTGGAACAGTTCACATCGACATAGGCGTCAGATCATCGAAATCAAAGCTTTAACACAAGGCAAGCTGATCACACCTGGTGTGAACTTGCCCTTGGCGCATTGATCATTTGTTTCATAATTCGGCATACTGTCGCCAAAGTCGATCGGTGGCGTGCATGCCAACAATCCGGTGCGGCGCAGAAAAATGAGCAGTTCGCAAATGCTGGAATTTGAAAATGTCAGCAAGTCTTTCTGGACCGGAACACGCCGCAAGGTGATCCTGGATCAGGTGTCTTTTCGGGTCGAGCTTGGTCGTTCGATCGGCATACTCGCGCCCAATGGAACCGGCAAAACCACTCTGATCAACATGATGGCAGGACTGGAAAAACCTGATGAGGGCGTGATCCGCCGTGACTGTCGTGTATCCTTTCCGATGGGATTTACCGGTGGCGTCGCCAAAAAGCTTTCGGCGCTGGAAAACGCGCGATACATCGCCAAAATCTATGGCATGGACCCGGATTATGTCGAAGCCTATTGTCGTTGGCTGTGTAACCTGGGTGAATATTTCGATCAGCCCTTGGGCACCTATTCGA
Source organism: Ruegeria sp. HKCCA5839 (assembly GCF_013035585.1). Classification (NCBI taxonomy): domain Bacteria; kingdom Pseudomonadati; phylum Pseudomonadota; class Alphaproteobacteria; order Rhodobacterales; family Roseobacteraceae; genus Ruegeria; species Ruegeria sp. HKCCA5839. Next base: position 107,383 of record NZ_WQIE01000003.1, on the reverse strand, counting down.
CCGGTATGCGCGGGCGTTTTACCTTTGCGTTGATGCTGGCGCTGGATTTCGACATGTATCTGATCGATGAAGGCATGCCCGCGTCGACCGATGTGGAGTTCAACAAAAAAGCAGGCGACATTCTGCGCGAGCGTTTGCGTACCACCACGATGGTGATTGTCTCGCACAATCCTGAGGTGCTTGAAAAATTTGCGCAGCAAGCTGCGGTTCTCCTGGACGGGCAGCTTTACGTGTTTGAAACCCTGGAAGAGGCAAGACAGTTATATGACTACCAAACCCAAGGTTAACAAATACAGCGCCAAGCGAACGCCGCAAGGATCTGGCACGGCCGAGGCCCGCTCGAAAGCCATGGCCAAAATTCGCCAGGCGACACAAGACCAGGCAAAGGGCGACCCTTCTTCCGACATAGAAAAAATCAAGAACGAAGGACTAACCGGTCGCCAACTACGCGTTGCAAGACGGCTGGCACAGAAACACGGGCTGGACGCGCAATCCGATTTTGAAGCGGTCAAATTGCTGCGAGAAATGGGAATCGATCCCTTTCAACGTGCCAACTTGTTGGATCTGGCGGCAAATGACCAAACGGGCCCGAGTTCGACAGCTCAAGAGAATACCAAAATTCAGCTACCGCAAACCTTTGACGAAAAATCGAAGTCCGTGCCCGGGCTGGAACTCAGCCCAGCTCAGCGGCGTGAATATGAGATCGGTCAGATCCAGAAAGATGTTGCGCGGCGGCGGCGGCGCAAGCTTGTCGCGCTGTTCATGCGTCTCGCGGTGTTCGTATTTATCCCGACCTTTGTGGTGGGCTACTACTTTTACCGAGTGGCGACACCGATGTACGCCAGTTCCTCGGCCTTTTCGATCTTGCAAGCGGATGGCGGAACCGGGGCGGTCGGCGGGTTTCTTTCCGGCACACAATACGCAACCGCACAGGATTCCGTCGCCAGTCAGGAATTTCTGGAATCGAAGGACGCTCTGGAGAGGCTCAATCGCGACATTGGGTTTAGCGATGTGTTCAAACAGGACTGGATCGATCCCATTCAGCGTTTGTCACCGGATTCAACGCTTGAAGAGGAACACAAGCTCTACAAGAAGGTGGTGACAATCGGGTACGATCCTTCGGACGGGATTGTCCGAATGGAAGTCGCAACACCGGACCCTGAATACTCGGTCGAAGTGTCGCGGCGACTTATTCACTATGCTGAAGAGACGATTAACAACCTGTCCGAACTGAAACGCGAAGACCAGATGCGCGAAGCGCTCAAAAGCTTTGAGATCGCGCAAGAGGCGCGCCAGCGCGCGCAAGAAGACCTGATCGAGTTGCAGTTGCAGGGGGCCATTCTGGATCCGCAAAGCGTAATTGCCAGCTTGCGTGCCCGCAGCGATCAGGTGGAAATTCAGTTGCAGGACAAGGAATTGGAACTGGCCGCCCTGCTGGACAACACCCGCCCGAACCAAGCAAAAGTCGATGGTGTCAGCCGCGACATCGCCCGGCTTGAGGCTGTTCTGGCGGAGCTCAACGCCGAGATGCTGGACATGTCGGCAGGCGAAAACTCGCTGGCGCGGTTGAGTGTGCGCATTCAGATGGCTCAGGCCGATCTGGCCGCGCGCGACATGATGCTGCAATCGGCCATGCAGCAAGTGGAAACAACCCGGACCGAGGCCAACCGGAAAGTGCGGTATCTGACCGTATCGGTGAACCCCGTGGCCAGCCAGGAACCCACATATCCGCGTAAATTCGAAAATACGATTTTGGCATTCCTTCTCTTTGCTGGTATCTACCTGATGATCTCGCTTACTGCGTCGGTCCTTCGTGAACAGGTATCCTCGTAAGACACATGAAACATGTAAAAATCGCTGACCTTACGGTTGGCAACGATCTTCCGCTGACGATCATCGCGGGCCCCTGCCAGCTGGAAACGGCTGACCATGCCCAAATGATTGCCGGTACAATGAAAGAAGCCTGCGCTGCCGCGGGCGCGCAATATGTGTTCAAAGCCTCATATGACAAGGCGAACCGCACATCTCTGTCGGGCAAACGCGGCATGGGCATTGATGCGGGGCTCAAGGTGCTCGACGACATTCGTCGCACCATGGGCATCCCGGTGCTGACCGATGTTCATACCGAGGCGCAATGCGCCGTTGCCGCTGAGGCGGTCGATGTTCTGCAAATCCCGGCTTTCCTGTGCCGCCAGACAGATATGCTGCTGGCAGCAGGCAACACCGGCGCCGTGATTAACGTCAAGAAAGGGCAGTTCCTGGCGCCTTGGGAAATGCCCAACATCGTGGCCAAGATCGAAAGCACCGGAAACCGGAATGTTCTACTGACCGAACGCGGAAGCTCATTTGGATATAACACATTGGTGGCGGACATGCGCTCGTTGCCGCAGATGGCCCAGACCGGTTATCCTGTGGTGATGGACGCCACGCATTCGGTGCAACAACCGGGTGGGAAAGGCGGATCTTCGGGTGGACAGCGTGAATTCGCACCTGTCATGGCGCGCGCTGCAGTGGCGATTGGCACGGCGGCTGTGTTTATCGAAACCCACCAAGATCCCGACAATGCCCCCAGCGACGGACCAAACATGATCTACTTGGACCAGATGCCTCAACTTGTTGACACATTGATGCAGTTTGATGCGCTGGCCAAAGCGAATCCAATTCAAATTTAACGATTGAGAAGAGTTATGATGAAACCCATCCCCGAGGTGACCCCCAACACCTGGAGCTTTCTGCGCGACCCGATGATCAAACCCACCGGGTTTCGCGAATACGATGCGCGCTGGAAATACGTTGATGAGATCAACCTGCCGGGCATGACAGCGCTTGGCCTTGGTCTGGGCACCCAGATGCACAAACGCGGCATCGCTCCGGTGATTGCAGTGGGCAATGACTATCGCGACTATTCCCTGTCGATCAAAAATGCACTGATCGTGGGCCTGATGCAGGCGGGTATTCAGGTCAAGGATATCGGCCCGGCGCTCAGCCCGATGGCATATTTTTCCCAGTTCCATTTGGATGTGCCCGCAGTGGCCATGGTGACCGCCAGCCATAACCCCAACGGTTGGACCGGGGTCAAGATGGGTTTTGATCGTCCCCTGACTCACGGCCCGGATGAAATGTCGGAACTACGTGACATTGTCCTGAATGGCGAAGGTGTTGCCCGTGACGGCGGATCTTATGAGTTCGTGGATGGCGTGAAAGAGGCCTATATCGACGATCTGGTTGGGGATTTCAAAATGTCCCGCCCGCTCAAGGTGGTTTGCGCCACGGGCAACGGCACCGCCTCGGCCTTTGCGCCCGAGATCTTTGAGCGCATGGGCGTTGAAGTTGTGCCCAGCCATAATGAGCTGGACTATACCTTCCCCAACTACAACCCAAACCCCGAGGCCATGGAAATGCTCCATGACATGTCGGACACACTGAAAGCCAGCGGCGCGGATCTGGCGCTTGGCTTTGACGGTGACGGCGATCGCTGCGGCGTTGTCGATGATGAGGGCGAAGAGATATTTGCCGACAAGGTTGGTGTCATCATGGCGCGCGATCTGGCAAAGCTGCATCCCGGTTCGACCTTTGTGGCGGATGTGAAGTCAACCGGCCTGTTTGCCAGTGACCCGGAACTTCAGGCTCTTGGCGTCAAAGCGGATTACTGGAAAACCGGCCACAGCCATATGAAGCGCCGGGTCAAGGAAATCGGCGCGCTGGCCGGGTTCGAGAAATCGGGCCACTACTTTTTGGCCGAGCCCATCGGGCGCGGATATGATTGCGGGATGCGAGTAGCGGTTGAGATCTGCAAATTGATGGACCGCAACCCAGACAAAAGCATGTCGGACCTTCGCAAGGCGCTGCCGAAAACATGGTCGACCCCCACCATGTCGCCCTATGCCACTGATACTGAGAAATACGACATCCTTGCTCGGCTGGTCGAAAAGCTGGTGGCCAAAGCGGATGCGGGCGACAGCTTTGCGGGGCGTGCTATCAAAGAGGTGGTCACCGTCAACGGGGCGCGTGTCATTCTGGACAATGGCAGCTGGGGTCTGGTGCGTGCATCCTCGAACACGCCCAATCTGGTTGTGGTCTGTGAAAGCAGCGACAGCGAAGACGAAATGCGTGCCATTTTTGCCGAGCTTGATGCGGTGATCCGTACTGAACCCGGCGTTGGCGACTACGACCAAACCATCTGATTAAACGATCGCGGCAGGGCAAAACCCTGCCGCTCTCAATCCCCGCCAAAGAGCTTCAGCAGACCCTTTTTGGCCTCGTCCTCCAGTTTGTTTTTGAGGGCATCACCGATCTGATCCGTATCGGTAACTTCGGTATCCAACTCTTTACCAACTTTCTTGAGAACTTGGTTCTTGGCGTCGTTTTCAAGATCTCTCAGCTCGGCCTCGGCCGCAGCTTCGATCACTTTGGTCAGATCGGGTTTGATCGAAGGACTCTCCCATGGGCCTTCGATCCGTACTGGAACAGAAATGCCCTTGCCGGAATTGGCCCGCAAGGCAACCGGCGTAAACAGATAGTCGATGTCACGTTGTGCCAGCCCAACGCGCCCCGATCCATCGGCACGGAAATTATCCAGTTGCATCAGCAGGTCGTTATTTCTCAGGTTGCCGTTCTTCATCGTAAAGCTTGCGGTCAAACTGTTGAATACGGTCGTGCCGCCTGTCCCTTCTCCGCGGCCCATCAGCCGATCCAGATCAAAGCCCGAAATCACACCGCTGCCTACGTTGATATTCCCCTCACCACTCAACGAACGCATGATCTGGTTTTCGTTCTGACCGACGCCCAGGAATTTCAGTCTGCCGGATGCCGTGCCTGACAGGCGTTCAATCCCGCCCAGAGCAGACAGCGCTTCTTGCAGATTGATGCCGGTCGCCGTCAGGTCGCCACCAACCGAAAGGCCGTTTCGGTTATTTGCCACGACCTGACCATTCAACGTCCCAGAGAACAAAGTTGCGGGCTGCATCTTCAGAACCGCACGCGAATTGCTGAGGTTCAGCCTCAGATCGCTGGGCCCTAACGTCAGGTCCGGCACAGCAATCGAGTTCGCCTTGAGGCGAACAGATCCATTTGCCAACGCCAATGCCGACGCATCAATCGGTGCTCTAGACCATCCCGTGCTCGCGCTCGCCCCACCGCCGCCATTGCTGCCACTGCTGCCAGTACTTTCAGAGGCAAGTGCTTTAGTCAGGTCCAGATCGCCTGAATTGATCTGCGCGGTCACTTTGGGCGGCGACGAGATTTCTATGTCGGCCTCACCGGTCATTTGATTATTGTCCAGCACTGCTACCATATCCCGCAGCGCAATGCGTCCGTCGCGCGTATAGGTCATGTGCGCCGAGATTTCGGCCTTTCGACCAAGCCCGTTCGGAATGGAAACCCCTTTTTGACCAAACGCGGCCAACATCCTTTTTGTGTTGCGCGAGACCACCTGGGTTTCGCCATCCATCTCGCCGGCCAGGTTCACCCGTCCATCAAAACTGATTTCGCCGCCCGGAGCTTTCAGCGCGATTGTTAACGGGGTCACCACACCGCTGGAAAACGCTGGCAGATCCGGGATCGTGAGGTTTACGTCCACCGACCCTCCGGGAGCGGCCATGCTGGCCGACATCGCCATCGGGGCAGTGACATCCGGCCAGCTCGCCGACAGATCGACCCCCGAGAAGTCCATTTGAACCGCACCATTGTCCACGTAAACCAGTCGCGCATTGGTCAGTTCAAGCTGATCGAGCGTGACCGCAGAAGGGGTCGCAGAGGGTGATCCACCACCGCTGCTGCTTCCTGTACTCTCTGCGGAAGAAGCCGCTGGCGTATTCAGCTCCCAATTGCCGCGCCCATCCGACAGCTCAAGACGCAGCACTGGATTGTCGGCAAAGACGCGTTTGATCCGCAATTGGCCATTGATCAAGGCGGCGGCATCTACGCCAATATCAAGACTTTCGGCGCTTAGCATCGGCTGCGGTCCGGCCCAGGGTGCGTTGCTGAAGGTAACCGCCCCAGTAGAGATACCCAGAATTGGCCAGAAGGTTATTCCAACGTCACCAGATATCGTCAGGTCGCGCCCGGTCTGGGCTTTGACTTGCTCGGTCAAAATGGCGCTCAACTTGTCCTTGGGCATCAATAGCAATGCGCCGATGACCAGGCCAAAAGCCGCGATAACAAAGAAGAGAATTCTTATCAGCCATTTCATGTTGTGCCACCTGCCTGCTCGGTCAGATTGTTTTGCCTTAGTCATCCTTGTGCGCGGAGCAATTGCAAGGGAAAGCTTTCCCTACTATACGCCGCAGCATGAGCTCGAACCCACCCAATCTCCGCCCCGACCTGGCCCCTGCGGCCCAGATCACCGACACGCCGCGTCGTGGTCAGCCGACCCTTGGCATGGTGTCGCTTGGCTGCCCAAAGGCCTTGGTCGACAGCGAACGCATTTTGACGCGCCTGCGCGCGGAAGGGTACGGCATTTCACCCGATTATTCAGGGGCCGATGCCGTGATCGTGAATACCTGCGGGTTTTTGGACAGCGCCAAAGCGGAATCCCTGGACGCGATTGGCGAGGCTTTGGCCGAAAACGGCAAGGTAATTGTCACAGGTTGTCTGGGGGCAGAGCCGGAATACATCCGCGAGCATCACCCCAAAATTCTCGCCGTTACCGGGCCACATCAGTATGAACAGGTTCTGGATGCGGTGCATTCGGCCGTTCCGCCCGATCCTGATCCCTTTATCGACCTGATGCCGTCTTCTGGCGTCAAGCTAACACCGCGCCATTACAGCTATCTGAAAATCTCGGAAGGCTGCAATCACAAGTGCAAGTTCTGCATCATCCCCGATATGCGCGGAAAACTGGCCAGTCGCCCCGCCCATGCGATCCTGCGTGAGGCCGAAAAGCTGGTCGATAACGGTGTGCGCGAGCTGCTGGTGATTTCTCAAGACACCTCGGCCTACGGCTTGGACCGTAAATACGATGTGAACCCGTGGAAAGATCGCGAGGTGCGCAGCCATATCACCGATCTGGCGCGCGAGCTGGGTCAGTTCGACGCCTGGGTCCGTCTGCACTATGTCTACCCCTACCCGCATGTGCGCGACCTCATCCCTCTGATGGCCGATGCCGGATGCAACCTGCTGCCCTATCTGGACATTCCATTTCAGCATGCGCACCCGGATGTACTGAAACGCATGGCCCGCCCTGCGGCTGCGGCCAAAACTCTGGACGAGATCGCCGCGTGGCGGGCGATCTGCCCTGACATCACTCTGCGGTCGACTTTTATCATTGGATATCCTGGTGAGACAGAAGCCCAGTTTCAGACCCTTCTGGATTGGATGGACGAGGCGCAGCTGGATCGCGTCGGCTGTTTTCAATACGAAAATGTCGCGGGCGCGCGGTCAAATGACCTGCCAGATCATGTTCCCGATGAGGTCAAACAGGACCGCTGGAACCGGTTCATGGAAAAGGCGCAGTCCATTTCCGAGGCCAAATTGGCGGCCAAGGTCGGTCAGACGTTACAGGTGATCGTGGATGAGGTCGACGACGAGGCCGCAACCTGCCGGACAAAAGCTGACGCCCCCGAGATCGATGGCAATCTGTTCGTGGATGAAGGTTTCGAAGATTTGAAACCAGGCGATATGCTCACTATCGAGGTGGACGAGGCCGGCGAATACGATCTTTGGGGACGCATCGCGAACGATACCTGAATAGTATCGTCACAAGAGGCCAACCACCGCTACGATCCAGGCGACCCCTGCAGCAATCGCTGTCAAAGCGACCGCAGCACTTGCCGCGTCCTTCGCCTGACCCGCAAGCGGATGATGATCCAGAGAGGTGTGATCAACGGCGCGTTCGATGGCAGTGTTGAACAGTTCGGCGACAAGAACCAGGATACCCAAGACAAGGATCAACGCACGCAGGGATGGGCTGACGGGAAGCACCAAGACAAGAATTACCGAAACGAGATTCAACCAAATCCACGACCTGAAAGAGTGTTCATCGGCATAGGTTTTCACCAGCCCCTGCCAGCTCCATCTGGTTCTATCCCTTAGCCGTGAAAAAAAAGTCTGCATGCGCTCATCCCCTCAAATGTGTGGGCATTATGCGCAGTGATCCCCAAAAGACCACTCCGTTGGGGAACGAAGAATTGCATGAGGTCGCGGGCGACCCATAGTCGAGTCGCCCGTCTTTGAGGTTACTGGGTAACCGGGTTACATACTGTTTGGCCAGCCTGGGTTGTGGCCAGATCGTAACCTGCTGGGCAACTGGCTGTCCCGGCTTTGTCAAAAGTTGGTTGAACATACACGGGAGCGGGCTCTTCTTGCTGAGCACAAGCAGCCAGAACTAATGCAGTGGCACAAATTGCAGCGAATTTGGGTTTCATGTCCGTCGATCCTTATTACTTTCCTGATATTGCCCGGTTTTTCAGGGCTGATTTCAGGATACGTCTGGGATTCCGCGCTGGCAACTATAACAATCACGAATTCGTGAATATGGCGAATACGCGCTAATTCTCGACGCATCGGATTGTGCTACCCAATTGCATTCTCTGCACTAAACTGTGGAAAAGACATCAGCCAGTGAACGGAGAAGCCAAATGTCAGACAAACCGCATATTGCCCAGAAAGCCCCGCTTCCTATCGAAGTGACCGAGGGAAAAACCTACTTCTGGTGTTCGTGCGGCAAATCTCAGAACCAGCCCTTTTGCGATGGCTCGCACAAAGGAAGCGGGTTCGAACCGCTAAAATATACGGCTGAGGCAGACAAGAAGGTGTTCTTTTGCGGATGCAAACACAGCAAGACACAACCGCTTTGTGACGGATCGCACAAAGATCTTTAGCGAAGCCGCTGAAGGAATGATGCCTGTTCTAGCCCGTCAGCCGTTCCAGCAAATCTTTGTTCCGGCAATAGTCCGGGGTATGAATCGCCGATGAAGTTTCTGCCAGAAACGATTGGCAGTGACCGGGGTTGGGGCATTGCGTGCATCTGAGTACCGCATCCGCGATGTCACCGAATTCCAACTCACCGCGCAATGTCGCCTCTTCCAGGTCAACACCCAGCGTGCTGGCCATGTCATCTACCAGTTCAGCATGGCGTTTCAGTGTCTGTCGGTCGGTCATTGCGGTTCCCCTTGTCTGTTCGCACCGATAGCTACAGCCTAGCGGGCCGGGACTTGCACGCTTTGATTCAGGTCAAGTCAGCTTTTGAGGTGATCCAGGTAGGCCCGCGTCGCGTCCTGTACCCGCCGAAACCGGTCGCCGCCAAGCTTTTTGCCGCCGTACCATCGGGTTACAACGATCACATGATTTGACAGATCTTCGCGCTGCATCATACGCAGGATGACCATCGCCGCGCCTGCCTCACCATCATCGGCCTTAAGCGCCCCAGTGGGTAGCATGGCAGCCCAGGTGTTATGAGTGGCCTTGGCATAGGCCTTGTCACCCTTCAATTCAGCAAGCAAGGCATCGACATCCTCGCGGCTGGACACGGGCCCGCCACTGACCGCGTATTTCGATCCCCGATCGCTAAGCACAACACCCAGCCGGGTTACTGTGCTCATCGGACCAAGCCCAGTGAGCGGGCGGCTTTCAAAACCGCCTCTTCACGTTCGGCATTGGGGGGATGCGAGGCCAAAAATTGATCGCCGGGGTCTGGGATGCGCTGAAAGAACGCCATTCCGATCAGGGGATTGTAGCCGGCGGCATAGGTAATGTTCACTCCCATCCTATCAGCTTCAAGCTCGAACTGCTGCGCATAGCTTTGCGCCCCGACATTTGCGCCAATTTCCTGCGCACGTTCTATCCCTGCGGCGTTCTCACCCTGATCACGTGCAATATCGCCAAAGATTCTGGCACTTTCCTGCACGTTCTGCCGCTGCCTGTCGATATGGTCCAGAATATGATGCGCAGCCTCATGCCCCATCACAAAGGCCATTTCCTGATCGTTCTGCGTGGCTTCCAGCATCGCTCGGGTGAAAATGATGATCGGGCGACCCGTCTTGTCGCGCGTCTGAAAGGCATTAGCCTGCGCCCGTGGGTTCGGATCAACAAAAACGGCAAAGTCACAGTTTTCATCCGATGAAGCGCGCAAACACTCGCGCCTGGCCGCTCCTCCAACCGCACGGCTCACCTCGGCAAATTCACGCGCTTTGACCTGAAGCTCGGGTGAACTTGGCCGCCATTCCGCAGCCGGTATCAGTACAAGAGTGGATGTGTCACAGGCCGCAAGCACAAAAGCCAGCAACAAAGCCAGACGACGCATTCCGTTTCCTTTCGCTCGACCCATTCGGCAGATCAACATAGCGCGGCCAATTCGGGGCGACCACTCCATATTCTGTAATCCCGGGTTGCATTGCCGAAATTCGAGCGGCACTGTGCCCATATGTTTTCGATTGAGCATGAATTCGACTCGACGGTCGTCACGCTGGTGGATGAAGGCCCAAAACCCTTGCAAGAGGATGTGGTCATCAACAGCTTTGCCGAATGCGTCACGATCGAGCAATTGGACCCGCGCACAGATACGATGCAAAAGATCACCCTGTCCGTCGAACAGGTCAGGGACCTGGCCGCTGCGCTGGACCTGCCAGAGGGTGTGTATCAGATACGGGAAACTGACGCGCAGGGCGGCTAGGACCGCGTGCAAAACGATAGACGAGCTTGCGTTTTCGCATCTTTGCAACCTCTTTACCCTTGAAACCCTGCATGGCCCGGCCAACATATGTGCGGGCCATGTAAAGAAAGTTAACATATGTCATTGAAGAACCCTGCCGCACTGGAATTTCTGCAGCTGCGCCGGTCTCGTCCTGCCAAAACACTGGTCGCTCCCGCGCCCACCCGGGAAGAGCTGTTGCCATTGCTAACCGCAGCTGCGCGCAGCCCCGATCATGGCAAGCTTGAACCTTGGCGGTTTATCGTTCTCGAAAAAGGCGCAATGCCACGATTGGCACAACTGACCGAAGACCGGGCGATTGCTTTGGGCAAGACCGAAGAAGAGATTACCAAAGCCCGCAGCCAGTTCGATCTGGGACAGCTAGCGGTTGCTGTGATCGAGGTGCAGAAACCGTCCGAGAAGATCCCTACCCTGGAACAGACCTATTCCGCCGGCGCGGTGTGTCTGGCCCTGCTGAACGCAGCGTTGGCCGCAGGTTGGGGCGCGAACTGGCTGTCGGGCTGGCAATCCCATGACCGCACATTCTGTCAGCAGGCATTGGGGTTGGCAGAAAACGAACGCGTTGCAGGCTTCATCCATATCGCCACAGAAAGCGTCGCCCCACCCGAACGCCCACGCCCAGACATAGCAGCTCTGACACAGTGGGTTTCCGAATGACCATCCTAAACGCGTTTTTCGCGGCCTTGGGTCAGATTGGCGATCCCAGATTTCGCTCGGTTCTGCTGCGGGGTGTAGGACTGACCATCCTACTGCTCGTTCTGGCCTGTGCGGCCGCGATCTGGGTGATCAATAAATTGGCCGGGAATGAAATTTCCCTCCCCTGGATTGGTGCGGTGCCTTGGTTGAACGACCTGCTGAACTATTCAGGCATCGTCCTTGTACTGATCCTGCCTATCTTTTTGATGGTGCCCGTAGCCTCGGCCATTACGTCGATGTTTCTCGACGAGGTCGCTCAGGCCGTCGAAGACCAGCACTATCCGTCCTTGCCAAAGGTTCCCGGTGTCTCTTTCGGGGACGCGCTGTCTGACAGCTTGGGCTTTTTGGGCGTGTTGATCCTGGCCAACCTTTTGGCCCTGGTGCTTTACGTGGTTTTCACACCGCTGGCACCGTTCATCTTCTGGGCCATGAACGGGTTCTTGCTGGGTCGCGAATACTTCACCCTCGCCGCGATGCGTCGGATCGGGCGGGTCGAAGCCCGAAAGCTCAGATCAAAACACGCCACGACGATTTGGGTTGCCGGAACCTTGATGGCGATCCCGTTGTCAATCCCGTTTGTAAACCTGGTCATTCCTATCATGGGTGCTGCCACATTCACCCATATCTACCACACCCTCTCGCAACGCTAGTCGCGGGGCTCCAACTGATTGAGCCAGTCGAAATCCCGCACCGAGATCACACCTGAGATGATGATCCCGGCGATGATGGCCCACAAAACAATAGTGATACCGGTTGTGATCCACAGCTTTTTGCGCATGTGATGGATTTCGGGCGCCCCCGCATGGGTGCCCGGAACGATGTCGCCCAGATCGCCTTGGGTTTTGATCCGAACCGGCAGCACGACCAGAAGCGTCAGGAACCAGATGACGGCAAACAAAACCAATGCGGCGGTGATCGTCATAGGCTCAGACCTCTTCCAACTCGACCAGACAGCCGTTGAAATCCTTTGGATGCAGGAACAGCACGGGCTTGCCATGCGCACCGATCTTGGGCTCTCCGGTCCCCAGAACGCGTGCCCCGTTGGCTTTCAGATGGTCGCGGGCAGCGATGATATCTTCGACTTCGTAACAGACGTGGTGAATGCCGCCTGACGGGTTCTTTTCGAGGAAACCGTTGATCGGGCTGTTTTCGCCCAGCGGATAGAGCAGTTCGATCTTGGTGTTGGGCAGTTCGATGAACACAACGGTCACACCGTGATCGGGTTCATCCTGCGGTGCGCCAACCTTGGCACCCAACGCATCGCGATACTGCGCCGAAGCCGCCTCGAGGTCTGGGACAGCAATGGCAACATGGTTCAAGCGACCGATCATGAGAAGTCCTCCGTACTGCATTACAGCGGTTATGGGGGCAGTCAGACCAAAGGACAAGTGCGCCAAATCGCCCGTTAACCTCGTATTAGCCAGGAGTTCCTAGCGTAAGGCATCTGCTGATTAGGAGTTCTGCCATGGTCGATTCGGACCCTCTCGCCACCCCTGCTGCCACAGCGCTGCGGCCCTTGCTGGGCCAGACCATTCTGGTGGTCGAAGACAGCCGCTATGCCTGCGACGCGATCCGCCTGATGTGCCTGCACAGCGGCGCGCGCATCCGAAGGGCCGATTGTTTGCGCTCTGCACGGCGTCATTTGCAGATCTACCGCCCCTCTGTGGTCATCGTTGATATCGGCCTGCCAGACGGGTCCGGGACCGACCTGATTGCCGAACTGACCCACGCCGTGCCGCGTGTCAGCGCCATTCTGGGCCTGTCCGGTGACGACGGCGCAAGCGAGGCGGCGCGACAGGCCGGGGCCGACGGGTTTCTATCCAAACCCCTGACATCACTGGCCTATTTCCAAAAGACGATCCTGGAACTTTTGCCAGAAGATCGGCGCCCAAGCGGGTTGCACAATGTCCGAGACGAGCCCATCCGCCCGGATTGGTTGGCCTATCAGGATGATATGGCCCACATCTCGGACATTCTTGCAGGTCCCACGGATTCGCGCGCGCTGGACTACGCGGTGCAGTTTCTTCAGGGCGTCGCCCGCGACGCCGAAGATCAGATTTTGGCCGAGGCAGCAGAACAACTCGCCGCATCGCGGGCCAAAGGGGTTCCGGTCACGGCGATGGCTGCGCGCGTCGCTGGGCTGGTCCAGAACCGCCTGGAGCGGCAGGAGGCGATCTGAGGTGATCACTGCCTATTTCATTACCGCCAGCTTGCTTAGTCTTTGGGCGTATAGCCGCACCCGGTCGTCAGCACGTAGCATTCGGGACAATCGGAAATCTGTAGACATTGAAATACGCTGACTCGGGCCGGGGGCCAGCGTTTTCCGTATTTCGCGAAACGATCCGCGTTCCGACCGTCAACCGATGCCTAGTCCTGCGGAATAACGCGCAGCCCCAGCTCCATCAACTGATCCGAGGTCGGGTTTGAGGGCGCATCCATCATCAGATCTTCGGCACGCTGGTTCATCGGGAACATCATGACTTCGCGGATGTTCGCCTCATCCGCCAGCAGCATTACGATCCGGTCGATCCCCGCAGCGCAGCCGCCGTGCGGCGGCGCACCATAATGGAAGGCATTGAACAGCGCACCAAAGCGGGATTTCACCTCATCCGCGCCGTAGCCCGCCAGTTCAAAGGCTTTCAACATGATCTCTGGCTTGTGGTTCCGGATCGCACCCGACACCAGCTCGTACCCGTTGCAGGCCAGGTCATACTGATAGCCACGAACGTCCAGAGGATCACCTTTCAGCGCCTCCATCCCGCCCTGAGGCATCGAGAACGGGTTGTGTTCGAAATCGATCGCACCGGTTTCTTCGTCCTTCTCATAGATCGGGAAATCCACGATCCAGGCAAAGGCAAACCGATCTTTCTCGGTCAGACCCAGCTCCTCCCCGATCACATCACGGGCCTTGCCCGCCACCTTTTCAAAGGCTTTCGGTTTGCCACCCAGGAAAAACGCTGCATCACCAACACCCAGACCCAGCTGTTGCCGGATCGCTTCGGTCCGCTCTGGGCCAATGTTCTTGGCCAAAGGACCGGCGGCCTCCATCCCGTCGCCCTGATCGCGCCAGAAGATATAACCCATTCCGGGCAGGCCTTCTTGCTGCGCGAACTTGTTCATCCGGTCACAGAACTTGCGGCTGCCGCCACCCGGCGCAGGGATGGCGCGGATCTCGGTGCCGTCCTGCTCCAACAGCTTCGCGAAGATCGCGAAGCCAGACCCGCGGAAGTGGTCGGAGACCACTTGCATTTTAATAGGGTTCCGCAGGTCGGGCTTGTCACTGCCGTACCACAGCGCCGCGTCCTTGTAGGAAATCTGCGGCCAGTCCTGATCTACCTTGCGACCACCACCAAACTCTTCGAACACACCAGTCAGAACCGGCTGGATGGTGTCAAACACGTCCTGCTGCTCGACAAACGACATCTCAAGGTCAAGCTGATAGAAATCGGTGGGCGAGCGGTCTGCGCGCGGGTCTTCGTCGCGGAAGCACGGCGCAATCTGGAAATATTTGTCAAAGCCCGACACCATGATCAGCTGTTTGAACTGTTGTGGTGCCTGCGGCAGCGCATAGAACTTGCCTGGATGAAGGCGCGAAGGCACCAGAAAATCGCGCGCGCCTTCTGGCGACGATGCTGTAATGATCGGTGTCTGATACTCGCGGAACCCTTGATCCCACATGCGTTTGCGCATCGAGGCCACAACGTCCGACCGCAGGGTCATATTGCGTTGCATCGCCTCGCGGCGCAGGTCCAGATAGCGATAGCGCAGGCGGGTTTCCTCGGGGTATTCCTGATCGCCGAAGACCATCAGCGGCAGTTCATCCGCCGCGCCCAATACTTCAAGCTCACGCACATAGACCTCAATCTCACCCGTGGGCAGTTTCGGGTTCACAAGCTCAGGATCACGCGCCTTGACGGTGCCATCGATGCGGATACACCATTCCGAGCGAACCTTTTCCAACTCGGCAAAGGCTACGCTGTCGCCGTCACACAGAACCTGCGTCACACCAAAATGGTCGCGCAAGTCGATGAACAGCACGCCGCCATGATCTCGGACCCTATGCACCCAGCCAGACAGGCGAACGGTTTCGCCGACATTGGCGGCGGTCAGAGCGGCGCAGGTGTGGCTGCGATAGGCGTGCATGGATCATATCCCTTCGGGCGCAGAATTCGTCGCGCCGATACACCCTGTCAGGCTTGGAAAGTCAAGGCGGGTCGCGGGATCAAAACGGCCTTTGCACGTTGCCGGAATAGAAATAGATGCCCAGACCAACAGCAAAGATGATATTCCCAGCGATCGCGTGCAGCAGAACCGCGTAAAAGAACGAGCCGCGTTTGCGATAGGCCCAACTGAACAGCAGCCCGCCCGCAAAGGTCATCACCGCCACGATCCAACTCCAGTACATCAGGTGCGCAAAGGAAAAGACCGCCGCATTCAGCAGATCGGCTTTGCGCCCCTTGGGCAGAATGGCGCGGTAGCGCCGGAAAAAGAGCGGCCGGAACAACAGCTCTTGCGGCAGTGCGGACAAAAGTGGGTAGCCGACCCAGATAAAGGCCAGCATTTCGGGCCGGTGTTTGAGCAGGAAAAATG
Source organism: Ruegeria sp. HKCCA5839 (assembly GCF_013035585.1). Classification (NCBI taxonomy): domain Bacteria; kingdom Pseudomonadati; phylum Pseudomonadota; class Alphaproteobacteria; order Rhodobacterales; family Roseobacteraceae; genus Ruegeria; species Ruegeria sp. HKCCA5839. Next base: position 91,449 of record NZ_WQIE01000003.1, on the reverse strand, counting down.
CCGCATCGGGCCGGGTGAGATAGATCAGCGCTGTACAGAAAGCAGCAGTAACAAGGGCGAACACCCCCAACTCTGCAGCCGACCAGTTGGCCCAGCCATAGCGCAGCTCGGCCCAGGCAAAACCCGGCGTGGCGTGCAGCAGAACGATACCCAGGCCTGTGAAGGCAAAGAGCGCTGGAAACATCCAATCAGGTGGAAAGAACACCGCAATGACCAGGGGTACCGCGATGAAGAACAGACCAAACTCGAACCGCAGCCGCGTCATCGTGGCCAAGGGCTCTGCCATAGTGTCGTTTTTGCTCACAGGTTCACCATCTCTACCGGGATCAAGCCGCGCAAAGCGTTTCCCATGAATACGGCTCGGGCCTGTTTCAGATCAGTCAAAGTCAAAACCGCCTCGGCCCATTCGTCGTTTTCCAGCAGTTCTTCCCGCAGAATACCTGGCAGCACGCCACTGCTTAGGGACGGAGTCAAACGGGTTCCATTGGGCATTTCAAGAAACAGGTTGGTGATCGTGCCTTCGCAAAGTTCACCACGTTCGTTTAGAAACAAAACCTCATCAATGCCCTTCGGCAGCGTCGCGCGCACCTTGTCATAGAGAGATCGCCGCGTGGTTTTGTGGCGCAGCCACGGGTCCTCTGACTGCAAGCGTGTTTGCGCAAGAGCCAGCCGCCATTTAGAGGCAGTATCTGCAAGGGCAGCGGTGGTGAGCTCGAAATGGCCTGAAACATCCATGGTAAAACGGCACCGCAATGGCGCCTCGCCTGCGATCCGATCCAGCATCGCCTGCGCAGCATCCAGGTCAAAGGGTAAGGACAGAACCTTCGCCGTGCGCGCCATCCGCACGAGGTGCATGTTGCCTCTGATCACCCCCTGCCTAGGGCGAAACGCAAAGGTTTCGATCAGGCGGAAATCAGGCTCAGTTGGCGCGCGAAGCGGGCTTTCCATAGCGCCTCCTCATATTCTGATGTGGCTGTGCTGTCCCAGACCAGACCGCCGCCGACGTTCAGCGTTGCCTGGCCCTTTTCAACCATCAATGTGCGGATCGCCACGTTGAACTCCGACCGCCCATCCGGCGCGGCCCAGCCGATGGTGCCGCAATAGATATCGCGGGGCCAGGGTTCCAGATCAGACAGGATCTCCATCGCGCGGATTTTGGGCGCGCCGGTGATCGACCCGCAGGGGAATAGTGCTGTTAAGATGTCCGACAGCCCTATACCGCGATGCAATTGTGCCTGCACAAGCGACACCATCTGATGAACGGTTGCGTAGCTTTCCACCTTGAACAGCTCGGGCACAGTAACAGAGCCGGCCAGCGCAATACGGCTGATATCGTTGCGCAACAGGTCAACGATCATCAGGTTCTCGGCCCGGTTCTTTTGGTCGCGCCCCAAAAAGGCGCGGCGGCGCTCATCTTCAACCGGATCGTCACTGCGCGGTTGAGTGCCCTTCATCGGGCGCGTTTCGATCCGCCCTTCGGCATCTGCGCGGAAAAACAACTCGGGTGAGCGGCAAAGAAGGTCGGGCAAACCGTCTTGTTCGATCAGCACGCCATGACCTACCGGCTGGGACTGGACAAGCGCAGCATAGAGGTCGGCGCTGTTGCCTTTGACCTCAAGGTCAATCGGGAAGGTCAGATTCGCCTGATAGATGTCGCCCGCGCCAATGGCATCGTGGACCTGACGAAAGGCTTTGCTGTACCGTGGCTGATCCCAACGCGGCTTGAACCCTTTGATCTCGGCGAAGTCACCCGAAAGGCCAACGCGGTCCGGCGTTTCGAACACACCGAAACACAGCAGCGGCAAGCGGCGTTTTCGGGGTAAGCGCTCGGCGAGCCGTGGCTCCAACACATAACCCAGCTCATAACTGGCATAACCGGCCAACCACGCCCCATCCGCACGCGCCTGATCCAGCGCCGCCAGGGCCTGGGGCACCTCTTGGGCAGAATCCGCACGGATGATCCGTATGGGCTGCGCAAACCGGGTTCCGCGCCCGGCTGGTCCCTGATCGAAACGAATGCGCAATTGCTTCTCCATTTGCCGTGCTGCGCGATATAGAGAAACGCGACGCGAGAAAAGACAGAAAAGCGGCAATTTCACATCTGTTTCCGATCCCCCTTGCACCTTTTCGCCCGGTCCCTATAACGCAGGACAATTTGGGCGCTGGGGCGGCGCCCTGACTCGCAGACATCAAAGGAACAAGGCCATGCCGAGAAGAACCGACATCCAGTCGATCATGATCATCGGGGCAGGCCCCATTGTCATCGGTCAGGCCTGCGAGTTCGACTATTCCGGTGCTCAGGCGTGTAAGGCGCTGCGCGAGGAAGGGTATCGGGTCATTCTGGTAAACTCGAACCCCGCGACGATCATGACGGACCCGGAACTGGCCGACGCAACCTATATTGAGCCGATCACGCCCGAAGTTGTGGCCAAGATCATCGAAAAGGAACGCCCCGACGCCCTGTTGCCCACCATGGGCGGACAAACCGGTCTGAACACCTCGCTCGCGCTTGAAGAAATGGGCGTGCTCGAAGAGTTCGGGGTCGAGATGATCGGCGCCAAGCGCGACGCCATTGAAATGGCCGAAGATCGCAAGCTGTTCCGCGAGGCGATGGACCGGCTGGGTCTGGAAAATCCCAAAGCCACGATTGTGACGGCTCCTAAGAAAGAAGACGGCAGCGCCGATCTGGATGCGGGCGTGCAAATTGCGCTGGATGAGCTGGAAGAGATCGGCCTGCCCGCGATCATTCGCCCGGCCTTTACGCTGGGCGGCACCGGCGGTGGTGTGGCCTATAACCGCGAGGATTATATCCATTTCTGCCGCTCGGGCATGGATGCGTCGCCGGTGAACCAGATCCTTGTGGATGAAAGCCTGTTGGGATGGAAAGAATACGAGATGGAAGTGGTGCGTGACACCGCCGACAACGCCATCATCGTCTGTTCCATCGAAAACGTTGACCCGATGGGCGTTCATACTGGTGACTCGATCACCGTGGCCCCGGCGCTGACGCTGACTGACAAGGAATATCAGATCATGCGCAACGGCTCGATCGCCGTTCTGCGCGAGATCGGGGTTGAGACCGGTGGCTCGAACGTACAGTGGGCAATCAACCCGGAAGATGGCCGCATGGTTGTGATCGAGATGAACCCGCGCGTGTCCCGGTCCTCGGCGCTGGCATCCAAGGCGACCGGATTCCCGATTGCAAAGATCGCTGCAAAACTGGCTGTGGGCTATACGCTGGATGAGTTGGACAATGACATCACCAAGGTCACGCCAGCGTCGTTTGAGCCGACCATTGACTATGTGGTCACCAAGATCCCGAAATTTGCCTTCGAGAAATTCCCCGGCTCTGAACCGTACCTGACCACCGCGATGAAATCGGTGGGTGAGGCTATGTCCATTGGTCGCACGATCCACGAATCCATGCAAAAGGCGCTGGCTTCGATGGAATCGGGGCTGACCGGCTTTGATGAGATCGAAATCCCGGGCCTGAACGTCGGTGTTTGGGATGAAGCCGATGATAAGGCCGCCGTGATCAAAGCGATCAGCCAGCAAACGCCCGACCGTCTGCGTACCATCGCGCAGGCCATGCGCCATGGTCTGACAGATGATGAGATTTTTGGCGTCACCAAGTTCGACCCCTGGTTCCTGGCCCGCATCCGCGAGATCATCGAGGCCGAGCGTCAAGTCCGCAAAGACGGTCTGCCGATGACCGAAGATGGTATTCGCAAGCTGAAAATGCTGGGCTTCACCGATGCGCGTCTCGGAAACCTGACCGGTCGGGATGAGGCGAATGTGCGCCGCGCCCGGCGCAATCTGGGCGTGACGGCCGTGTTCAAGCGCATCGATACCTGCGCGGCCGAGTTCGAGGCGCAGACGCCTTATATGTATTCCACCTATGAAGCCCCGATGATGGGCGAGGTCGAATGCGAAGCGCGGCCCAGCGATCGCAAAAAGGTTGTGATTCTGGGCGGCGGCCCCAACCGGATCGGTCAGGGGATCGAGTTCGATTATTGCTGCTGCCACGCCTGTTTTGCGCTGACCGATGCGGGCTATGAGACGATCATGGTCAACTGCAACCCCGAGACCGTTTCGACCGACTATGACACCTCGGACCGTCTGTATTTTGAACCGCTGACCTTTGAGCACGTGATGGAAATCCTGACGAAAGAGCAGGAGAACGGCACCCTGCACGGTGTGATCGTTCAGTTCGGCGGTCAGACGCCGTTGAAACTGGCCAACGCGCTAGAGGCCGAGGGCATCCCGATCCTGGGCACGACACCGGACGCCATCGACCTGGCCGAAGACCGTGAACGGTTCCAGGCGCTGGTCAATGAATTGGGGCTGAAACAGCCCAAAAACGGCATCGCGTCGACCGACGAACAGGCGCTGGAGATCGCCGAAGAGATCGGCTTCCCGCTTGTAATCCGCCCTTCATACGTTCTGGGTGGTCGCGCGATGGAGATTGTGCGCGATATGGATCAGCTGCGGCGGTATATCAACGAGGCCGTGGTGGTTTCGGGCGACAGCCCGGTCCTGCTCGACAGCTATCTGGCTGGAGCCGTTGAGCTGGATGTGGACGCGCTTTGTGATGGGGCCGACGTGCATGTCGCCGGAATCATGCAGCATATCGAAGAGGCGGGCGTGCATTCGGGTGACAGCGCTTGTTCTTTGCCACCCTATTCGCTGTCCAAAGAGATTATTGATCAGATCAAGGATCAGACGTTCAAACTGGCCAAAGCGTTGAACGTGGTCGGCCTGATGAATGTGCAGTTTGCGATCAAGGATGACGAGATCTTCCTGATCGAAGTGAACCCCCGCGCCAGCCGCACCGTGCCCTTTGTGGCCAAAGCCACCGACAGCGCCATCGCCTCGATCGCGGCGCGCGTCATGGCCGGAGAGAAACTGTCCGGTTTCCCGATGCGCCCGGCCTATAAGACGGTTGATGATACCAAGATCGCGGATCAGATGACGCTGGCCGACCCCGACATGCCGTGGTTTTCGGTCAAAGAGGCGGTGCTGCCTTTTGCCCGTTTCCCCGGAGTGGACACGATTCTGGGCCCCGAGATGCGTTCGACCGGTGAGGTCATGGGTTGGGATCGCAGCTTCCCCCGCGCCTTCCTGAAGGCGCAGATGGGGGCTGGCATGGTCCTGCCGTCGTCGGGCACCGCCTTTATCTCGATCAAGGACGCTGACAAAGGCGCAGACATGCTGGAAGCCGCCCGGGTTCTGGTGGATCAGGGCTTTAAGCTGGTCGCAACACGCGGCACACAAAGCTGGCTTGACGCTGAAGGCGTGCCATGCGGTGTGGTCAACAAAGTTTACGAAGGTCGCCCGGATGTCACAGACCTGATGAAAGATGGCGGCGTTCAGCTGGTCATGAACTCGACCGAAGGGGCGCAGGCGGTCGAAGATAGCCGCTCGATCCGCTCTATCGCGCTTTATGACAAGATCCCTTATTACACCACCGCTGCGGCCAGCTATGCCGCTGCTTTGGCCATCAAGGCGCAGGCCGAAGGGGATGTTGAGGTTCGATCCTTGCAAGGCTGATCGATCAACTCAAGAACCACTTAAGACCCCGGCCCGGTGCCGGGGTTTTGCGTTTCAAACACATCGTGCTCGAGCTCCGTGGCAAGAATCGACGCCGAAAGTGACCGGAAGCCCCTATTCCCTTGGGTCAACATCTCTTGATCAAAACGGTCTGTGACTGCATTTTGAGCAAATCTGAAAAATTCAGGACCCGCTATGTATACGCCAGCCATCACTGGAACCGGTGTTTTCACACCTCAGAGCAGTATTTCCAATGCCGAGCTTGTTGTTGCGTTCAACGCCTATGCCGACCGCAAGAACGCCGAAAACGCGCAAGCCATCGCCGCGGGTGAAATCGAGCCGATGCAACACTCGTCAGAGGAATTCATCGTAAAGGCATCGGGCATCGAGAACCGATATGTGATGGACAAATCCGGCGTGCTGAACCCCGAAATCATGCATCCAAGCCTACGGCAGCGCGACGATGACGAGCCAGGCATCATGACCGAGATGGCGGTTGATGCCTGCAACAAGGCACTGGCGCAGGCGGGGCGTCGCGCGGAAGATGTCGATCTGGTGATCTGCGCGGCCTCGAACCACGAACGCGCCTATCCCGCGATCGCTATCGAAATCCAACAGGCGCTTGGCATTGATGGGTTTGGGTTCGACATGAATGTCGCCTGTTCGTCTGCGACCTTCGGTATCCAGGCCGCTGCTGACATGATCCGGTCCGGCTCGGTCCGCGCAGCACTGGTTGTGAACCCCGAGATCTGCTCGGGCCATCTGGAATGGCGCGACCGCGATTGTCATTTCATCTTTGGCGACGTGGCAACGGCCACTCTGATCGAACGCATCGAAGACGCTCAAGGCCCACATTTCGAGATCTTGTCGACGCGATGCGCCACCCAGTTTTCCAACAATATCCGTAACAACAACGGCTTCCTGCGCAGGTCACGCCCAGATGGTCTGGTTGACCGGCGCGATATGCAGTTCATGCAAAACGGTCGCAAAGTGTTCAAAGAAGTGCTGCCGATGGTCAGCAAGCACATCTCTGATCACATGGAGTCCGAGGGGATTGCCAGTGGCGACCTCAAGCGTCTGTGGCTGCATCAGGCGAACAAGACCATGAACGACTTTATCGGCAAAAAGGTTCTCGGCCGAGAACCCGATGCCGATGAACACCCCAACATCCTGCAGGATTACGCGAATACCTCATCCGCCGGATCGATCATCGCGTTTTCGAAATACTCGGATGATCTTGAGGATGGCGACCACGGTCTGATCTGCTCGTTTGGCGCCGGATATTCAGTGGGTTCGGTGATCGTGAAACGGTGCGGGTGAAGGTTAAGACGCGCCGGTCTCCGCCGCCAAGCCAGAACTCGAATCTCGATATCAATATAGCAGTGCCTCACCCGAACTTGGGAGAGTCGAAATCGGCGCTTCGTCGGCAGTATGGTTTTCCTAACTGTCTAATGCCGAATGCAAACGGATGACCCAGACAAACTGACTGGTCAGAAAACTCCGCAGGCTCAGCTCACGCTCTCTTCTTCAAGGTGCAGCTTCATCTCGATCAAAACCTGCTGCAACATGCTGGTTTCTTTCAGCAACCGCTTGGCTTCGTTGACGGTGATGATCCCGTCTTCGATCGCCGCCTGATATTCGGTCATCAGCATCGCAAAACGCTGGCTCAGCGCGATGACGTCCGAGTTTACACCACCGGTGCGTGGCTCGCTGCTGTTGCGACCGTCATAAGACAAGGTGATGTTCTTAAGATCAGCCAAGGCAGATGTGACATGCGGATAATTGGCTGCATTTTCAAGCTTGGCCACCGAATCCACTGGCATGAACCTGTCGGCGTGCTCGGCATTGTCCGAATAATACCGACCCAAAGTTGCCTTGGATTTTCCGGTTATCTCACATGCGGCCTCAATGCCAACGTCCTTAACAAGTGCTTCTGTATGCTTCTTCAGATAGGCCCCGATATCCGCCATTTTTTAACCTTTACTGCCTGCGCCCCGTCCCCGGCCTGTCCGTGCAGGGGAATGGGCAGGGAAATTTCCCATATTTATTTAGTAATTGAAATGCCATCTTTTGGCTATCCCTCAGAGATGCAGGGATTTTGTGAGTGAGTGGCGGTTTTTTTCGAACCGGTAAAGAGTTTGCATGGAACAGTTTTCAGTTTCATGCCGGTATGGCCAATTCTTGGTCACGGGCGCCGTCGTTGCAGGAACCGGGTATCCATCCCCAAAGAGCTTTTGCTCAGCCCGGATCCCAGCAGCGGCGTCGTCGATTCTGGTAAACGAGATGTCTTGCCGACCGGGATGAGGCCAATTAGACCACCATCATGGCCAAGCTCTACTTCAACTATTCCACCATGAATGCGGGCAAATCGACCGTGTTGCTGCAGGCGTCACACAACTATCGCGAACGCGGGATGGACACCTATCTGATGACCGCGGCGATCGACGGGCGCGCGGGCACCGGACGCATCGCATCGAGGATCGGGATATCCGAACAGGCTGACACGTTTGCACCAACCGACGATATTTTCGGCATGATCAACACGCGCCTGTCGCAAAGTCAGGTTGCCTGCGTTTTTGTGGACGAAGCGCAGTTTCTGACCGAAGAACAGGTTTGGCAGTTGGCTCTGGCGGTTGATGAGTTGAACGTTCCGGTTCTTGCATATGGTCTAAGGGTCGATTTTCAGGGCAAACTTTTCCCCGGATCAGCAACATTGCTGGCTTTGGCTGATGAAATGCGAGAGGTCCGCACAATCTGCAAATGCGGGCGCAAGGCGACCATGGTGATCCGTCAGGACGAAGCCGGTAAGGCAATCACCGAAGGCGCGCAGGTTCAGATCGGCGGGAACGAGACCTATGTCTCGCTGTGCCGTAAACACTGGCGCGAAGCGATGGATGGTCAGACCGGATTGGGTAAGGGCTGACCCGCGATAAAGGCCGCGACATTGTCGAGCACCATATGTCCCATGCCCGAGCGGACCTCTTCGGTCGCGGTACCCAGATGCGGCAACAACGTTACAGTCTCAAGATCGCACAGCGCTGTTGGGACACGCGGCTCGAACTCATAGACATCAAGGCCAGCCCCCGCGATTTGGCGCGATTGCAACGCCTCAATCAGCGCGGCCTCATCGACCACTTCGCCCCGTGCGATGTTAATCAGAATGCCCGAGGGTTTCATTGCCGCCAGAACATCCGCATCAATCAGGTGTTCGGTCTCGGCGCCACCGGGCACAGCCAAGACCAAAAAGTCTGAACTTGACGCGAGGGAACGCAAATCGCTTAAAAACTCAGCAGGAAAGTCCAGCTCTTTGGCGCTGCGTGAGAAATACCCGACCGACATGCCAAACCCATAATGGCAACGACGGGCTATCGCCTGCCCGATTCGCCCCATCCCGACAATGCCCACCCGTTTTCCCGTCACATGATGGCCCAGCATTTGGGTTGGATGCCAACCACGCCAGTTGCCGCTGCGCACAAGGCGTTCGCCTTCGCCCGCGCGCCGTGCGGTTGTCAAAAGCAGCGTCATGGCAATGTCTGCTGTGGCATCCGTCACCGCACCCGGTGTGTTGGTGACCTCAATACCCGCGGCCCGCGCAGCCGCCACATCGATATGATTGAAACCCACACCAAAATTGGCCAGCAACTGGCACCGCGGTTGATCTGCCTTCGCGAAAATCTGGGCCGAGAACTGATCTCCCAAAGTGGGCACCACCACGTCAAAGTCGTGCAGCGCTTGCAGCATTTCCTGCTCGGTCAAAGGCTGAGTGTTTTCGCGAAACTCGACGTCAAACTCTGTACGCGCACGAGCTTCGACGGCTGCTGTCATGGGCCGGGCGATGAACAGTTTCATCAATGCATCCGCCCGCCGACCGGAACCTCTCCATCCGGGCCGATCAGAACGATTTCGCCCGTCTCATCCGGCAAGCCCAGCACCAGAACCTCAGACATGAACTTGCCGATCTGGCGCGGCGGAAAATTGACAACTGCCATCACTTGCTTTCCGACTAATGCCTGCGGATCGTAGTGCGCCGTGATCTGGGCCGAGGTCTTGCGCTCACCGATCTCATCCCCGAAATCGATCCACATCTTGATCGCCGGTTTGCGGGCTTCGGGAAAGGGTTCGGCGCGGATGACCTGACCCACACGGATATCGACTTTCAGAAAGTCATCAAAACTGATCTCACTCACGCGAAAGCTCCTTGGATCGGTCTGTGGCGGCTTTGACCGCCCTGTGCAACAGGTTCGGGAATCCATCCTCCGAGTGCATAAGCACTTCAAGCGCGGCCTGTGTCGTGCCATTGGGCGATGTCACGTTGACCCGCAGTTGCGACGGGTCTTCCTCTGCCGCCGCCGCCAACGCCCCTGCCCCGGCAACAGTCGCTTTGGCCAATCGCATCGCCAAGTCAGAGGGTAGCCCTTGGGCCGCACCTGCCGCGGCCAGAGTTTCGATCAGGTGAAAGACATAGGCCGGGCCAGAACCGCTGAGCCCTGTAACCGCGTCCATCTGTGCTTCGCTGTCCAAACGGACGGTCTCACCAACGGCAGACAGCAGGTTTTCCGCAAGCGCGATATCGGCATCGGACGCGGTCGCATTCCCAATCAAGGCGGTGATGCCCTGCCGGATCGCAGCTGGTGTGTTCGGCATGGCGCGCACAATCGGGGTGCCACCGCCCAGGACAGATTCGAAACTGGCAATCGAGGTGCCGGCTGCGACCGAGACAAACAGGCTGCGACCACCGCCCAGCGCTTTGATGGCAGGCAAGGCCTCGCCCATCATTTGGGGTTTCACGGCGACCAGCACCACTGCAGGCGCTTCGGGCAAGGGTGTGTTGATATTGACACCCTGCGCTTTCAGCCAGTCTGATGGAAAAGGATCGATCACCCAGACCGATGACGCAGGAAGGCCATGATCTAGCCAACCGGCGAGCATGGCCGACCCCATCTTGCCGCATCCCAGAAGCACCAGCCCCTGTTCGGCGACGCGTGACATGTCCATGATTGCCCCTCTCCTCAGTTGGTTCGGGGCAAAGCTTTACGCGCGGCCATAGGCCTCTGCAATGGCGACTTGCATCGCGTCTTCAGCAGACCGGTTCCCCCAGGTTACCAATTGGATCGCGGGGTAATAGCGCTCGGCGCTCAGAACGGCGGCGTTGATCATCGTGTCTATCTGATCAGGGCTGGCCATCTGACCACCGGCCAGCACCAGACCATAGCGATAGACCATCAGTTTCTGGTTGGCCCAATAGGTGAACGCCCCCGCCCAGCATTGATCGTTCATGCGGTTCAGCAATTCATAAAGCTGGGGCTCGCGTTCGGTCGGCGGCTCCATCTCGAACGAGCATACCATGCGCAGTGTTTCGTCATAGTTCGACCACGCCAGGGTAATCGAATAAGTGCGCCACTGACCTTCCACCGCCATGGCGATCTGATCATCCCCGATCCGGTCAAAATCCCAGTCGTGATGTTCAGCAAGATGTTCAACAATATCGATCGGATGAAGGTCTTCTTCGAGAAACTGCTCGGAAAGGGCCATAATGCAACCTCACTAGTCTCTAGCATTCTGGGGTCGGCAGCGCCCCAGCGCTAGTTGCCTGCTCAACAAGCCGGGCTTCCCCCGTTGGCTTGTACTAGATATGGTGCGCCGGGTTGCTTTGCCTGACAACCCCATTTCTTGGGGATAACATCAATAAGTTGTGGACAGCCGGACACGGCGTCCAAAATATTGGCGCCGCAGGAAGCTTTGACTTGATTAAATCCTGGGATGCGTCAAACTACACTTCACCGCTCAACCGCATGTGCGATTGCGCGACAGAAGCGTTGGCCAAAAACTTGAAATACCCGAAGGCGAAGGTGCTATTTGTCCAGCTTCGCTTCCAGCGCGGCGATGCGGGCCTCAAGTGCCGCGTTTTCTTCGCGCGCCTTCTGCGCCATGGCACGCACAGCATCGAACTCTTCCCGCGTGACGAAATCGCGATCCGCCAACCAGCGGTCGATCATCGACTTCATCGCGTTTTCGGCCTCTTCCCGCGCGCCCTGCGCCACGCCCATGGCGTTGGTCATCAGTTGGGAAACATCGTCCAAAATCTTGTTGCGGGTCTGCATGGTGTCACTCCGAAATCTGGGCTGCTCTCTATATGGGGAAAGAAAGCGCCGGGCTCAAGGTTGACTTGCCCCACAAAGCCCGGGCAATGAGACGCATATGCAGGCTGTGTTAAATTTCCCCGATCTATCGCCCGAAGTTTTCTCGATTGCTCTGTTCGGGATGCAGTTTTCGCTGCGGTGGTATGCGTTGGCTTACATTGTCGGCATTCTTATCGCCTGGCGAATGGCGATCATCGCGCTGCGGCGGCCGAACTTATGGCCCAACAAAACACCCCCGATGCAGCCCGGTCAGGTCGAAGATCTGATCACCTGGATCATTCTGGGCGTCATCCTGGGCGGTCGGCTGGGATTCGTCCTGTTTTACGAGCCCGCCTATTACCTCTCCCACCCGCTTGAAATTTTGAAAGTCTGGCAAGGCGGGATGTCCTTTCACGGCGGCCTTCTGGGCGTCATTGTTGTGGCCTTTGTCTATGCCAAGCGCCACAATATCCCGCCCCTTTCGATGGGGGATCTGGTCGCCCACACCGTGCCGCCCGGGCTGTTTTTGGGCAGGTTGGCCAATTTCAACAATGCCGAACTTTGGGGTCGTCCGTCTGAGCTGCCCTGGGCTGTTGTTTTCCCCGGCGCGGCGGCACAGGACTGTCCAGGTGTTGTCGCGGGGCTGTGCGCGCGGCACCCTTCGCAGCTTTATGAGGCTTTGCTTGAAGGCCTGCTGCTGGGCGCCCTGCTGGTATGGCTCGCTTATCGGCGTGGTGCATTTCACAGGCCAGGCCTTGTTATGGGTGTGTTTCTGGTGGGATATGGCCTCTCGCGCTTTATCGTCGAATTCTTCCGCCAACCAGACGCCCAATTCGTGTCACCAGGAAACCCGCTGGGGTTGGCATTTCAAGTCGGCGGTTATGGCCTGACGATGGGGCAGTTGCTTTCGCTGCCCATGATTGCCATCGGGCTTTGGTTTGCTCTAAGGGCACGCGCCCGCGCATGAGCTTGCTCGATCACCTTATAGAACGTATCGCGCAAGACGGCCCTATGACCGTTGCCGAATATATGAGCACCTGTTTGCTGCACCCCAAGTTCGGCTATTACGCCACACGCGACCCGCTTGGGCAAAAGGGGGATTTCACCACTGCCCCTGAGATCAGCCAAATGTTCGGCGAATTGATCGGCCTGACTTTGGCAAAATGCTGGCTGGATCAGGGGCAGCCGAAAGACTGCCTGTTGCTGGAGCTTGGGCCCGGACGCGGTACATTGATGGCTGACATTTTGCGCGCCACCCAGGCTGTGCCCGGCTTCCATGCAGCCTTGCAGGTGACACTGTTCGAAGCCTCGCCTGTTTTGCGTGCCGCTCAGACCAAAACTCTGAAAGGCTATGACCCGGACTGGATCGAAACGCTTGAAGCCTTGCCTGACAGGCCTGTCTTTATGGTGGCCAATGAATTTTTTGACGCCCTGCCGATCCGACAATTCGTGAAAGATGGCGACAGCTGGCGCGAACGTCTGATTGGATCAAACGGGACGACCCTGAGCTTTGGCTTGGGGGCAACCGCGCCGCAACCAGCTTTGCAAGCACGTCTGGACGACACCGAAGACGGAGACCTGGTTGAGCTTTGCACCCCCGCGTTACCCGTAATCGAAACCCTGTCAAACCGTATCGCTTCGCATGGGGGCGCGGGGTTTATCATCGATTATGGCGACTGGCATTCACTTGGCGATACGTTTCAGGCCCTGCGCGCCCACATGCGCGCGGACCCGCTGGAATGCCCGGGGCAAGCCGACCTGACCGCACATGTGGATTTCGAACCCTTGGCGGTCACCATTCGCGCGCATGGCTGCTGTCATACGCGCCTGACACCGCAAGGTGTGTTCTTGGAGCGGCTTGGCATAACTGCACGCGCGCAAGCGCTGGCGTCCAATTTGGCGGGTGAGGCACTTGATGGTCTGATTGCAGCACATCGACGGTTGACGCATCCCGATGAAATGGGAAACCTGTTCAAAGTACTGGGTCTCTACCCCCAGCACGCAGCGCCACCACCGGGATTGGAACCATGACCTTGGAAATTCTGACTTCGGACATGCTGTCACCCGTCCGTCACGGGTTCTTCAGCCGCCGCGGCGGTGCGTCGTCGGGGATTTTTTCCGGTTTGAACTGCGGGCTTGGGTCGTCGGATCAGACTGAAGCTGTCGCGCTGAACCGTCGACGCGTGGCGGAAGCCATGGAGGTTGATCCGCAGGCCTTGGTTGGCGTCCATCAGGTCCACTCGCCCACCGTAGTGACCATCGATTCCCCCCTGAACGGTGACAAACCCAAAGCGGATGCAGTTGTCACTGCCACCCCAGGGCTTGCGCTAACCATCCTGACGGCCGATTGCCAGCCTGTTCTGTTTGCTGATCCTGACGCAAATGTGATCGGCGCTGCACATGCGGGATGGCGCGGTGCGTTAGATGGCGTATTGGAGGCCACTCTTGATGCGATGGAGGCTCTGGGGGCTCGCCGCGAAAACACCTGCGCGGTGATTGGACCGTCGATCTCACAACGCGCCTATGAGGTCGGACCGGAACTCATGGACAGCTTCATGATGGAGACGCCTGAGAATGCCCGTTTCTTTGCAGGCGGGACCGGAGATCGCCTGCAATTCGACCTGCCGGGATATGGTTTGAACAAACTGCGTGAGGCCGGTGTCAAATCCGCCGAATGGACCCGCCATTGCACCTATTCCGACCCTGACAGATTCTATTCATATCGGCGCTCGACTCATGCCAAAGAAGCCGACTATGGCCGCCTGATTTCAGCGATCAGGTTATAGAGTTAGACGCAATTAAGGCAGCTTTGCCAACTTTCCGCCACATTTATTGTGTTTATTTTTCGCAGAATCGTATGAGTTTTTTTCCGGTCCTCAAGTGGTTGTAACGCCACGCTTTCAGGGGCACTGGATTTGTTAGTGAATGAGGTGCCGCAGACCTTCAATTTGTCCTCAATTCATCCTGAAACAGCCTTATCTGTGCCGCAAAGCCCGGTCACAAAGGAGTTACAAAGGATGCCAGGGCTTCTTGCCCCAAAGACAAGAGCAGGACAGAAAATGAAGACAAGATCCCGTTTTCTTCGCGCTGTGATCGCAAGCGCTCAGATCCTGCAACCAGAAATGCCTTGGAAACGAGTTTCCAGCGGCTCTGTCAGGGTAGCACGTCGATTGGCTGAGCGTCGCTGACACAAGAATTAAGTCGGGAATATCTGTCACTTCCCGAACTAGATGAGAATACCGCATCAGGCTTGGCTCTGACCTGATGCCGGAAGCTGCCAAGAGCCAAAAGGCGCAGACCAATTTTGTCTGCTTAGTAAGAGTATGTCTGGGGGTCGGTAGAGTGAACAGTTTGTTATGGTTTTCTGAGAAGACGGTGCGCTGCACAGGCGACGTAGTGAACAGCTTACGCAGCCCGGGCAGAGACGACACTGGTTGGGCAATGTTGTTCGGGGGTTCAACGGCTTGGCCTGCACAATGCGAGGGGACGGAATAAAAATGAACATTCCAAACACACTGTCTCGTGCAGCTCGGAACGCGGTCGAAACATCGGCCATGTTGCGTGAAGCGCCAAGACAGGGAACAAAACAAAAAGCGCAGCTGCGGCGCTATGAGGTGAGCACACTTCTGAGCAATGGCGAGGTAACACAGACCCGCCACATTGCCCCGGCCTTACCGATGTTCGAAGATGCTTTCTGCGCCTTTACCCGAGGATCGATTGTGGAAACCACTCAAGGTCCGATGGCTATCGAAGATCTGCTGCCCGGTGACGAAGTGCAGACACAAGATGGCGGTTCGCAGCCGGTTGTTTGGAAAGGGTCCGTAACGCTTGTTCCCGGGCGCGAAGATTCACGCGGCCGCATGCGCCCATTGACGCGCATCATGGCCGACACTTTCGGCATGCAAAAACCGATGTCTGGAGTGATCACAGGTCCTGCGGCCCGGCTTCTCGGTGTGCCAGCACATTTGCGGCACCTAAGCGGCGGCCAACCCATGTTATGTCCCGTCAGCGAGTTCCAGGATGGGATGAACGTCATCGAAACGCTACCGCCCACACCGGTCGAGCTGTTTCACATTTGCGTACCGCGACATTCCGTTATTCAAGTCGATGGGCTGCAGTTCGAAACCTATCACCCTGGTACGAACGCAGTGCGAATGATCAGTCAATCCTTGCGCGCGGTCTATCTGAACCTGTTCGCGCATATTGACACATTAAGCGATTTCGGACCGCTGCTGATGCCGCGCGCCGGAGATGGAGAGGTGGACGCAATTACAGCGTGAGCCAAAGAATTGAAACTGCAAGTCGTGGGGGCATTATGCAGATATTATTAGGCTGGGTTTTTTCCTTGGCGGTGGTCGCTTGGCTGCCACCTCGAATCCCCGAAGCGGAACATCTGGGTGTTAGGCCGTTCGGTTCATCCGGTCTTCCAGGACATCGAATGGCACGCCTGGCTCGTCTTTGGCGCCGCGAATAACAAGTGACGTTTTAACACTTGCCACATTGGGTGTTGTCAGCAGTTCCCCGGTCAGGAACTGCTGAAAACTGCTTAGATCAGGGGCGACACATTTCAGCATGAAGTCGACTTCACCGTTCAGCATGTGACATTCGCGAACCAAGGGCCATTCCTGGCACCGCGCCTCAAACGCGCTGAGTTCGGATTCGGCCTGGCTCTCCAAACCGACCATCGCAAATACCTGAACTTCAAACCCAAGCTCGCGCGCGTTGACCTCGGCGTGATACCCACGGATAAAACCCGCTTCTTCCAGTGTCCTGACGCGGCGCAAACAGGGCGGCGCGGAAATTCCAACGCGTTTGGCCAGTTCCACATTGGTCATACGCCCATCGGCCTGCAATTCCGCCAGTATCTTGCGGTCTATTTCGTCCAGCCGGGTGGTGACCATTATTTGCTCCTCAAATTTTTGGTTGTTATATCAGCACCCCCAAAAGGCGCAATATTCTTTCGCATCAGAGCAATAATCTTTGCTCCATCCTGTAAGAACCAGATGTTGCGCGTTCGATTTTTCATCAATTTGACCCCGACTGAAGGGGGTTTAAGCCCGGCGCGGGCATCGCTATATCCAACCGCATTGGGGCGTTGCGCCCGCACGGCAGATCAATTGGGGGAACCATGGCCGAGACACGACATACCAAAGTTCTGATCATCGGCTCGGGCCCGGCCGGATATACCGCCGGCGTTTATGCCAGTCGTGCGATGTTGCAGCCCATTCTGGTTCAAGGGATCGAACCCGGTGGTCAGTTGACAACAACAACCGAGGTCGAGAACTGGCCAGGCGACACGGAAGTACAGGGCCCCGATCTGATGGTGCGCATGCAAGATCATGCCAAGGCCATGGGCTGTGAGGTCATTGGCGACATCATCAACGATCTGGACCTAAGCCAGCGCCCGTTCACCGCCAAAGGCGACAGCGGAACCGTCTATGCCGCCGATGCGGTCATTCTGGCCACCGGCGCCCGGGCCAAGTGGTTAGGACTGCCGTCAGAAGAGAAATTCAAGGGCTTTGGCGTTTCAGCCTGCGCAACTTGCGACGGCTTCTTCTATCGCGGGCAGGAAATTGTTGTGATCGGCGGCGGGAACACAGCGGTCGAAGAAGCGTTGTTTCTGACCAACTTCGCCAGCAAAGTGACCCTTATTCACCGCCGCGATGAGTTGCGGGCCGAAAAGATCCTGCAAAACCGCCTACTCAAGCATG
This sequence comes from Ruegeria sp. HKCCA5839, assembly GCF_013035585.1. Taxonomy (NCBI): domain Bacteria; kingdom Pseudomonadati; phylum Pseudomonadota; class Alphaproteobacteria; order Rhodobacterales; family Roseobacteraceae; genus Ruegeria; species Ruegeria sp. HKCCA5839. Next base: position 74,069 of record NZ_WQIE01000003.1, on the reverse strand, counting down.
AAAAGATCGAACCGCTCTGGTTTCACGAACTGGATGAGGTGATCGGGACGGACGCCCCGCTGGGCGTCGAAGGCGTCCGCGTGAAACACGTCAAAACCGGCGAGGTGACCGAAATCCCCTGTAAGGGCGTCTTTGTCGCCATTGGTCATGCTCCGGCCAATGAGTTGGTCAAGGATGCGCTTGAAACCCATATGGGCGGGTATGTGGTGACCAAGCCCGGCTCGACCGAAACATCGATTCCCGGGGTTTTTGCCGCCGGTGACCTAACCGACCATATCTATCGCCAAGCCGTCACGAGTGCCGGGATGGGATGTATGGCCGCGCTGGATGCCGAACGGTTTCTGGCCGAACAGGACTGACCTGCACAAGTCGGGTTCCGCAAGACCCATCACGATCAAGATCAGGAGGGGTCTATTGACCCCTGCCCCTTGGCATCCCAAAATCCTGATAGACAAAACGACGACAGGTGAGATCGGTGGCGAGCATTCTATGGCGCGGCGGATGGGCGAGCCGGCTTAGGATCGCTAGCGGCCTTGTGCTGTTTGTCTTTGCGTTTTTCCACTTCTTGAATATCGGTATGGGACTGTTCCACACCGACCTGCTGCATGACATGCAGGACGGGCGGAAATTCGTCACGCGCCATAACATCATGAGTGCGATACTCTATGTGGCGCTTGTGACCCATGCGGGTTTGGCCCTTATCTCGATCGCCCAACGCCGCACTTTGCGCATGCCGTTTTCGCTGGCATTGCAGGCAGTTCTGGGGCTGTTGATCCCGTTACAATTGATCACCCATATCGTTCAGACCCGCTATGCCCATGAGGTTTTCGACGTCAACGATGAGATGGGTTATATCATCATCCTGATGTGGCCCAGCACTGCGATCTGGACCCAAAGCCTGCTATTGCTGATCGTCTGGATCCATGGCTGCATCGGGCTGCACATGTGGCTGCGCCTGACCAGGTGGTGGGGGTCGCTTGTTCCTTATCTGATCGGATTTGCGGTTTTTGTTCCCGCTTTCGCCCTGTCCGGTGTTTTGACCGAAGGGCGCCGTCTCTGGTCTGATTTCGCCGATCCTTTTCTACGTGAGCAGTATATCGAGCACTATAACTGGCCGACACAGGACGAATTTGCAGCGCTGTTTGCGGTCGGCGACACCTCTAAGAAAGTGTTCTGGGGGCTGCTTGCCTTGACCGCGTTGACCTATTTCGGTCGCAAGCTGTGGCGGCGGCGGCATTCGGTCCATGTGCGCTATGTCAATGGCCCCGATGTCACCTCTGAAAAGGGCATGACATTGCTTGAGATGTCTCAGTCAAATGGGGTTCCCCATACCGCGCTGTGCGGGGGCAAAGGCCGTTGTACGACCTGCCGGGTGATCGTCGAGGACGGCGCGGGCAAACTGCCACCACCCAGTGAGGCCGAAGCGCGCAGCCTTGCTGCTGTCGGTGCTGCTGAAGGCACGCGGCTGGCCTGCCAGTTGCGCCCGACAGAGCCGCTGACCGTGTTTCGGGTATTTCGCCCCGAAGGCGGGCGCGACCGCGCACACGCAAGCCAGGGGCAGGAACGGCAACTGGCCGTGCTGTTTCTGGACATGCGTGGGTTTACCGCGCGCACCACAGGTCAGTTACCCTATGATATCGTATTCCTGCTGAACCGGTTTTTTGACGCCATTGTCCCATCAATCACCGCCCATGGTGGAACCGTCGACAAATACATGGGTGACGGGTTGCTTGCGATGTTCGAGACCCCCGATGCCGAAAGCTCGGCCCGGGCCAGTCTTGCGGCTGCGGCGGATATCGGCCGTGCTTTGGCGCGGTTCAACCAACAGCTTGAAGCCGAAGGCAGCCCCGCCATTCGCATCGGCATGGGTTTGCACTTGGGCGATTTGGTACTTGGTGAAATCGGTGCGGCCAAACACGCGCCTAGGACCATCATCGGTGACGCGGTTAACGTCGCCAGCCGTCTGGAAGGTGAGACCAAGGCGCTGAGTGTCGAGCTTTTGGCTTCGGCAAAAGTTCTTCAAGCGGCCGGCATAGAACCAGACCGCTCTCAACTGCGAGAATTCCGGCTGCGGGGTGTGGCAGACCCGGTTCCTGCACTTCCCCTGAAACACGCAGTAGATCTTGATGCTCTGACCGCCCCGGAAGAGCAGATCGCCTAGACCCCGACCCGCCATCAAAATACTGCGGACAATCTGTCACCTATTGGCTGGAATCTGGAATACTCTGTCCAAAACCGGCAAAATCAGCGCATTTCGTCCTTTGTTCGCCGACATCTCTGGACATTGCGCTCAGACCGGGGCAAATGCGCGACGAAACTATCCGCAACGCCGCCACGGCACATGTCCCTAAGAGTATTACGATGACGATGTTAAACAATTTGGCCCCGATCCCAGAACTCTATGTTTCTTACGAATCTGCACAAAAGCTGAAGGTCGAAGCGGCTGACCTTACCAGCTGGGATTTGACACCACGCCAAATCTGCGACCTCGAACTGTTGATGAATGGCGGCTTCAATCCGCTCAAGGGATTTCTGAGCGAAGCAGACTATGACAGCGTTGTCGACACCATGCGCTTGGCCGATGGCACGCTATGGCCGATGCCGATCACGCTGGATGTAAACGAAGAGTTTGCCGACAGCATCGAACTGGGCCAGGACATCGCGTTGCGCGACCAAGAAGGCGTGATCCTGGGCACGATGACTGTGACCGACCGTTGGACGCCCAACAAAGCGCGCGAAGCCGAAATGGTCTTTGGTGCCGATGACGATGCGCATCCGGCTGTGAATTATCTGCACAATGTTGCGGGCAAGGTTTATCTGGGTGGCCCTGTGACCGGGATCCAGCAGCCGATCCACTACGATTTTCGCGCCCGCCGCGATACACCGAACGAACTGCGCGCCTATTTCCGCAAGCTGGGATGGCGTCGCATCGTTGCGTTCCAGACCCGCAACCCGCTGCACCGCGCGCACCAGGAACTGACTTTCCGCGCAGCCAAAGAAGCACAGGCCAACCTGCTGATCCACCCGGTTGTCGGCATGACCAAACCCGGCGATGTCGATCATTTCACCCGCGTGCGCTGCTATGAGGCGGTGCTGGACAAATACCCGGCCTCGACGACCTCGATGTCGCTGCTGAACCTGGCGATGCGTATGGCTGGCCCGCGCGAGGCCGTTTGGCATGGGCTGATCCGTGCGAACCATGGCTGCACTCATTTCATCGTGGGCCGCGACCACGCCGGCCCCGGCAAGAACAGCCAGGGCGAAGATTTCTACGGCCCCTATGACGCGCAGGACCTGTTCCGCAAATTCCAGGATGAGATCGGCATCGAAATGGTCGATTTCAAACACATGGTCTATGTGCAGGAGCGCGCGCAATACGAGCCGAATGACGCGATCGAAGATCGCGACAATGTCACGATCCTGAACATCTCAGGCACCGAGCTGCGTCGCCGTCTGGCAGAAGGTCTGGAAATCCCTGAATGGTTCAGCTTCCCCGAGGTTGTGGCCGAGTTGCGCAAGACCAAGCCGCCGCGCAGCCAGCAGGGCTTTACTGTGTTCTTCACCGGCTTCTCGGGGTCGGGCAAATCCACCATCGCCAATGCCTTGATGGTCAAACTGATGGAGATGGGTGGCCGTCCTGTTACCCTGCTCGATGGGGACATCGTGCGTAAGAACCTGTCGTCGGAGCTGGGTTTCTCGAAAGAGCACCGCGATCTGAACATCCGTCGCATTGGTTATGTGGCCTCTGAGATCACCAAGAACGGCGGCATCGCGATCTGCGCCCCGATCGCACCTTACGCCACCACACGACGCGCGGTCCGGGAAGAGATCGAAGCCTTTGGTGCCTTCTGCGAGGTTCATGTGGCCACCAGCATCGAGGAATGCGAACGCCGTGACCGTAAGGGTCTCTACAAACTGGCGCGCGAAGGCAAGATCAAAGAGTTTACCGGCATCTCAGACCCCTATGATGTGCCTGAAAACCCCGAGCTCAGCGTCGAAACAGAAAATGTCGATGTCGACAACTGCGCCCACCAGGTTTTGCTGAAGCTGGAAAGCATGGGCTTGATCGCCGCGTCCTGATCGCCGACAAAATGGTTTCAAAAGCCTCCGGTTTCCGGGGGCTTTTTTTGTGGCGATTGACAAACCTGGTCGCGGTCGATGCAATTGTCAGGCCATGCAAGCGAACCGAATATGAATACTGCCCTGCCCACCATCGCCGGTTTCTGGTACGGATCAGACCTGAGCTGGCTGGAGGCGCTATGCATTCGCTCTTATCTGGATCGCGGCCACCGGTTCGTTCTTTATACATCTCATCCTGTCGCAGGCCTCCCAGACGGGACCGAGATGCGTCCTGCCGCGGAAATCCTTTGGCCCCCACCGTTTGCAATGGATCACACGGACAGGCTGAAGGTCGCAGTTTTCTCGGATCTTTTTCGACTTCGACTGTCTCAATTGACAGATTTCATCTGGGTCGATTTGGATGCCTATTGCGTCAAACCTTTCGCATTCTCATCGGTTTATGTTTTCTGTCGGTCGCAAACGGGTGAGTTTCCCAATGGCGTCCTGCGCCTGCCCCCAACCTCGCGGGCTCTCGAGCTCATGCTGGCATTTCTGACCTCGCCGAACCCGACACAGCCCTGGCGCGGACCTCGGATGCAGCGCAGAAACATACAACGTGTTCGACAAGGCGAGAGCTGGGGGATCGAGTCGCTGCCCTGGGGCAGTTCCGGCCCCAAAGCATTGCAACACTTTCTGGCGCAAACCGGCGAAGACCGATATGCAATGGAAGCGGATGTGTTTTATCCGCTGGCTAAGGCCGATTTCCTCCACTTGCACGACCCGGCTGTTCGGACCAGCCAGATCGAACGACCAAACGTCCATTCGGTTCACGTTTATGGCCATCAAAAGAAGCTTCTTTCGCAGACGGCAAATGGTTTGCCTTTTGTCGGGTCATATCTGCATCGCTTGTGTCAGAGGCACGGGATCGAACCAGAGGCCAATCCGATCCGACCGGTGGGGTGGCTGGCACCATCTGCCACCGAGCATTAGTCTGCCTTCACTTGTTCCAACAGGGTACGTGCGGCGCGGGATTCGAAATCGCCATAATCGGCTGCCACTGGTTGTATCGCCTGCAAGCGCGGCAAACGCGCCGCATAGTCCTGCGGCGATGTCGACTGAATGGCGCGCTGAATCTCCGCCTCGGACTCGCACAGGATCATGCCTGAAGTGTCAAAGAAATCATCAATATTCGGGCAGCCCCAATAGATGGGTACCGTGCCGCACAGGATCGCGTCGGTGAGTTTTTCGGAAAAGTAATTCCGCTCACGCACGTTTTCGATCACCACGGAATAGCGATACGGGGCCAGACCGTCGGATTTATGTTCGAACGGTGTATAGCCGCGCCCCATGATATCGATATCGGCGCCAGTTTCGCGCGCCCAGTCAATCACCTTGTGGCGCAGTTGATGGCCTTCCAGATCACGCTTGGCAGACGCGATCAGAGAACAGTTTTTTGTTTTCTCTGCCGATAACTCTTGCCAATCCGGCACCATCGTCACGCCATAAGGCAGAAACACTGCGTTGGGCAGCGACTTGAGCAATACATCGTGAAACGTCATCACCCGAAAGAACCGCCGCCAAGTATAGCGCAACATCCGGTCGTGCTTGCCGTGGATCGCCGAGGGCTCACCCATCATCAACGAGATTTGCGCCCGCGTGCCGCGACGCAGTTTGAGATGCACGCTTGAGTTCGGGAACATGATCAGATGATCGCTACGCTCAAGATCCCCAACCGTTTTGCCACGCAAACGATCCGGGCAGCCAAGTGGCCAGATCAGCTCGGCCAATGGTAGCTTGGCCAGAGAGGGGCCAAGCCGGTGACCATAGGGCAAAATGGCAATTGCGGGGTCGGTCACAGAGCGGCCTCAGGCAGATCGACCTGGCCCCGCATCAAAATATGACCACGCCCAGCCACCTTGATACCGGTCATTGCCTCGGGCGGCCCGACACGCGTCACCGTAGCCTGACCGGGGCGGCCCATATCGTGGCCTTGCTCGGCGGTAAAACTGTCTTTGTTCAACAGCCCGTATTTCCACAGATAGGCAGCCATCGCACCGGTGGCTGATCCGGTAAATGGGTCCTCAGCCGGGTTTGGCGGGGCCATCAATAATCGAGAAAACGTGTCACCCCTTTCGGTTGCGCCCTGCAGCGTGACCAGAAAAGGCTCGGCCATATCCGAACCGGAATGCCCCGCAGATTTGGCAACCTCGCGCAACGGCTCCTCGACCAGACGCGCGGCGCGCAATGCTGCATGATCGCGCAGAACGGTGATGCAAAACGGCAGACCGGTTGAGACAAATTGGGGCGGAGAGATGATCGCATCCACCGGCAGATCAACCGTCGCGGCCACCAGTTCAGCAGGCACATGGGCACCGAACTGGGGTGCCACCTGCGTCATCTCTATCTCATCCCCGTTCAGCTGGATGGCTACAATCCCGGCCCCCGTCTCAAGCGTCAGATGATCCACTTGCACCAGCCCGCGCGACCGCAAGGCCGCGACGGTGGCAATGGTGGGATGTCCGGCAAAAGGGATCTCGCGGCTGGCCAGAAAATACCGCACGCGAAGGTCGGCAATGTCAGAAGGCCCGGTAAACGTGCATTCGACCAGAGAAGTCTCACGGACATAGGCCTTGCAAACATCCTCGGTCAGTTCAGCCCCGCCATGCACAACAGCACATCCATTGCCACCAAAGGCGCGGTCGGTGAATGCATCTACCCAGTCAAAGTCGTACCAGCCCATGCCCAACGCCCCTTTCCTTTGCAAAACCCATCGGGTTCCGCATATCTCGCCTTTGGGGCGGCAGATGTCACGTGGAAATCACAAGGGGCCGTTTCAGTGAACGGCCACCGGTGACAGGTCGTGCTGACGAGCCAGCACAAAGGCCAGCTTGCGATCGGCCACAAGTGCCAGTTGCTGGCCGTCTGAGTCGTGAACGGCGTAAAGCTGATCCAGATCGCCTGCTTGATCGCGCAAATCGCTGGGCAAATCAGCGACATCAATTGTCTTTACATAGACGATGCGGTCGCCTTCGGCATTGATTTCAATCGGTGTATTCATTGCTCTTACCCCTTTCTTATGTTGATCGTTTGCACCACGGTTTCAGGCACAGCGCGGGTCAGGTCCACATGCAACAGACCGTTTTCCATGATCGCCTCGCCCACTTCCACGCCATCGGCCAGCACGAACATGCGCTGAAACTGTCGCGCCGCGATCCCGCGGTGCAGGAAAATGCGCCCTTCGCTGTCGTCGCGTTGACGGCCCCGGATCACCAATTGACGGTCTTCGATGGTGATCGACAGGTCCTCTTCGGCGAACCCGGCCACGGCCAACGTGATCCGGTAGGAAAAATCCGATGTTTGTTCGATATTGTAGGGCGGGTACCCTTCATTGCCAGCCTTTGCAGACCGTTCCAGAAGGCGTTCCAGCTGCTCGAACCCCAAAAGATGCGGGTATGAGCCAAGAGTAAGTTTCGACACGTTTTTCGTCCTTTTTTGTCAAAGCGACGTCGTTTGAGGCCCCATTCTGGCGACCATCTGATATAGAATATGGGAAGAATACAGGATGTCCACAAGGTCTGGCGTGATAACGTCTGACACACTATCTTGTTTGCAACGCACCAGAACAAACCACGAGTCGCCAATGAACGCGCCCACAGACCTTTCCATGAAAACAGATGAAGTTCTGCGGGTCGAGCTTGAGGTTTTTCGCCGCCAGCACAGGGATCTCGATGAGGCGATTGAAGCGTTGCATGACCGTGGAACAGCTGATCAACTGACCTTGCGGCGTCTCAAGAAAGAGAAACTGCGGCTGAAAGACATCATTCGCATTATCGAAGATCGCCTGACACCAGATATCATCGCCTGAAGACCCTCTCGCTCATTGCCAGCCTTAGGGATTTGGCTATAGTGCGCGCTCTTTCTGAGCGCGGAGACAAAAGCGGATGAGCGATGTGAAAGTGGGGATCATCATGGGCAGCCAGTCGGATTGGCCCACGATGAAGGACGCTGCTGATATTCTGGACGAGTTGGGTGTCGCTTACGAGGCGCGCATCGTTTCGGCCCACCGCACCCCTGACCGGCTTTGGGACTATGGCAAAACCGCCGTGTCGCGCGGATTGCAGGTTATCATCGCCGGAGCCGGAGGGGCCGCGCATTTGCCGGGCATGATGGCATCGAAAACACGTGTGCCGGTCATCGGCGTGCCGGTTCAGACCCGCGCATTGTCGGGCGTCGATTCGCTTTATTCCATTGTGCAGATGCCCAAAGGGTTTCCCGTGGCGACCATGGCCATTGGATCGGCGGGGGCTATCAATGCGGGCCTGATGGCTGCCGGTATTCTCGCCTTGCAGGATGACGTGCTGGCGGGGCGGCTGGATGCCTGGCGCGCGGCCCTGTCAGATTCGATCCCGCAGGAACCGCAGGGATGAGCCGCATCGGGTTTATCGGAACCGGCCATATCGCCGCGCCGATGGCCCGCTTCTTGGCTGCCAGAGGGCATGAGGTTTCCGTCACTCGGCGCAATATCGACGCATCAACTGAACTACAGCGCGAGATAGGCGCGCAGGTCGCGGACCCGCAGGGGGTAATAGACGCCTCGGACATCGTCTTTTTATGTCTGCGCCCGCAGGTCGCGTCCGACGTCTTGGCCCCGCTAAGCTTCCGCGCAGATCAGCGGATCGTTTCGGTGATGGCCTCTGTCTCGGCCCAGCAATTGGCGCAGCTATGCGCACCCGCGTCCGATTTTGTTCAGACCATCCCCTTGGGGTTTCTGGAAAACGGTGGCTGCCCGTTGGCAGCTTACGGCAATGACAGCGTTCTGGCCGAGTTGTTCGAGCCAGAAAACCCTGTTGTCAAAGTCGCGGATGAAGCCGCGTTGAACGCCCATTTTGCAATCTGCGCCATGGTTCCCGGCCTGCTCGATCTGATGGCCAGCGGCGCGGCCTGGTTGGGTCGCACAACCGGAGATGACGCCGGGGCCGAATTCTATACCACGCAGTTAATGGCAGGCTTTTTGGCGAATATGGACAAAGGTGCCGCCGGGCGCCTTGCACGGGAACGGGATGATCTTGCGACAGACGGCACGCTCAGCCTGCAGATGACAGAGACATTGCGCAGCCACGGGGCGCATGAAGCACTGCGCGTGGCGCTTGATGCAATCGGCAAACGTTTGGAGACTTGAACATGGCGGAAATGCTGGCCCCAGGCGCAGTGATCGGAATTTTGGGCGGTGGCCAATTGGGCCGGATGTTGTCCGTGGCCGCAGCCCGGCTGGGCTTTGTCAGCCACATCTTTGAGCCGGGAGCCAATCCGCCTGCCGGTCAGGTGGCGGACCGGGTGACAACGGCGGCCTATGACGATGTCGAGGCGCTCAAGCGCTTTGCCGACAGCGTCGATGTCATCACCTATGAGTTTGAGAATATCCCCACCGAGGCGCTGGATATTCTGGAAGCGCACCGGCCAATCCGCCCCGGGCGCGAGGCGTTGCGAGTTAGCCAGGACAGGCTGACGGAGAAAACCTATCTCCAGGATCTGGGGCTGCAAACGGCTCCTTTCGCCGACATCGCTGATCTGGCCAGCCTTGAGGCGGCAATTGATCGGATCGGAACCCCTTCTATCTTGAAGACCCGGCGGTTTGGCTATGATGGCAAGGGGCAGGCCCGGCTGCGCACACCCGAAGATGCCGCAGCTGCGCTGGCCGACATGGCCGGAGCACCGGCGATTCTAGAGGGGTTCATCGAATTTTCGCACGAGGTTTCCATCATTGCCGCACGCGGGCTTGACGGTGCGGTGGCCTGTTTCGATCCCGGTGAAAACGTGCATCGCGACGGTATCCTGCATACTACAAAGATCCCGGCCCGGCTTTCGGCAACTCAGCGAACAGATGCTGTTCTGTTGGCAGCCAATATCCTGAACGCTTTGGAGTATGTCGGGGTCATGGGTGTCGAGCTGTTTGTCACACCGCAGGGTTTGATCGTGAACGAGATCGCACCGCGTGTGCATAACTCGGGCCATTGGACGCAGAACGGTTGCGCCGTTGATCAGTTTGAACAACATATCCGCGCAATTGCTGGCTGGCCGCTGGGCGACGGGCAACGTCATTCGGACGTGGTGATGGAAAACCTGATCGGCGATGACATTAACCGCGTCCCACAATTGGCGCAGGAACGTGACGTGGCGCTGCATCTTTATGGCAAGGCCGAGGTAAAAGCAGGCCGCAAGATGGGCCATTTCAACCGGATCGTCCGCAAGTCGTAGTCGCGCTTGTGCGCGATGCCTCCGGCGGGGATTTTTTTGGCCAGGTAAAGCGCGGATCAGCGCAGAAAGCGGGCCGCGATATCTCCGGCCATATAGCTGACCCGCCCGGCTGATAATGTGGCTGCAACGCGGTGGGTGTCTGCGTCCAGTATGACCAGATCGGCGCGTTTTCCGGGGCTGAGTTCTCCGCGATCTGACAGGCCCAGCACGCGTGCCGGACCGGACGAAACCAACGCCCACGCACCTGCCAGATCAACCAGTCCGGATTTGGCGAGCATCAGGGCGGCGCGGCGCGGGCTGGGATAGTGATAGTCGGAGGCAATGGCGTCACATAGCCCCATGGCGATCAGGTCCAACGCGCTGACATTGCCTTTGTGCGACCCGCCACGCACCACATTGGGGGATCCAAGAATAACGTGATCTCCGGCCTGCTGCGCCGCTTCGGCGGCTTCAAGCGTCTCGGGAAACTCCGATATTTGCGCACCCCGCGCGCGCCAGGTTGCCCGATCCTCGGATGTTGAATCGTCATGGCTGCCCAGACGCACGCCCTGCTCTCTGAGTTCGGCACAAAGAAGGTCAAGCGCAGCAGGCACCTCTCCGCGCCGCGTATGCATGTCCAACAGCATTTGGAAATGCGCCTCTGGGTTGCGCCCTGCCTTCAACGCCTGCCCGGTCAAACGCGGGGGTTTGCGCCCCTCGGCCAAACGGTCATGCGGCAGATGATCGTTGAACACAACATAGGGAATCTTCCAGGCGGCGATGCGGTCTGGCAGTTCCGCGTAGTGATCCAGCATATGAGTTTCGAACCGCAACTGAGGGATCAGATCCGTCACGGTCGCTGGACCCACGGCCGCGATGGCGTCAAAGACCTGTGCTGCAAAGTCGGGCCCGCGCACACCGCCTTCCCAGCTGTAGAACTGGGCCAAAACCGCTGTCGTGATCCCGTTTGCGGCAAGCTCGGCCTCGACGGCCAGAATGCCTTCGGTCATCTGCTTCATCGCCCCCCGGCGCGGCGCGATATGGCGTTCGAAACCATCGCCATGCAGATCGATGATACCGGGCAGGACCCAATAGCCAGACAGATCCACTTGGCGAGCAGACGCGTTCGTACAAATGACACCGTCAGCCAAAGACAGATCCGTGGCGAACAGCCCCCGATCAGGCGTCAAAACCTGAGCGCCTGTCAGCGTTAACGATAATGCGCTCATTCCGACCGCTCGGAATCAGGTTCGGAGCAATCCAGACCGATGCAGATCTCGTCAATAATGTCCGTAACCCCGTCCAGCCAGGTGATCTCCGGATCAAAACGACCAAATTCGATGAAATGCAGCGCCTGCGCCATGACCCAAGGGTTGTTCATCATGAATGTGTGCGTCACCGGCAGAACGATATGGTCCTTCATCCCGTCGACCTTTGTGGTCTCAATCGAAACCTTGCCATCATCCGGGCCGTCGATCAGCGAGGAAAACAGCAGGTTCAACGAATTTTCACCCGCGATCACCCCAAGCTCGAATGTGACCGGGGGCAGTTGTCGCGGGATACCTTCGGGGCCTGTCCCTAACGCCAGACCTGCCGGTCCGTTCAACATGCCGAACACCTCGTAAGCGCCCAACTCGTCGACCAGTTGGCTGCCTTGGTTGGGCGGCCCAAGCATGACCGTTCTGCCCAGATTTTGCGGGTGATTGTCCTGCAGCCAGTACCGCAGAAGAATGCCCCCCATCGAATGGGCCACAACGTTCACCGTATCCTCGCCGCAGGCTGCAAACGCTTCGGGCATCGTTTGATCAGCCAATTCCGGAATCGTCAGGTCAGTCGAAGGATAGCCCGGGCGGACAACGTGATAATCATGCGCCTTGAACAGTTGCTCCATCACCGTAAACGACGCCTCTGTACGGGCCAGACCATGCAGCAACACCACGCATTTGGCATGGAGCAGTCCGGGGGCCAGACACAGAACAAAGGCAAACACAAACTTCATAGCCGCCAAATACGCCCAAACTTGGGGTGATAAAACCCCTAGCGCGGCGTCAGGCGCAAGACGGCCAACGCGATACCACCCAAAACAAGCGCAGCACCCAGGATCAGGCGCAGGCTTGCGGCCTCGCCCAGCAAGACCACGCCCGCCACAATGGCGATGATCGGAACGCTGAGTTGCACGACCGCTGCCGTTGTAGCGGCCAGTTGCGGCAAAACCCGATACCAAAGCGCATAACCCAAGCCCGAGGTAACCCCGCCGGACAGCGCTGCCAGAGCGTATCCAGCAGCGCTCATGTCCCAATTGCCGCCCAGCGGGATCAACCCCAGTGCTGTCACCGGCAAAGCTACAATGAAATTGGCTGCGGTTCCGGCCAACGCGTCGGGTTCGGATCGACCCACCAGCGAATAGATTGCCCAACCAACGCCAGCAGCCACCATTAGCATCGCTCCGATAGGATCGACCCGCACATCCCCTGACGGCCAAAGCACATATGCAAGCCCCAACAGCGCAATCGCCGCGCCTGAAACTTGCCGCATCGTCGGTGCCGCACCAGTGACCGATGTCACCGCAAACATGGTAATTTGCACCACCCCGAACAGGATCAAAGCGCCCAACCCTGCATCCAGGGTCAGATAGGCCAGCGAGAACCCTATCATGTAAAGCGACAAGGATCCCGCCCCCGCGATCCGCCGCCTGTTTCTCAGCGGTAAATGCCCGGACCTCAGCACCACCAGGGCTGCCAGCACCAACGCCCCTGACAAAACCCGGATCACGGCAAAACCCGCTGGATCGCTCGCGCCGCTTTCAACGGCCAGCCGATTCAGAATCGAGTTTGACGCAAAGGCGCACATGGTCAGGGCAGTCAGAAGAAACAATTGCATCCCAACCGCATAGCGGTTTCGAAAAGCTTTGCACACTCCCTTTCACGCAGACGCGCCACCCCGCTTCTTCTGTTCAAAAATACCTCCGCCGGAGGCATGGCCGCACCAGCGGCCATTCAAAACAAAAACGGGGCCGCCCCAAGGCGACCCCGTCTCAATTCGCAACTGCGTAAGCGGTAAGCTTACATCATGCCGCCCATGCCGCCCATGTCGGGCATGCCACCGGCCGGTGCCGCGCCTTCTTTGGCAGGCTTGTCGGCGACCATGGCTTCGGTGGTGACCAGAAGGCCTGCAACCGATGCCGCGTCTTCCAGAGCGGTCCGAACAACTTTGGCCGGGTCGATGACGCCGAACGAGAACATGTCGCCATATTCTTCGGTCTGAGCGTTGAAGCCAAAGGACGCATCCGAGGATTCACGAACTTTGCCCGCAACAACCGCACCGTCGACGCCTGCGTTCTCAGCGATCTGGCGCAGAGGCGCTTCGATGGCCTTGCGTACGATGTTGATACCCGCGTCCTGATCGGCGTTTGCACCTTTCAGGGCTTCCAAAGCTTTACCGGCCTGAACCAGAGCAACACCGCCGCCCACAACAACGCCTTCCTGTACAGCAGCGCGGGTTGCGTTCAGAGCATCGTCCACACGGTCTTTACGCTCTTTCACTTCAACTTCGGTCATGCCGCCGACACGGATAACAGCAACACCGCCTGCCAGTTTGGCAACGCGCTCTTGCAGTTTCTCACGGTCGTAGTCGCTGGTGGTTTCTTCGATTTGAGTGCGGATCTGACCAACACGCGCTTCGATCTCGGCTTTTTCGCCTGCACCGTCAACGATAGTGGTTTCGTCTTTGGTGATCTCGATCTTTTTGGCAGTGCCCAGCATGTCCATGGTGACGGACTCGAGCTTCATGCCCAGATCTTCGCTGATGACCTGACCGCCGGTCAGGATTGCGATGTCTTGCAGCATGGCTTTGCGGCGATCGCCGAAGCCCGGTGCTTTGACAGCAGCAATTTTCAGGCCGCCGCGCAGTTTGTTGACAACCAGAGTCGCCAGCGCTTCGCCCTCAACATCCTCGGCAATGATCAGCAGCGGCTTTTGCGACTGGATCACTTGCTCCAGCAGCGGAACCATCGGCTGCAGCGAAGACAGTTTCTTTTCGTGCAGCAGGATCATGCAGTCGTCGAGCTCTGCGATCATCTTGTCTGCGTTGGTCACGAAGTAAGGCGACAGGTAGCCACGGTCGAACTGCATACCTTCGACAACGTCGGTCTCGGTTTCCAGACCTTTGTTTTCTTCAACGGTGATGACGCCTTCGTTGCCAACTTTTTGCATCGCGTCTGCGATCTGCTGGCCGATTTCAGCTTCGCCGTTGGCAGAGATTGTACCAACCTGAGCAACTTCTGCCGAGTCTTTGACTTCGCGCGAAGCCGACTTGATGCCTTCAACAACCTTGGCGGTCGCCAGGTCGATGCCACGCTTCAGGTCCATCGGGTTCAGGCCCGCTGCAACCTGCTTCAGACCTTCGCGCACGATGGCTTGGGCCAGAACAGTAGCAGTGGTGGTGCCGTCACCGGCTTCGTCATTGGTGCGGCTGGCGACTTCTTTCACCATTTGCGCGCCCATGTTTTCGAACTTGTCTTCCAGTTCGATTTCCTTGGCAACCGATACACCGTCTTTGGTGATGCGCGGTGCGCCGAAGGATTTGTCCAGTACCACGTTGCGGCCTTTGGGGCCCAGTGTCACTTTAACAGCATCAGCCAGAACATTTACGCCGGCCAGCATGCGGTTACGGGCATCGGTGTCAAATTTGACGTCCTTTGCAGACATGTCGTTTCTCCTTGAGAAATATGTTGAGACGGAAGATCAGAGAAAGCGCCAGGGCTTACTCGATGATCCCCATGATGTCGCTTTCTTTCATCATCAGCAGCTCTTCGCCGTCGACCTGAACCTCGGTGCCCGACCATTTGCCGAACAGGATCTTGTCGCCAGCTTTTACAGCCATTGCGATCAGCTCGCCGCTGTCCTTGCGCGCGCCTTCACCGGTCGCAACAACTTCGCCTTCGCTGGGCTTTTCTTTTGCGCTGTCAGGAATGATCAGGCCGCCTGCGGTTTTCTCTTCGCTTTCAACGCGACGAACCAGCACACGGTCATGAAGCGGTTTCAATGCCATCTTTGCAGCTCCTTGGGCTCAAAGTTATCTATCCTCCCCTCGCGGAAACGCGAGGCGTTAGCACTCACACCTACCGAGTGATAACGACGCATAGCTAGGCAGTCGCCGCGCCCGAGTCAACAAGTTGTGAGGGATTTTTCCAAAATTCAGGATCTGACGGAATAAGGTCGGATTATTCGCTCTGTTCCCAGCTATAAGCCCAGTGTTTCAAACCGTCCTGCCCGGCCTTGGAAAGTGCATAGACACCTTTGTCTACTTTGTCGAACCAGCCATAGTGATTTTCGCGCATCAAACGCGTCGCTGCATCAACACAGGTCGCCTTTGCAACATCCGACCCTTTGGTTGCGCCATGTTCCGCCAGATGCGCCGCGCATTTCAGAGCGTCCTGTCGGTAGGCCGTCACAATCCCATAACGTGTCGCGCCGCCTGCATTGGGGTCGCCCTGCAACCGGTCAAACTCACGCAACAACCGCGCCGCTTTGGCCTTGTCCTTGCGCGGCGCATAGGGCCCGGGGTCGCAATGAACCTCAACCCGGCCGTCTGGGCGCACAGTGATCAACCCCAACCCGAGCCTGCGGCACAGGTTCAGATTGTCCTTGAGCGCGCGCCGCGCCGTCCGCCCTTTGGGCTTGCACACGGCAACATAGACCTGATCCGTGATCCGCAACCGCGTGATCGCCTGATGGAACAGCGCAAGCGCAAAACGCAGTTTCAATTCGACAATAACAGGGGCTTCGTCCCCCCGCACGGCGACAATGTCGGCGGCCCCAACCTCGCCTTTCACAGTGTACCCCTGACGCTCTAACAAAGCCTTGATGGGGGGATAAAGATCCTGCTCGCGGTCCATGGCGCAATGCTAGGCAAATTGCGGGTAAATACCAGCCGATTAACGTGCTTGCACCTACCGGCTCTGCGCGGCAGTGTTCCGGCACCACTGATTTGCAAGGGTAAATTCCAATGCGCATATTTCTGCTCTTACTCTCGATGCTGCTGCCTGTATCTGCTTACGCCGCTTGCGAGGGTCGCGATCTGATGCAGGATTTGTCGCCCGCCTCAAAAGCTGAATTCGATGCCACATTGGCCACCCTACCCTTCCCGGAAGGGAACCACTGGATTGCCACCAAAGATCAGACGACACTGCATATCATAGGCACCCTGCACCTCAATTTTCCCCAGATGGACGCAATCGTCGACCGTCTGGCCCCGACCCTCAAACACGCTGACGCTTTCTATTTCGAAGTCACAAAAGACGAACTTGATGCCTGGGAAAAACGCCTGGCTGCGGATCCAAGCCCGGTTCTGATCACCTCGGGGCCCACACTGGTTGACCTGTTGCCAGAAGAGGACTGGGCCGATCTGTCCGCCATATTGGCCGAACGGGGCATCCCCTCCTGGATGGCGGCAAAGATGCGCCCGTGGTTTCTGGGCATGATGCTGGCACTTCCGACCTGCATCTTGCAAACTCCGCAACCGGAATTCGGCCTCGACACCCGGCTGACCGCGCTGGCCAAAGAACATGGGATTGCGCAACACTCACTCGAAAGCATCGATGACCTGATGCGCTTGTTTAACCGGTACCCTTTGGAAGATCAGGCGAAATCCCTGGCCCGCATGACAGCCACTTTCCAGCAAGGTGAAGATCAGATCACCACGATGGCAAACTCTTATTTCAACGAAAGGCACGCCGAGGTGCTTCTGTTCGGCCGCCTGTTCGGGCGAGAGCTTGCGGGCCTGCCCGAAGACGAGTTTGAAGAGGAATGGGTCAAGATCGAACAAAGCCTGCTGGTCGAACGGAACAACAGCTGGATGCAACGCATTCTGGCCATCGAGGACCAAACCGCCGTCATCGCCGTGGGTGCCGCTCATTTGGGTGATACTTATGGCCTGCTGAACCAGCTGCAGACTGCAGGCTACACCCTCACGCGCGCTCCGTTCTAGGCGCTGGTCAAGCAAACCCAGACCAACCGTCGCATTCGGCACAGGACGGCGTGACAAGCGTGCAGCACCACCCTATAAGGCGCGCAAATATACAATCCTCAGGACGCTGACATGACAACCCTTGTATTTGGCCACAAATCCCCCGACACAGATTCCACCGGCTCTCCGATCCTGTGGGCCTGGTATCTGAACGAAGTGAAAGGCGAGAGCGCCGAGCCCGTTCTGCTTGGTGAGCCCAACACCGAAGCAGCTTTCATGCTGCAGCGCTGGGACCTGCCCAAACCGCGCATCATCGGCGATGTCGAAGCGGATGCTCCGGTCGTTATCGTAGACACCAACAACCCCGCCGAACTGCCCGCCAGCGTCAACGGAGCTGATATCCGCGCCATCATCGATCACCACAAACTGGTCGGTGGGCTGGAAACCAAAGGCCCGATCGACATCACCGTGCGCCCTCTGGCCTGCACCGCCACAATCATGCTTGACCTGATCGGGGACGACGCAGCCCGTATGCCCGACGCGGTGAAAGGCGCCGCGCTCACTTGCATCCTTTCCGACACGCTGGAGTTCCGCTCGCCTACCACCACCCCGCATGACCGTGCCGTGGCCGAGAAACTGGCAGCCGATCTGGGCCTGGACGTATCGGCCTATGCGGCTGAAATGTTTTCGGCAAAGTCGGATGTCTCGTCCTTCTCGGACGCCGAACTGATCCGCATGGACAGCAAGGAATACGAGGTCGACGGCACCAAATTCCGCGTCTCGGTACTGGAAACAACCGCGCCGGGCGTTGTTCTGGACCGCAAAGACAGCCTCGCCGCTTCGATGGTTGACGTCGCCAGCGAGGACGGAGTGGACCAGGTATTGCTGTTTGTTGTCGATATCCTGAATGAAGAGGCCACGTTGCTGGTGCCAAACGACCTGGTAAAAACCGTTGCCGAAAAAAGCTTTGATGCGCAGGTCGATGGGGATGCCGTGGTTCTGCCTGGCATCATGAGCCGCAAAAAGCAGATTATTCCAAATCTCAAGGTCTGATCACCGACCTGAAGGCGCCCCAAACGGGCGCCTTTTTGCTTTATTGCGAGGCTCTGCCTCGCGCTCCGAGGTATTTGGAAACAGAAGAAGCAGAGGATCCATTCTTCTTCTGTTTGAAAGTACCTCGGGGGAGTCGCGGCCTGCCGCGGCGGGGGCAGAGCCCCCTCTGGCCAAACCGACCTGCCTCTGCCATAGGCTGAACCACCCTGTCATTCGCCCGGAAAGTAAGCTCCATGACCCAAATCGTCTCATCGCTGGCTGAAATTTCTGACCGATACAAAGCCCTGTTCGTCGATCTTTGGGGCTGTGTTCACAATGGCATCACCGCTTATCCTGAAGCTGTGGCCGCACTTCAAGCCTATCGCCAGCGGGGCGGTGTTGTTGTGTTGGTCACGAACTCTCCCAAACCGCGCGCTGGCGTGAGAGAACAATTGGTGCAATTTAACGTACCGATTGATGCCTATGACACCATCGCCACTAGTGGGGATTCGGCACGTTCCGCGATGTACCGGGGCGCAGTGGGTGAGAAGGTCTATTTCATGGGAGAATGGCAGCGGGATGCGGGCTTTTTTGAGCCGCTTAAACTGTTGCATCATCCGATCCATATCGAACGCGTTCCGTTGGACGAGGCGGAAGGGATTGTCTGCTGCGGCCCGTTTGATCCAATGGCGGATCCTGACGTTAATCGGCCCGACTTTCTCTATGCCAAGCAAAAGGGCCTCAAGCTGCTCTGCGCCAATCCCGATATCGTAGTGGACCGTGGTGAAGTGCGCGAATGGTGTGCAGGCGCCTTGGCGAAGCTTTACACCGAAATGGGTGGCGAGAGCCTTTATTTCGGCAAGCCCCACCCTCCGATCTACGATCTGGCGCGACGCCGGTTGCAGGAGTTGGGGCATGACATCCCCGACAGCGACATTCTGGTCATCGGCGATGGACCGCATACCGACATTCTGGGCGGGATGGGCGAAGGGATTGATTCCCTATTCATTTCAGGTGGATTGGCCGCGGCTGAAACAAAAACCGAGCACCATCCGCACCACGAATCCCTAACCGATTATATTGCAAGGGAAAACATCAACCCGACCTACACGATTGGTCGGTTGCGCTAGTCAGAAAAAGCTTGATTTTCTGCAGTTGCGAAGTAATAAAGTTGCCAAACTTGGGCATCTGCAGAATTTTTGTTGCCCGCCAAACTCGCATGAGGGTGACATGTTGGACAATCTTCCACGCGGTACGATCTGTATCGAAGACATCGAAATGGGCATAAGCCGGCATCTGCGCAAAGTGGTGACGGACGAGGATATCGAAATGTTTGCCCAGGTCTCAACCGACCGGAACCCGGTGCATCTGGACGATGACTATGCCCGGGATACGATCTTTGAAGGCCGGATCGCCCATGGCATGCTGACTGCCGGTCTGATCTCGGCCGTGATCGGTGAGCAGCTTCCGGGTCACGGCACAGTCTATATGGGGCAATCGCTCAAGTTTCTTGCCCCCGTGCGCCCGGGCGACATGGTTTATGCCGAGGTCAAGGTGATCGACATCGACTTTGCCAAGCGCCGGGTCAAGCTGGATTGTCATTGCGCGGTAGACGGCAAAAAGGTTCTGGTCGGTGAGGCAATGGTTTTGGCACCGTCTCGTAAATTCGACTGATCACGCCTTGCCCCGAACTGCTGCTTGAACCCGCTTGGAACTCCCGCTAGGCAAGCGTCATGCAGATCATTCGGGATTTCCAATTCGTTGAACCTGAAAACCGGGGCGCCAGCGTAGCCATCGGGAATTTTGATGGCGTCCATCTGGGTCACCAATCGGTTATTGAACTGGCCCGGTCTGCGGCCCCGGACCATGCGTTGGGCGTTCTGACATTCGAGCCTCATCCACGCGAATACTTTGCACCGGACGCCGCTGCGTTTCGGTTGATGCGCAGTGCGACGCGCGCGCATCGATTGGAAAAGCTGGGCGTTGAAAAGCTCTATGAGCTGCCCTTCAACGCGGCGCTGGCCGGACTGACGCCGGAAGAATTTGCACGGAATGTGATCCACAAGGGCTTGGGCCTGTCCCATGTGGTTGTGGGGGCCGATTTCTGCTTTGGCAAAGGTCGGTCAGGCACAGCCAGCGACATGCTGCGCTTTGGGCAAGAGATGGGCTTTGGCGTCACCATTGCACCGTTGATGGAAAAGTCAGAAAATGTGGTGTCCTCGACTGCTATACGCACCGCGCTGAGCGACGGACGTCCCCGAGATGCGGCCGAGATGCTGGGACATTGGCATCGGATCGAAGGCGAAGTGATCGGCGGCGAACAGCGGGGGCGCGAACTGGGCTATCCCACCGCCAATATGTCAATCGAAGGGCTGCATCCTCCTAAATTCGGGGTCTATGCCACTTTGGTTGATGTTCTGGATGGTCCGCACAAAGGCAGCTATTGCGGCGCCTCGTCGATTGGGACCCGCCCTATGTTCGATGGTGAACTGCCAAATATCGAAACCTTCCTGTTTGATTTCTCGGGTGACTTATACGGCGCGACCCTGTCCGTAGGACTTGTCCAATACCTCCGGCCGGAACTGACCTTTGATGGTCTTGACGGGCTGATCGCTCAGATGGACGCGGATTGCGCGAAAGCGCGCGAGATTTTGGCGGCTGTATGAGCGTCGATCCGATTGATCGCTCCGGGCTGTCGCCAAAGTTCTGGGAGCGCAAGCCGCTTCAGAAAATGAACCAGCACGAGTGGGAAGCGCTGTGTGATGGATGCGGCAAATGCTGTTTGAACAAGCTGGAAGACGAGGACACGGGCGAAGTTGCGTTGACCTGCGTGGCCTGTCGCCTGCTGGATGACGAGAGCTGCCGCTGCACCCAATATGACATTCGGCATCAATTTGTGCCGGAATGTATCGTCTTGACACCGCAGAATATTGACCAGCATGCCTATTGGCTGCCGCAGACCTGTGCCTATCGCCTGTTGTGGGAAGAAAAACCTCTTTACGACTGGCATCCGTTGATATCCGGTACACCGGACAGCGTGCATGCCGCAGGTGTCTCGGTGCAAGGGCGCACGGTGTCAGAGTTTGAAACCCCCATGGAAGAGTGGGAAGACCACATCATCGAGGAGCCATTGTAATGCATTTCGCCTCTGACAATTCCGGGCCGGTTCATCCCGAAGTTCTTGCCGTTTTGGCCGAGGCCAATGAGGGCTATCAGATGGCCTATGGGGCCGACACGTTGATGGACGAGGTGCGTGACCGCATCCGTGACATCTTTGAAGCACCCGAGGCCGCGGTTTATCTGGTGGCAACGGGCACTGCGGCAAATGCCCTGGCGCTGGCGACACTGTCGCAACCATGGGAGACGATCTTTTGCGCGCCGATGGCCCATATCCAGGAAGATGAGTGCAACGCGCCCGAGTTCTACAGCGGGGCTAAGCTGACCCTGGTCCCCGGTGGCGACAAGATGGCCCCCGAAGCGCTGCGCCAGGCGATCGAGAATGAAGAAACTCGAGGCGTGCATGGCCCGCAGCGTGGTCCGGTGTCGATCACACAAGTGACCGAGCGGGGATCGGTCTATTCCTTGGAAGAGCTGCAAGCCTTGGGCGCGGTCGCCAAAGAATTTGATCTGCCTGTCCACCTGGACGGTGCACGGTTTACCAATGCGCTGGTTGCCCTGAACTGTTCACCCGCGGAAATGACTTGGAAGGCAGGCGTTGATGTGGTCAGCTTTGGCGGCACCAAAAACGGGTTGATGGGGGTCGAGGCGGTGATCCTGTTCGATGCCCAGAAAGCCTTTGAGTTCGAGCTGCGTCGCAAGCGCGGGGCCCATCTGTTTTCCAAGCACCGGTACTTGTCGGCGCAGATGGCGGCCTATTTGCGCGACGATCTGTGGTTGCGCTCGGCCCGGCAAGCCAACGACAATTGCGCGCGCTTGGCTGATGGGCTGCGGGCCGCGGGCGCCAGTTTTGCTCATGAACCACAGGCCAATATGATCTTTGCCAACCTGCCGCGCAAGCAGCACAGGCGTCTGCACGATGCTGGCGTTGCCTATCACCTGTGGGGGTCCAACCTGGAAGGATCCGATGAGGATGAACTTTTGACCTGTCGGCTGGTCTGCGACTGGTCGATCAAACCCGAAGAGATCGACCGGTTTCTGGCCCTTCTGCAAAGGGCCAGATAGGGGCGAACCCCTATTTCAAAGTCGCCAGATGGCGGTCCAGATCCTCAAGCCGGTCCTGTCCCCAGAACCGTTGATCGTCGGGCGTGATATAGAACGGTGCTCCGAACACACCGCGCTCAACGGCTTCTTCCAGATTGGCAGCATAGGTCTCGGCCCCGGTCAGCAGCCCGCTATCGGCCAGGCTTGGATCGAACCCTGCTTTCTCGAGGCAATCACGCACAACCTCGTCTTCGGCAATGTCCTTTTCCTCGGCCCAAACGGCGCGCAAAAACGAATGGCACAGTTGACCAACATTCCCTGACCCGTCCTGAGCAGCCGCAATGATTGCATAAGAGGACGGGGCCGCATTGGTCGGCCAATGGGCGGGTTTCAAGTTGAAGTCCATCCCAAGTTTGCTGGACTGACGCAGCAATTCCTGCGCCCGGTATTCAACGCGTGAGATGTGTCGATCCTTGGGTGGCGTCCCCCCGGTCCGCGCGAACAGGCCCATGATATCCAGAGGCTTGTAGTTTATCGTCGCCCCGTGTTTTGCCGCCACTTCCTCAAGCCGTGTCCCAGCCAGATAGGCATAGGGCGAGAGTGTCGCAAAAAAGTAGTCGATTTGGGTCATATTCACTTTCTCCGCTGCGTTACCTTTGCGCGACGGTAAGGCCATGCTAAGCGGTGTCAACATCACGAATCTGTCACATTGCTCTTGCTGCCCGGGGAAAATCAGCCGATGCCGACACTCAACGAACCCAAGCTTATCGCTGGGAACGCAAACCTTCCGCTTGCCAAAACCATTGCCCGCCGTATGAGCCTGTATCGCGGTGTGGATCAGGGCCTGGTCGATGCCCGGGTCGAGCGGTTCAATGACGGTGAGATCTTTGTCGAAGTGTTCGAGAACGTGCGGGGTGAGGATATGTTCATCATCCAGCCCACATCGAACCCGGCCAATGACAACCTTATGGAATTGCTGATCATCGCTGATGCTCTGCGCCGATCATCCGCGCAGCGTATCACCGCCGTGATCCCCTATTTCGGCTACGCCCGACAGGACCGCCGCACCAAGGCCCGAACACCCATCAGCGCCAAGCTTGTCGCCAATATGCTGGTTGGTGCAGGGATCGAGAGGGTCCTGACAATGGACCTGCACGCCGCACAGATTCAGGGCTTTTTTGATATCCCCGTGGACAACCTCTATGCCTCGCCCATCTTTGCGCTGGATGTGAAAACCCAGTTCAAGGATCAACTGGACGAGATCATGGTGGTGTCACCCGATGTGGGTGGCGTCGCCCGCGCGCGCGAATTGGCCAAGCGCATCAACGCCCCTCTATCGATTGTCGACAAGCGCCGTGAGAAAGCCGGTGAAGTGGCCGAGATGACGGTGATCGGTGAGGTACAGGATAAGATCTGCCTGATCGTGGACGATATGTGCGACACCGCTGGAACACTGTGCAAAGCGGCCCAGGTTCTGATGGATAACGGCGCTAGAGAAGTACATTCCTATATCACCCACGGTGTCATGAGCGGCCCTGCCGTCGAGCGCGTGACCAATTCGGTGATGAAATCTCTGGTGCTGACGGATTCGATCCAGCCCACGAAAGAGGTCGCAGCCGCGAAAAATATCCGCATCGTTCCAACCGCCCCGATCTTTACACAGGCGATCCTGAACATATGGAACGGCACCTCTGTGTCCTCACTCTTTGAGGATAAGACCCTGACGCCGATTTACGAGTCCATGTACCATATGGACTGATCAGAACGGGCGACCTTCGGTCGTCCTTTTTTGTGATACCAACAAGGCAGGAGCTTTCCGTGACCGCCCCCAAACGCATTATTCTTTCCAGCGACCACGCCGCCATCGATTTGCGCCAGGCCATCGCCGACCATATCTCGGCCCAAGGCTGGGAGGTCGTGGATATCGGCCCCAAAACACCAGAAAGCACCCATTACCCGATCCACGGCAAGGCCGCTGCTGAGGCAGTCGCCTCTGGGGACTGCACTTTGGGGATCATCCTCTGCGGCACCGGGCAAGGGATCATGATGGCCGCGAACAAAGTGCCCGGCATCCGCTGTGGTGTCTGTTCCGATACCTTCTCTGCTCGGATGATCCGACAGCACAACAATGCCAACATGCTTGCGATTGGTGCGAGGGTGGTGGGCGAAGGAACCGCCCTGGACATTGTCGACGCGTTTCTGGGGGCCGAGTTCGAAGCTGGCCGACATGCGACCCGAGTGGACATGATCGAGGTTCAAGACGCCTGATCTTCGGTCTCAATCTACTTTGAACCGGAATTAGGATATCTGCCAATCATCCGCGTGCGCAACCTCGCCCATGGCGATCCAGGCCACGCGGATACGGGCAATTCGGGTATCGGACCATGTACGGAACACGGCGACAAAACCGTCACAGGTAATATCCGACGTCGTCACCTCGGCGCGCAGGGCAGATGAATTGTCAACGTCCCACAGGGAAATACCAAGCTGAACAACTGGTGGCGATCGGAACCGTTCGGCAAATTGGATCTCGGTGCGCCGCTCTCGGGGGCCTTCACCGGTCCACATCTCGCCACCGTTTCCAAATTCGGAAAACAGCACCTCTTCGCCCTGATCAATGCCGATGGGGTGAGTTAGAAATTTCTTCATACTTCCATCTGTTTTGTTGAATATGTGCTACTTACTCTGGCTTTTGGGCAAAAGCACGACAAAAAACGGCCCCGCTGCAAAGCGAGGCCGTCCAAATCTCGGAATGTAGACCGTTCTATAGGCTCATATGGGTGCCAAGGGCTTCCATATCCGCCAGCAGCTTGGCCGCCTCATCCACGATTGTCTGATCATCGCCGTCCTTGGCGGCCTCGTGCGAGGCACGGGCTTCTGCGATCAGGTCATCCAGATGCGCGCGGGTCACTTCGGCCACCGGAATGGCCTTTTCAGCCAGAACCGACATGCTGTCGCCGTTGATCTGAGCAAACCCGCCGGTAACCAGATATTCGCTGGCGCCTGCGGGGGCCTCGACCTTCAGCAGACCCGGACGCAGCGTGGTGATGGTGGGGGCATGATCGGGCATCGCCGTCATGTCCCCGTCCGCGCCGGGTATTTGGACCGCAGTGGCCTCAAGCGAAGCAAGGCTCCGCTCGGGGCTGACCAGGTCAAATTGCATTGTGTTTGCCATCAGGGATACTCCTTAGGCGGCTTCTGCGGCCATCTTTTCCGCTTTGGCGATCACTTCGTCGATGCCGCCAACCATCAGGAAGGCCGCCTCGGGCAGGTGATCGTATTCGCCAGCCACAACAGCTTTGAACGATGCGATGGTCACGTCCAGAGGCACCTGAACGCCCGGCGAACCGGTAAAGACTTCGGCCACGTCGAACGGCTGAGACAGGAAGCGTTCGATCTTACGCGCGCGGGCAACGGTCAGTTTGTCTTCTTCCGACAGTTCGTCCATGCCGAGGATGGCGATGATGTCCTGCAGCGACTTGTAGCGCTGGAGGATCTGCTGAACGTCAGTCGCAACCGCGTAATGCTCTTCACCCACGATGGCCGGGTCCAGCAGACGCGACGACGAGTCGAGCGGGTCAACAGCCGGGTAGATACCCTTTTCCGAGATCGCACGGTTCAGAACGGTGGTTGCATCCAAGTGTGCGAACGATGTTGCCGGCGCGGGGTCGGTCAAGTCGTCGGCAGGAACATAGATCGCTTGCACCGAAGTGATCGAGCCCGATTTGGTCGAGGTGATGCGTTCCTGCAGGGCACCCATGTCGGTGGCCAGTGTCGGCTGATAGCCCACAGCCGAAGGAATACGACCCAGCAGAGCCGAAACCTCGGAACCCGCCTGTGTAAAGCGGAAGATGTTGTCGACGAAGAACAGAACGTCGGTCCCGGACTGGTCGCGGAACTGCTCGGCCAGTGTCAGACCGGTCAGAGCAACACGCGCGCGCGCTCCCGGAGGTTCGTTCATCTGACCGTAAACCAGGGCAACCTGCGATTCTTCCAGATTGTCCGGCTTGATCACGTTCGATTCGATCATCTCGTGATACAGGTCGTTGCCTTCACGGGTCCGTTCGCCAACACCCGCAAACACCGAGAAACCCGAGTGCACTTTTGCGATGTTGTTGATCAGTTCCATGATGAGAACGGTTTTGCCAACGCCCGCACCGCCAAAGAGGCCAATCTTACCGCCTTTGGCGTAGGGGGCCAGCAGGTCCACAACCTTGATGCCGGTCACCAGGATTTCCGACTCGGTCGACTGCTCGTCGAACTCGGGCGCGGGCTGGTGGATGGCGCGGGTTTCCGACGACTTCACGTCGCCTTTTTCGTCAATCGGCTCGCCGACAACGTTCAGGATGCGGCCCAGGGTGGCGTTGCCAACCGGAACCGAGATCGGTGCTCCAGTGTCGGTGACCGCTTCGCCACGGACCAGACCTTCGGTCGCGTCCATCGCGATGGTACGGACGGTGTTTTCGCCCAGGTGCTGCGCAACTTCCAACACAAGGCGCTTGCCGTTGTTGGTGGTTTCCAGCGCGTTCAGAATTTCAGGCAGCTGATCTTCGAACTGCACGTCAACGACGGCCCCGATGATCTGAGTGACTTTGCCTTTTGCATTCGCCATGTTTCGTCTCCGGTATGTCTCTACAGCGCTTCGGCGCCGGAAATAATTTCAATCAGCTCGTTGGTGATCACGGCCTGACGCGAGCGGTTGAACTGGATCGTCAGCTTGTCGATCATCTCACCCGCATTGCGTGTTGCGTTGTCCATTGCGGACATCCTTGCACCCTGTTCAGACGCTCCGTTTTCAAGCAGAGCCGAGAAGATCGCAGTGGCAACCCCCTTGGGCAGCAGGTCGGCCAAGATGGCCTCTTCGCTGGGCTCATAGTCGAAAATGGCACCGCTGTCGTCACCCGCCGCATCGTCCTCGAACGAGGCAGGGATGATTTGCTGCGCCGTGGGGATCTGGGTCACAACGTTGACGAACTTCGAATAGAAGATCGTGGCAACGTCAAACTCAGCCCCGTCAAAGCGAGACAGGATGTCTTTGGCGATGTCCTGCGCATTGGCATAGCCGATACGCTTGACCTCGCTCAGATCGATATGTCCAACGAACAGATCGGCAAAGTCACGCTTGAGCGCGTCCCGGCCTTTCTTGCCGACGGTCAGAACCTTGACCGTTTTGCCCGCAGCTTTCAGCTCTTCGGCCTTGGCGCGCGCAAGTTTGGCGATGTTCGCATTGAAGCCGCCGCAGAGGCCGCGTTCGGCTGTCATGACAACCAGCAGATGCACATCCTCGCTGCCGGTACCCCGGAGCAGCTTGGGGGCGCTGTCGCTGCCCCCGACCGATGCCGCCAACCCTGCCATCACGGCATTGAACCGTTCGGCATAGGGGCGCGAGGCTTCGGCAGATTCCTGGGCGCGGCGCAGTTTTGCGGCCGCGACCATCTGCATGGCTTTGGTGATCTTGCGGGTCGATTTGACCGACTCGATCCTGTTTTTAAGGTCCTTCAGACTAGGCATCGGA
This sequence comes from Ruegeria sp. HKCCA5839, assembly GCF_013035585.1. Lineage (NCBI taxonomy): Bacteria > Pseudomonadati > Pseudomonadota > Alphaproteobacteria > Rhodobacterales > Roseobacteraceae > Ruegeria > Ruegeria sp. HKCCA5839. The sequence continues at coordinate 46,102 of NZ_WQIE01000003.1, read as the reverse complement.
ACCCCCTATCAAGCGAAGGTCGCGGCAAATTCGTCGATCGCTGCCTTGATCTTGTCGGACGCGTCCCCTTTGATTTTGGGATCTTCGTCGGTGATCCACTTCAGCAGGTCGGCGTGCTTGCCACGCAGATGCGCCAGCAGACCGGCCTCGTACCGGCCAACGTCCGACACGTCGATCTTGTCGAGGTAGCCGTTGGTGCCCGCGAAGATAACGCAGACGATCTCGGCGTTGGTCAGCGGCGAGTACTGAGGCTGTTTCATCAGCTCGGTCAGGCGCGCACCCCGGTTCAGCAACTGCTGAGTAGCGGCATCAAGGTCGGAACCGAACTGCGCAAAGGCCGCCATTTCGCGGTACTGCGCCAGTTCCAGCTTAACCGGACCAGCAACCGATTTCATCGCATCGGTCTGAGCCGAAGAGCCCACACGCGAAACCGACAGACCGGTATTCACAGCAGGGCGGATGCCCTGATAGAACAGTTCGGTTTCCAGGAAGATCTGACCGTCGGTGATCGAGATCACGTTGGTCGGAATAAAGGCCGAAACGTCGCCACCTTGGGTTTCGATAACCGGCAGAGCGGTCAACGAGCCTGCGCCAAAGTCTTCGTTCAGCTTCGCCGAACGCTCCAGCAGACGGGAGTGGAGATAGAAAACGTCACCCGGGTAAGCTTCACGTCCGGGCGGGCGACGCAGCAGCAGTGACATCTGGCGGTAGGACACAGCCTGTTTCGACAGGTCATCATAGATGATCAGCGCGTGGCGGCCATTGTCGCGGAAATACTCGGCCATCGCGGTCGCGGCATAGGGTGCCAGGAACTGCATCGGCGCCGGGTCGGACGCGGTTGCGGCCACAACGATCGAATAGTCAATCGCACCGGATTCTTCCAGTTTCTTCACCAGCTGAGCAACGGTCGAACGCTTTTGTCCAACAGCCACGTATACGCAGTAGAGTTTTTTCGACTCGTCGTCGCCAGCGGCCTCATTATAGACCTTCTGGTTCAGGATGGTGTCCAGCGCCACGGCGGTTTTACCGGTCTGACGGTCACCGATGATCAGTTCCCGCTGACCACGGCCAATCGGGATCATCGCGTCGACCGATTTCAGGCCGGTCGCCATCGGCTCGTGTACCGATTTACGCGGAATGATGCCCGGTGCCTTAACGTCCGCAACACCACGCTTGGTGGCGTTGATCGGGCCTTTGCCGTCCAGCGGGTTGCCCAGGCCGTCAACAACGCGGCCGAGCAGCTCATCCCCGATCGGAACGTCCACGATCGAGTTGGTACGCTTTACGGTGTCACCTTCTTTGATGTCACGGTCGGAGCCGAAGATAACGACACCCACGTTGTCGCTTTCCAGGTTCAGCGCCATGCCCATGATGCCGCCGGGGAATTCGACCATCTCACCGGCTTGCACATTGTCCAGGCCGTATACACGGGCAATCCCGTCACCGACGCTCAGCACGCGGCCGATCTCGGCCACTTCGGCTTCCTGACCAAAATTCTTGATCTGGTCCTTCAGGATTGCAGAAATCTCTGCAGCTTGGATTCCCATTTATCCGACCTCTTTCATTGCATTCTGTAGGGAGTTGAGCTTCGAGCGGATCGAACTGTCGATCATCTTCGAGCCCACTTTAACGACAAGACCGCCGATGAGGCTTTCATCCACGGTCGCATTGATTGTCACGGTCTTGCCCACACGCTCGGACAGCGTTTTGGACAGTTTTTCCATTTGTGTCTTGGTCAGCGCCTTGGCCGAGGCGACATCAGCGGTCACTTCGCCGCGCTCATCTGCCAGCATGTTGCGCAGAACCTGCACCAGCTGCGGGACCACGAACAGACGGCGTTTTTGCGCCATCAGACCCAGCGTGTTGCGCAAAATGGCATGCAGACCCATCTTGTCAGCAATAGCGGTGATCGCGCCTTCTTGTTCGGCACGGGAGACCAGAGGCGAGGCGATCAGGTCGCGCAACTCGGCGCTTTCACCCAGTGCGGTTGCCAGATCGTTGATGCCGGTTTCCAGACCAGGAAGGTCATTATTCTCTTTGGCGATCTCAAAGATCGCGGTGGCATAGCGCTCGGCGATGCCTGTGGAAATCGAAGCTGGTTCGGACACGTCCACCCTTCCGATACTTTGGGCCCCGAATTCGCGTGTGGCAGCTAATCGGGGGCGTGAAGAAACCCCGTCCTGACAGGCCGGGGATCAAAATCACCGGGGATGTAGCAGAGCCGAACCAAGCTCGCAATATATTATCACGGGTTGTGCCTTATCCACAAAATGTTTGATTTCAGCCACTTAACAAAAGTGCGACCCTTTTGACCGGGTGAACCTCGAGAAAAATGTTACCAAACCGTAGTTTTTTGCGATTCCTGAGGCATTTTTTCCGCGATTTTTGCCTAAATCTGAGGCTTCTGCGGTCAGGCGGGTTTCAACAACCCGTCCAGCGCCTTGATCGGGCGTTTGGCCGAATCCTTGGTCACACTGCCGCCTGCCGGACGGATCTGTTTGGTGACCTCGACCATCAGCACGCCTCCTGCCATCACAGTTGGAATGCGCTGGCCGGTCTTTTCGATCAGGCTGCCAGACTTGAGCCAGAACCGGCGAAAGGACGGAGGTCTGTAAAGGGCCGAACAATGGCTTTCCGGGACAAAATGATGCGCGCGCAGCTGGCTTTCCAATTGCGAGGTCGAATAAGGACGGCCAAACCCGAACGGTGTGCGATCCGAACGCGACCAAAGCCCGGTACGATTGGGTACAATGAACAAGGCTCGCCCCCCCGGGCCCAGCACCCGCCAACATTCGTCGAGCAGTTGTTTCGGGCGCTCGGATGTCTCAAGCCCGTGCATAACGATCAGCTTGTCGATATGACCTGTCTCGATAGGCCACATTGTCTCTTCGGTCAGAACCGAGACATTTGGCATCCCCGCAGGCCAGGGCATGACCCCTTGCGGGCCGGGCATCAAACCGATTACGCGGCGCGACTGGGCCAGATAAGGCCGCAGCAACGGCACAGCAAAACCGAATCCCGCCACGGTTTGCCCCTTGGCCTCGGGCCACAGGTCGGTCACGCGCCCCCTGATCGCCGCTTGCGCCGCACGGCCCAGCGTGCTGCGATAGTAGAAGTTTCTGAGGTCTTGCACATCAAGATGCATTGCGGGCACTCGGTCAATCGGCTTAGCTGCGCGTAGTCTAGCAATGAAAGGGCAAAAGACCATGCCTCTTGAAATCGTTACAATCCCCTGTCTCAGCGACAATTACGCGTTTCTTGCCCATGACGCTGTCACCGGAGATACAGCTTTGATCGATGCGCCCGAGGCCGCGCCCATTCTGGCCGAGTTGAACCGCCGCGGATGGACGCTGAGCCACGTATTGCTGACTCACCACCATTGGGATCACGTTGACGGGCTGCAAGCCATTTTGGCAGAGCACCCTGCAAAGGTGGTCGGCGCTGCGGCAGACGCCCATCGCCTACCACCTTTGGACGTGCAGGTTGCCGAAGGTGATCGGTTCGACGTTGGCGGAGAGCCGGTCGAAGTGTTCGACGTATCCGGCCACACGGTTGGTCACGTGGCTTATTATATGCCGCAAAGCTCTGCCGTGTTCACAGCCGATAGCCTTATGGCATTGGGCTGCGGTCGATTGTTTGAAGGGACACCCGCGCAGATGTGGGACTCTCTCAGCAAGTTGGCCACGCTACCGGATGAAACAATCGTGTGTTCTGGGCACGAATATACGCAGTCCAACGCAAAATTCGCAGCGACCATCGACCCGGACAACGCAGATCTTCGGGACCGTATCGCGCAAATCAAGGCCGCGCGTGCCGCAGAGCAACCCACGGTCCCTTCGAAACTTGGGCTGGAAAAGGCGACAAACCCGTTTCTTCGGGCCACGGACCCGGCGATTCTTAAGCACTTGGGGATGGAAAAAAGCGACCCGACGTCAGTCTTCGCCGAAATTCGCGCCCGAAAGGACCGGTTTTAAGGGAAAAAATCAGGCAATACACGCCACGGTCACGACAAATGTGACTGTCAAGTGAAAGAAAACCCTTGAAGCTCGGCTCCGATCAACCAAACTCTAATAGTATGAGGACATGGTTGGGATGGGGATCCGGCCTGAAGCCGCCCCTTCCGACCCAAGGTAGAGGAGCACACACGTGCCTTCATTCTCGAGCACACTCGAACAAGCCATTCACGCGGCCCTGGCGGCTGCGAATGAACGGCGTCACGAATTCGCTACGCTGGAACATCTGCTTCTAGCGTTGTTGGAAGAGCCCGACGCGGTGCGCGTCATGAAAGCCTGCAGCGTCGATTTGGATGAGTTGCGTAGCACATTGGTCGAATTCATTGACGAAGATCTGTCAAATCTCGTCACCGATATTGATGGATCCGAGGCTGTACCCACAGCCGCCTTCCAGCGCGTCATTCAGCGTGCGGCCATCCATGTTCAAAGCTCTGGCCGGACCGAAGTGACAGGCGCCAACGTGTTGGTCGCGATCTTCGCCGAACGGGAGAGCAACGCGGCCTATTTCCTGCAGGATCAGGATATGACGCGGTATGACGCGGTGAATTTCATTGCCCATGGCGTCGCCAAAGATCCAGCATTTGGGGAAAACCGCCCTGTCACCGGCGCCGATGAGGTTGAAGAAGAAGCTCAAGCGTCAGGTGGTGGCGAAGGCGAGCAAAAAGAAAGTGCTCTGGGCAAGTATTGCGTCGATCTGAATGCAAAGTCGCGCGCCGGTGACGTCGATCCGTTGATCGGTCGCGCCGATGAGGTTGAGCGCTGCATTCAGGTGCTGTGCCGCCGCCGCAAGAACAACCCGCTGCTGGTGGGTGATCCGGGTGTCGGTAAAACTGCCATCGCGGAAGGACTGGCCCATAAGATCGTCGCAGGTGAAGCGCCTGACGTGCTGTCAAACACGACAATCTACTCACTAGATATGGGCGCTCTCTTGGCAGGCACCCGCTATCGCGGTGATTTCGAGGAACGCCTCAAAGCGGTTGTGACCGAGTTGGAAGATCACCCCGATGCGGTGCTTTTCATCGACGAGATTCACACAGTGATTGGCGCTGGTGCCACCTCTGGCGGTGCCATGGACGCCTCAAACCTGCTGAAACCTGCTTTGCAGGGCGGCAAGCTGCGCACCATGGGCTCGACGACCTATAAGGAATTCCGTCAGCACTTCGAAAAAGACCGCGCGCTGAGCCGCCGATTCCAGAAGATCGACGTGAATGAGCCTTCGGTCGAGGACAGCGTCAAAATCCTGCGCGGCCTGAAGCCGTATTTCGAGGAACATCACGCCATCAAATACACGGCGGATGCGATCAAAACCGCAGTTGAATTGGCGGCGCGCTACATCAATGACCGCAAATTGCCCGACAAGGCGATTGATGTGATTGACGAGGCGGGTGCTGCGCAGCATCTGCTGGCCGAAAGCAAACGTCGCAAGACCATCGGAGTGAAAGAGATCGAGGCCGTGGTGGCCAAAATCGCGCGCATTCCGCCGAAAAACGTCACTAAGGACGATGCCGAGGTTCTGAAAGACCTGGAAACTTCGCTGAAGCGGGTGGTGTTTGGACAGGACGAAGCCATCGAGGCGCTGTCGAGCGCCATCAAACTGGCACGTGCCGGTCTGCGCGAGCCTGAAAAACCCATCGGCAACTATCTGTTCGCGGGCCCAACCGGTGTCGGCAAGACCGAAGTGGCCAAACAGTTGGCGGATACGCTGGGTGTGGAACTGCTGCGCTTTGACATGTCGGAATACATGGAGAAGCACGCGGTCAGCCGCTTGATCGGCGCACCTCCGGGTTATGTCGGGTTTGATCAGGGCGGGCTTCTGACTGATGGCGTCGACCAGCATCCGCATTGCGTGTTGCTACTGGATGAGATCGAGAAAGCACACCCGGATGTGTTCAACATCCTGCTACAGGTGATGGACCACGGAGAGCTGACCGATCACAACGGGCGCACGGTGAATTTCCGTAACGTGGTGCTGATCATGACCTCGAACGCGGGCGCGCAGGAACAGGCCAAGGCCGCTATCGGCTTTGCCCGTGACCGTCGCGAAGGCGAAGACACTGCCGCAATCGAGCGCATGTTCACCCCGGAATTCCGCAACCGTCTGGACGCCGTGATCTCATTCGCACCGCTGCCAAAGTCGGTCATCCTGCAAGTGGTCGAGAAATTCGTCCTGCAGCTTGAAGCGCAATTGCTGGATCGCAACGTGACCATCGATCTGACTCCCAAAGCCGCCGAATGGTTGGCGGATAAAGGGTATGACGACAAGATGGGTGCGCGCCCCTTGGGCCGCGTGATCCAGGAGCATATCAAGAAACCGCTGGCCGAAGAGCTTTTGTTCGGCAAATTGGCCAAAGGCGGCGTGGTCCGCGTTTCCGTCAAGAAAGGCGAGTTGCATCTGGAGATTCTTGGCCCGGATCAACCGCGTTTGTCCGGCGACAAGCCTCCGCTGCTTACCGCGGACTAGACCGAAACGCGACAAACAAACCCAACGCCCGTCAACCCGAGTTGGCGGGCGTTTTGATTTGGTCTCGCAAAAAGGAGGACTGACATGCGCAGGATCGGCGCTTTGATTTTTCCGGGGTTTGAGTTGCTGGACCTTTACGGCCCGATGGAGATGTTCGGCCTGCTTCCCAACGCGTTCTCGTTGGATATTGTTGCCGAACGAACCGGCCCTGTCGAAAGCAATCAAAAGCTGAAAGGCTTTGCGGAAACGTCCCTGGACGAGGCCCCGCATTATGATGTGCTGTTTGTGCCCGGCGGCGCTGGTACACGGCGCGAGATTGCAAATTCGCGTTTGCTGGACTGGATTGCTGCACGTTCGGAAAGCGCAGAATTTACGCTTAGCGTCTGTACAGGTAGCGCCTTGCTCGCCAAGGCCGGTGTACTGGATCGGCGGCGCGCGACGACCAACAAAGCCGCCTATTCCTGGGTCAAGGAACAAGGTCCTCATGTCGATTGGGTCGCGCAGGCAAGATGGGTCGAGGATGGGTCGTTTCTCACCTCGTCCGGCGTGTCGGCGGGCATGGACATGGCCCTGGGTGCGATTGCTTTGATGTGTGGTCAGGCCGCAGCCGAAGACGTGGCCAAATGGTGCGAATACAGCTGGCACTCAGACAAGTCTCACGACCCCTTCGCGCAAATCCACGGGTTGACCTGACGACCTCGGTTACCGCTCGGTCAGCTTCAACTCGATCCGACGGTTTTGCGCACGCGCCTCGGGAGTATCATCGGTGTTGACGGGTTGGAACTCGCCAAATCCGTTGGCGGCCAGCCGTTCAGGTGGGATGCCCAGAGCGTCAACCATATAGCGCACGACAGACAGGGCCCGGCCCTGGCTTAACTCCCAATTGTCGCGGTAGCGGCCTGTGCTGACCAGCGGGATATTGTCTGTATGGCCATCCACCCGGATCACCCAGTTCAGGCCATCAGGGATTTCGGCGGCCACGCTGCGCAGGATATTGGCTACCTTGGCAACCTCGCGCCGGCCTTCGATGGACAGTTCTGCAGATCCGATATCGAACAGAACCTCGGATGAGAACACGAACCGGTCGCCTTCGATCCGCACACCTTCCTGATCGCCCAGAACATCCCGCAATCGGCCAAAGAACTCTGACCGGTACCGCTGCAGATCCTCGGTCTGCTCTGCCAGGTTCTGATTCTGCCCCGCCAAAGCTTCGGCCTCGGCCTCAAGCCGCTTGCGTTCGGCCTCTTCCAAAAGACGGCGGCGGCGTTCTTCTGACGCCGCGCGGGCAAGGGCTGCGTTCAGGTCTTGTCCCAAGGTCTGGATCTGAATATCGGCGGCTGAATTGCGTTCCTCATAGTCATCCAGGAGCGCCTGCAACGACCCCAACTGGTTGCGCAAAGCAGACATTTGCTGGTTCAATAGCGCGGCCTGCCGCTGCGCCTCGGTCGAAATCTCTTGTTCCTCCGAAAGTGTGTCGCGTGCGATGGCCAAAAGCGCAGCACGCTCTTCTGCCAGCGTGCGTTGACTGTCTGCCTCGGCTTGCGCCGCGATTTGAGCATCCAGTGCTGCCTGCAGTTGAGCTCTCAGCCCTTCGGCGTTCAGCTCGCCAAACTGTCGTTCCAACTCAGCCCGCGCGGCTTGTGCTGCGGCCAGCAATGTCAGGGTTTCCTCGGCTTCCTTGCGCTGCGCCTCGAGAGCAAGCGTCATCGCCGTCAACTCGGTATCTGCGTTCAACAACCGTTCGCGCAAAGCTTCAGCCGCTGCCGCTTCGGCCAGACGAGCGGATTCCTCGTCAGACAGTTGCCGCTCCAAATCCGATATCTGAGCCGCCTGATCCGCACCGCTTGTTTCAAGATCGGAAACCAACGCTTCAAGCGCCTCTCGCCGGGCCGCAGCCAAGCGCGCCGCTTCGGCCTGAGCGTCGATCTCTTGCCGGCTTTGGGCGAGCGCAAGGTTCAGCGCATCCTGCTCTGACAGTAGTTCATCTTGTTGGGACAGAAGGTCATCCCGCAACGCTTGCAAAGAGGCGATCTCTCCCTGGGCGCGGTCCTGATCCGCCAACAAAGCTGCTACCTGGGTTTCGAAATCCGTAATACGCCCTTGTGCTGCAGCAAGGCTGTCCTCGGTCTCTGCCAGAGTCGCATTCAATGCGCCCAGCCGGGCTTCCAGTCTGCTGTTTTCACGCTCTTCCAGACCCAACGCCCCGACAAGTGCCGCAACTTCATCCGACAAAGCCGTCAGTTCATCTTCCTGCCCGGAAATCGTTTCACGCAGAACAAATTGCACAACCATGAAAATGGTCAGCACAAATGTCAGAACCATCAAAAGGCCGGTGATCGCATCCACGAAACCGGGCCAGACCGAGCCCTGAAACCGTTGACCTGTGCGACGGGACAGGGCCATGGGTTATTCTCCTGCGGGCGGCGTCCGCACGGCCCCGCGCGGCAAGGTCAAAGCTTTGACAAGCAGTTCGAAATCCTTGCGCAACTCATTCATGCTGTCCTGGCGACCGGCCGAGATCTCTTCGAGAATACGCAGCAATTGTACGTCCATCGACCGCAGGCGCATCCGGCTTTCAGCATCCAGCCCCTCGCCTGCCCCATGTTCGCGCATATGATCCAGCAGGGCATCCTGCCCCAAAGCCACCCGTTCCAGCGCGGCAGATACGCCTTCGGACTGGCTTTGGCGGCGGTTCATGTCACCAATCTCGATGATCAACTGGCTCAGTTTGTCCGAGACGTCACTGCGCTCTTCCTCCTGCGCGGTGAACATGGCTTGCAACGCATCCATCTGTTCGGCCATCGTGTCCAGAACCGGTGTTAGAACGGCTAGTTCCGCCCCACCTTCTTCCGAGCCACCAAAGCCCACGCGGGTGATGGTCGACAGCCATTCTTCCAGTTCGCGGTAGAACCGGTTCTGCCCGTGGCCAGCAAACAGTTCCAACAGACCGACAATCAGCGACCCTGCCAATCCCAGCAGCGAGGATCCAAAGGCGACGCCCATCCCCTGCAACTGAGATTCCAGACCGGTCATCAGGCGATTGAACACCGCCAGGCCTTCTTCGCCTTCCTGCGGGTTCAGACTGCGGATCGTGTCCACGATCGCAGGCACGGTGGTCGCCAAACCAAAGAATGTGCCTAAAAGGCCGAGGTAAATCAGCACGTTGGTGATATAGCGCGTGATCTCGCGTTCTTCTTCGATCCGTTCGGCCACCGAGTCCAGGATCGACCGGCTCGAGCTGGAACCGATATGCGAGCGTGCGCCACGCGACCGCAACAACGACGCCAACGGCGCCAAAAGTTGTGGCGGACGTGTGTCCGGGCGCTCGAACCCTCCGATAAAGGCTTCGATCCAGCGGACCGAACCGATCAGCTGTGTGACCTGCAAGAAACACGCCAGAACACCGATTGCGAAAACCATAAGGATGAACCCGTTCAGATACGGGTTCGCCTCGAATACCGGCAGGACATAGGGCAAAGCCAAAAAGACACCGAGCCCGGATAAACCCAGTGCAATCAGCATCATAAGGATCTGACGGATCGGTTGCGAGAAATGGGGTTTCACGCCTTGCTGTGCCTGCGCCATGCGCGTTCTTTCCGCTTTAGCCTGCTCTGGGCCGAATCTATCGAAATTCCACCGATGACGCCAAGGGTTTATGCGCTGATTGTGCGCACCCGTTGCGACAACCACTCAAGATCAGGGTCTTTCAGCCCGATCTCGGCCAGATGTTGGGCCGTATTGAAAAGGTATTCCGTGTTTGGCCCGCGCCCGCCAACGGCATGGGCGATGATGCGGGCCTGCTCTTCGAGAGGCATACCGCCGCAATATTGCACGTGGTCGGGGTCGATCACGTATGTGACGGCATTCACCACATCGCCTGTGTCCAGATGCACGTCGAGCATACGTTCCAGATACGCCGACGAGATCAACTCGCGTTCACGCAGCTCTTCTAGGGTTCGGTCTTCGTGGCCCGGCTCGACCAGCAGGGCCAGACCAGTGCAGGCTGAACCTGATTGTTCATCCAGCGCAAGCACCAGTCCGGGATCATCCTCGGTGCCGCGATGGTGAATCGAACTCATGCAGAAAGACCGGGCATAGCCATGCAGCGTGGCTTTCTCGGTGCGTGCCACCGGAAAGCCCGGGTTCCACAACAGTGATCCATATCCGAAAACCCACATCGTCATTGCTCTGGTCCTTGCCCGTTTGCGTCTATAAACATCAATTCCAACGCAGGAAAAAGGGCCATTTGCGATGCGAAGTCTGATCCGCATATTCATTTTGGTTGCCGTTGCATGGAGTGGCTATTGGTTCATCGCCGGGCTTGGCTTGCGCAATGCGCTGACCGCGTGGTTCGACAATCAGCAGGAACTGGGCTGGCAGGCAGATTACTCGAACGTATCGACCGCTGGCTATCCAACCCACCACATGACCCGGCTCGACAATCCGGCGCTGGCCGATCCGGTCAACGGCACGGCCTGGAGCGCGGATTGGATTGAATTCCAAAGCCCCGCGATCTGGCCCGGCCGGCAAATGCTGCGTTTCGCCGATACAGCACAGCGTCTGTCCTATTTCGATCAGACCGCGACCATTCTTGCCCAGGACCTACAGGCCGAGCTTCATCTGAAACCCGGTGTCGCTTTGGTGCTTGAGAAGATGTCTCTGACCTCTGACGCCTGGACCATTTCCGAGAATGGCAGTGATGTCGTCGGCGGGGATACTCTGGGGCTGACCATGGAACAGACCACCATGCCCGAGACCTATACGATCACCGCGCAGGTTGACGGGTTCACACCGGGCGTCGATCTGCGCAACCTGATGCGTTCGGCAACCTCTCTGCCTCAGACCTTTGAAACGTTGGAACTGGACCTCGAAGCCACATTCGACAAAGCGTGGGATCGGTCTGCCATTGAACAAGGCCGACCTCAACCGGTCTTGCTGGATCTGCGCCTGGCCGAAGCGCAATGGGGCGCGCTGCGTCTGTTCGCAACCGGAACGCTTGAAGTTGACCCGCAAGGTATCCCTATCGGAGAGATTGCGATCAAGGCCGAGAATTGGCGCGATATGATTGCCATGGCGAACGCCGCCGGGGCGATACCCGATCAGGCTGTGGATCCGGTGAACCGCGCATTGCGGTTCATGGCCGGGCTTGGTGGAAACCCCAATGCATTGGATCTGCAGTTGAACTTCAGGGACGGCCTGGTCGCGCTTGGGCCCTTGCCTCTGGGCCCTGCTCCGCGCTTGATCCTGCGCTAGCGGCAGTATGGTCCCCGGCGATAGCGCGCCGTATCCAGATGGAAATGGTCGCGGTGAAAACGATCTGAATTTGGCCCCAAAACTGTGCCAAAGGGTCCGCAAGCGCCGCGCCAGATCTTGATCAATTGCGATTGAGACGGGTTCTTTCGCCAGCCCTTCAGTACCGTGACCACCTCGCCATCCGCCATTTTGAAACCTGAAATATCGATGGCCCGCCCCTTGCCATGCTCGGATATCCGTGCGCCCTTACGGTTGTTACGCGTTCGGCACGCATAATGGGCCGCCACTTGCAGCTCGACCACTGGCCCGCGCCGTTTGAATGTGGGTTTGACAGTCTCTTCGACCCATTCGTTCAAAGCAATCGCTGTGCCACATTCCATAACAGACGGTCGACTGAGGGCCACGCCCGCGATCGAGGTGATCTCGACCGCGTCCTTAACCCCACACGCTTTGACTTTGCTGGAAACATTGCCGACGGGCTTGCCTTGGATATTGATATCTCCACAGACAGACCCTTTGCGCAGTTTGCGCTTTTTGAACAGGATCGGCTCTGCGCGCGTATAGGGCTCGATCTGCGGCCATAGCTTGTCTGGGGTGGTGATAGGGCGCGCGGCGGCGGCTGTCACTTGCGGTGCAGAAAGCAGATTGGTTTCCTCGGCAACAGCAGCCGTGGCAAGAACACTGAACGCAGCGATCAGAACAACTCGAAGCCACATCCTGCTAAACCTTTGTGCCGCGGCCGAAATCAGGTGCATCCGTATCCTGCCCGGCGTCGATAATGCCACGCCGTATTTCACGCGTGCGGGTGAAATAGTCGAATAACTGCTCGCCGTCTCCAGTCCGAATGGCACGCTGAAGGGCAAAAAGCTCTTCGGTAAAACGGCCCAGAATTTCCAGCGTGGCGTCCTTATTCGTCAGGAACACATCGCGCCACATGGTCGGGTCTGACGCCGCGATCCGCGTAAAGTCGCGAAACCCGGCGGCCGAGTATTTGATCACTTCACTATCGGTCACCCGGCGCAGATCGTCTGCCACCCCAACCATGGTATAGGCGATCAGGTGTGGGGCATGGGACGTCACAGCCAGCACCAGATCATGGTGATCGGCGTCCATCTCATCGACGTAAGACCCCATCCCCTCCCACAAGGATCGCAGCCGCGCAACCGCGTCGCGATCTGCCCCTTCGGTCGGAACAATCAGGCACCACCGGTTGTCGAAAAGTTCGGCAAAGCCGGATTCCGGCCCCGAATGCTCGGTTCCGGCGACGGGGTGGGCCGGCACAAAATGCACACCTTCAGGCAGATGCGGCTCAACGGCCTGAACAACGTGGCGCTTAACCGAGCCCACATCCGTAACTGTGGCCCCCGATTTCAAAGCGGGTGCGATGTCTTGGGCAACACTGCCCATCGCGCCAACCGGCACACAAAGCACGACCAGATCGGCACCTTCAACTGCGTCTTGCGCAGTGTCGCAAACCCGGTCGCACAGCCCGATACGGCGCGCGGTGTCGCGGGTTTCAGAGGACCGGGCAAAGCCGGTCACTTCGCCCGCCAAGCCCGCACGCTTGATGGCCCAGAACATCGAGGACGCAATCAGCCCCAACCCGATCAGAGCAACGCGGTCATAGATCTGGCTCATGCTGCGCCCTCTTTGAATTCGGCGATGGCCTTGACCACGCGCCGGCACGCCTCTTCGTCGCCGACAGTAATCCGCAGCGCATTGGGCAGGTTGTACCCGGCGACGCGACGCACGATGATGCCTTGGGTTTTCAGATAATCGTCGCAGGCTTCAGCCTCGGCCTGATCTGCGAACCGGGCCAGGATAAAGTTGGTGCAGGACGGGTCCGAATGCACCCCGACCTTGGCCAGTTCTTCAGCCAGCCAAACCCGCAAGCGTGCGTTTTCGCTCTGGCAGAAGGTCAGAAACTCTTGATCCTCAAGCGCGGCTTCGGCTGCAGCCAATGCGGTCAGAGACAGGTTGAAAGGCTGGCGCACTCGGTTCAACACATCGATGATGTCCTGGGACGCATAGCCCCAACCGACACGCATACCGCCAAGCCCGTATATCTTGGAAAAGGTCCGGGTCATGATCACGTTGGGGTAGCGATCGACCAGCGCCGCACCACCATCGAACCCATCCACAAACTCGGCATAGGCCCCGTCCAGCACCAGAAGGCAGTGATCGGGCAGTTGATCTGCCAGCCGCTCCAACTCGGGCTCCGAAATCATGGTCGAGGTTGGATTACCCGGATTGGTCACAAAAACAATTTTGGTCTGCGCAGTAACCGCAGCCAAAATGGCATCGACATCAACCTTCCGTTCCCGCTCGGCCACCATCACAGGGGTAGCACCTGCCATGCGCGCGATGATCGGGTACATGGAAAACCCGTGCTCGGTGTAAATCACCTCATCCCCCGGCCCGGCATAGGCCTGCGCCACAAATTGCAGCACCTCGTCGCTGCCGACACCGCAGATGATCCGAGCCGGATCCAACCCGTGACGTGCCCCGATGGCCTCACGCAAGCTGGCGTGATCAGTATTGGGATAACGATGCAGATTGGCTGCGCTATCGCGCACCGCCGCAATCGCCTTGGGGCCCGGACCAAATGGGTTCTCATTCGAGCTGAGCTTGATGACATGCGCTACCCCGGACAGTTTCGACTGGCCGCCCTGATACAGGGCTATGTCCATAATGCCAGGTTGCGGGGTGATCTTGGTCATGACGGGCTCCGTTAACTGGGGCCCCTCATACCCGTCTCAACGCGTTGAGAAAAGCGGCAATTCCCTCAGGCTGCTTTGAAGCGCGCTGTTGCCGGATCCACGGCGTAACAATGCGCAAACTCTTCGACCCGGCGTGACAGGTCGTTCACACTTTCGATGATGAACTGCGCGGTCTCATCGCTCATGAGATACGAGAAGTTAAGCCGTACCCAACCTGGTTTTTGCAATTCTTCACCGGCGGATAGCTGCGAGAACAAAACCTCGGACATCGCCTGATCGATCCCCAACAAGCGATGCGCATAGGGCCCGGCACAGGCGCAACCGCCGCGGGCCTGAATCCCGTAGATATCGCTGAGCATTCGGGTAAACAGCTGCTGATGCACAGGCTGACCTGACCTGTCGCGCACAAGAAACGAGAAGATCGGCAACCGGTGCGAGTTGTCGCCCGCCAACAGCGTCAGATGCGGATTATCCGCCCAGCCTTCACGCGCCATTTGGTTGAAACGCGCCTCACGGCGGGCGATCTCATCCGTGCCAACGGCATCCTTAACGATGAAGGCCAGAGCAGCGCGGATGTCTCCGATCACGTTAGGCGTGCCGGCTTCCTCGCGCGTGGCCAGATCATCGCTATAGTCGTGCCGCCAGGGTGAGACAAAGCTGACCGTACCGCCACCGGGCCAGCTTGGCGCCTGACGCCGCACCGCGTGTTTGTTCAGTATCAAGACTCCTGACGCCCCTGGCCCGCCAGGGAATTTGTGCGGCGAGACAACAACCGCATCTTTTTTTGTGTCGCCCGAACTCATGTCGATGGGCAGGTACGGCCCACCCCCGGCATAGTCCCAAACCGCCAACGCGCCATGCTGTTTCAACAGCCGCGTCACCGGGTCTGGATCAGTGATGATCCCCGTCACATTGGACGCCGCAGAGAAAGAACCGATCAGCAGGTCTGATCCGGCATGGGCGCGCAGCGCGGCCTCGAGCGCGTTCAGATCGGGCCCTCCTGCGGGCCCTTCAGGGATTTCAACCACCTGCGCCTTGCTCTCGCGCCAGGGCAGGATGTTCGAGTGATGCTCGTAAGGCCCGATCAGAACAACCGGCTGGTCGGCCTCTTCAACTCCCAATAGGCTGACCAACCGGTTGAGACCCGCTGTGGCGCCCGATCCGGCGAAGATCACCGCATCGTCTTCCTTGGCGCCAACACAGCGAGCGATTTCAGCGCGCGCTTCACGCCGCAGGCGGGTCATATACGATCCGCAATAGGAGGCCTCGGTATGGCTATTGGCGTAGAACGGCAAAATCTTCTGCGACACGAAATCCTCAACCTGCTGCATCGCACGACCCGAGGCGACATAATCGGCATAAACCAACGGCACATCCCCGTTCAGACCCGGGATCATGACACCGTCGCCGATAACGCCCTGACTCAGCGTTCCTGCTTGGGCAGCTGTTTGGATCTGGGTACGGAAGTCAGTCAGCGTCATAGGGTTTCTCCTGTGGATTGAACCAAATATGACCCCTGTGACTTCCAATAACTTCCTCGTTTTCCGTTTATTTTCCTTTGTTTTTGTGTCATTTGATTGAAAATGAGTGATATGTTAGATCAAATAGACACAAAACTCCTCAGAGAGCTTCAAAAGGATGCAACGCTGTCCCAGCGCGAGTTGGCAGATCGAGTCGGTCTGTCGCAGAACGCATGCTGGCGACGACTGAAGGCACTGAACGACACAGGCGTCCTAAAAGGGTCAACCGCCCGGATCGCGCGTGAAAAACTAGGTTTGAACCTTGTGGTTTTCGTCATGCTGCGCACCCGCCACCATTCCACCGAATGGCTGCACGCCTTTCGCAGCCATGTCCTGACCATTCCCGAGGTGGTTGATTTCCATCGTATCGGAGGAGACTATGACTACCAGTTGAAGGTGGTAACGCAGGACATGGCGTCATTCGACGAGGTGTACCAACGCCTGATCAGCAAAGTCGAGTTGGATAGCGTGACCTCGTATTTCGCGATGGAGGCCATTGCCGAAGGGCGGCCTTTGCCGATCTGATCCGCCCTTTGCCTGGACCTAAAGATTCCTGTGGGGATAGCGGCTTGCCGCGATTGTGCAGAGAACCCCAACAAAAAAGACCGCGCAAATGCGCGGCCTTTGGAATTTTGGTGTCGGCGAAGAATTAGTTCTTCGCGTAGAATTCAACGACCAGGTTCGGCTCCATCATCACCGGGTAAGGCACATCGCTCAGACCCGGGGCGCGCACGAAGGTGGCAGTCATTTTCGAGTGATCCGCGTCGATGTAGTCAGGCACATCACGCTCGGCCAGCCCAACGGCTTCCAGAACAACAGCCAGTTGCTTGGATTTGTCGCGCACCTCGATCACATCGCCTTCTTTGACGCGATAGCTGGGGATGTTGACCCGCTTGCCGTTCACCTTGACGTGGCCGTGGTTCACGAACTGACGCGCAGCAAAGACAGTCGGTACAAATTTGGCGCGGTAAACAACTGCATCCAAGCGACGCTCCAGCAGACCGATCAGGTTTTCACCGGTGTCGCCTTTGACACGCTCGGCTTCGGCATAGATGCGACGGAACTGCTTCTCGGTCAGGTCGCCGTAATAGCCTTTCAGCTTCTGCTTGGCGCGCAGCTGCAGACCGAAGTCCGACAGTTTGCCCTTGCGGCGCTGGCCGTGCTGACCGGGGCCGTATTCGCGGCGGTTGACCGGGGATTTCGGACGACCCCAGATGTTTTCGCCCATCCGGCGGTCAATTTTATACTTGGCAGACGTGCGTTTGGTCACGGCTGTTCTCCTTCGTTTGTTCGATGCCCTGATGGGCAACTATGAAGGGCGTTGTCCTCTTGTGGTTTCCCACATGACAGGCATCCCCTTGCGGGGGCCACCAACACCAATGAAGCCGCGCTTATATTGGTCGAAACACCAGAGTCAACAGGTTTGTCGATGGACAGAAGGCTTTTCTTGGGCCGTAACGGCGAAGAAAACCTATGCTATTCGGCTGCGATCGCTGCAGGCACCCGAGGCTCCGCCTCTTTCGAATGACCGCGATCGGGAAAAGAAATGATGTTGTCGAATTCCGAAACCAAACCGCTCACGTCAGATTCAACTTCAAGCGCGCTGATCCAAAATTCCTGATCACGCAGCGGGGAACCATTTTCGAATACCAAAACCGGCATTTCATCTGACGATATTTGTATCAAAACCGCTTGGAAACGCTGAGCACCGTTTGACAATTCGATGCGTAAACTCGGGCGCGCAAACGGCTGGTGTTCGCCCGTTACATCCGATGTATCTTGCGACAAGACTGCGTTCGCATGATGGATATTGGCACGGCTGGCTTCACCAAGCGATGCCAGCTTGGCACCGACACCGCGCCACGACCAAACAGCGCCCAAGGTCAAATCCTCCAAAGGAGCCGCCTCAAGACCGTTTATCTCTGTTTGTTTCCAACGAATTACCGCTTGACCGATTGTTCCGGTTCTCATTTTCCCGCCCGCACTGATCAGCAACTACACCACCGACACCTCATGTCTATCAACCAAAAAATTGACCGAAAAGAGACAGAATTGCAGCGAAGTTGGAATTGTTGCTTCCACGCACTTCCAATCGCGCCATGGCCAACGCGTCAGGACGTTACGTCCACGTCAAGCCAAGCAATTTCCATTGCTGTTTCATTCGTGTGGAGACCAGCCAATTACCGAGGCGGCGCGTTTCGACGATTGGCCAGGTGTCAAACACCACCAATTTGCGGCAAGCGCATTTGCGCTTCTCATACCTGGAGCACTTTTCGGGCTGGCTGCATGGGGACCTGAACAGAGGTACGCTGACCTTATTCGAAGACCAGAACCGGTTCCGTGCGTTTTATTTCGAACGCCCTTTCACCGGTTTTCAACTTTACGCCCGCACGCAACACGTTCGTCGAAGGGAAATGAGAGAAAAACGGGAACTGCATGGTGGTTAATGCATCAACTGAATCGCATCGAAAATGATACTCTGCCCGGATCTCGAGGTGATCAGGTTCAACAGTCAGGCCTTTCCCAAAAGCTTCCCCGTTCAAGACAACATTTGCGGCCCAAGCTGTGCACCCTGCATCGTAAGGGATGGCCAATACGGTCTCGGGTTTCGAAAGCTCGGAAACAGCAGCGGCTACCTGCGCCCGCTCTTCGTCGCTACGTGCCGGGTGATCAAATCCCACAATCGCATCGCCGGGTGCTTTCAAGGTTACCAAGAAATCGGAACCTGAAAACTCTATGGCTAGATGTCCGACACCCGGGGTCCAGATTTCTGATCCGGGGGCAGACTGTGCCAACGACTCCGCTGTGGGAAAACAGATCAGCGCAAACCAAATTCTTTTCATTCCCACATCACTCGAACGCAAACTCAAAATCTATTCTTATTCCTTCGCCCAAAGCAGCCCAAGCACAAACTCACCATAAATGGGGGGATCGGCCTTCATTAATCTGACTAAAAAACTCAGGTTGACTTAACTTAGTATTTCACTAAGAAATCTGACGCGGCTGCTTCGGATCTGTTTCGACGCACGTGCACAAGACTTTTTGAAGGAAAGAAACCTCTCATGATTCGACTTTTGACTGCTACAAGCGCATTGGGCTTGTGCTTTGTCGGGGCGGCTTTCGCCGAAGCTCCGACCAGAGCTGATGTATTGAACACCTATGCAAATATTGCTGAGGCAAAATTCGAGGACAGCCTGATCGCGGCTCGGAGATTGCAAACTGCGGTGAATGCGCTGATTGCTACCCCTTCTGACGCGACATTGGCCGCCGCACGCGCGGCGTGGATCACTGCACGAGTGCCCTATCAACAGACCGAGGTTTTCCGGTTCGGCAACCCCATCGTTGACGACTGGGAAGGCAAAGTGAATGCTTGGCCGCTGGATGAGGGTCTGATCGACTATGTCGACGCCACCTATGGCAGGGCAACGGATGAAAACGAATTAGCCGCGCTGAATGTCATCGCCAACCCAAGCTTCACACTGTCAGGGCAAACGATTGATGCCACCCAGATCACGCCCGCGCTGTTGTCCGACACCCTGCACGAGGCGGATGGCATCGAGGCCAACGTCGCAACCGGTTATCACGCCATCGAGTTTCTTCTGTGGGGTCAGGATCTGAACGGTCATGGTCCGAGTGCCGGGGATCGCCCGTGGACAGATTTTGCACAAGACGAAAGCTGCACCCATGGCAATTGCGACCGGCGTGCTCAGTATCTAACGGCCGCCACCGATCTGCTGGTCAGTGATCTGCATTGGATGGTCGCCCAGTGGGCCGAAGACGGTGACGCCCGTACCGCGCTGAACGCAGATGAAACGGTAGGCATCAGTGCTATCCTGACAGGGATGGGATCGCTGTCTTATGGCGAACAAGCCGGCGAACGGATGCGCCTTGGTCTGATGTTGAACGACCCCGAGGAAGAGCATTCCTGTTTCGCAGACAACACCCATAACGACCATTACTATGACGGATTGGGCATTCAGAACGTCTATCTCGGTCACTATACCCGTATCGATGGCAGCTCGGTTTCGGGCCCATCGCTGTCGGATCTGGTTGCAGCGTCAGACCCTGCGCTGGACACAGAGATGAAGACCAAGCTGGCCAATACCATGCAGGCTTTGGGCCGTATCAAATCGACCGCTGAAGCCGGGTTTGCCTATGACCAGATGCTGGAACGCGGCAATGCAGCGGGTGAGGCCTTGGTTATGGGTGGGGTGAACGGCCTTGTTGATCAGACCAAAAGCATCGAGCGGATTGTGACAGCGCTCGACCTTGAGCAGCTGGCGTTCGAAGGCTCGGACAGCCTAGATAATCCAAACGCTGTTTTTCAGTGATCTCAGTGGTTGAGCGTATCGCGCATACGCTAACCTTGCACAGCTTTGACGGCATAAACCATGTGGAACCTGACCTTTCTCGAGCCGAGGACACCCTGCGTTGCCCTCGTGTTCTCGCTGGCTGCCCTGACGGCCACCATGGCCATAGAGGATGAGGCTAACTGGCCCGCGCTGCAAGACCATCACCTCAACACGCAACCCAGAACAGCAGCCGAGCAGGCGCGGATCAAATCCGCCACCGCAACGCCCCAGGATTACAGCGCCCCACAACCGTTCGAAGCCTTGCCAGCGGGGGCCGCCACGGTGCGCCTGCGGGCAGATGCCGATGCGTTTTCGCAACCTTCCGCCAATCTCAGCTTCGAGCAAGAGCTGGATTTCAAGGTGGGCAACGGGCTGTTCAAGAAGATCTGGGTGTCGTCACCGTCGTCGACCCTGGCCTCCGATGGGCTGGGGCCGCTTTACAATGCGCGGTCCTGCCAGCGCTGCCATATCAAGGATGGGCGCGGGCATACGCCTAACGGGCCCGAGGACAGCGCTGTGTCGATGTTCCTGCGCATCTCGATCCCCGGCGCACCCACCGACGGGCCGTCCGAGATCGCCGATTACATCGCCACCCTGCCCGATCCCACCTATGGCGGGCAGTTACAGGATTTCGCGCTGCCCGGGCATCCGGCCGAATACCGGCTGGACGTGACTTACGAAGACCTCACCGTCCAGCTGTCAGATGGCGAGGTCGTAACACTGCGCAACCCGACCTATCGTGCCGCTGATCTTGGCTATGGCCCGATGCACCCCGATGCGATGCTCAGCCCACGCGTGGCCCCGCAGATGATCGGCCTGGGTCTGCTTGAGGCGATCCCGGTGCAGGATCTGCTGGCAAAGGCCGACCCGGCGGACAATGATGGCGATGGTATTTCGGGCCGCCCCAACATCATCTGGTCCACCGAGTTCAACACACCCATGATGGGCCGGTTTGGCCACAAGGCTGGGATGCCAACGGTGATGGAACAATCTGCGGGCGCCTTCGCTGGCGACATCGGCATCTCAAGCCCGCTTTTCCCCGCAGCTTATGGCGATTGCACAACGGCTCAGCTCAACTGCACCAGCGCGCCGCATGGCGACGGGAACGCGCGCGGGTTCGAGATCGATCAGACCGGGTTGGACCTTGTCACGTTCTACAGTCGAAATCTTGGCGTCCCGGTTCGGCGCGACGTTGATGATCCTGAGGTTCTGCGCGGCAAAGAGGTCTTTCACGCCTCAGGCTGCGCCGCCTGTCACACGCCGGCCCATGTAACCCATCGCATGCCGGACCGGGCTGAACACAGTTTCCAACTGATCTGGCCCTATACCGACCTGTTGCTGCACGATATGGGCGAAGGTCTGGCGGATAACCGCCCCGAAGCCCGGGCCACCGGGCGCGAATGGCGCACGCCGCCTTTGTGGGGTGTTGGATTGACCGCGCAAGTCTCGGGCCATACCCAGTTTCTGCATGACGGCCGCGCGCAGTCGCTGCTGGAGGCCGTCCTCTGGCACGGCGGTGAGGCGCAAGCGGCGCGCGATGCTGTTGTGTCACTGGCCAAGCCCGACCGTGACGCTCTTATCCAGTTTCTGGAAACCCTTTGATCCATGCGCCTTGCCACCCTGACCGCTTCGCTTTTGCTGCCCGCAACTCTTTTCGCACAGGATCTAGAACAGGTAACACGCACGCATATCCTGCCACGTTTCGCTCAGCTGGCTACGGCAAGTGATGCGTTGGCCGATACAGCCCGCGCGGAGTGTGATCCTCAAGCTCCCCAGCTGCGCCAAGCCTACCACGCGGCGTTTGATGCCTGGATATCGGCCAGTCACCTGCGCTTTGGCCCGTCCGAAGTTGAAGACCGCGCCTTCGCGTTGGCCTTCTGGCCCGACACCAAGGGTTTTACCGGCAAAGTCCTGTCGCAACTGATCGCCACTGCCGATCCGGTCATCCACACGCCCGAAGATTTTGCCGAAACCTCTGTCGCCGGACGGGGTTTCTTTGCGCTGGAACGGCTGCTTTATGATGAAGATTTGGCCGCGCAAGCTGAGGCCGATTACCGCTGCAGCCTGATCCGCGCCATATCCGTCGACATCGACCGAAACGCCGATGCCATCAACGCGGATTGGCAGAGCTATGCTTTGCTGCTGGAACAGCCCGGCGAAAACAGCCCCTATCGCAATACCGATGAGGCCACCCAAGAGATCTACAAAGCTCTGATCACCGGGCTGGAGTTTACCGGAAATACGCGTTTGGGCCGCCCATTGGGCAGCTTTGACCGCCCCCGCCCCAACCGGGCCGAGGCACGTCGGTCCGAGCGATCCGCGCGTCATGTTGTGCTGTCCCTGATCGCGCTGCGAGATCTCGCGGCGCATCTTGCATTGGATCATCCCGATGTGGCCACCCCGCTTGAGGCCGGTTTCGCGGATGCGATCGAGCGGGCACAGGCGTTGGATGACCCCGCCTTGGCCGGGGTCGCCGATCCTGCCGCACGGTTTCGGATCGAGGCGTTGCAACAGGCGGTTTTGGATATCCACGCCACAGCCTCAGGCGCGCTTGGCCCGAAACTGGGTATCAGCGCGGGGTTCAATTCTCTGGACGGAGACTAAGCCATGCCAACACGCCGCGCCTTTCTGACCGGTCTGGCAGCCGCCACTTTGGCGCCCACGCAAGGATGGTCGATGGTTGGCTCACCCGAATTTCTCGCCGCAGCGCTATTTCCTGACGACAGCTACCGCCTTGTTGGTCTGAACGGCGATGGCACGATCCTGTTTGCGCTGCCCCTTCCCGACCGCGGACACGCGGCGGCGGCCCATCCAACCAAGGCGCAGGCCATCGGTTTTGCGCGCCGTCCCGGAACCTTTGCCCTGGTGATCAACTGCGCCCGGGGCGTGATTGAAAAACATCTGCACGCACCGCAAGGGCGCCATTTCTATGGTCATGGCGTGTTTTCACAAGATGGCAGCAGGTTCTTCACAACCGAGAATGATTTCGACGCTGGAGAAGGCGTGATCAGCGTCTGGGATGCCGAAAGCTATGTGCGGCTTGCAGAGTTCCCCTCCGGGGGGATCGGACCGCATGACATGCTGCTGATACCCGATGGTCAGACACTGGTGGTCGCCAATGGCGGGATCGAAACCCATCCTGACAGCGGTCGGACAAAGCTGAACCTGCCCACGATGCGCCCCAATTTGACTTATCTGGATCTGAACGGCCAGATCCTGGAACAGGTTCACTTGGCACCGGAATTGCATAAGAACTCGATCCGGCATCTGGCGGTGCGACAGGACGGTCTGGTTGGTTTTGCGCTGCAATGGCAAGGCGATCAGGCAGCACATCCGCCACTTCTGGGGCTGCATGCCCGTGGACGCACAGCGCAGCTGATCAGCGCCCCGGATCACTTGCAACGCGACCTACAAGGTTACGCTGGCAGTATCGCCTTTAGCGCCAAGGGTGACATCGTTGCCATCACCTGCCCGCGCGACAACGCACTGCACCGTTTTGATGTGTCCACAGCCACCTTTCTGGATGCGTTTACGCTGGAAGATGTCTGCGGCCTGGGCACAGGTCCTCAGGGTCTGGTCTTTACCACCGGCACTGGCGCTTTTGGAACGCTGTCCGCTCAGCCTGAATTAAGCGCACAAGCTAATTGCCAATGGGACAACCACTTGATCCCGATCCGAGCCAATGGATAACGCAGGTCAATCCGCCGCGGTTTCGTTCAGCTCCATATGGCCTTCGCCCTTGTTCAGGACGCGGCGCAGCATCGGCTCAAAGAACTCCAGAGGTTTGGTCGGGTAATCCGGGTCAAACGCCTTCTGATCATATTCGTGGCAAAAATACCGGCAGTCTTCCCAATACGGGCTGTCGCGGTACTTGTCGCGGGCGTTCCTGTCGCCGCCCAGATGGTGGTTATAGTAATAGCCCTGAAACACGCAGTGATATTTGAGGATCCAATAGGTCTTTTCGCTGACATAGGGCTTCATCATCGCAGCCGACAATTCGCCATGATTATAGGGAGACAGGATGTCACCGGTGTCATGGATCAGCGCGGCAACCACCAGCTCTTCCTCGGCCCCGTCTTCATAAGCGCGCGTAGCGGCCTGCAAACTGTGCTGATAGCGGTTTACCGGATACGGCGTCCACTCTTCGTCGAGCGACCGGATCGCGTCGAGTATGCGGTCGGGCAAGGCGGCGTTATAGGTCTCTTCATAGGCCATGACCGCATCCCAATCGGCTTTGGTCGCCTGTTCAAAACTGGTCCAGGTGGGTTTGCGGTTTTTGTCCAGCATCCTGCAGTCCTCGGTTGTGGGCTGGAATTTACGCTAGACCAATGCGCGCTGTTGGAAAAACAAAATGAACGTGCCGGCCCAAAAAATTGCAGCCTAACCGGTGGTCGGCACCGGTTCCGGGCGTGTGCGAGATCGCAATAGGGGCCGACCCGCAATAAACAGGAACAGGCTTGAGATCATGATGCCCAGACCCGCAGGGGTATAAAGCAGAGCCCAGGTAGCGGGATCTTTGACCACAATTGGCGCAACAAATCCACGGATCCCTTCAAGGAACACCAGCAGCGTGAAGGCCGCAAATATCTGTGGCCACAGGCCAAAGCGCGAGAAACTGCCCAGCATCAATGTCGCATGCCCGACCAGTGCGACAGCGATGCAAATTGCAATCCACGAGAAGCGCTGATGCAGTTCCTCCACGATCTCACCTCGGGTATGGCCCTCGGCTGCGGCCACATCCGCCTGATGATACAAAAGCTCGCGCGTGGGAATTGCTTCGAGGCTTCGCTGCTCAAGATCCGCTTGATTGGTCAACTCGGAAATGTCGTAGGATGCATCTTCGAACAAAGTCGATGACAGGGTCCTGCCGTCGCGCGTGTACCTGAGCGCGACGCCTTCCAGCATAACCAGATTGATGCCATCCCCATCATTGACCAGATAGGCGGTTTTGCTGGAATAACTCGTGGGGTTTTGACGGTCACGACGGTCCGAGACAAAGACCTCGTGCAATGTACCATCCAGATCAACCCGTCCGATATACACGGTCACACCTGGCGCGGGGTGCAGAAACTCACCTTCGTTCAGCAATTGTGCCGTGACATCGCCAGCAACCTCGGCTTGGCGCCGCTCAAGCTGGTCGACAGAAGCTGGGCGCAGAAACACGCTGATGACCGCCATCATCAACCCGGTGAATACCCCAAACAGCAAGACAGCCCGCGCCAAGCGCCAGGGGCTGGAGCCGGTGGCCAGCATGACCGTCAACTCGCTTTCGCGGCTGAGCCGGTTGGTCGTGTAGACAGCAGCAGCAAAGACCGACATTGGCATTACCGTTCGGATCAATGTCGGCAAGGTAAGCGCGGTGAATTCCAGAAACACGATAGCCGATTGCCCACCGCTGATTACGCGATCAAACAGGCTGACCGATCGGGTAATCCAAAAGACGCCCACAAGCACCAAGGTGAAAAAGCCGAAAATCACCAGCAATTGCCGCAGGAAATACCCATCAAATCGCGACATGTGACCTCTTTCCGGCTGGTGGTATCGTGGCGCGACATTAGGGGATTTGCAGACCCGAGGAAACCGCGATTAATCCGCCACAACCAATATGCGATAGGTCCAGAGCCAATGCACCACACGCTCGGCCAGATCGGGCGGCAGGGTCTTACGGAACCGCCCACGAAGGTCGTCCGCACCGGTCGGATTCTGACAGGAAGCGATCAGAGGTGGCAGGGCGATGCCGTCCAGATTGGCAACGGGTCGTGGCAGATTTGGGTGGCTTAGAACTTGCCCGGGCTCGATCAGGGTTTCGGTTTGAACCCCCGCCTCATGCAGATGCGCCTTGGTCGACAAAATCAGTTTGGCCTGTGTCGGAACGGGTGCGGTTTCCAGTTCGATTGCCCCTGTTTGCAGCCATTCGGGTGCTTGGGACCGGTTCTGCCAGAACGGATCGGATGAGATTTGCAACTGACGCGCATAGTATTCCGCAGCCAACTGTGCGTGCACCTGCACCCGCTCTTGCTGACGGTCCGCGTAGAAATCCAGCGCCTGCGCCGCGTGATCGGGGCGCGTTAGCACGGTATTCACAACTGCCGCCGCCTGAAGCGCCTGCCCCATCGCCAGTTGCACCCCTTGCGAAGACAGCGGATCGACACAAAAACTGGCCTCACCCACGCGCAGAAAATCTGCTGTGGGCGGCGTCATTTCAATCTGACTGGTCGCGTCGGCTTGGCGAACCGGACCCATCCGGCGCTGTTCAAGGCAGGGGGACAACAGGGGCGACTGCGCCAAGAGGTTCAGATACAGATCGCGGCGGTCCGCCGGTGTAAGACCCGTGCAACGCGCCGGATCGACAAAGACCATCGCGTTGACCAACCCGTTGGGCAGCAACGCCGCCCAAACCCAATGCGCTTCGCCCGCCTCGACCCGAGCTTGCGCCCCAAACCCTGGTGGGGCCTGCCAATAGGCGTATAGCGCCAACAAAGGTGGCGCGCATTGCCGATACCGCCGTCCAAACCCGGCCTGGCGCCCTGCTGCGTCGATCAAAACATTTGCCCGTAACTGACGCGGGCCCTGTTCGGATCGCAAAGGAATACACCACCCATCGGCACTATGGTCTGGTCGATAGGCGCGCGTTTGGGTCAGCACCTGCGCACCTTCGCGTTGAGCCGCGTCCAACAGGATCGCGTCGAACGGACCACGATCTACTAGAAGCCCCGGTTGCCCTGCTGTCGGGCCGCGACGTTCGAACTGACCACCCCAATGCAACACCGACCCAGTGGCGCGCAGAAAGCCCGCTGCTTCGACTTCAGGGGCAACGCCCAGCAGATTCAGGATAGGCCAAACAGATGCAGGCAGAGACTCACCGATATGCGGGCGCGGCACGGCCTGCCGCTCGACCAAGCAGACCTTTCGCCCAAACTGCGCCAGCCGCGTGGCCAGAGCGGCCCCGGCAGGTCCGCCGCCTATGATGCAAATTTCGGTCTCGATATCGCTGGACATGCCTGTCCGTCAGGCCTGCACAGCTTGCGGTGGCAAACCAAAATAGTCCGGGCGCGCCTCGGACAACCTCACATAAGCCCCCAGGCAATAGTCCAGCCAGCCACGGATATAGTCACAGGCGGGCCGCCCCCGGTGAATAACCTCGTGATGACATCCGCCGCCACACAAGTACCGGGCCCAACATGTGTTGCAAGGCGATTGCGTGTGGACATGGCGATCTTTCAACCAGCCGTCCCGACGCAAATCAGGCCCATCATAAACGCTGCCCATCGCGCCGGCATCATCTTCGACAAAGCGATGGCAGGCAAACAAACCGCCATCCGCAGACACCCCGAAATACCCCGCTCCGGCCCCGCAGGCATAGGGGCGGTGCGTTCCACGATGAATTTCCTGCATCGCTGCCGACATGTTTGAAAACGGATAACGGTGGCCTGCCAGCACGGCCTCTTCAAAGGCCTGACCGCAGGCGATCATCTGATCCAGCATCTCTTGCAGGTGATCCTGATCCAACTCGTGCTGCCCATTCGGAGAGGCCAGCATCGGCGAAAAGCCAATCGAGTGGAATCCCATTTTGACGAAATGATCCAACGTCGCGGGCAGGTTCATGTTTTGCGGCGTAACGGTCACCCGGGCACCGACCTGCATCCGGTTCTGTGCGGCCAACAAGGGTTCAACCCGTTTCAGGATCATGTCGAAACTGCCCCGCCCGCCCCGTTGCGGCCGCAACTTGTCATGGGTCGCGCCGACGCCATCCAGGCTGATCGTCACTGCAAACCCATGCTGTTCAAAGAAAGCCGCATCCTCGGCCCGCAGCAAGGTGCCGTTGGTGGTGATCGAAAACCCCACGCGCAATCCGTTCGCCTGTGCCTGCTCGACCGCATACTCTGTGGCCCGCTGGATCAGGGGTCGATTGATCAAAGGCTCGCCGCCCAGAAAAGCCAGGTTGATTTTCACACCCGGCTCGGCTTCGGCCACCAGCCTGTCGACCGAAGCCTTGGCGACCTCCCATTCCATATTGCGCGCAGGCGCTCCAAAATCGCCGCCGGAGGCATAGCAATAGGTGCAGGCCAGATTGCATTTCTGCGCTACCGCCAGAGACAGCGACCGTACCGGCATATCCTGAGGCGGTGCGTCGTCGATCATAGGCACCCCGTCCAGGCCCATCGACGCCAGGAAAGCCGCCTGACCGTCAGCCTTCAGCGTCGCAAAACGCTCTGCCGTCCCAGCAGGCACGTCAAACACACGCGAGCCATCGACGGCCAGCATATGATGGCCATGGCCCGTTTCTAAGAAATGCACCTGCGCCCAGGGCGGGGTCACTTTTTCTCCTCCGGCCAGAAAGGGATCCCGATGCCTTTGGCCGCCAGTTCCTCGCCCTTGACACGCAAGGTTTTCATCGTCTCGCGCACCTGATCGATATGCTCTTGCGACGCTTCATACTGTTTCTGGGATTCCAAAAGATACGCCTCATGCAGACCCTTTTTGAGCTGCTCGAACAGTTCAAGCGCGGCTTTGGCATTGGTCTTGTTACCCGGTTCGACAGGGCGCAGATAAGCCGGTGACTGTCCTTCGATATCGTATTGCGCCAACACCTCTTTCATCTGTTTGAAGCGCAGGAAGTGTTCGTCGCCATCGGTGTCAATCCGCACAGCCAGCGCATAAAGCCTGCGGTCAACGGTTTTGTCCTGCTCAAGCGTGGCCACACATTGCGCATAGGCCCGGTCGATATACCCTCCGGGACGTTCGATTTCGATGAAATCATCAATTGCTTCAGGTGTCAGCGGGCGCAGCGCGCGGTGATGTTCCAGAACCCGTTGCGCGCCAAAGCGTAGCGTTTTGGCCGGTGTCAAAACGGGTTTGTACGCCTCGCCCTCAAGCTCCCACAACAATTGGTTCGCCCAGCGCATATGCGTCATCTCACCAATCGCGACCTCGACCAAAGACCGACGGGCAAAGATCAGATCGTCTTTCAATGTAGGCCAGCGTTTGTGATCCACGGTCTCAGGGTCGGCCAGCGAGAAATAAGCATAGAGATACTGAAGACTCAGCGTCATCTCCATCGGAGCAAGACGTGTCTTCAGATCATCCACCATTTCCTTGATCGAGCCATAGGGTTCGACATCGTGCAATTCCGGGTCGACCCCATAGGTTTCGCCGGTTTCGCGTCCTTCAACCACGATGGGCAGCTCGCTCCACATCCGGTTCACTTGATAATGGTCGATCTGATAGGGACGGTTCTGTTCCACCGTGTTCAGCGCCGCCACGTTCCCGGACGGAGATTTGTCCGAGCGCAGCCAATCCAGATAGGTTTCGGCCGCAAGCGGGTTATCTGACTGCCCCGTCGGCAGAGCCGCGTCATGGTCTACCTCGGCCATAACCACATCAGGGTGGTTTGACGGCCAATAGTGACAGCCACAATCCCGGAAATCATGAGACCACGGGTTGCACAGGCTTTGTGTCAGCTCGCCAGGGTCATAGGCGTCGCTGAAAACACCGTCTTCTGTTCGGTATTGCCGGCGATAGCCGTGCAGCACAACCGGTTCGGTATCCACGACGCCTTCGTGGTTGCGCCGCTCCAGCGCGATGGTCACCGGCTTATCGTCACCGCATTCCAGGCTGCGAATAAAGCGCCAGATTTTCAGCCCATCATAGGGCGTTCCGTCTTCTTCCTTGAAGGTGATCTTCTTGCCGTTCTGTTCGACCCAGGACAGGAACCACCGGCCTCGGCTGAGTTTGGTCCCGACAGCGCCGCTATAGTCGGTCAGCAGCTTTTGCACCCATGCCTCGGGGCTGTTGTCGGGCAGCATCGGATCATAGAAATAGTCAACAAAGACCAGATGAAAGCCTTCTGAATGCTTGGGCGCTTCGGGGAACGGATCCAAAGGCACGCGCACCGCGTTGAAAACCAGACCCGGAAAGAACCGGCGATCCAGATCCCGGACATCCATTTCAAGCCCCGGAAAACAGTTGCCGACCGATCCATCAAGGCGTGTGTTATCCGGGTTGCCCGGGACTTTGAACGCCGCACGCGCGGTCAGGTTGCGGGGTTTGAGATGGCTCGGGTCCGGCGCTTTTGGCGCGGGGGGCGCTTCGGGCGCGTGTTCAACCAGATAGTCGATGAATGAGAGGATCAGGTGATACTGCCGCCGCGACAGAGACAGCGGGAAATAGTTGGAATCCCGCATATAGGGCGGCATCCGGGCGTCGTGCATCATGTCGCGCACGATCCGGGGATCGCGGAAGCTCGGGTTCGGCGTCTGATCAGGGCTTGGATCAGTTTCCAGCTCGGACAGGATACCAAAGGGCGGGCGCAGCAGGTTTTTGACAAAATCCGGTCGACGCCGCAGGAAATCCAGCAGATTTTCTTCGTCAATCAGCTGTTCATGTACAAATTTCGTTGCCACCGTATAGGGCAGCCTTTCGTTGGGAACCGAGTTTGAGAAGACCGAGACCGGTTGCGGGCGGATCAGGTCCGGTATCTTGTCCGGCGGCATCTGATCTTCTTCGGTCATCGAGGCCGCATCGGTGGACGGCATTTCCGGGAAATCGGGCATTTTAGTTTGGGCTTGCAGCGTTGCGTTGTCCTTAAGCCCCTGCGCCCGGATGTCGTCCAGATTGACCAAGCTGTTGGTCTCAAACGCGCGGCGGAAGATGTCGACCACCTCGTCCTTGGCCTCGACATAGTTGTCTTTGGTCACGGACATCAAAGACAAATCACGATCCAGCAAATCGTCTTCGATGCTATAGAACGGGCGTGCGTCGGGTGCGAAATCTGGGGGGCCGGTAAAGATGCGGGCCCGCGCGGTCAGGCGTTCCCCGCGCACGTTCAGCGTGGCTTCGATCGTGCCGTCGCTGGTGTCGTCGGCCACACCCCAGGATTGGTTATTGCCCACCCGCGCACCATCATAGCTGTCATGCGGTTCGGGGTCGTCTGACATGCCGGACATCATGATCCAGCGTGACCACGGTGTATCGGGGTTCAGGATGCGATTCTGTTCGGGAACGATCTCATGAATGCGACCATATTCCGACTTTGGCGGATCGTTCTGATAGGCCGGTACCGCCAGCGTAGCCGGGCCAAAAGCCGCGTCAGGTGGGCCATAAACCTCGCCCTTGGGTGGGGTAAAGCGCAGGCGCAGAATGCTGCGGTCAACCGGTTGACCTTCGACCGGCTCATCCTGCCCGCGCACCGGGTGCATGGCACGGATGGTGCCCAGAGGAATCGGGCTGTGCTCATATACCATCGGCTGTTGTTCCGAGGTGTGCGGGCTGAAGGCCAAAAGCGGCTTGGGCGAAAAATCCTGACCCGCAATCTCGACCCGAGCGCGGAAACCGCAGGCCGCGTCGCCCGTACGACGTTCGGCCTTTTGGTTGCCGACAGTGACCGAGTAGCGGACGTTTTGCAAAGACAGCCCCTGCCCGTCCAACAGATCAAGCGTAACCGGCGTTTCATAATCTTCACCGGTTTCAGCATCATGCATCTTGGCCCAGAGCTCAAAGAACGGCGCGACGGGACGCAAGGCCCCGCCTTCGTCGCGGAACCGTATGGTTTTAGGGTCGGGCAAATAAGCGCGCACGCTGCCGTCCTCGACCTCTCGCAACGTCACGTTCGAGCGGATGACCGTTTTGTTATTACCATGGGCGTCCATGTCCTGCTGCCACTCATAGCTTTCAAGCGGCGTCTCACCAGGCCCAAGCCGGGCCACGGCCATCGGTGGAAGAAAGAAGATTTCCTGGATCGTATCCATGCTGGTTGCTTCCCTGTTTTTCGGCCGCAGCCACCCTGCTGATCAGGGCTTTGAATAGAATTGGTAGGTGATCGTCTTATCGCTGAAGAACGACTTGGACGTATCCCGAATGATGTCGCGCGGGGCGTCTTTCGGTACGGGCGAAATACTCTGCTGATAGTGAAAGAAATTATGCGGATCGAATTTGTTTTTCACAAAGAGCAACGAGTTGAAGTTATCGCCCCAATAGAGCCAGCGGTAATTCAATTGCGAACGACGCGGATAGTTCTGATAACACCGGTCGATAAAGAACCCCTGTTCTGTCATCAGGTTCATGAACCCATCCAGCCACGGAACTACGGTTTCCTTTTCCTCTTGCGACAGCCAGAACACATCGACGTAGAAGTTCAGTGACACGTTGCGGTGGATAAAGGCGTTGCCCTTTTTGCCCACCGGCACCTTGTTGATCGCCCCGCCATAGGGCTCAATCGCTACCGCGCCATATTCATTGGGCGTGCTGTCCAGATAATCGACCACCATCTGCCATTCGCTTTGGCTGAGCTGGCGTTCGATATAACCACCCTGCTTATCTTCACGCGCCTGATCAGGCACCACCGGGATGTCGTATTTCTCGTCGTAAAGCCACGAGTTGATTTGCTGGTAGGTGCCGGATTTGTCGTTTTCGAGATGCCCTCCAATCGGCTTGTCCAAAAGCGGTTGGATCAGCTTCATGCCTTCTTTCTTGGGCCCGTGATACATCCCCGAAACCAACAGGACCTTTTCCTTGCCCTGATAGGCGATGAAAATATAAGCGCCGAATTTGTCGCTTAACCCGTCTTTCATGTAATGGGCTTGCAGGTACTCCAGCGCCTTGGCAGCTTTCTTGAGCGGCCATTTGATGTGGAAACCCCACACTTTGTAGAGCTTTTGCAGCTTGTACCGCACCTCAAGCAGAACGCCGAAATTGTTGCCGGTGCCGCCGCGGATCGCCCAAAATAGATCAGGGTTCGTGTCTGCGTCAGCGATGACAATGCTGCCATCCCACAGCATCACGGTGACGCCCAGAACGTTGTCGCAGGCCATACCGAACATGCGCGAGGTAAAACCATACCCGCCGCCCATCATGAAGCCCGCAACGCACACATCCTGACAGGCTCCACCCGGGACATGCAGGTGATAGGAATTCAAAACCGAGTTCAGCTTTCTGAACGGTGTGCCGGGCCCGACATAGGCCATGGGCACGTCTGGATCGACCGTGACGTAATCCAGCTTGCTGGTGTCCAGCACCATGGCGTTGTTCACCGAATAGCCCGCAGTGCTGTGTCGACCCGAGCGGCTGACAACCCAAAGGCTGTGCTTGCGCGCGAAGGCCAGGCTGGCGCGAACATCTTGGATCGTTTCGCAATAGACGATGATTTCAGGGTAATCCTGAAACGCCGGATTCCAGACCTGGCGATCATTGTTATAGTTCGGATCCGTCGGCAGTACGACCGAGCCGATCAGGCTTTGCTCGAACGCGCGTATCTGCTTGGGGGTGATTGGATGAAACCGCTGCAACAAAAGGTCTGTGCGGCTTTGAATAAGGCTGTCTTTGGCCAGAAGGGATTTGCTGAGCTTGCGCATTGGCGCTCCTTGAAACGTGCAGGATCACAGCGCGAAACCACCAGATTTCGCACGCATATTTTAGATTTTAGGTATCAACCCCAATCTGCCCGCAGACAAGCTGGCAGCAATTGACCCCATCGGTCAAGTCATCGTTGCAAACAAAGCGCGCGCGTTTTTCAGATCGTGCAAAGAAGTATCCGGATCGAACCGTTCCAAAACCTGCTCCAACGCCTTGCCGACAGGTTTTCCACTGATCTGGCGCGCTTTTACCAGATCGACCGCCGCACGCAATTCGTATAAGTGTGCGCCTTGCTTTTGGGCGATCTCAATGGCCCTTAGCAGCAAAGGTTCGGGATCCTGACCCGTTTCCGAGGCCAGCTGTGCCTGAATGCGCAATTGGTCTGCCATACCCCATTTTTCATCTGACTGTGCCAGAGCATGATCAGCCTGCAACAAGGCCGCATGGGCGGCGTCATGTGCTCCAATCTGTGTGTGGGCTTCGGCAATTATCGATGGGAAAAAGCTTTTGTAATTACCCGCGCCGGCCGACCACCAATCCCGGGCTGCTTGCTCCAGCTGCGCTACGGTTTCTGGGCTGGGATGGGTGAGCGCATCGCTCCACGCGGCCCAAAACCGCGCGACGGTTGCCATAAACACCAATGAATGCTCTTCGGTCAATGCACGCAGAGGCTGCAACGCTTCCTGAAACGCCGGGATATCTCTGATCAGCAGGTGGGATTTGCAAATGTAGACCAGAACCTGAGCGATGCTGTGGGCATGGTTCAACTCTTTGACCCAGCTAAGAGCCTTGTTTTGCACATCGCGCGCCGCGTCGGGACGCCCCATAAGGCAATAACACATACCCAGGAAACCTGCGGTTATCGCCGCATGGTCGGTTCCATAGACGTAAGCCAGCTTGCCATGTTGTTCAAAATCATAAAGCTCGAAAGCCCGTTCAAGATGGCGACACGCCTCGTTCAAATTCCCCAGATGCAACTGCACAGCCCCCATGGCCCGATGGCCAACCATGCAGTGTTCAGTCTGCTTGGTCTCAGCGGCCAACTCAAGGATCTGTGCCGCAACGACCTCGGCCTTCCGGTACTCGGCGCGCACAAGATGAAAGGCGTAAAGGCCATTCAGAACCGGGAACAAACGCTCAGTCTCTTCCACGCGGTTGCACAGATCGCGCAGACGGCCATAGGCGTCGCCCGTCGCATCACCTGCAATACCTTCGGTCGACCGCAACACCCCCGCGCGCAACACCTGCAAGTCGATCTCTTGCACATCCCGATCCCTGCTCTTGGGAAGTGTCGCAAGCTGTTCCAAACCGGTCGACAGATGTGCCAACGCCTCTGCCAACGCCGAACGTTCGATGGCCCGCCTCCCCGCAATCTGCCAATGTTGCACCGCATCGGTCTTGCGATTGGCCAGGCTGAAGTGCTGAGCCAGAACCTCTGGCTGGGTCTGAACCATTTGCGGGCGAAGCTCGATCAGCGCCTCTGCTGCGCGGTCATGCAACATCTGACGTTCGGTGCGCAGCAGGCTGTCATAAGCCATGTCGCGGATCAGCGCGTGACGAAATATGAACTCGTCCTCGTCACCCTCTGGCACCTGCATAACGATTCCGGCCGAGGCCAGCTGCGCCAGCCCCGCCTGCAGCACCGACGGTGACAGGATCGAAACCGATGTCAGCAAAGCGATCGAGAACTGACGCCCAAAAACAGCGCCGGTCTGCGCCACCTCTTTCGCGGTTCCAAGGCGATCAAGCCGCTCCATGAGCGAATCCTTGAGCGTGCTGGGAACCGAAAGCGATGGCAAGGGGCCGCGCAGCGCATAGCCCTGATCCGTCAAGCGCAACTGACCCGATTCCAAAAGGCCGCGTGTGACTTCTTGAACATAAAGCGGAATGCCATCCGTTTTCGCGGCGATCAGATCGCACACTGCATCGGGAACCGATGTTCCACCCGCCACATCCGTTACGATATCCGCCACATCGCGATTGGTCAGACGTTTGAGCGGTATATGAAGCGTGTTGTGGTGATGTCCCCAACCTGGATCGAATCCGGGCCGCGCCGTGACAACGATGAGAACAGGCAAATCCCGGATACGCTCGATCACCCGGTCGGTCAGCGACAGTGTCGTAGGGTCGACCCAATGCGCGTCTTCGAACAGCAGTAGAACAGGCCTTTCATGCGCCATCGTTACGAGTTGCTCGACAACAGCCTCAAGCGTCATTTCAAGCTTGGCCTGTGGCGGCAGGTCCAGTGGCCCCAAAATGTCGTCCGCATCTACGCTTAGCAAATCCGCGATCAGGCGCAGATGCTCAGGCGACTGATTGCGCAGAAGCTGCGACAGCTTTTCAAGCTTTTCCGCATCGCTGTCCGCAGTCGTAAACCCTGCCGCCCGTTCAAGATGCTGAATAATGGGGTAAAGGGCACTGTTTGCGTGAAACGGTGAACACTGGAAGTTTAGCCGCAGAACTTCCTTATCCTTTATCTGCTGGCCCAACCCTTCGATCAGGCGCGATTTGCCGATCCCCGCCTCGCCCGAGATCAGGACCGACTGACCAGCCCTTTCCCTGGCTTGCTCCCATCTCGACAGCAACTTTCGAAACTCTGTCTGCCGCCCAACCAACCTGCTTGCGCCTGCTTCAGATGTGACGTCGAAACGCCGCTCCAATTTGGCCTGACCAATGACGGACCAGGTCTGAACCGTCTCTGAAAACCCTTTGAGAGCAAAGCTGCCCAGGTCTTGAAGCTCGAACGCATTCCCAATCAGTCGACGGGTCGACGGGCTGATGACCAGCGTATTGGGTTCAGCCAGTGTTTGCAGCCGTGCCGCCAGGTTCGGAGTGCGCCCCATGACCACATCATGTTCCCGCAGACCTTCGCCATGAATGGTGCCAACCACAACCAACCCGGTCGAAATACCGATGCGGGCCCGATACGGGGTCTCACCCTCGATGCGGCCCAGCCCCTCCAGAATCTCGAGACCCGCATGAACAGCGCGCGACGCCGCATCTTCCAGCGCGTGGGGATAGCCGAAATAGATCATCGCCCCATCACCCATGAAACTGGCCACATGACCACCAAAACGAGCCACCGAGGTCGTACAAGTCTCTTTGAACCTGCGCAGAAGCTCGCCCAGATCTTCGGGGTCCAACTGTTCGGATAAGGCGGTCGACCCGACCAGATCAACAAACATCACGGTCAACTGACGGCGTTCCGCGACGATTTTGCCACTGCCTTGCACCGGTGCTGCTGGCATAGCAAAGCCCGAATGTCCCAACGCAGCCATCAAGCGGCGCCGCGGGCCCAGCGGCAGCCCCATATCGATCAGATCGTGCTCGGACAGATAGGTCAGATCGGAAAGCTCAATCTCATTGGACGCAAAGACCGGAGCAAATTTGCCCAGCCCATTGTCGTTCAGAAATGAGATGATGTCTGTCATTTCTCCCCAAGTCCCCTTTGACGCCGATCGCAGATCGACCGATCGGGTTTTCCGCAAGCTTTGTGCCTTATCAGAAAACCACGCGCCATAGTCTGTTGTCCAAACAGACTTTTTACTCTTTACCTGCACGTCAAGCAAAATACCATCTGCGCTGCATCACGGTTTCTTGCGTAGAAGGAACAATTTCATTGAAATGGCAAGGGCAGCAGGGTTCGAACCCGTGACCTACGGTTTTGGAGTTCGTGGGCTCTAAAATCTACAAATACAAGTTCATATCTAAGCTTATGTATTTACAAGTTTTGCATAACTCAAGATGTAAAGACGTATCCTTGGCTATCGCTCAAAATTGAATCTTCGTCTGATTGAAAGTAAGGCCGCTGACGTTAGTCCAAGGATAATGGCCATGAGCTCTGCGATGCAACTGCACGAAGCCTTGTATTGCGCGTCAACAAGCGGGTCTTGAAAGTGCGCGAGGTTGTGATTCTGCGCAGCAAGCCCCTTGTAATCGACAACGAGACGGAGATGACATCTTACGACGTCCTTTGATGGTGCTAGGATACCGGCATCAGCCGGCATTCTATCACATGTGCTATGCCCGTACGGAACGCTTCCGTCGAGTGCTTGAATGGCAGGCTCCGCGACGAACACCGCAACGAATGCATGTTCAACGATCTGGCCGAGGCCCATCGAAACATGGAGGGTCGATTACAACACCAACTGACCAAACGCGTAGTTGGTAGGCAGACACCGCGCGAGTTCTCCTGAAGCCTTAGTTCCATTCGCCCGACTTGGTTTGAACTCGGCAATGGCTCCGCTAAGCCAGGGTTGATCGCACTCCAGTCGACAGAAAGAAATAGTAATAGATTCTAGAGTTGCGCGGCCCGGACCCCAGAGCAACGTCAACACTCTCTTATCAAATCGACCCAACCTACCAGATTGTTGCCGATTTCGGACAAATGAATTCTTCTTGGACAACTGAGATTATTGGAGAAGGGGTACAAAGCCTTGAAACGAGCCAGCGCTTGCTCCCAAGTTTACCGGACTACCTTCGAACACTCATTCACCTTTCTATCGGACAACATTCTGAAGATGCCGTTTCTTTGTCACCCACTACCCTATTATGCCAGAAAACCGACTAATAGTTGCGTTGCAGCGCATGACGCACCGAACTCCTAAGCGTCGTTTGGCCCATTCAATCGGCTTTGAAGCGTGCACATCACTCGTTAGAAGGTAGCAAAAACTGACGAAGAAGCCCTTGCTTTTAAGGTATGCAGTTGAGCAGCCTCAGCGCTGTTGACGGTGCCGGATAGCCAATCGGTCGCTTCTTTCGCGTAGTATTTGTCCCAATATTCATGTAATAAATGAGACTATGTTTTTTTGTTGGGTGCGAGAATGTTAAGTTTAAAAGTTATGGCGATTGCCTCCCTAGCAATCGTTTTTCCACAAGCGGCATTTGCTTATATTGGACCGGGACTGGGCGCTGGGGCGTTGGGCGTTGTCCTGGGAGTCATCGGTTCAGTTTTATTGGCGCTTTTTGCTATTCTCTATTACCCTGTCAAACGCATGCTCAAGAGACGACGCGCCAAAGCTAGCGCAGACGGGGAAACTGAAAAGTCGTCCTGATGGATTTGATAGTCCTGGGGATATGCGGTTTGGTCGTCGCCGAATTGCTCATGCGACTACCTCTGGTTGCTTCGGTGCGCACTATCACGGCGACGGCTGGCAAGGCCGTACAAACAGTGTCGTGCAAGTCAATTTCCGACCACTGGAAAGAGCGTGTGCTGCCGATCTATGCCCTGCGCATGGGACTGACGTCGATAAAAGCGTTCGCATGGCTGCTTCTTGCCTTTTCTCCGTTCTTGCTGCTGGATCTGGTGTGGCCTGGGGAGGCCGAAAACGGAATGATGGCTCGGTTGCTGGATTGGCGGGTGATGCTGGGCCTGACAGTCCTGTGCGGTGGCTACGCAAGCTTGCGGGCGCGGGCCTCGCGTTATTCTGATGCAGCCGCCGGTGTCAACTCTGACTATTCAGCGCTCGATCGCTTCTTACACAAGATGGTTCTGGGCGTTCCGTTTGTCTCTGAGATGGTACATGATATCGAACGAGGCGCGTTTCTTAAATCTGCTCCGGATATTTCCGGTCAACCCCATGTTTTTATCGCAGGGCTGGCGCGGGCAGGTACGACGGTTCTGTTGCGTGATCTTCATCTGACGGGGCAGTTCGGAACGCTCACTTATTCCGACATGCCTTTCGTTCTAGCCCCTAATCTATGGTCGCGATTGCGGGGCCAATCTGATCCTGGAGCGTTACGCGAACGGGCACATGGGGACGGTATCCAGGTAAATGCGGAAAGCCCCGAGGCCTTTGACGAAGTGTATTGGCGTGTTCAGGATGGCGAGGCCTATATCAGGCCCGACCGATTATTGCTCCATACGCCCAGTAGCGATGTTGTATCAGGCTTTACTGACTATATGGCCCTGATCTTGAAGCGGCGAGGCAAAACACGGTATCTGTCCAAAAACAACAATAATATTCTGCGGCTCGAGACTCTGACGCTCGCCTATCCGGCCGCGCATTTTTTGGTTCCGATCAGGGACCCCCTGCAACATGCCAACAGTCTGTTGCGCCAACACAGACGCTTTGCAGATTGTGATGCGTTCACTGCTGATTACATGGACTGGCTGGGCCATCACGAATTCGGGCGCACCCATCGGCCATTTGTATTTGATACGCCGCCGGACGGAGATCCGAATACGATGGATTACTGGTTGCAGGTCTGGATCGACGCGTACCGCCATATCTCTAGAATCAGTGCGGAAAATCTCACCGTGGTCGAAATTGAGAAATTGGCAACTGATCCTTCGGTTCAGCGTAAACTGGCCAAGAAATTGGATCTGCCTATGCTCGACATGACCGAAATGCGACCGATCCCACGAAAAGAAGTGGAACCTGTCGACCAGGACCTTGTTGCCGAAGCGATGCGCATCTTCAACGCGTTGCGCTCCGTTGACGGGTTCTGACATTGGAAACACCTAAATGAAGAATGAATTAATCGCATCAAAGCTTTAAGGAAACGCAAGTGGAGAAATTACTGTTCAAGAAAGTAGAGCTCTGGGTGTTGGGGCTCTTCATTATCGCCGGCTGCGTCGGGACCGTCATATTTGGTGCAATCGTCCTTGATGAAGAGCGTGGAAACGAAGAATTGGGCGGTGATCATTTTGGCGCGGTTGGTGACATTGCCTTGGCGGTCGCTGAAATTCCTGAAAACGCGCGGCAGTTACTGAAGACTTTAGGCAAAAGCGACTCCACCATGATCGCCTGGCTCGCACAGCGATCTGATCAGCAAGGCGGCTGGTCGTGGCAAAAAGACCCTGGCACAGATGGATTGGACGGTTTTCTGCTGTTAAGTCGATACGATGGTGATCAATCGAGACACGTCATCGAACTGGTATCGTTGAAAACGGGAGAGGTGGTTCATAGCTGGCGGCCAGACCCGGAAGCCTTGCTGTCTAATGTCACCCGAAAGGCAGAGTTTGAAGGTACGGCGCAGTACGAGCTTTGGAACAACGCATATTTCCGCTTCATCCACCCGTATCTGAACGCAAATGGCGAGCTTTTATTGAAAGACCACCAATCGCCGCTTTTTCTGATATCGGCCTGCGGGGATCTGAAGTGGTTCGAGGACATACATCTGTTCCACCATTCCACGGAACCAGATGGCGAAGGGGGATACTGGATTCCAAGTTACATCCTTGAAGATCAAGAAAACTTGTCCCGTGAGTTCACAAATGATGCATTGGCCAGAGTGTCTGCAGACGGCGAAGTGGTGTTTCTGCAGTCAATGATCGACATTTTCGACAACAATGGCCTGCGCCACCTGATGTTTCCGGCAGCTCATTTTTACAAAGATCCAATTCATTTGAATGATATCGAACCAGCCATGTTCGATGGACCATATTGGCGCAAGGGTGATTTGTTCCTGAGCTTTCGCAGCCCGTCATTGGTTGCGCTTTACCGCCCATCGACCGGTCAAATCGTGTGGTCTAAATCTGGACCCTGGCAATCTCAGCATGACGTGGACATCCTTGATGAAAGCCGGATCGCGATTTTCAACAACAATGCCTATGACAGCGGTCTGGGTGCCCGCATCGATGGCGTAAGCGAGACCGTAGTCTACGACTTTGCGACCGACACAGTGAGTTTTCCCTATCGTGATGTCATGGAAACTGTGAACTCCGGAACGATTTCGGAGGGCTTACAAGATTTCACGCCATCAGGGCATTTGGTGTTTGAAGAGGAAAACCGAGGCCGATTGTTCGTGATTGATGCAAGTGGTGATATCGTTGCGCTGTTTTTGAATAAGGCGCAAAACGGTTACACCTATCGAATGGGCTGGTCACGATATATGACGCAATCGCATGGTGAGGCGGCCCTGAAAGCCATTACTGACAGTGGCTGTCTAACTCCCGAAGGCTAGCCTGATCTGAATCGTACAGTTCGACCGTTGCTACATGACTGGTCTCTAACCAATCGCGACAAGGGTTTGGGTTGCCGGTAGACGGTAAGCCATTGAGTTCGACAGCCTCATGATGTTGACCCTGCCCATCGAAATCAGGCCACAGCTTTTTCTATCGTCGCCGGATCAATTCAGTGGTTGCTTGCTACCATGACCGTAACAATGCAAAGGATCAGGATTTTCTGCCACTCCCACCTCATTGTCGGTTAGTGGAAGTGAAGCAGGACTTGTAACCCGATCCAATGCTGCATGCTAACCAGCGTGATAGTTCCACCCTCATCAGGCGCTTTTTGCAGAAAACGCTTCCTGATTCTTGCACCCAATCGCGCGATATCATCAATAGCAGTGATTTTTTTGGCAGGGGCAGCAGGGTTCGAACCCGCGACCTACGGTTTTGGAGACCGTCGCTCTACCAACTGAGCTATACCCCTGTGGTGCGCCCTCAGATATGCCAGCGGCGCAGCGGACTCAAGAGCCTTTTTCACATTCTATCAAAGACAAACGGTTTGCACTTGGCCCCGTGTGTATTATGAGCGGCTTTGCCTGACGTAAGGAGCCCGTTTTGAACCTGCGCAAGAAGATCGCCGATAGTGAAGCCGTCCTGAACTGGGTCGCACGGCGTATTGCGTGGTATATCCGGCTGGTCCATCGCAACACACACTGGCAACGCATCGGCTATGAAGAGCTGGATCAGTTGGCCGCGCAGGGGGAACCTGTGATCGTTGTGCTTTGGCACCAACGGCTGGCACAGTCGCCCTATTTCTTTCCGCTGGACAAGGGGCGCATTTGCTCGATCACTTCGGCCGCGCGCGCCGGTAGCATGGTTGGTCGTGTGCAAGAGCTTTTCGGCATGGATACGATCGCCATGTCCAGCCACAAGCGCCACGTCGC
Source organism: Ruegeria sp. HKCCA5839 (assembly GCF_013035585.1). Taxonomy (NCBI): domain Bacteria; kingdom Pseudomonadati; phylum Pseudomonadota; class Alphaproteobacteria; order Rhodobacterales; family Roseobacteraceae; genus Ruegeria; species Ruegeria sp. HKCCA5839. The sequence continues at coordinate 3,595 of NZ_WQIE01000003.1, read as the reverse complement.
GCTGTCGCGCGAAGTTTTGGGAAAGATGAAACAGGGGATCTCCATCGGGATTGCCGCCGACGGACCGCGCGGACCTGAACGGATTGCTTCGACCGTGCCTCTGATCTGGGCGCGCACCTCAGGTAAACGGGTGTTCGGTATTACCTATTCCGCGCGCCATGGCCGCGAAGCGGGCACATGGGACCATCTTTTGATGCCTCGTCCTTGGAAGAACGAAGGCGTATTCCTTTGTCGCGAATGGACAGAAACGGTTCCACGTAAAGCGACCGAAGAGCAGATCGAGGCCCTGCGTCTGAGCCTTGAGCAGCATATGAACGATATTACGGCTGAGGCCGACAGGATGGTAGACCGCCAACCCTGGAGCGGCGGGGCCTCGTAGACACAAGACCGCCACCCAAGGATCACTCTGAGTCTGGAGTGTACCAGATGGGCGAGGAATACGCTCTTTCTTGATGGGTCAGTTGCGCCTCGGGAGGCAACTCAATACCAAACCGCAGCTTGTCGTAAACCACCCAGCGCGGTGTTGGTATTTCGAGCACCCGCACATAGTAGAATGCCCGTTCTGAAGGATCGAAGTCAGGATCGCTCCACACAGTAACGAACTCGGACGCGCCGATACTGTTGGTCCAGCTTGCGCTCTCAATGTCCACCGTATTGCCAACCTCGGGAATTTTTCCGTTACCATCAGGCTCGCGACCGTCAGACCATGCGACGTCATAGACCTTTTCCTGCAGAGTTCCGTCAGCGTCCAACCAGCCCTTCACCACTTGAACGCGGTCGAGGTTTGCCCCAATTGGATCGCGCAGCGCCGCTATCAGGAAATTGGGCGCGCCATCGCCCTCCCGCTTGCGCAAATCGCTGCCCATTGGAACGCCTTTGACATATCCAACATCAGCGACGGCCCGCGTTTGCAGGTCATTTTCGTCAAAGTCCCAGCCACCAAAGAAACGCAACCATATCCTCGGGCCGGTCGTGGCATAGGTCTCGCGGCGCTTGAACGCGTCGAAAATGGCTGATCGGGTATTGTCGGTAGCCCAGACAGCGGTGTAGCCGGAAGCAACCAGAGTGTGCCCTTCAAAGGCGCCAAGATCGCTGCTTACGAATGGATGCAGGACACGGGTTGCTGACGGCTCTGCACTGACACTCTTGCCGAAATAATTGTCTTCTTCTGCAGTTGCCAAAGACGTATGGCTGTCCGTTGCGCCCCCCATGCCGAATTTATAAGGGTTTACACCAAATTTCTCTTCCAGCATCAAACCGCGCTTAAGCGCCTCGCGAGCGTATTCACCCGCCAGCATCTGATCTGTTTTCAGCTCGGTGATGTCCAGGTTGCCAACGTCCCAGTTTTCGTAATCTGCAAATTCGTCATCAGGGCTCAGGAATGGATGCGCCTCACCATCGCCCTTGATTTGGGTAACCTCGTAATGCGGCTCCCACTTTGCCCGGTTCAACACATAATCTTCGTCGACTTTGCCACCGTGATAGGTGTCTTCCGTTGGAAACATCCAGCCGTTCGAGAGGTTGCCGTTATGGGCAAAAGCGATTGCGCGACCACCGGTTTCCTCTTGGTAACGCGCGAGCCACGCATAGAGGCTTTTCGGATCTGTATCTCCAAAAGGAGGTTGAGTGACGGGCGGTACAAATTTCAACGCACGGATCGGTCCATCGCGCAACATCACGTTGCGATGCAGGTTGAAGCCCTTGGGCACCGAAGTCCATTCAAATCCTATGAATGCGGTGAAACGGCCAGGTTCGTTGTGACGTTCCGCCGCCATCACGATATGTTCCCACGTGAACGCAAAAGCATCCGCACCGGGGCTGTAGGAATTCAGCAGAATTTCGGGCAAGGTTCCCTGGGAAAAATTGCCGATGATGTCAAAGGCCGCCCGCCCAGCGGCGTCGCCTCCAGCCTTGTAGCCTTCATACCATTCAAGCCCTTTGGGATCAGACAACACACCCGGCTTGCCCGCCTGAAGATCCGGAGCAAACCCCATAAGGTCGGTGTGATCGGTCAAAACCATCCAATCCAGGGGCCGCGCCAGCCGGACCGGTTGCCCTGTCGAGGATATCACCTGTTCCCCTTTGGCAAAGCGCCAGGCTTCGTCAGGAAGCAAAGTGTTCCCAAAAGCACCAGCATCCAGCGACAACCCGGTATGAAGATGCGTATCCCCCCACAGCGGTCGTTCTGGAATCGTCCGGTTCGCATAAGGAGAAAACGGTTTTTCAGGAAAGGTCCCTTCCGCAGCCTCTGGGCTGGGCACGCCATCTGCAGATGCAGACAAAGCAAAGACAAGACTCAACGCGGATGAGACGAGTAACCGGATCATGTGTTCCTCCCAATAACAGACAGCTTTTTTGGCCTGCAGCTTTTCTAGGAACCTCAATATTCGCTTCGTTTATATTTTTTGTTTTGAATATAATGAGATATCTTTTCGATTCTGCCAAGTCCAGGGTTCACCTGAACCATTGGCCTTTGAGGGCAGACGTCGAGCCGAGAGATAACGTGCTTGCGCGGCGGCAGTGGGGACAGGCAAAAGGGGAGGCGAAAATCCTAGGCCTTTAGGGCTCTCCACAGATGCATTTTTCCTAGATAAGCCTCAAGCTGGGTTCCATCCGATTTGCAGGAAATCCCGTATTGCTTTCAACAATCGATGTCATGCATTTCCAAACATCGGCGTCACTCCATCTACCACCTAGCGAAACTAGCTTTCCAAAATTGGTCTCAACTGCCTTATTGCAAAGATCTTCGAAACTTCCTTCAAATTGCCAGACCCAACCGTCGGAATTCGCTGCAAAACGCCAAAGGGTATGCGTTAGGCCAAAAATTAGAATGACTGCCAGAACGGCATTGAACCCGGAAAACAAAAACAGTGCCACGGTCCAGGAAACAAATTGCAGGGAAGCTAATGCAACCACCCAGGCACTAGGCCGCGTTAAAAAATCTAACTTCAAATCGCTCACGCTTTCGAGCTGTTTTTGGAACTCCTTGGGAGTTAGATCTATTGGGGCTGCGAAAAAGGTCTTTGGGGGAGTCTTACCAGTTTCGCGTATAGCACGGTTCAATCTGTAGTAGGCCATCGCCCCAAGACACTTAGTCTGCATATCGCGATCAACCGTTAGTTTGGAACATATAAGTCTTTTTACATCTCCGAGATTCAGGAGGCTCTCTGCATCTTGCTCAGAGAAAGTAATCTGAAAGGCGGCTTCAAAGTCTCCGAGTAAGTCTATTTCATCCCCGTCGCCGACAAGTCCAACGGGCTTTGGCTGCCAACTCTTTGACTTCAAAAACATTATCAATTCCGCCGAAATCTAGGCTTTCTCAAGCGATTAGCAGGATAAGAGTGACACAAAAAGTGCTTATTCTCAACACTGTAAGAAAAGGCCGCCCCGATTTGGGGCGGCCTTCATTAGTTCAACGGTGCGTCGGGCTGAAGCCCGGCCTACCGTGATTACTCGATGATTTTCGACACGACGCCGGCGCCGACGGTGCGGCCGCCTTCGCGGATTGCGAAGCGGAGGCCGTTTTCCATCGCGATGGGTGCGATCAGCTCAACGCCGAACGACACGTTGTCGCCGGGCATGACCATCTCGGTGC
>NZ_WQIE01000025.1:0-1085 GCF_013035585.1 Ruegeria sp. HKCCA5839 | reverse complement strand
GCGATCAGCTCAACGCCGAACGACACGTTGTCGCCGGGCATGACCATCTCGGTGCCTTCCGCCAGGGTCACGGTGCCGGTCACGTCAGTTGTACGGAAGTAGAACTGCGGACGGTAGTTGGCGAAGAACGGGGTGTGACGGCCGCCCTCTTCCTTGGTCAGGATATAGGCTTCGGCTTCGAACTTGGTGTGCGGTGTAACCGAACCCGGCTTACACAGAACCTGACCACGCTCAACGCCGTCACGGTCGATGCCGCGCAGCAGGGCGCCGATATTGTCGCCCGCTTCACCGCGGTCCAGCAGCTTGCGGAACATCTCAACACCGGTGCAGGTGGTTTTGCTGGTGTCGCGGATGCCGACGATTTCGATCTCGTCGCCCACATTGATGACGCCACGCTCAACACGACCGGTCACAACGGTACCACGGCCCGAGATCGAGAACACGTCTTCGATCGGCATCAGGAACGGCTGATCCACAGCACGCTCAGGCGTGTCGATATATTCGTCAACAGCCGCCATCAGTTCCTTGATTTTCTCTTCGCCGATTTCCGGGTTGTTGCCTTCCATCGCGGCCAGAGCCGACCCTGCGATGATCGGAATATCGTCACCGGGGTATTCATACGAAGACAGCAGCTCGCGGATTTCCATTTCCACCAGCTCCAGCAGCTCTTCGTCGTCTACCTGGTCCACTTTGTTCATGAACACGACCATCTTCGGGATGCCAACCTGGCGGCCCAGCAGGATGTGCTCACGCGTCTGCGGCATCGGGCCGTCTGCAGCGTTCACAACCAGGATCGCGCCGTCCATTTGCGCCGCACCGGTGATCATGTTCTTGACGTAGTCGGCGTGGCCGGGGCAGTCAACGTGCGCATAGTGACGGTTGTCGGTCTCGTATTCCACGTGGGCGGTCGAGATGGTGATCCCGCGCGCTTTCTCTTCCGGCGCACCGTCGATTTGGTCATACGCTTTGAAGTCACCAAAATACTTGGTGATCGCTGCGGTCAGCGTCGTCTTGCCGTGGTCAACGTGGCCAATCGTGCCAATGTTGACGTGCGGTTTTGTACGCTCAAACTTTTCCTTTGCCAT
>NZ_WQIE01000024.1:0-1180 GCF_013035585.1 Ruegeria sp. HKCCA5839 | reverse complement strand
GTCTGGGCCAAGGACAATGGCGGCATGGGCACCTTCTACCGGTCGCGGCACGAATTAATCTTTGCCTTCAAGAAAGGGGATACGCCGCATATCAACACTTTCGAGTTGGGGCAGCACGGGCGCTACAGGACTAATGTCTGGGAGTATCGAGGGGTTAACACCATGCGGGCAGGGCGCATGGAGGAATTGGCGCTGCATCCGACAGTCAAGCCGGTGCAGATGATCGCAGACGCGATCCGGGATGTCTCGGGACGCGGCGACATTGTGCTGGATGTCTTTGCCGGATCGGGGTCTACCCTGATCGCAGCCGAGAAGACAGGCCGACGCGGATATCTCAGCGAGTTCGACGAGATCTATTGCGATCGCATCATCGCCCGCTGGGAGGCCTATGCGAGGGACGAGGCGGCACAGGTTCTCTGCGGCTGGGCACCACCGGCGGACGCCAAGGCGTTGGAGGCGGCGGAATGAGCAGCGACAAGGACAAGCGTGCGCTCGTGGCCCGCCCGGGCTACGACGTGGGATACGGCAAGCCGCCGAAAGGCACCCGGTTCAAACCGGGCCAGTCGGGCAATCCAAAGGGCCGCCCAAGGGGATCAAAGAACAAACGTCCGGGCATGCATGAGGAACGGATGAAGGACCTCATTCTCGACGAAGCGTACCGCGACATCACGATCCGGGAAGGGCACCGAAGCGTGACTATCCCCATGGCGCAGGCGGTCATGCGGTCTCTGGCTGTGAACGCTGCGAAAGGTCAGCATCGCGCGCAGCGGCTCTTCTCTGAGCTCCTGGCTTCGGTCGAAAGCTCGCGCAGCCTTCTCCATGCAGAATACCTGGACAAGGCGCTGACCTATAAGATTGAATGGGAAAGGGAACTGCGCAGGCGCGCGGAAGCCGGGATAGAAACCATTGACGAGCCTATCCCCCATCCGGACCACATCAAGATCGACTTCCGAACTGGTGAGGTCCGTATTGTTGGTCCAATGACCAAAGAAGAGAAAAAAGAACTCGACTATTGGCGAGAAAAGCTCCCGGACCTCCGCGCCAACGTCGATCATCTGCGTGAAGTACTGGTCCACGAGACCGACCCCGATGAGATCGCAGATCTCGTAGGGCATATCCGGACAGGCGAAGAGTTGTATGAACGGATCAGCACGGCGCTGGCGGTGGTCGAGCAACCTGC
>NZ_WQIE01000023.1:0-1580 GCF_013035585.1 Ruegeria sp. HKCCA5839 | reverse complement strand
AGCAGCATCTCATATGTATTTTCATTGAGATATCCTGTCTGAGACAAACCGTTTGCGGCCTCGAAACGACGGAGAGCTGTTCTCGAGCGAGGTCCGAACAATCCATCCGCAGCGCCTGGGGAAAATCCTGAACTGTCGAGTGCTCTTTGGATGCTGCGGTATTCCGCGCGTCCGATTCCCAATGCGTTTTCTGCGACAACCAATGGATCAGGGGCCGTATTCGTTTCAGGGACCTCTCTGGATGGTTGGAGAACAGCTAGATCTGTTTCACCTTGTTCTTGAGTGCTTTGGCGCGCGGGGTCTGAATTCTGTCGAGGCTTGTTGGCGGCGCTCGCCGTCACCTGTTCCGACAATTGCCTGGCAATGTTGGCCGCTGACGTTTCCGGAAACGTATCCACGATCTTTTGCATGGCTTGGAGACGCGCTTTTTGGTCGGGGATGCCAACCGCCAGGTTCAATTGTTGTGTGGCCAGGTTTTCGTCGCTCAATTTTTCTTTTGGAGTTTCAACCGTTCCAACCGAGATCCTGAAATAGAATTCGCGCGACATCTGGCTAACAACCTCGGGGCGTTGTCTGCCGTCAGTTTCTTCCAGAACATCTGCAGACACGCGCTTGAGCATTGTAGAAACTTCAATACCTGGAGTTTTGATGTGACTGAGAAGCGCTTTGGTAAACGGAGAATTTGGTCCAGTTCCATCATAAGCTATTTTTCCGGGGGTCGTGGCAAAAGCGACGAGGCTGTCACTATATGCACCTCCCACCACAGCAAGCCCTCGACCCAGCCCAAGTGAGCGCGCCTGGTCCGGCACCCGATCCCTCAATGCGTTTGCAAGCGGGTTGTCTCGGCAGGCATCGATAAAAGCAATTGAGGTCGCGGCTCGGCTTTCCATCAGGTTCAATACCTTGGACAGCCGTACAGCTTCGGAGTCGATAAGATGTTGGTTCTGAACTTTTGCGTCAACTGAAAGCAGGTAGTTTTCCCCCCGCAATTGCATTCCATGTCCGGCATAGAAAAAAAGCGCATGAGTTGCGCCATCAAGCCTTTGTTCAAAACGCAGAAGGGCTTCGCCAAAGTCTCTTTGAGACGCATTTTTGACTTCGATGACTTCGAATCCAAGTTGTTTCAAAACTTTGGAGATTTCGAAGGCATCATTTACAGGATTTGTTAAGCGTTCGGTGTTTTCATAGTCACTATTGCCAACAACAAGCGCCACTCGCGAGGCAAGTGACGGCGCTGCAAAGCCGAGGAAAACGACACAGAAAAATAGAAAAAACCTGAGCAACTTGGTAATCCCCCACAAACTCTTCAAGCCAGTATTCGATTTCCTTCTCGATGTTGGGCACACATAATACGCGGCTTTCAAACTTTCGCTGTGTGCTATTTCACATTCATAACAGAAACCAATTGAATCGATAAATCCTCAGGAACCTCTACCGTTACGAGCGATGTTTGCTTCGTGGTTTCACTCTTGAGAACGCATCGTAACGCGGGTTTTTGCTGAATTGGGCAGAGCTTATGGCGTTCGCATTCGTTGCCGTTATAGGGACAGTACCATCAGGCGAATGCGCTCAGATCGGTG
>NZ_WQIE01000022.1:0-1775 GCF_013035585.1 Ruegeria sp. HKCCA5839 | reverse complement strand
GCCCCGACCTGTGTGCGCATGTCGTCTTTGCTGATGCCTGCGACGGCGACGGGTTTTTTCATGGCGTCGCGGCGGAAGGGCTCGCCCAGTTCCTGGTTCAGCAGCACTTCGATGAAGGTGGTTTTGCCCTCGTCCATCTGGCGCTTGACCGCCTTGTTCAGCTCATCGGTCAGTTCCGCCATCGACGAGACCGCGATGCCTTCGACGCCGCAGGCGCGGGCGATGCCGGCATAGCTGACTTCGGTCGACAGTTCGGTGCCCACGAAGTTGTCGTCAAACCACAGCGTCGTGTTGCGCTTTTCCGCGCCCCACTGATAGTTGCGGAAGATCACCATGGTGATCGCGGGCCAGTCGTCGCGGTTGACCGAGACCATCTCGTTCATCGAGATGCCAAAGGCGCCGTCACCGGCAAACCCCACAACCGGCGTGTCCGGGCAGGCCACTTTCGCCCCGCAAATCGCCGGGAAGCCATAGCCACAGGGGCCAAACAGGCCCGGCGCCAGGTATTTGCGGCCCTCTTCGAAAGACGGATAGGCGTTGCCGATGGCACAGTTGTTGCCGATATCGGACGAGATGATCGCCTCTTTCGGCAGCGCCGCCTGAATCGCCCGCCACGCCATGCGCGGAGACATTTTTTCCGGCTCGCGGCCCCGGGCCCGCTCGTTCCAGCTGGTGCCCGGATCGTCATCCTCGTGGTCCATCGAGGTCAGTTCCTGCGCCCAGGCCGATTTGGTCTTGGCGATGGTGTCCTTGCGCTCGGTCCGGCCCGCGTCGCCAGCACCGTCAGCCAGCTGTGCCAGGATGCCCTGCGCCACTTTCTTGGCGTCGCCCACGATGCCCACGCTGACCGGCTTGGTCAGGCCGATGCGGTCGGGGTTGATATCCACCTGGATGATCTTGGCATCCTTGGGCCAGTAATCGATCCCGTAACCCGGCAGGGTCGAGAACGGGTTCAGACGGGTGCCAAGCGCCAGCACGACATCGGCTTTCGAGATCAGCTCCATCCCCGCTTTCGAGCCGTTATAGCCCAGCGGACCGGCAAACAGAGGGTGGGAGCCGGGGAAGGCGTCATTGTGCTGATAGCCCACGCAGACCGGCGCATCCAGACGTTCGGCCAGCGCCATCGAGTCGCCAATCGCATCGCCCAGAACCACGCCCGCGCCGTTCAGGATGACGGGGAATTTCGCCTCGGACAGCAGTTTCGCCGCCTCGGCCACAGCCTGTTCACCGCCCGAGGGGCGTTCAAACTCGACAACCGCGGGCAGCTCGATATCGATCACCTGGGTCCAGTAGTCGCGCGGGATGTTGATCTGGGCCGGCGCGCTGGCGCGTTTGGCCTGCAGGATCACCCGGTTCAGAACTTCGGCCATGCGCGACGGGTCGCGCACCTCTTCCTGATAGGCCACCATGTCTTCCAGCAGAGCCATCTGCTCGACCTCCTGGAAGCCGCCCTGACCCATGGTCTTGTTGGCCGCCTGCGGGGTCACGATCAGCAAAGGTGTGTGGTTCCAATAGGCGGTCTTGATCGGCGTGACCAGCGAGGTGATGCCGGGGCCGTTCTGCGCCACCATCATCGACATCCGACCCGACGCGCGCGTAAACCCATCCGCCATCATCCCCGCATTGCATTCATGCGCACAGTCAAAAAACTTGATCCCAGCCGCCGGAAACAAATCCGATATCGGCATCATCGCAGAACCAATAATCCCAAAGGCATTATCAATCCCATGCATCTGCAAAACCTTCACAAATGCTTCTTCGGTCGTCATCTTCAT
>NZ_WQIE01000021.1:0-2374 GCF_013035585.1 Ruegeria sp. HKCCA5839 | reverse complement strand
TGTCCGCACACCCGAAATTGGCTAACGTTGTTCCCGACGCCTAAAACGCGGTGGTTCCACTTTGTAGCTTGTCCAGGTGAGGCCCCTAGTTAACCTTGCGCAATGCCGCCGCGCCGACTCGGAATACAGATCCAGCCCATCCCGATTTCCAGCATCTCAGATGACTACTGGATATACATCCACTGCGATGATGTCCGCTGTATCCATGGTGCGAGCTTCCGGCCAAGCGACCTGGTTAACCGGCTCGGCGGTGATGTCACACTGCGCAGCGTTTTGGAAAAAGCCCGGTGCACCAAATGCGGCAGGCACCCAGTCAGCATCAAACAGGTATATAGACGGCAGAGCGGGTGGTGAGGCTCGTTTGAATATAGTCAAAAGTCTTCTTGGAGCCCAAGGCCGCGCTTCAGGCTAACAAATCAGCTTCGACATGTTCAGTAAAGGTGTATGAGTGTGTGTTGATGTCGCCACTCCAGCGCCAGATTGCGATAAAGCCCTCTGCGCCTGTTCGAAATGCATGTGGCATCATACTTGGATGGTGAATCATTGAACCAACCCCTCTCATCCGAATGTCATCTCCGGCCGTCCAAAGGGCCTGTCCCGCAATAATGACATATGTCTCGTCGGCGTCATGAAGATGCATAGGATAGTAGCTGTCGGGTCGCATGTAGACCAAACCCAACCTTACGTCCGGCGCCGGTATCGGTCCTTCTGGTCCCATCAGTGTTAGGACGCTTATCAAGGCGGCTATACTCGATTGGGTGTTGCCCTCAACCGGGTTTGATCCCCAGCTCAAGAGATGCTGTGCCGCCAAGACCGAACTAGCTGCCGGATGACTGCTATTGGCCAAGACAGCACGCATACCCGCATCTAGGGAGCAAGGTGGAACGGGTTCAAAGGCAACAGGAGTTGGCGTTACCAAAAGCGTGTTCGCTGTATGAGGTCCTTGAATGTCTACCTCGGTCTCATAGACCTTTGCAATTTCTACCAGCATATCTTGAATGATTTCGTCTTGCGCCATGACCAGTGCATCCAAATCCCAAATGTCAGCGCTGCTTTGATCGATTTTCAATGCTCAATCTGAAAGAAATACGACGGGTTTGCGTCGCTATCCTGCTTCGGCAAATGAAACTCGTGAGGTTTGACAAGCTTGAGCAGGTCGAAAGCAGTATTCTCGGGTCCAAAAACAGGTTATTTAGGCCGACCACGTCGGCCGATAGCTCTAAGCCCAAAGCAGTCAATTGGCAGAACAGTATCCTATCCGAAAATTAACTCTAAGCTTCTGGATCGCTTGAAGTTTTATCGAGCTCAGCGAGTTCTTCCCAAAGGCCTTCAGGGATAGACCACTCTGCCCATTCCATCGCCTGTTGAACATGCTGAGGCCATGTCACTCCACAAACCGTCGAAGTGATGTCGTCGTCTTTCATCGAGTATTGCAACGCGACCGCCCCGACCGGGACATCGTAGTGCCCGCATACCTCTTCAACAGCACGTATTGGCGCAAGTACTTCATCATCCGCAGGTCTATACACATAAAAGCGATGGATGGCGCTGCCTCGGGCAAGTGCACCTCCGGAATAAGGTGCTGCGTTCAATATTGAAACGCCTCGTGATTTCGCGAGTTCTATCAGAGGTGCTGCGTTATCGTTCACTAGCGTATGTCTGTTGTGTGTCAGGACCACGTCAAAATCCCAACCCTCCAAAATTGGCATCATTAAGTCGATACGTCCCGCCGCGATTCCGACCGCCTTTGCAAGACCTTCCTCCTTGATACGGAACAACTCTTCAATCGCGCCACCTCGTCCTTTGACCTCAGATAGGTCATTTGCATATTCGACATCATGGACGTGGAGTATATCAACGCTGTCGACGCTTAGGGCCGCGAGACTTTCCTCGACTGATCTACGCGCTTGAGAAGCATCAAAAGCACCGGTTTCCATGTCCCGGTCGATTTTGGTGGAAAGCACCTGACCGTCCGGCCAACCACCAAGCTCACGAATGACTTTTCCTATGCGCTCTTCACTTCGTCCCATGGCATAGCAACGGGATGTGTCCAGGAACGCATTTGGCTGCGAAAGAATTGCCCGAATTGTATCAATCGCGCGGTCTTCCTCAACTTCATACCCATAGATTTCCGGGATACTTCCCAACCCCGTCGATCCAAACCCGATGCGAGGGACCCGTATACCTGTCTTACCAATTTCGCGTAGCTCTGCCATGCCAACCTCCCAATTGGTTCCGGACATTCACGGATGTTGCGCCAGTAGTTTATTGAAAACAAGTCAGGCTTGTGGCTGGAGTTACTCTCCGGGCTCAATGCAATCGTTCAAGCCGCAAATTCACCAAGTTTTTTTAGCGAATGGCAGAAATGTCCGCG
>NZ_WQIE01000020.1:0-6112 GCF_013035585.1 Ruegeria sp. HKCCA5839 | reverse complement strand
CTGTCCTCGGCTCTCGCGTTGACGCGCGGAACGGCCTCGGCAAAGGTAGTGATTTTCGGGTCGTCCACAGAGGCACGTAGAGTACCCCAGCTGAAATGGGCGAGGTGGCGGATCGGTGTTGTCATTCCCGAGACTATGCACGCGAGCCACGGACTCTACAATTGATTTTCAAGTCATTTGGAACACGGGCGTGGATGGGCTCGGAGCGGTGGTTCGCTACGCCGTGCATTAATGGCCGCAGAGCGGTCGTTCGCAGGACTTTCGCGAACGTCTGCATCGAGCCCAAAGCAGACCTCAATCTCACTCACGGCATTCTAAGGTAAACAGTTTTTGGACATTTTCTGTAAGTGCGAACTCTCATGGTGCCAACGGAGGAAGCTGACAGCTTGGCAATCATAATTGCGCGGCCTTTTTTTGTACCGCTGCTAGGCAGAAATGAGGATATTGCAGAAACTGATCGCTTACTGTGTATTAGTATTTTCAGAATTGGGCAGCCTATATGAGTTTCACCAAAACAAAGGACCGCATATTTCTCGCCTATGAAACGTTTTCCGGCTGGCTTGCCCGACGTTCCAGACCTGTCAGAAAGCTCTTCTATGCCGTTGTCGGTTGGGTTCTTAGATTGATCTACGTGCTTCCGGGAAATCATGTCCGATATACCGCAATCGCACTATCGGCGCATGTGGACCACCCCTCACCTAGGCGATTGTTTAAGGAATACGTGCGGAAGCTTTTGCTGGGTTTTGATCGTGCAGAAAGGATACGGCATGGCTTCGGTGAAGAAATCGACGAAACTTTAATTGTCCAGGATCGTGAAAGATTTGAACGGCTCTTTGAGAATGGGAGTTTTATCCTCGTCTTACCTCACGCCCACGGCGCGATACCGATGGCCCGATGCCTATCGAACTCGTACCCCATATTATCGATTGTTCGGGTGTCAAAAGACAAAAACCGCGCCGAAGCTCAACATAGACTTTACCATAGTGTTGGATGTGAGTTTGTAGATGTGCGGGAAGCGGATCCAACTTTCGTTGCAAGGATCATTTTGAGAACATTAAAACGAGACGGGATCGTGGTCGCGATGGTTGATCGCATTGATGAGCCGCCCACGCAAGTCTTGAGCCCAGCTCGTGATCTCGCCGCTGTGTCGGCGTTCGGTGAGATCGTTGGTGTTCAAACCTGGCCAGCAAGATATGCCCAAAAGGCAGGGGTCCCGATACTAGCTGCGACTGTAGTACAGACCGAAACGGAATTGCATTTGGTTTTGGGCCAAAGTGTTATGGCTGGAGGGGATCTAGTATCCACAACTCAAAACTGGGTTAGTGAACTTGAACATCTTCTGCGACAATATCCTCAGGAGTGGATATTCTGGCTAGACAAACACTGGTCGCGTGTTTTGCGCCGCAATCCACCTGTATCCAGAAAGCTATAGGTTTCACGATGCCTATGAATAAACGATCGAGTACGCGCATGCAAAGTTAAGAGATAGGAAAAAACATGTCGTAAGTTAGGAGATTGTCTCTGACCAAAGGCTGCGATGACTGCGTCGCGGTCGCGGCTGAATTCTAACGCAGTGTCCGCAATCGAGCGAAGATGTTATTCACGGCGGAAAGATCGGCTTCACATTACAAAGGACAGCTCAGCGGCACTTACGGGACATCTAAGAAAATTGGTAAGATGGCCGAATTGAACTCAGAGTAGAGGCTAAAACCCAAATATCTGCTACTTCAAAATTTAGTTTGCTAAGGTCGCTGCTATCATAATGCTGGAATGAAAAAAAAGCCGCTCAGCAATACCCAAGGATATTGAATATCAATCGCGGTTGAGCACTGATAATGCTCATAGTTAGTGGGATGAGAATTTTGATGCGATATACAGCCGTTCTTGCCGCGCTATTTCTTGCCGCTTGCGGCAATGAACCCGCAGAGCCAATAACCCGTCTTTATCCCGGCGAGACGCCCGAGCTGCGCCTGATGATCAACGAAACCGCAGACGCAAACGAAGTGCCGCGTAGCCTTGTTCACCGAGTGATCCAGCGAGAAAGCGACTATCGCCCCCATGCCCGCAACGGTCCCTATTACGGATTGATGCAGATTTTGCCGGCGACAGCGCGCCAAATGGGGTTTCGCGGAGAGGCTTCCGACCTTTTGGACGCGCAAACCAACCTGACATACGCCGTGAAGTACTTGCGCGGCGCCTGGATGGTTTCAGATGGAAGTGAGCCCGAAGCGGTCATGTGGTATGCCCGTGGCTATTACTACGAAGCCCGAAACAGATGCATGCTTGTCGCCACGGGACTTAGAGATACTGAGGTCCGAAAATACTGCGGCTGACGTCTTTCCCACAGGAGTTGCACAAGTCTTCCGATAAACTGCAAAAAGCCTTCTTCAAACAAAGTAGCTTGTACAACGGAGCCATGTTGTTGCGCGTTCGGCCAAGTTCAGGAGATTGACATGTGTGCCGAAAACTCAAACCAATTTAAAGAGTTCCGCGACAATCGGCCGAGTATTTTGTTCGTTGCGGGATTCGGCGACAATGGGAGCATGTTCGATGGATTGGCTGAGACACATCTTGCCATCAGCCATCGTTTGTTGCCCATCAATCTTCCAGGATTTGGTGCTCAGCCCCTGGCTGGGAGAACAACTCTCGAAGCCCTGGCAAAATATGTAAAAAAGGAAGCAATAAAGTATGAGGCAGAGATTATTGTCGCCCATTCGGTCGCTTCAATCATAGCTTCCTTGGCCGCCGGCAGGGCTGACTGCCCTTTGACCACCATCGTTTCGTTGGAAGGAAATATTACCGCCGCAGATGCCTATTTTTCCGGGACAGCCGCTGACTACAGTGACCCGGCAGAATTTCGCGGAGCGTTTCTAATGCGGCTGGATGAAATGGCGAAATCCGCACCTATCATAAGAAGATATCGCGACGAAGTCTCAAAGGCCGATCCTGTAGCGCTTTGGCAGCTCGGCATCGACGCCCGGAAGTTTTCAACACACCACGTACCTGGTGAAGTTTTGCAACGTGCAGCAAATATCACCTACCTTTATAACCCCGACAATTGCCCCGAAGGCACTGTCCGTTGGTTAGAAGAAAACAAGATAAGCCGGATCGTCTTGGAAAACGCCACACATTGGCCGAGCGTTGATCAGCCAGAAATGCTCGCGAACAAAATCGCTGAGGCGCTCGAAGAAGCCTAAAGAGGCCACAAATCGGAGTCGTATGAAAGCCTGGTTAGGATTTTCGGAATTGTAAAAGCTCAGTAATGAAGCTCAACTTCTAGTTGCCTCTTCCGTCTCCCCGAAGTCAGAGCTCTTACGGCTTTCTTTGCTCCGGAATATTGCGCGCTCATTCGGGGCACTTAAAGGTGTCTAGCTATCGCTGCTTTCGGCTTTCAGGATACCGTCTGCCGAAGCGCCTGCGGTCAGATTGGCGTCAGAAAAGGATCTGCTTTCCGGAAGTTCGAGGTGCAGAGAAGACGTATGGTCAATTTCCAATCGGCCACTGGAAAGGGTGTAATCGAGTACATGCCCACCTTTACTCAAGTCGCTCGAAATAAAATGAAGGTGGTAGCCCGGCACACCGATACCCACCGCATAGTCCGGGCACCGAAACCCCAGAATTGTACCGTCCACGTCATTCAGCTCAAATTCTGCCTGAGTTTTCACGACTTCCAGCAGAGGTCTATAGGGTTTGTCCTGACGCAGGACATTTCTATATTTGATATGTTTGATGCGCCCAGTAAATCGAACGGCGTAAAATAGGTTCTTCGCTTCTGCTAGCCCGTCCAGTCGATCTTCAAAGGAGTGTTTGTCTGCTGTCTCATCCAGCGAAAGCGACACTGCGGGTTCGAAATTGATGACAGCAGCATATGGGGTCATGGCTGTGTCACTTGCAACTGTTGCTTTTCCTTCACCATCCAGCCTGTACGCTACGCCGTCTATTACAATCATCTCGCCGTCGAGCGCGTTGAACGTGCCGAGGCCAAAGTCTCCGTGTTTCAGCAAATCACCAATAGTGACAGTTCCGTCGTAAACACCCTGCATTACAGCGCTCAGCAGCGACGCCTGATAGTACTCGTGCGCATGTTCATTCGGTTCAAATCGCTGTTCATTGCTATAGCTGGCGGCAGCGGTTGCAAAGGTGAACTCTGTGTCATTGGGCATGAATTTCCACCACTTGGTGTTTCTGGACATTTTTTGGAATTTGGGTTGAAAGCACGCACAGTATCTCGCTCTCAATACGATCAGGCAACAGCTAAGGCCAGGCTAGTTTCCGCGAGCCTTCAATTGGTTTGTGAAGAACCTCGTGAATGACTGCCTCCACTCAGGTTGCGAACCTGCACGCCCGCTTATACAACCCGCGAAGAATGAGTTTGAATGTCCGGTTCGAACTGACTGCGGTCCTTTGGAGTTAGAATGCGGATGGCCGCAAAGTCCGCAGAGCTGTCATTCGTTGAAAATTACTCGATGTCTCGTGCGCGGACAAAGCAGCCGTCAGAATTATTGGCTACAATATCAAACTGAACGAATGGTTTTGGCTTTTGCCATGAGTGAGTCATATTCGGCAGCGAAACGCATTCGGAACGCGCCATGACCACTTTTATTAAACCATCCACTCAATTCACACGCGCGGGCGATGTTGCAATCGCGTATCAAGTCGTCGGCGAAGGGCCGGTCGATTTGATTTATATCTCCGGCTGGCTCCACAACATTGATGTGGTCTGGGAGCACCAGGGTTACCGAGACTTCCTTCGCGGACTAGCAGAAAAGTGCCGGGTCATCATGTTCGATAAACGCGGAACAGGAATGTCCGATCGTGATGTCGGAGCACCCACGCTGGAAGAACGCGCGGAAGACATTCGTGCTGTTATGGCTGCCGTAGGCAGTGAAAAAGCAGCAATTTTCGGAATCAGCGAAGGAGGCGCGATGACAGCAATGTTCGCGGCGTGCTATCCGGAAAAAGTGAGTTCAATCGTAATGATTGGCAGCCGTCCCTGCGACGCGTGGAAACCAGACTGGCCGAGAGGTAGGCGACGTGCTGAATTCGAAGAGGACCTTAAACACCTCGAAGCCAATTGGGGAAACCTTGGTTGCGAGTTGGAGTGGGCAGCCCCTTCAGTTAAGGATGATCCGGAAGAACAGGCATTTTTTAATAAACTGCTCACTTTGTCTGCTAGCCCCCGTTCGGCAATTGCCATCACGCGTCTGAATTATGATACGGACTACAGGTCAATTCTTCCCGCAATTGAAGCTCCTGCTCTCATTTTGCACCCTGAAAAGGATATTTCCATTTCGGTGGAAGACGGGCGGTACCTTGCGGAGAACATTCGCAATGCCCGTTTTGAGTTCGTAAAGAACTCAGATCATCTGCCTTGGATTGGCGACACGCGTGCCATTGTAAAGCAAATTACCGATTTCGTTTGCAGCGAAGCACCTCAGAAGGAAGAAACCCGTGTGCTTTCGACAATTCTCATGACCGACATTGAAGGGTCGACCGCCATCGCGACACGCGTCGGAGATGAGGAATGGAAACACATCATAGAGAAACATGATGCTCTCGCAGCGCGTGCAATTGCCCGCCACGACGGAACGTTGATCAAGACAATGGGTGACGGAATACTTGCAACTTTTGCCGGTCCCAGCCGGGCTATCGCATGCGCGGAGGCAATAAAGTCCCAAGCATCTGATATTGGTCTCACCATACGCGCGGGCATCCATACAGGAGAGTGTTTGCGCCGGAGCAATGATGTTTCCGGTTTGGCAGTAACTATCGCCGCGCGGATTCTTGAGTTAGTGCCGGGTGGCGAGGCTTGGGTGTCAGGCGTTGTAAGAAGTCTCGTTGTTGGATCGGGATTACAGTTTGAGTCATTGGGAGAACGGCAACTAAAGGGAGTTCCCGACGAGTGGCCTTTGTATAAAGTTTCAAGCTGACGGCTTTTTCTTGCTGACTTGAGGCTGCGTTGGGCTCGAAGCGGTCATCCGCGTGTTTTTGTCAGATGACCGCTCTGCGCTGTTGAGAAGGCGTTTGCGAGCTGTGTGACCTCGTTATCACTTCAATGCAGGTTGCTCGACCACCGCCAGTGCCGTGCTGATCCGCTCATACAACTCTTCGC